>NZ_CP150170.1:5432931-6065862 GCF_037963865.1 Paenibacillus sp. FSL R10-2734 | reverse complement strand
ATGATCAAATTGGTTTTTCAGGAGCCAATGAATTGGCGAGAATTGTTGCTGATCATCCTGAATATGCAGGACACTCGCTTCGACGTTTTACGTCAGAGGAAGAAATTCCTAGTGATGCTGCAGTACTCTATGAAACAACTGAATTTATATACGCGGCAACACGTCAGGGCTATAACTGGCATGATCCGAAAGCGGTTGCCACATTGCTAAACCGCGTGCATGGTGAGATGGAACGACGTTTCCCTAATGATTTGGGTCGTACTATAGCTGGAAGCTTTCAAGATGAGCTACCACCATTGCCGTTATGGTCACCAGAAGTATCTAGAATATATGAAGAACAATATGGGGAGAGCCTCATTCCGTTACTACCGGCATTGTTTGATCCCATTCCGATTGCGGAAACCATTCGCAGACGTGTTTATGCGATTGCCGCAGAACTCGCTGAGGAGGGCTTGTTCAGACCGTTAGGCAATTGGCACAAGAAATATGGTATGGTGATCGGCTGCGATCAGGCGGGTCCGGCTCGTCGCGTGGACGTACATGGAGCACAGCGGCTATATCTGGATTATTTCAAAACACATCGTAACTACAACTCCCCAGGCTGTGATATGGAAGGGGAGATCAAACCGAATGCCTCCATTGTACATCTGAATGAGGGGTCTCGTGTATGGTTGGAGGCATTTCACTCGAGCGGATGGGGCGGGACGATAGAGGAAACCATGCACTGGCTCGTGCCTTGGTTCCAAGCAGGTGCGACATTATTCAGTCCCCACGCCGTCTATTACTCCACACGAGGGGGGTGGTGGGAGTGGGCACCACCAGATACGGGTTGGAGACAGCCATACTTTGAACACTATGGTATTTTTGCCGATACGGTCAGCCGTGTGTCTTCCTTGTTAAGTGAAGGCAAGCATGTGGCAGACATTGCGGTGCATTATTCTTCTTACGCTGTCGTGGGAAATATGTCATTGGATGATGTAAAGCCGCTTGAGCATCCTATGGCTGCATCGGTTAGAGATCCAAACCAAACGGTAACGAGAATAAGAGATACTTACCGTGAGGTAACAGGCTCCGTCAATCGAAAAGAAACGGATGTTCTTCCAGGAGCACTACGTACACATCATCTTGATTTTGATATTATCGACGATACGATCATTGAACGTGCTGTGGTCAAGGATGGTGCGCTAGCCATTGCGGGCGAGAACTTTAAAGTATTGATTTTATGTGGTACGACAGTCATGGAAGCGCATGCGCATGAGCGAGTACAACAACTGATTGAAGCAGGCGGTCTTGTCATAGGCATTAATGTCCCAGAGGAAGAGCAGCTATTCCTTCCTCATGCTGTATATGTTCAGAACGCCAACGAGGCGATCAGCGAATTGAATAGACAACTACCGCGCCGTGTTGAAGGTCCTGGCTTGTCGTTGCAGCGCAAGGTGGAAGATGCAGATGTATTCTTGCTGCTTCCGCAGGATGGCAAATTACTTAGGATGCATGAACCAGCCAATGAATCCACGCGACCACTTGAGTCAGCTATATATCGTTTGAGATCTAAGGGAACCCCGACGCTATGGGATCCGGTGAGCGGCCATGTTCGTGAAATCGCTTACGACCGTGATGGTGAATATGTTCAAGTCAATGTGGATTTTCATGATTGGCCTGCCGCGATCATTGTATGCTCTGAAGAGCGGCTTCCAGAAGCAGCGGTTGAAGTGATAAAGAATAAGAGATCATCAGGGCGCTTCCCGGCGTTAACAGGGAAATGGGATGATCAAGCGTTCCAGACCCAAACGTTGGAACAGTGGCATGTTCGTGTTGAACCGACGCTGGATAACCGCTATGGAGACTTTGATCTACACGGCGATGACCGTGGATTAATGCCACCAGAGAGACGGGTTATGGATGTTCGTACAGAGCGCTCAGATGAGGATGGATTAAGCTCCAAATGGTTTTTGCCGCAGGAGGATGAAGATAATTGGGAGGAAAGACTCTGGAGTGAATCTGCGTATTGGTATGTTCACAAAGGAAGTGCCTTTGATCCTGAGAAGGCTACCCCACTTGTTTACAGTGAAATATTTGGTGATTTAGCTTTCCGTTCATGGGCTGGACGGATGGGACGTGTGCCGCGCCGCTATTTGTACCTGGGTGAAGTTCAAAAAGGTGATATTGTATGGGCCAATACTAACGCGATTGCACCTCAAGCGGGAAAATATTTTGCAAGAGCGGAGAGTAATGCGGATATCAGCTGTATGGTAAACGGTGTTGAATTAGAGTGGACGGGTGGACCTGAAGAGAAAACAGCCTGGATTGATCTGAAAGAAGGGGCGAACACGGTGCTGATTCGTGCGGAGGCACTATCCAATGCTGCCATTCGTGCCAGCTTTGAATTGAACGCCGAGGCTGCAGAAGCTTTACCTCATTACATTCATTCTAGCCATCCGAATTCAGGTACCAGCTTGAGAAGAATCATTGCGGCACCGGAAGCAAGTATTGTGAACAAGGTTCGAATTGTCTTTGCAGCGCGTGGACGCGTAATCTTGCAGATTAATGGCAAGACCGTTACGGAGCATGGGGATTTCAATCCATATCATCGTCAAGGACAGGAAGAAGTGGACGTCACTGCGTACTGGCAGGATGGTGAGAATGAAGTTAGGTTCGTTATGCCTGAAGGTCTGGGAGATGTTTTCGCAGACGGACGTATCGAGCTAAGAGGGGGGGATTCCATATCCTTTTGCACAGGAACTGATTGGCTTGATGAGCAGGATAACCCGTCTCTTGTTACACATGAAGCGGTTATGCATTTTTCAGAAACAGAATCTCTCTGGATTAACCCACGCCCTCATCCATTGCCAGGCGTAGGCTGGCTCATGCCGGATTCTGTCCCTTCATCCTCACCTGTACCGCTTGTTGCGAATTTGAATACGATCGCAAAGACCGTTTGGCTCCGGTTTCCACTCCCGGTCGGTGCTCATGGTTTCCGGTTATCAACAATTGGAACAGCACGTGTTTGGGTTGGGGGCGATGAAGTTGCGCTAGATGGAGGGGAAGCTTCATTTGCTCCGCAGCAAGCAGGAACAATCGCTGTCATAAGAGTTGAGCCGCAAGGCACTAAGACTGAAGCAGCAGTTCTTACAGATCCAATTCGCTTTGAAGTGGTTCCATTCCCAGGCGGGCTTGGAGATTGGCGAACAGAATTACATTTACCGCATCATAGCGGTGCTGTTGAATACGAGACAACGATTCATGTTGAACAGGCGTCAGAGGGAGCACTTGAGCTTGGTCATGTTCGCGGAACTGCTGAAGTTTGGTTGGATGGACAGCCGTTAGGTGTACGTGTGTGGAGACCTTATCGTTTTGCTCTTGGTCAGCTTGACGCAGGTGTGCACCGCTTGCGGGTTCGAATTACGAATACGCTTGGAACGCATTATGAATACGGTCGTCCAACCAGTCTGATCGGGGCGAACCATGAGGTCACCTATTGGGATCGAACAGAGCGTCCAGAATGGCAAGCGGCTTTTCCAACGGGTGGTTTATACGGTCCAGTTCGAGTAGCATTATGGGATATAAATTAAACGTACGAATCTTGTGAATCAATATCGAATATTGAGGAGGCTGGATGACATAGATATTCAAAATTGCTTAACCCCTTATAAAAGAGGGATACCCGTATTGGTTGGTTCAGGAGTTGAAGGTGCATTTGATTATCATGCCGTGGACTGTCCGTTCGTATTTCGGCATAATGAAAGATTTTATATGATGTATGTCGGTTTCGATGGTAAAGGCTATCAAACTGCGCTTGCTGTGAGCGATGATTTACTACATTGGGAGCATTTAGCGATTATTCTGAAACGAGATGAGAACGGATCGAAATGGGATTCAAGGAATGTTGCCGGTACTTGGATTTTGCGGGATAACGACTTACATGGCGCTGGGACACTAAAAAAATGGAACGGGAAGTACTGGCTTACCTATCATTCCTATCCTGGTGATGGATACGAAGAAGGGTCTGCCAAAATTGGTCTCGCATGGACTGAGGATGAAACACTGCTGACATGGAACCGCATAGAAGAGCCTATTCTAGTCCCTGAGAATGGTGAACCGTGGGAGATAGGTGGCCTGTATAAGGAATGCTTAGTAGAGCATGATGGATTATTCTATTTGTTCTACAATGCTAAGAACCAGAATCACGGACGTTGGATTGAGCAGACGGGACTGGCGACATCTACCGACTTAATGCAATGGAAGCGTTATGAGCATAACCCGGTCATTCAAGTAACGAGTGACGCTTGGGATAGCGGTTTCGTTAGTGATCCATGTGTACTGCGTGACCATGATCAATGGGTAATGTTCTACTTTGGATACAACTACAAGAAGGCGCAGGAAGGAATCGCGGTATCACAAGATATTTATTCGTGGACAAAATCCTCCGAGCCTATTATTACGGTTGGAGCCGTTGGTGAACTTGATGAAACGTATGCACATAAGCCATCGGTTATAACCCATAATGGCGTTCTCTATCATTTCTACACTGCAAGTAGACCGCCGCAACCGGGTGATTCAACGTGTAACACTTTTCCTGAATTCCGTTCCATCACGGTTGCTACATCAGCAGCTTTAAAGGAGTGATTACAGATGAAAAATAAATGGGGAAAGATTCTGTTTGGTGGAGATTACAATCCGGAGCAGTGGCCCAGGGAAATCTGGAAAGAGGATATGCGATTATTTAAGCTTGCCGGGATTGATATTGCAACGGTTAACGTTTTTTCATGGGCTTTAAATCAGCCCGATGAAGAGACCTTTCAGTTCCAATGGTTGGATGACGTGATGGATATGCTGCATGAGAACGGGATTCATGCCTGCTTGGCAACAAGCACGGCTGCCCATCCGGCATGGATGGCAAGCAAATATCCCGATGTTCTGACGGTTGATACGAAAGGGCAGAAGCGAATGTTCGGGCGGAGACATAACTCCTGTCCTAACAGTCCGGCATATCAGAAATTCTCCACCAAGATGGCAAGTGTTCTGGCGGAGCGATATAAGGATCATCCAGCGGTGTTACTGTGGCATGTGAATAATGAGTATGGCTGGAGATGTTATTGTGAGAACTGTGCATGTGAGTTTCGCGAATGGCTGAAAGAGCGATATGGATCGCTGGAGGCGCTAAATCGGGCATGGTATACCTCATTTTGGGGACATACGTTTTACGATTGGAATGAAATAGTATTGCCGAGTTCCTTGAGTGAGCATCTAGACGCAAATCATGATAAGACTGCTTTTCAAGGCATATCTCTTGATTACGATCGGTTCAATTCAGATAGCATATTGAAATGTTACAAGCTAGAACGTGATGCCATTAAAGCTGTGATTCCAGACGCTATGGTCACGACCAATTTTCAAGGGAATGGAACGTATAAGCCACTCGATTATTTCAAATGGGCGAAAGAGCTAGATGTAGTAGCACTGGATACCTATCCAACCAATGACATGCCGATGAGTCGTATCGCTATGCGTCATGATCTGATGCGAGGGCTCAAGGACGGTGCACCGTATATGTTAATGGAGCAAAGCCCAAGTCAGATCAATTGGAAGGATATCAATCCATTAAAACGCCCCGGTGTTATGCGATTGTGGAGCTATCAGGCGATAGCGCGTGGGGCAGAGTCGGTCATGTTCTTCCAAATGAGACGCTCCGTAGGGGCATACGAACAATTCCATGGAGCTGTCATTGATCACTGCGGTCATGAGAATACGAGGGTATTTCAAGAATGTACAGAGCTTGGGCAAGAACTGCAACGTTTAGGTGATACACTCCTGAATGCGAAGACGAGCGCGAAGGTTGCCATTCTGTTTGACTGGGAAAATTGGTGGTCTATTGAGCATTCGAGCGGACCTAGCGCACGCCTCCGATATGTGGAGCAAATTGAAAAATATTACGATGCCTTGTATGACCATAATATTCAGGTAGATATGATTGGTACAGATACGAATCTAGAAGAATACGAGGTTGTCATCGCACCAGTACTCTATATGCTGAAGCCGAATTACGCCAACAAGCTGGAGGAATTCGTGGAGCGGGGAGGTACGCTTGTTACGACATTCCTCAGTGGGATTGTAGATGAACACAATCTGGTAACGCTTGGGGGTTATCCAGGTCACTTAAGAAAGCTGCTTGGCATTTGGATAGAGGAGATTGATGCGTTATTCCCTGATCAGTCAAACTCCATGGTTATGGTAGGGCAACATAGTGATCTGGGTATAGAGGGTACCTTCCAATGCGGTCACTTATGTGATTTGCTTCATACTGAGGGCGCCGACATTGAAGCGGTATACGGCCGAGAATTTTATGCTGGAAAGCCTGTGCTGACACGAAATAAGTTCGGTAAGGGAGAAGCGTGGTATATTGCATCAGATCCGGAAGCGTCGTTCTTGTCGATGTTCTTAAAGCGCATAACCGAGCGTAAAAAGATTAACGCTATTCTTGAAACACCAGCAGGTGTAGAGGTAACTGTTAGGGAAAAGGAAGGTCAGCGTTACATGTTTGTGCTAAATCATAACGATAAACCGGTATCGGTTCACATTGGAGAAGAAGCACAGCTTGATCTTCTTGGAGCTCGAAGGATACATGGAAATACGGAAATTCCCGAGCATGGTGTTTTAATTCTGCAGACGACTCAATCAATTACTAGCGGGATTGGAGAGCGTCAATGAACAATAAACTGCGCATCGATAATATGTGGACAGAAGGAATTCAATCCCCGCTAGGGATTGACGTTGAACGACCAACCTTAAGCTGGAGCTATAATGTCGATTCAGGAAGGGCAAGAAAACAAACTGCATATCAAATTCGGGTATTTAACGAACTTGAGCACAAAGCTAATATAGATTCTGAAATTTGGAATAGCGGGATAATAATAGGCTCTCAACAGACAGGGATCGTCTACGAAGGACCGGAGCTTTTTTCGAAAAAACGATATTACTGGCAAGTGAAAGTATGGGATGAGCATGACCAACCCTCTGAAAGTCCAATAGAATGGTGGGAAATGGGCTTATTAAAGAAGGAGGAATGGTGTGGGGCATGGATTGGATTAGCAGATAATCATACAGGTACATCGATGCCGATATATCGTCGTGAATTTACTATAAAAGGAGCAGTTACACGAGCAAGGGCGTACATCAGCGGACTTGGTCATTACGAGCTAAGCTTGAATGGGGTCAAGGTTGGGGATTACGAATTGGATCCAGGATGGACGGAATATGATCGTACCTGCCTTTATACGGTGTATGATATATCGGCCAGCGTAGAGGAAGGTGTCAATGCGGTAGGTATTATGCTTGGCAACGGTTTTTATAATGTGGAAGGTGGGCGTTATACGAAATTTCGAGATTCCTATGGGAAACCGAAATGTATTTGCAATCTTCTTATTGAATATGACAATGGTACAACAGAGATCATTTCAACGGATTCGACCTGGCAACAGGGAAAAAGTCCGTTAACCTTCTCCTGTATTTATGGGGGCGAGGATTATGATGCCAGCCTAGAGCAGCAGGGGTGGAACCGTCCTGGTTTTGCGGAATTGAATGATTGGGATGCTGCAGCTGTAGTAAGTCCACCGATGGGGGAAATGAAGGCTCAGACAGCACCACCAGTAAAAGTGATGAAAATATTTGAACCCGTAGCTATCATGGAACCCCAGCCAGGAGTCTATGTTTTTGACCTTGGTCAGAACTTCTCAGGTTGGCCTATAATCGAAGTGGAAGGCTTGCGGGGTACGGTTATAACATTAACCCCGGCTGAACTGCTTGATAACAATGGTTTAGCCGATCAGTCGCAGACCGGATCACCTTATCGGTTGAATTATGTGTTACGTGGTGCCGGACGTGAGATATGGAAGCCGCGGTTTACCTATTATGGCTTTCGTTATGTGCAGGTGGAGGGAGCTATTGTCGCGAAGGGGCCGATAGGGCAAAGCATGTCCCACGAGAAAGCGATATTATGGGATATCAAAGGGCAAATGATATATCCTGATATTTCAGTAACAGGCAAATTTCATTGTTCGGATCCGCTAATAAATCGCATTCATGAAATTATTAACTGGTCTATTCTAAGCAATATGAAAAGTATCTTTACAGATTGCCCTCATCGAGAAAAGCTGGGATGGCTGGAGCAGGTACATTTGATGGGACCTTCAATCATGTTGAATTATGATGTAGAGGCAATAATGTCCAAGGTTTTCTGTGATATGGCTGATGCGCAATTACCGAATGGACTCATCCCTACGACAGCACCAGAATACGTGGTATTTCAAGCACCATGGCAGGTTTTTCGTGAGGCCGCCGCTTGGGGGGGCGCCTATATACTGGCCTCGTGGCAGACTTATCAGCGTTATGGCAATCGAAGTATTCTTGAACGTCATTATGAAGGCTATCGAAGATATATCGACTATTTAGTACAGCAATCGGATGGCTATATTCTGCGGGAAGGTCTTGGCGATTGGTATGATATTGGTCCCAAAGGGCCTGGTTTTTCCCAGAATACGCCTGTTGCTTTAGCAGAAACGGCGATTTTTTATGAGCTTACGACCGTGATGACAAATATATCTTCTCTGCTTGGAAAACGTGCGGAAGAAGAAGCATACAAGAAGCTGGCTACTCGGATTAAATCAGCTTTTAATGCGGAGTTTTTTGATCCACTGAAGGTACAGTATGCGACAGGTAGTGACACTGCTTGTGCAATGCCTCTCATCGTGGACTTAGTTGAGGAACCATACAAGGAAACCATATTCAGAGCTTTAGTACAAGGAATTGAGGAACGGGGTTGTCGTACAACCTCAGGGGATGTGGGGCATCGATATGTATTGAATGCACTCGAGTTAGGGGGGCGTTCCGATATCATTTGGAAGATGTCGCAGCAATCGGATGAACCAGGCTATGGATATCAGATTAAGCATGGTGCAACGACACTAACCGAAGCATGGGACGGTCCGACAGTAGGGAAATCACAGAATCATTTCATGCTGGGTCATTTAGAAGAGTGGTTGTATCGAGGCTTAGCGGGATTTGATTATCATTATGATCTGGAAACTGAACAATTCGTGATTCACATCAAGCCAAGTCACCTAGATGGATTAGATTGGGTGGATGTAGAGCATGATTTACGTGTAGGCCTGGCAAAGGTTCAATGGAAGCGAGAAGGAAATCGCCTGAGTCTGAAAGCGGATATTCCTGTGAATTGCCGTGCGAACTTCTATATTCCTTCTTCATCGGCTGATGGAGTCTTAGAGGACAATGAAATTGTTTCTAGCAACAATCAGCTTAAGATTATCGGATACGAAGATGGCTATCTCTGCATACAAACGGGCTCGGGTGCGTATTATTTTACGAGTCATTCAGCAAACGTTCATTAATCGAAAATGGATGAATAACCAAAATCCGCTGCCAACGATGTACTTTCGTTGAGAGCGGATTTTATTATTTTTGCATAGGAAGGGGATTTTCGCCTCTGAAGTGACTTTGCGGTAGATAACCCGAGGCGGAAATTAGGGAAAACCTCCCTAATAATGTGAGTTATATCGTGCACCAAGTGATAATTAGGGAAAACCTCCCTGATTATCGGGGTGATTCATTCAAAAAGAGAGTATTCAAGCATTTATTAGGGAGGAATTCCCTAAAAGCCGCAAATTGCACCGATAATCGGATAATATTAGGGAGGTTTTCCCTAATCCGTAAAGTGTGGAGAAGCTAAGTCCCGTTTTAAATCAAAATTAGTGGTTGCCCGTTCATGTTCAAATATAAGAAAGTATTAGTTTTACACTGCCGTCCCCCCACCCATCTGAAGCGTTAAAAAGAAGGAGGGATGAATGTGAAGACAGCAGCATTACAGAAATGTGAATAAAGCGATACGCTGTGGCACACGGGATATAGGCTATGCAAGAAATGAGCGCATGGAGTGCAAAAAATAGAGAGTTATATGGAATTCCTCCCTATAACTCTCTATTTATGAGTCGTTTTGATAGACTATAGGGAATTGTTCCCTATAATTCAACTGGAATTGGTGTTTTCTATAGAAATTGGCCAATATATAGGGAGGAATTCCCTATAATCTGTTCATATAACAACTGTGTGCTAATTTATAGGGAGGGTTTCCCTATAAGGCGTTCCATCTAAACAAAATGCTCCCAATCTACTTTCATTCTTACTCGCCTAACCACCGGAAATCTGCGGAAGTACGGTAGCATGTGCTCCATAATCTATAAATATGCTGCTAAGCTGCAAATTTAAACTAGCAGAGGCAGCCTATTCACCCGACAGGGTGATTTTCTTAATCTATACAACTTCTATTGAAGCTGTATCCTTTGTATGAACAACTGTGAGCACAGCATCTTTCCATCCCGAGTATAGCTGCTGCCTTATGGCCTCGCTCATATTCGGAGTAAAAGATTCATAAAGATTTGAGCTAGACGCTAGGTCAGCGAGGTCGAGGTCGCTCCAGAAGTCGGTTGCTAGACCGCCTAAGTATACGGAGCCCATAGCCGATAGCTCAGCACAGGTTGAACGAGTAAGTGGATGGTCGAGTAGATCGGCTTGAAACTGCATGAGCCAATCATTTGCAGAGGCGCCGCCGTCTGCACGTAACTCTGAAAGCGGGATGCCTGACTTTTCTTGAAGGAACATCACAGAATCTTTGACTTGATAGGCGATACTCTCCAGTGCGGCACGAATAATATGTCCACGTCCTGTAGAGCGATTCATCCCCATGATGGCAGCTCGTGCAAAGGGATCCCAGTAAGGAGCACCCATCCCAACAAATGCAGGAACAAGATAGACTCCTTCATTCGATGGGATGCTTTTGAGTAGTGCCTGCATTTCATCAAAGGTAGTGAACAAGCCTAAATTGTCACGGATCCATTTGATACTGTCACCCGTCGTCCGTAGCACCGATTCAAGTGCATAAGTAACTGTACCATTTGCTCCCCAGGCGATGGTCGTAACAAGTCCTTCTCCGCATGTCATCGGCTTCTCACCGATGTTCATCATCACTGAGGTACCTGTACCGTATGTAGCCTTCGCCATCCCGGGTTGGTGGCACATTTGGCCGAACAACGCCCCTTGTGAGTCACCGATAATTCCGGAGATTGGAATTTCTACATCGAATATTGAGGGATCCTTGGTGTATCCGAAGATTGTATCCGATGGTTTAACCATTGGCAACAGAGAGGAGGGGACATGAAATAGCGAACACAGCTCCTCATCCCATTGCAAGGTATGGATATTGAAGAGAGAGGTTCGACTTGCATTTGTATAGTCTGTCGCATGGACTATGCCACCTGAAAGCTTCCAGATAATCCAGCTATCGATGGTTCCAGCAAGCAGGCGTCCTTCAGCTGCAAGATCGCGCGCTCCATCGACATGATCTAGGAGCCATTGTAGCTTGGTCGCTGAGAAATAAGGATCAAGCATAAGACCTGTCTTATTCGTTACTAACTGTTCGTATTTACTTTCTTGGTATTGTACACATATTTGTGCGGTACGTTGACATTGCCAGACGATCGCATTGTGAATCGGAAGTCCTGTAACACGATCCCAGATGAGCGCCGTCTCACGTTGATTAGTTAATGTTAATGTGGCTATATCTCCCGAAGCAATGCCGGCCTTCTCCATACAGGAGAGGGCCGTTGCAATGACATTCTCATAGATTTCAAGGGGATCATGTTCGACCCATCCGGGCTGTGGATAGTACTGCTTATGCTCCTTGGAGCTTCGAGCAATGACATTCCCGGATCGGTCAACGACTAATGCCTTGGTGCCAGATGTGCTCTGGTCAATGGCTAGAATATACCTCTCTGGATTCATCCTCTTTGCACCCTTTACTTGTTAATGAGCTGATGAGCGATCTGCTGAATATTCGTATCAGTGATCCCATAGTGACGGAATACTTCAGATGTTTTACCAGCGATCGCAGGCTCGTCAGGGATCCCTAATACTTTCATAGGAACGGGATGAGACTGTACCACGACTTCTGCTACTGCTGCACCCAAGCCGCCGAAAATACTGTGCTCTTCGACAGTAATGATCCGTCCTGTTTCTTGAGCAGCCTTTATAATTGCGGCTTCATCCAATGGCTTTATTGTATGCATATTCAGAACTCGGCAGGAAACGCCATCTTCAGCGAGTCGATTGGATGCATCTAATGCAATGCGAACAGTTTCCCCAGTAGCAATAATAGTAATATCTGTGCCTTGCCGCATCGTTACGGCTTTGCCGATTTCAAAAGGATAGTCATCGGATTCATACACATCCTCAACCGCATTCCGACCAATACGAACATAAACCCCACCGTCATATTGCACTAGTGCTTCGGTCATTTTCTTCGTTTCATGACGATCGGCTGGAAGCACGATGGCAAGACCTGGAATAGCCCTTGCGACGGCAATATCCTGAACGGAATGATGCGACATACCTAGCGCTCCATAGCTGACGCCGCCACTGATGCCAATGAGCTTAACATTCGTATGAGAATAAGCAACATCGACTTTAATCTGCTCAATACTGCGCATACTCAGGAAGCAGGCAGGAGAAGTGACGAAAGGCTTCTTACCACTGTGTGCTAAGCCCGCAGACATCCCGACGATATTCTGCTCCGCTATGCCAACCTCGACGAACTGTTCAGGGTACGTATTAGCAAAGGGACCCATCGCAGCAGAACCCCGTGAATCACTTGCCAGCACCATAATATCTCTATCTTCTTTCGCGAGTTCAAGCAACGTTTCACAAATGACCTGACGATTTGGAATGGTATTCATACTAGATCACCTGTCCTTCATGAATAAGATCTTCAATGTATGCATCAAGCTCCGCGTGTGCGAGCTTTAATTGTTCATCATTCGGTACGTGATGATGCCATGCGGGAACGTTCTCGGCGAAGGAGACACCCTTACCCTTAACAGTGTTGGCCATAATTAATGTCGGCTTACCAGATAAGATTGGAGCTGCACGGAATGCTTCAATCAATTCATCCATGTCATTGCCGTTAATGGAGACGACATTCCATCCAAAGGCTGCCCACTTCTCTTCAAGAGGCTCTAATCCCATAACATCTTCCGTAGCACCACTTATTTGCAGTCGATTGCGGTCGATGATACCAACGAGATTATCCAGCTTGTAGTGAGCGCCAGCCATCGCTGCTTCCCAGTTAGAGCCTTCCGCTTGTTCGCCATCTCCCATAAGACAGAAGACCCGGTAAGGGAGACCATCACGTTTAGCAGCTAGTGCCATACCAACAGAAATCGGCAAGCCATGCCCGAGAGCACCTGTATTCATTTCGATGCCTGGAACCTTATTATTCGGATGTCCAATGAGACGCGTACCGAATTGGCTGTAAGTCTCTAACTCTTCTTTTGGGAAAAAGCCCTTATCCGCGAGAATGCACCATAGTGATTCAACGGAATGCCCTTTACTTGCAATAAACCGATCTCGAAGCACCCATTTTGGATTTGTGGGGTCAATGTTCATAATGTCATAATATAATGCCGTCAAAATATCTGTATTACTTAACGAGCCGCCGGTATGGCCGGTTTTTGCACGATGAATGATTGTGAGTAGGTCCTTGCGAATATGCGCTGCTTTGATTTTTAACGCTCTTGTATCCATAAGTATCTCCTCTTTTCTTTACCACAATAGAATTTATAAATTACACCGTAGGCGGAACTGATAATTTCTATTTGGCGATAATTACATCAACTAATGGGGTCGTTCATCTTTGCAGGTACTTCGAAAGGTTTATTCTCAGACAATAATATTAGAGGGTTGCTTACGAACTAAGTCAGAGCCTCTTAACCAGCTTTGGATTTCTTTTTCCGTCGGATCCACAGGATCAGCGGTGAGTCCAGGAATATAATTACAAGCTTCATAGATGGCTGGAATTACATTAGCATGAATACCAACAGAGTGATGGACATAAGGCCCCTTCACAAGCTTCTCTTCCCATAGCGGCCAATCGTTCACTTCCACCCATACATATGAACCGCGAGTATATGGACCTTGAATACCTTTGGCGCGACCTAAGAACATCGAATATTCTCCATGATCGCCATCAAAGCGAGCAATCGTCATACTGCCGCCGCGAATTTCGCCTTCATGTGTTCCAGGTGCGTGGTCATCGAATAGGAAATGCTTACGTAGCTTCGGCTTCTGTTCCACAGATAGGGATACCGGGAAATTACCACAATGGAAGAGTAGCTCACCATTTTCATTCTCTGGATGACGTATTGTAATATCTGCGAAGAAGGTTGGATGCTGATTCATTGCTCCGGCTTGCACCATAATGGATGTAATTGCGCCATGAATATCTGTCTCACACGTAACAGGAATCTGTTCATCGGTAAGAATTGCATTTGCTAGACAAGGCATGATAGACATCGTTTCCTGTAAGGAAGACCAGCATTGAATAGCGATCGCGCTGCTGCCAGTCTCTTGAGCGAAAGACTTCATCGCAACTTTAAGTGCGGCGATTCTACGAACATCCTGTTCTGTCACTTCACTGTAATCTAGCTTTTCTTTGATATAGTCCATTACTTCTAGCAGAGCTGCACTGTTGCTAGCTTCGATTTTCTTCGTACGCAACTGGATGTCTACTAATGTAATCGGGTGAATCTCAATTCCGAAACGTTCCAAGAGCTCACCTTCATTACACATCATCGTCCAGAAGGAGGCGGGGCGTGGACCAATTTGGAGAATACGGAGGCTTTTAAAATGTCGTACGACGTTTGACGCGGCGATGAAGTTCGTGAATCCACGTTCGAATACGGGATCTGTCACCCAGCTATTTGTCACATATGTAAAAGGAACGCCAAACCGACGAAGTACTTTACCCGTTGCAAAAATTCCGCATTGCGTATCACGAAGTCGCATTCCGTCTTCTAAAGGTGCCTCATCCCGAGGTCCCCAGAGCAGGAGCGGCTTACCAAGTGCTTTACCTACACGTGCAACTGTATCTTCTGTACCAAAATTACAGTGAGGGACGAATACAGCATCGACATCTTCCTCTTTAAAGCGCTTTGCGATGAGGTCGGCATTAATATGATCGTCATACAACAAACCTTCCTCATTCAAGCCCTCTAAATCAACGATATCAATATCCATACCAAAGCTTTCTATTTGCTTGCGGATCTGCACCTTGTATTTGAAGGCGTCTTCAGCGCTGAAGGTAAACCGACGAGTAGGAGCATAACCAAGCTTGAATTTTTTCATGATCGATTCTCCGTTTCCTATGAAATAGGTTTAGTTAAGTCTTAACAAGAATGAGATAGTTTAGTTCTATTAACTAAACAAAATAAAAAAAGAAATCGCTTACGATGCCATAATATCATCTGTGTTAAGTGCGGTCAATTAGAATTTTTCAATATTTTAGTCACTTTTAACTAAACTTGTACTAAGTTAAGTTAAATATTTTAGTTAACTATTGCAGTGATTAGTAATTCGTTGTAAACTAAAGTTAACTAAACATGTGATTAATGAATGGAGAACGATGAAGTATGAAGATGGAGGATATCGCCAAGTTGGCGAATGTGTCTAAGGCAGCAGTGTCACTCGCATTTAATGGAAAACCTGGCATTGGACAGGAGACACGCGATCGTATTCTGCAAATTGCCGCGGAAGCAGGATATACACCGAAGATTAGAGCTTCAGCAGCGAAGAAAGTGGCCGAAGGCTCAGAAGACTTATCAAAATCTAGTGTCACTGGCCTGCAGCATTCCAATAATTCGTTAGTTTTTCTCGTATGTACGAATTCAGGTATCGTGCTGGAGGAGTATTACCAGCAGCCCTTTTTCCAAGAGCTAATCCAGTTCATTGAAGAACGCTGTAGGCAGAAGGGGTATCATCTGATGTACTCCAAGGTGAATATGGAGTATTTTGAACAGGAGATTGAACAGGTCGGGGAGCATAATCGAAATCAAGGGGTTATCGTTCTAGGTACCAACTTATCCCGTCAACAAATTTATTACATTCAAGAGCAGCTACCGAATGTCGTGGTTCTTGATACATGCTATGACGAGATGCCAGTACAATTTGTAGGTATTAATAATATGATGGGGGCTTATCAAGCGGGGACTTTCCTATGTCAAACGGGTCATAAGTCGATTGGATATATCGCCTCAAGTGTTAGAATTCATAATTTTGAGGAACGTGAACGTGGGTTCCAAGCGGCACTGAAGGAGCATGGTGTTGTACTACCTGCTGCTAACCGATTATCCGTAGCCCCGACGATCTTAACATCTCAGGAATCTTTGAAAAGACAGCTTGAGGCGATCATCGATCGAGGAGAAGGTTTACCCACCGCGTGGTTCTGTGAATGTGATTATATTGCGATTAGTGCGATGAAGACGATGGCTGAGTTAGGTGTTCGAGTTCCAGAGGATACCTCAATCATTGGATTCGATAATATTAAAGAGTCGGTGATCGTCACTCCAGAGCTTACGACCATCCATGTGGATAAAGAGCGAATGGCTGTATTGGCCGTTGATATGCTAGCGGATTCCATTGAGAAAGGCCTCGATGTCAAAAGTAAAATTAAAGTAGACACAACCTTTATAGAACGAAAATCCTGTATCAGTTCAGAAAAATAACAATTCTATGATTCGAACAACAAACTTCTAAGAGATGCCTATTACATATGAACGTAAAATAAGGCATCTTTTTTTGAAAGTTGCCTAAGGATGCCTAGATTTTACAACATGAAAGATCATAATCTTATCTACCAAATTGGAGTGATCTATGGGATGACGAAGAATACTGAATTTGTGGACAGCGATCAGCTTCCTGTATGGGGGGATTTACGTATACTGTCACAGAATCGCGAGTTGCCTCGAGCTGCTATGACGGTATTCGATTCTATTGTAAGCGCTTTAGAAGGGGATAGGGCAAATTCTCCATATTATCAATTACTGAATGGAATGTGGGATTTCTTTTACGCTGCATCTCCAATAGAAGTTCCGGCAGGCTATCAACAAGCGGATTTTACTGCTTCAGAGGATTGGAATACCATTCCCGTTCCATCGAACTGGCAGCTTCATGGATATGGGCATCCGCAGTATAGTAGCTGTCCTTATCCTTTTACTGTAGACCCGCCGCATGTGCCATTACGTAACCCAACAGGTTGCTATCGGACAGAGTTCCTGAAGAAGGAAGATTGGTCGGAACGTGAAATCTATCTAGTATTTGAAGGGGTGGATTCCGCCTTTCGAGTATGGGTGAATGGGAAATTTGTAGGCTATAGCGAAGGAAGTCATTATACCTCTGAATTCAGAATTACAGATTTGCTAGAAACGGGAAGCAACCTTCTGGCTGTAGAGGTGTACCAATGGTCAACAGGAAGCTATCTTGAATCGCAGGATAAATGGCGACTTAGCGGTATTTTTCGTGATGTATATTTGCTGGCGGAGTCCGTTGTAGGTGTTCGAGATCTAAGCGTAAGAACGATTCTATCTGAAGACTACACATCAAGTCAGCTTGAAATGAAGATTCAGGTCATGAATCGAAGCTTACAGGCTCATTCCCCTTGTCAATTACATATCGCTCTTCTAGATGAGGAGGGAGCATATGTATTTGAATACAACCATGACCAGTTGCTTCAGCTAAGCCCTCAGGAAGAAATTCAGCTGGGCCTGGTGGAGACCGTGCAAGCTCCTCAATTATGGACAGCGGAGACACCTTATCTCTATACGCTGCTCATTCAGCTATATGATGAGGAGACAAAGGCATTGCAAGAGGTTCGCAGCCTGAAGATTGGCTTCCGAGATATTCGTATTCGTGAGGGTCAGCTCTTCGTTAATGGTAGATCCGTCATCATTAAAGGCGTGAATCGAAACGAGTTTCATGCAGAGCACGGCGCGGTTATTACGGTAGCTGATATGGTTCAGGATATAGTCTTAATGAAGCAGTATAACATCAATTCAGTGCGATTGTCTCATTATCCCAATGATATTCGATGGTTGGATTTGTGTGATCAATATGGTTTGTATGTCATCGACGAGGCTGACTTGGAGACACACGGATTCGCGCTAACCGGGGAACGTGTGAATCAAGAGCTTCCCGGGTTTGCGAAGGGAGCAGCAGAGAGCTATCTATCTGATCACCCGGATTGGACTGAAGCTTATATCGATCGTGCGAGACGAATGGTTGAACAGGATAAGAATCACCCGAGCATCATCGTATGGTCGCTTGGAAATGAATCAGGATATGGCAAAAATCATGATGCGATGGCGGCTTGGATTCGTTCAGCTGATCCAACGCGGCTGATTCACTACGAACGTGCTTATGATGCTGAAGTCGTAGACATTGTGAGCACCATGTATCCATCGGTTGACATGCTGAAGCAAGAGGGAGAGAAGGAAGACTCGCGGCCTAATCTGATGTGTGAATATGGTCATGCGATGGGCAATTCCGTGGGTAATCTGAGTGAGTATTGGGATACGATCTATCAATATCCTCGACTTCTAGGTGGCTTAATCTGGGAATGGAGAGATCTTTCTATCTTGAAAAAGGACTCAGCCGGTGACACATGGTATGCCTATGGCGGCGATTTTGGAGAAGAGCTGCATAGTGGAACATTCTGCCTAGATGGGTTGCTATTTCCTGATAATACGCCGAAAGCTTCTTTACTCGAATATAAAAAGGTTATTGAACCGGTGCGAATTACGCAATCAAGTCAGGATCCTGAGGTTATAGGCATAGAAAATCGATTTGATTTCCTATCTCTATCGCATTTACGAGGACAATGGACATTGTATCAACAAGGTCAAGTGATCGATACAGGTGAGCTTCCTGTTCTGGACACGCCTGCTGGAGAATGTACAACCGTGAGTATTCCGTTCTCGAAGCGACTACTCATTGCAGGTAGTGAACATTGGCTGCATGTCAGCTTCTCGCTGCGTCATCCAACGATCTGGGCGGAAGCAGGGCACGAAGTTGCTTGGGCGGATATACCGTTAGGAAGCATGGAGGGAGATCAGGATGTAAAGCTCATGGAGGCAGAAGTAGCCGTGTCCTACTCAGAGCAGGCGCAAGGTTTACGTACAGAAGAAACACTCGCATCCATTCAGATTAACGGTGTTGATTGGGTTGCAGTCCTGGATAAAACGACTGGTGAGCTGAGACAGTGGGAGGTTCAAGGGCTGCCCTTACTTACGAAGGGACCTGTCATGAATGTATGGCGTGCACCGCTCGATAATGATGTCCATTTGGCCAAAGCTTGGAGAGCAGCGGGCTACAATCGTCTTCATTCGGATGTCCGTAAAGTCATCTTACAGCATGAAGATAAAGGCGGATGTAGCATCTTGGTTGAGCAGGTTATTGGTGCAAGTGGGGCGTTGCCATTGTTCCGCGGAACGATGAGCTATCATTTTACACCTGAAGGAACGCTGCGTCTTGTTCAATCCATTGTGCCTTTACGTGAGCTGCCGCCGCTGCCAAGACTGGGGATCAAGCTTGGTATACCTCAGACGTTTAACCGGATGTCTTGGTTTGGTCGAGGGCCTCATGAATGCTATTCCGATCGGAAGGAAAGTGGGAAGCTTGGTATCTATAGCGGGACTGTAGACGAACAATTTGTTCCCTACATTAAACCGCAAGAGAATGGCAACAAGGCAGATATTCGCTTTGGAAGCTACTGTGACGATCAGGGAAATGGACTGCTGCTGACGGGGGCTCACCTTTTCGATATGAGTGCACATTACTATGCGATTGAGGAGTTATCTAACAAATCGCATACGCATACATTGCAGCAATTAAATCATATTGAGCTGAAGCTGGATGCAGCACAGAGCGGCATCGGCAATCATAGCTGCGGCTATGCTCCCACACTGGAGACTTATCTCGTACTAGCAAAGGAACAGACATTTGAATTTACTTTGCAGCCGATCAGGGCGAAGTGAAATTCAGAGCATGACATCTAAAAGTACCATTATTAGATTCATTCATTTAATTCAATAATTTAATTCAATCTACGGAGGAGAACAACATGTCATTTGTCGTTACTGATTGTAGAACAGAGTATCTCGTTGAACCACTTGGATTGGACGTGCAACAACCGCGTTTATTCTGGAAGATGGAGTCTGATAGTCAAGAAGTGAAGCAAATCGCTTACCGCATTCTCGTATCTACCTCCAAGGAAGCACTCGTGCGTAATGAAGGCGACATGTGGGATAGCGGAACAATTGAGAGCGATCAATCTACACATATTGTGTATGAGGGAATGAAGTTGCAGTCAGATACAGATTACTTCTGGAAGGTTTGTGTGTGGGGAGACGAGAATCCAGACGAATCATGGAGTGAGCTGAATCGCTGGAGTATGGGCATTCTGTCTCGTACGGGCTGGAAGGGGAAGTGGATTGGGCGGAAGACTGAGCTGGGCTTGGAGCGACAACCGGCACCATTGTTCCGTAAGGATATTACTTTGGCTGCCGGAGTCAAGCGAGCTGTCGTATATGTAACCGCTTTAGGATTATATCAATTGAGATTAAATGGAGAGATCATCAGTCATTTATTCGCTCCAGGCTGGACGGACTACAATAAACGTGTGCAGGTGCAAGCCTTTGATGTGACTACGAATTTGCATGAAGGTAGCAATGCCGTAGGTGTGATCTTGGGTGAAGGCTGGTATGCAGGAACTGTTGGATTTTTAGCGGATAAAATTTATGGTGAACGTCCCTTCCTATTCATGCAATTGTCCGTGGAATATACCAACGGTACTAAAGAACTCTTCATTACAGATGGTAGTTGGAAGACAACGGATGGTCCAATTCGTTACTCCGATATGATAATGGGTGAAAGCTACGATGCTACACAGGAGCGTACAGGTTGGGATCAAGTGGGATACGATGATACCCAGTGGGAGCTACCAGATATTAGACCTGGCTATAATGGTCTCCTGACATCGACGATTGAGCCACCTGTTCGTATTACACGTACGCAGCAGCCGGTTAGTATGCGGAAGACAGAAGCCGGCACGTACATTTATGATATGGGACAAAATATGGTCGGTTGGACCGAACTCACCGTTTCAGGAGAACGTGGAACACAAGTAACGGTAAGCCACACTGAGATGCTCAATCCAGATGGCTCCATGTACCTAGATAACCTGAGAGTAGCTGTTCAGCAGGATCATTATGTGTTAAAGGGTGAAGGTGTTGAATGCTACGAACCACATTTCACCTTCCACGGCTTCCGGTATGTAGAGCTTATTGGCTATCCTGGTGAGCCTAATCTAGATACGATTATTGGGAAAGTTATTCATTCTGATACACAGGTGACAGGAAGCTTGGTCACATCGGATCCGATGGTGAATCAGTTGTACTCAAACATTACGTGGGGTCAACGAGGGAATTTCCTCTCGGTGCCAACCGATTGCCCACAACGCGATGAGCGGCTCGGATGGACTGGGGATGCGCAAATCTTCGCACGTACAGCAACGTACAATATGGACGTGTCTCGATTCTTTGATAAGTTCATGTGGGATATGATTGATGCTCAACAGCCATCAGGTGCGTTTACGGACGTTGCACCGGATGCGGGATGGATTCGACATAAGATGTGGAATACACGTCTGAACTGGTTCGCTCCTGATAATGCAGGCTGGGGGGATGCAGGTGTTGTAATTCCTTGGACCTTGTACCTTATGTATGGAGATAAGCGGATACTCGAAACCCATTATGACGCGATGGTACACTGGGTCGAATACCTCGTCTCTATGAGCGACAATTTGGTACGACCGGATTATGCCAACTATGGAGACTGGCTATCTATTGATGCGGATACGCCAAAGGATGTACTTGCAACCGCATATTTTGCCTACAGCACGAAAGTGATGAGTCTAATCTCGGAAGCCGTAGGAAGAAATGAAGATCAACAGCGCTTTGAAGCATTATTCAATGATATTGCAACGGCCTTCCGTCAAGCATTTGTGGATGAGCAAGGACGCATTCATGGGGAGACTCAGACGGTGTATGTGCTTGCCTTGCAATTCGGCCTTCTTACGCCTGAACAAGAACCGCAAGCGGCAGCTCATTTGGCAGCCAACATTCAAGCGCGAGGCAATCGGCTGTCAACAGGATTCCTAGGCGTAGGTTATCTATTGCCTGCCTTAACGGATCATGGTCAACTGGAGCTAGCCTATAAATTGCTGTCACAAGAAGAATTTCCATCCTGGATGTACTCCATTAAGCATGGTGCAACAACGATTTGGGAGCGTTGGGATGGTTATACGGAGCATAACGGTTTTCAGACACCAAGCATGAACTCATTTAACCATTATTCGCTCGGCTCCGTTGGGGAATGGATGTTCCGTTATATGGCAGGTCTCGAGACAGATCGTGAGCAGCCAGGGTTTAAACATACCATTATACAACCGCATCCAGGTGGAACGATCACTTCGGTACAAGCTGGTTATGACAGTTTATATGGTCATCATCAAGTAGATTGGAACATATCGGAGGATGGAAGTTTTAATATGAGCGTCACGGTTCCAGCGAATACTACCGCAACTATACATGTTCCAGGCCAAAATGTTACTTCAGATGCAGCGCAATCATCTTCACCAGCGAATAGGGATGCCGAAACATTTCATGTTGGTTCTGGAACATGGACGTTTAAATCGCAATTGACGATTAGTGTGAAAGAGCATGTGTAATGAGAACATGGGCGAGTAGTGATCTTCGCTTATATTTATTAAGGCTAAATGACAAACTTCCTCGCTATAGGTGGTAATTACATGCACAGCGTCTTGGTTGTAGATGATGAAAAATGGATTCGTCGCGGCTTAATTCAAACCATTAACTGGGATGCTTTTGGACTTAAGTTCGCTGGTGAAGCGGCGAACGGGGATGATGCTTTTACTCTGGCGATGGAGATTAGACCAGATCTGATGTTTCTGGATATGCTCATACCAGGTATGGATGGGCGTGCATTACTAGCCAAGTTAAAGGAAGTGTTGCCAAACATTAAAGTAATTGTTATTAGTGGATATTCTGACTTTGAAAATACGAAAGAAGCAATACGGCATCATGTGCTTGATTATCTGCTGAAGCCTGTTCGGAAGGAGGAACTGAATGCCGTACTAGGTAAGGTCTGTGAAGAAATTCGTTCCATAAAGGAGAAGAAGGAGTCTTCTCTGCTAGCACAAGACGGATGGTTTCGGAACACAAACTTCAAAATACAAAAACTATGAGAATGCTCAAATGGTAGGATATGAGGCCAGTGAGCAGATGAACTCGTAAGGAGACGATGTTATGGAGAAGCAATTGATACCTGATACATTAATGCTAGAAGAAAGAGCAGCACATGCGATAAATGCCATTATTGGTATGGCAGATCATGATCATAACTGCATCCCGTTTTTTGCGGCGGATTTGATGGCAGAGCCTGCGAATATGACACATGGTGATTGGGATTATGGTTCATCTCATGGTCGAATGGTTGATGCTTTGGTGTTAGCACGACATATGAGTGGTTCGACAGAAGGTATGGAGACAGAGGAGAAATATCGTTCTAATTTATTATCGTTCTTCAAGGAAGATGGACTAAGCTATCGTCAAGTCAACCCGAATCATAAATGGGAGCCTAATGCGAACCTTATTGATCAACGTGCTGTTATTCTATCCTTAACCTCCTGGTATATGGAGAGTGGAGACCCGAAGGTGAAGGAAGCTGCAGACCTTCATGTAGCAGCATTGAAGCGAATTGCGATTAAAGAGCGCGATATTTGGTTCTACCCTGCATCTGAATATAAAGAAGGTGGATGGCCATCTTCAAATGCTAGTCTACTTCGACTGGCTCCGGATCCTGCATCCTTTAGCGGCCGTCTGATTATGCCTTTGTTAAAATATCATGAGATTACAGGTAACAAAGATGCCTTTGAACTGTGTCAATACTTTGCGGCGTTAATTATTGACCGCAGTGGAGTGTTTAACGAAGACGGTAGCTTTAATACGGCGCTTGCGTATCGCAGTGGGCATTTCCACACACGGATTGGTACCCTGGATGCCATCGCACGTTTTGGTGCTTTTACTGGTAACGCGGCTATGATTTCTTGGGTGAAAAAGAGCTATGATTGGGCGCTAAACGTAGGGACCTCTTTCGGGTGGACGCCTGGAGATATGCATGAGCAAGCTTATGAGCATGAAACCTGCTCGCTTGTTGATTTGATCTCGACAGGGATTACGCTGGCACAAAGTGGCTATGTCGAGTACTGGGGCATCGTTGAACGTTTCTTAAGAAACCATTTGACGGAATCACAGCTATTAGATCTGGATTGGGTTCAGCAAACGGAGGATCGCTCGAAGGATGTTCACGCTCGCATCACGCATTATAAAGTCGCAGATCGTACAAGAGGTTCCTTCGCCGGATACTCTGCTCCGAATGATTTCGTCAGTGACGTAATTGAGGGACGTGGTCATACCAATGACCTACAGATTTGCTGCTTAGGTTCAGGTACACGTGGTTTGTTTATGGGCTGGAGCAATACGGTGACTGAGAATAAGGGTACGGTAAGTGTGAATTTCCTCTTAAACCGTGGCTCGAAATGGCTAGATGTACATAGCTATCTTCCGCATGAAGGAAAGCTTGTGCTGAAGGTTCATGAAGATATTTCGCGTCTCTTGGTGAGAATTCCTGAATGGGCTGGCTTTACCAAAATTAAATACCACCGCGAGCATAATGGTAATGTCATTGAGGGTCATGGAAAAGAGGCAAGTCGTTGGGTAAACCGCTGTTTCTTACAGTTAGATGAAGCTTTTGCAGGTGAGACGATTACGATCACCTTCCCACTAAGCTTCCGCACGACCGTTGAAACTGCGGTAGGTCAGCAGTTCATTACTGAATGGCGTGGTGATGATGTCATTAACATTACTCCACAAGGGAAAAAGAAGCCTCTTTACTCCACGCGTATGGTGTTTGAAGAAGCTCCTATGAAAGAAGGAAGCTTGAGACGTCCCGATAAAGAAATAATTTGGTAATTTAACGTCGAGGTTCCGCCTGACAGCATTATGCTGTCAGGCGGAACCTCGGCTCATTCGACTATAAAAGGAGTGTTGTAATCCTATGAAAACAGTAGTTGCAATATACACAGGTCAAGGATTAGCCGATCCATTAAAGGCTGTATTTCAAGAAATGCTACCAGATTGTCGTCTCGTGAACATCATCGATGATAGTCTGATTGGCGATGTCGTGAAGGCTGGGAATGTTCCACCTGGGGTTGCAAGACGTCTTGTTCAGTACTATCACAATGGTGAAGAATTAGGCGCAGATGTGATCTTGAATACATGCTCCTCTGTGGGGGAAGTCGTTGATGGTGCACGCGGGCTCATTGGTGTTCCCATTGTTAAGATTGATGATTTAATGGCGCAGAAGGCGGTAGAAGGGTTTGACCGTATTGCTGTTGTAGCGACATTACCTTCGACCTTAGAACCAACGATGCGTTTGATTCGGAAGAAAGCAGAAGAAGCGGGCAAAGAGATTGAAATTGTGAACGGATTGGCCGCAGGAGCGTTCGATGCACTCGTCTCTGGCCGACCTGCGGAGCATGATGACATTCTTCTTCAAACAGCGCTGCGTGTTGCGGAGAATGCAGACGCCATTGTGCTCGCTCAAGGATCGATGGCACGGATGGAACAGAAGCTACGTGAAGCAACAGGAAAGGAAGTATTTTCTTCACCACGTTTTGGGGTTCAACAAGTGAAGGAATTACTGGAAAAGTTGTAGAGATAATCTCATAACGAATACTTCGAAAGGAGCAATGCTATGGAGAAGCTCAAGCTCGTCGATGTGTTACATCAATATAAACAGATGGCTGATCCTTACGTTTCATCACAGCTAAAGAGATTGATTCAGGAGAATCGCAGCAAAATTATTGTACTAGATGACGACCCAACGGGTGTGCAGACGGTACATGGCGTAACGGTGATTACCGATTGGAGTCAGGCAAGTATTCGGCAAGGGTTTCTAACGGAGCAGAAAACATTCTTCATTCTGACGAATTCAAGAAGCTTCACAGCGGAAGAGACGCGGGCTGCGCACCGTGAGATCGCGAAGAATATTATTACGGTGTCACGTGAATTGAATTGTCCATATCTCTTGGTCAGTCGTGGAGACTCAACACTTCGCGGTCATTATCCATTGGAGACGGACGTATTAAGAGAGACGATTGAGCATGAGACGAAAATGTCTTTTGACGGTGAAATTATTTGCCCATTCTTCAAGGAAGGTGGACGTTATACCCTTTATGATGTGCATTATGTGGAGCGTCAAGGACTGCTAACACCATGTAGTGAGACGGAATTCGCTCAAGACAAAACATTTGGTTATCAATCCTCAGATCTACGTGAGTGGGTAGATGAGAAGACAAGTGGCCAATTTCCGAAGCAACAAGTACTGACGATCTCTCTGGAGGAGCTGCGAAGTAAGGATGTAGATGCTATTACAGCAAAGCTCTTTTTCGTGAGTCAATTTAATAAAGTCATTGTCAATGCGTTGGATTATCAGGACCTTGAAGTCTTCTGCTTAGCGCTATATGAGGTAATGGGAGCAGGAAAGCAGTTCTTGTTCCGAACGGCGGCTAGCTTTGTCCGTGTGTTTGGCGGGATACATGAGCAGCCACTATTAACCTCGCAGCAGCTCTTCCAGCAACAAGACGACACCTCATCAATCACATCGGAGCGTGGTGGACTTATTGTTGCTGGTTCGCATACGCATCTGACGACTGCTCAGCTCAATAGGTTAGGCGAATCTTCGTGTATTGTTCAGGTTGAGCTAAATCAACATTTAGCTGTGGAAGCTGAAGAGATTTGGCTGAATGAAATGTTGAGAATTTCATGTGAAGTCAAAGAGTTGCTCCAATTAGGCCAAACCGTAGTATTATGCACTCGACGGGAGCGTTTTGATGTAAATAATGGCAGCAAGGAAGATGAGCTTCGCGTTGCGGTACGTATCTCTGGGGCTTTAACAGAAATCGTAGCACAACTTTCAGTTCGACCTCGTTATATTGTAGCGAAGGGCGGTATTACGTCTAGTGATATTGGTACAAAGGCGTTGCAGGTAAAGCAGGCTGTTGTTGCTGGTCAGATTAAGCCCGGGATTCCCGTCTGGATTTGTGGTGCGGAGAGTAAATTCCCTAATCTTCCGTATATTATTTTCCCAGGCAATGTGGGTAAAGAGTCTACGTTATTAGAGATTGTAGAGGAGCTAAAGCTATGAGGAAGGTTATTATTTCCGTTGCACCAACATCGGCGTCAGTTACTTCGATTCATCCGCAACAGCTTGCAGAGGAGGTCGTTGCGGCGAATCGTGCTGGGGCAGCGATGGTACATATGCATGTACGCGACCTCAAGGGGCAACTAACAAGTGATATTCAAGTATTTCAAGAGACGGTTGAATGCATTACAAAAGTGAGTGATATCGTTATTCAAGCATCGACAGGTGGGCTATCTGAGTTGACGATTCAAGAGCGCTGCGCTCCATTGTCCTATAACAAGGTGGAAACGGTCTCACTCAATGTTGGTTCCGTAAACCTGGGTGAGGCCATTTACAAGAATCCCATTGGCGATGTTCGATATTGTGTCGAGCAAATCTTAAAGTTCGGGAAAACTCCTGAAATCGAAGTTTTTGAACTTGGTATGATTCAGACAGTTCTTGAGCTAGATCGTCGTTATGAGCTACCAAAACCACTTATGTTTGATCTAGTGCTTGGCCATCAAGGTGGGGCTCCCGCTACGATCAATGCATTAATAGCATTACGTAGCCTCGTGCCACCGGATGCGTTATGGGGCGTTACGCATGCGAATCGTACGGATTATTCGATTATAGCGGCTGCCATTGCGATGGGTGCGAGTCTTGTACGAATCGGCTTTGAGGATAGTGATTATTTGAGTATCGATCGACGGGCAGAGCATAACGCAGAGCTTGTCTCCAAGGTAGCAGATATCATTCGCTCCATGGAGCTAGAGGTGGCCAGTCCGCAAGATGCTAGACAGATGTTAGGAGTATTTTCCGCAACGCAAAGATCGTAATCATATAATGAGAACCATGCTAAATGAAGCAGCGAACACATCGTTCCTAAGGGGGAAAAGCACGATGAGTAACGTATTGAACACGGCGCTTACAACTGAACAATGGGGGATAGCAGAAGTAGAGTTACATGGTCCACAGAGCGGGAATCCGTTCCAGGATATTCAGCTGTCAGCAATATTTCGCTTAATGAATCGAACGGTTGAAGTAGAAGGCTTCTATGACGGAAATGGATTGTATTACATTCGATTTATGCCTGATAGTTTAGGAGAATGGACGTTTGAAACTCACAGTAATGTGCCGGAGATGGACAGTATTCAAGGTATATTGAACGTTACAAGTCCTAGTGAAGGGAAACATGGTCCAGTTCGCGTGAAGGATCAGATCCATTTTGCCTATGCGGATGGCACACCGTTCTTCCCATTTGGAACGACAAGTTATGTATGGAACCATCAAGGAGAGGCTTTGGAGCTCAAGACGCTTGCTAGCTTAGAAGCTAGTGGTGCTTTTAATAAAATCCGTATGTGTGTGTTTCCGAAGCATTACGACTATAACATGAATGAGCCGGAATTCTACCCCTTCCAAGGGAATTTGAAGGATGGTTTTGATTTCTCCGTCTTTAATCCGGATTATTGGCGCCATCTAGAGCGTAGGATTGAGGAGCTCCAGCATTTGGGGATTGAAGTAGATCTGATTTTGTTCCATCCTTATGATCGCTGGGGATTTGCAAGCATGCCGTCTGAAACCGATGACTTCTATCTGCGCTATGCGATAGCCCGTCTTTCCTCGTATCATGGTATATGGTGGTCATTAGCGAATGAATACGATTTAATGCACAAGAAGAAAATGGAGGATTGGGACCGTTTCTTCCGCACTCTGCAGCAGTATGATCCCTATCAACATTTACGTTCCATCCACAATTGGCAGAACATGGAGATTCATTATAAGAATCTTATTGGTCATTGGTATGATCATGGCAAGCCATGGGTTACTCATGTCAGTGTTCAGCATCATGAGCTAATGTATCATATCAAGGAATGGCGTGACCTGTATCGTAAGCCGATTGTCATCGATGAGTGCCAGTATGAGGGTAACTTGAACCATGGCTGGGGAAATATAACGGGTGAGCGGATGGTCGAATGCTTCTGGCAAGGCGCTGCGCAAGGCGCTTATGTCACGCATGGCGAAACGTTTTTTCACCCAGATGAGATTATTTGGTGGTCTCATGGTGGAGAGCTTCATGGTGAGAGTCCAGCGAGGATTAAATTCTTGAAAGACATAATGGAGCAAGGGCCACAACTGGGATCAGTTAAAGCCAACTTTCATCATGATGCTGCAACTGGGGGTGTCGATGGCGAATATTATTTGGTCTATTATGGCGCCAAACGTCCTGCCCTCAAAAAATTTATACTCCCAGAAGGAATCCAATTTACTATCGATCTCATTGATACGTGGAACATGACGATAAAGAGATTAGAAGGTACATATTCAGGTGAATGTACTGTGAATCTAGAATCGAAGCCCTACCAAGCATTGCGAATTAAAAAAAAATCATAGAGGTGTAAGCTAAATAGAAGGGTTGATTTTTCTACCCCGATTTGCTAACATACGTTGTAACTTAATAGTTATTGTTTTCTAGGGTTCCGCAGTCGTTGCACAGCTGGTCTGGTCCGAGGGAAAACGCACGAGCCGTATCGTTCGTGTCTACACGGAGGGATAAAAGCCCGGGAGGTATCGTCATATATGACGATGACCTTCCGGGCTTATTTGTTTGTTTCGTGGGCAATTATAAAGTAGGTGAATTGAAGGAGGGCTTGAAATGAAAAACAATGCAGAGTGGCTAAAGGTGGTTGGTGCAGCTGTTTTCGAGGTCATGTGGGTCATTGGCTTGAAACATGCCTCCTCAGTGTGGGAGTGGCTGATAACGGTGGTGGCTATAATAATAAGCTTCTATGTGATTATTTCAGCAAGTGCCAAACTGCCGGTGGGCACGGTATATGCCGTGTTTGTTGGTTTAGGAACCGCAGGTACAGTTCTTGCAGAAATGATTATTTTCGGAGAACCCTTCAAAATCATGAAGCTGGTTCTAGTGCTTATTTTGCTGGTAGGAGTTATTGGTTTGAAAATGGTAACCAAAGAACCTGAAGTAAAGGGGGAGTCTTAAATGGCATGGGTATTTCTGGTCTTTGCTGGCTTATTTGAAATGTTCGGAGTGGCTATGATTAATAGGTTGAATAAACACCGGAATATGCTGTCGGTTGCGCTGCTCATCCTTGGTTTCGGAGGAAGCTTTTTACTTCTGGCATTAGCGATGGAGAGTTTGCCGATGGGGACAGCTTATGCGGTATGGACGGGAATCGGTGCATCCGGTGGAGCGATTCTAGGGATGTTGTTGTTTGGAGAAGCCAAAGACTGGCGCCGGATCGTTTGTATTATTATGATTCTGGGTGCAGCTGTGGGGCTAAAACTGATAGCTTAGTTTGGTATTCATTCGTTACTTTTTCTCTTCAAACAGAGATTAGTTATAAATTGGACACGATTCAGATGTTTAGAAAGGTTCTTATAGGTCGTATAAAGTAAGTATACAATACTTCAATAAGGGGATTTTTAATATGACTAAGGATTCAATCGAACATTTGAATGAAATCGCAAAAATGAACCAATCTAAGCGCATCCTGCTTCCAGATGGAACGTCACTTCCCAGAATTGGACAGGGAACTTGGAATATGGGAGACGACGCTTCCCGTAGGGAGGAAGAGATCGCTGCCCTGCGATTAGGTGTGGAATTAGGCATGGATTTAATAGATACGGCTGAGATGTATGGGGACGGACGCTCGGAGCTTTTAGTAGGTGAGGCTATCAAAGGGATTCGAGATGAGGTTTTCTTGGTATCAAAAGTCTATCCACATAATGCAGGTAATGAGCGCCTAGTCCGCAGCTGTGAAGAAAGCTTGAAACGCTTGAATACGGATCATCTGGATCTTTATCTACTGCATTGGCGGGGAGATATCCCACTAGAAGAGACTGTCCAGGGTATGGAGAAACTAGTCTCTCAAGGAAAAATAGCAAGATGGGGTGTATCCAACCTCGATACCGAAGATATGAAAGAGCTGCTAAGGATTGATGGGGGAACTCATTGTGCTACCAATCAGGTTCTTTATCATTTAGGGTCCAGAGGAATTGAAGCTGAACTGCTACCATGGCAGAAAAGTCACAAGATCCCGGTAATGGCTTACTCACCGCTTGCTCAGGCAGGTTCGCTCCGAAAAGGAGTTATCGAAAGTGAAGTCGTTCTGGAAATCGCCAGTGCCCATAATGTAACTCCGCTTCAGATTATGCTCGCTTGGACGATCCGTGAAGAGGATGTCATTACTATTCCAAAAGCTTCTTCTCGTAAGCACGTCATTGAGAATGCTGCCGCAGGTTTAATTACGCTAAGTGATGAAGAAATGTGGAAGCTGGACGAAGCTTTCCCAGTACCAGCCTGGAAAGTGCCGCTGGATATGATTTAAATAAGTTCGAGAAGAAAGCTCGCCGATTAGGCGGGCTTTTTTACGTAAATGTAAGGATCGATCAAGGGTATAAGCAGCACGGTGTATTTCAAAAATGCTGATGGTTAACTAATCAATTTCTATAATGAATAAACCTGCAAAAGTACATTTTTAAATGGCAAAAAGGATGGCTAAAGCATTAATTCCTGCAAATCTGCAGTTATTCTTGCCTCAGAAGAAGCCTTCAAGCCATAAGTGAGGATATACCTGCACATTTGCAGTTTTTGGACTTAATGAAGATGATATCTGTACAAAAAGCTGATCATTTGTAGGCTTTCTTTAGTCCTGCATTTCATTGTGAGATGTGAGCTGAGAGCTCCTGAAAGGTTTTTGTGATTATAAGTAAAGCCCTCATTCACTACGAAAGTGTTTGAGGGCTTCTTATTGTGTCATGCCATTAGATTAGCTGTTCTCAATAATCGTCTGCAGTGTGGTCCGATCAAGACCTTCTACCAGCTTGATCAGAAGCTCTTTAGCAGCTTCGTAGTCATCACTGTGAATAACTGATGAAGCGGTGTGTATGTAGCGGGAGCATATTCCGATTACTGCTGATGGGACACCGATTCCACTAACATGAACCTGACCCGCATCTGTTCCGCCTTGGGATACAAAATACTGATATTTGATCCGGTGAGTATCCGCAGTATCCTGTACATATTCAATCAGACCGCGATGGGTAACCATCGTAGGATCAAAAATGCGCAGGAGAGCTCCTTTACCCAGATGGCCAAATGCCTGACTGTCACCTGTCATATCGGCAGCAGCGCTAGCGTCCAGACCGAAGAAGATGTCCGGTGACAGGAGATTAGCCGCAGTACGCGCCCCCCGAAGTCCTACTTCCTCTTGTACAGTAGCACCAGCGAAAACGGTATTCGGCAGCTTTTTGCCGTGCAACGCTTTAACTAGTTCAATGGCGAGTCCTACACCATAGCGGTTATCCCAAGCTTTAGCCAAGATTTTTTTGGGATTAGCAAGAGGGGTGAAAGGACAAATCGGCAGTATTTGTTGGCCTGGTCTTACGCCAAAGCTCTCTGCTTCTTCACGACTGTCTGCACCGATATCAATATACATTTTGCTGATTTCGCCAGTCTTACCGCGTTCTTCATTACTAAGTAGATGGATGGGAGTGCTGCCAACAACACCAGTCAGTGTTCCTTTAGGTGTAATGATTTGGAGACGCTGAGAAGCAACAGCAGAGGCGAGCCAGCCGCCTAGTGGTTGAAAACGAATCATTCCGGTGTTAGTAATTCCAGTTACCATAAAGCCAACTTCGTCAAAATGTCCAGCGACCATAATTTTTGGTCCGTTTTCCTCACCGCGCAGTACGCCAAACAGACTTCCGAGACGATCTTGCACGAACTCTTCGGTATAAGGGGCCATGGCATCCTTGACGTAAGCGCGGAGTTCGCGCTCAAAGCCTGGAGCTGCCGGGAATTCGGTAAGTGTTTTGAATAGATCCAATGTTTCTTGATTCATTTGAAATCACTCCTTTATTGAACCTAGTATGAACATTTTGAGCTCACTTGTCCATGACAAGAGACATTGAACACCGGGCACAAGTTACACGAATACTATGCAATAGAGGCTTTGGTGGCAGAAGCCCGAGAAAGGATGCGAAGACGAATGAGGGTAGCGGGTAGCATACCCCAAAGAAGGGTGCAGGGAAGATACTCAAGTAGGAGCCTACAAGTAAAAGGGACGCGCAAACGATACTGGCGCCACAATTCAAGGGAAAGAGAAGCAATACTTATTCTTGTGCTCTTTTTACTGTTGATTGTTGTGTTACTGTATTTTTCCTAAACTGGAGGGACATAACGAAGCGGAGGATGGCAAACACTAAGGAAAACTTCTAAGCGAAGAATAACTTGAGGGGCTTCAACTTCAAAGTGAGTACTAAGATGTTTGTCAGCCCCCTTCGCCTAACTTTCAGGAGGTGCCCTCAATGCCGGCGAAAACTAAGAAATCTGGTGTCAAGCTGAAGCTTGACACCTTGACTCCACAAGATTACGAGAAGTTGTCCAAGCCATTTGTACCCGCCCGCCCGGTATTAAAGAACTGTGTGCGAGCATTTCTTTCTGGCGGCTTAATTTGTGTAATTGGACAAGGTGTTCAGGAGGCTTTTATGGCTATATTTGATATGACCTCCAAGGAAGCCGCCAGTCCGACAGTAGCAGTGATGATCCTACTGTCCGTGATCCTGACCAGCTTTGGCGTGTATGACAAAATGGCTCAATGGGCTGGTGCAGGAACTGCAGTGCCGGTTACCGGATTTGCGAACAGTATGTGCTCTGCAGCTCTAGAACACCGTGCTGAGGGCCTTGTGCTTGGTGTAGGCGGCAATATGTTTAAGCTAGCGGGCTCGGTCATTGTATTTGGTGCCGTCGCTGCTTTCATAATTGGTATCGTCTATCTCTTCTTGGGCGTAGATGGAGGTGCACATACATGAAGCAGCTTGGTAGTCAGACCTGGGAGTTCACGAACCGTCCCGTTATTTTAGGTTCTTCCGCTGTAGTGGGGCCAGAAGAGGGAGAAGGCCCTTTAGTATCAGATTTTGATTTTATATATGATTCGCTGGAAATGGACGAGAAGACATGGGAGAAGGCAGAGCGTGCTCTTTTCGAGAAGGCAGCCATGCTAGCTCTGATTAATGCGAATATCGATAAAGAGAAGCTAGAGTTTTTTGTCGGTGGAGATTTGATGAACCAGATTATCAGCAGTTCTTTTGCAGCTAGAAAATTAGGGGTGCCTTATCTCGGAGTCTTTGGCGCTTGCTCTACCTCCATGGAGAGCCTGGCGATTGCCTCAATGATCGTTGATTCTGGAGGCAGCAAGTATGTGCTTGCGGGAACATCCAGCCATAACTGTACGGTGGAGAAGCAATTTCGTTATCCTACCGAATATGGCTCACAGAAGCCCCCAACGGCGCAGTATACAGTTACAGGCTCAGGCTGTGCTGTAGTTGGCCAGAATGATGGATCTGGCAACAATCCAGTCGTGGTCATGGCAACGCTTGGGCGTATTATGGATCTTGGTTTGACGGACCCTTTTAATATGGGAACGGCTATGGCACCTGCGGCGGCGGATACAATCACTGCACATTTTCGGGATACAGGACTATCGCCCGGGCACTATGATCTAATTGTTACCGGGGATTTAGCATCTGTGGGGTTACCCATAGCCAAAACCCTGTTAGCCAAAGAGGGGATTCCTATGGAGCAAACAACCTTTGATGATTGTGGTCTACTTATTTACGACTTGGAGAAACAGAAATATGTGATCGCTGGAGGAAGTGGCTGCGGATGTTCAGCGGTTGTAACCTATGGTCATATCCTTAAGCGCCTAAGGAAAGGTCAACTTAAACGTGTGCTTATAGTGGCAACTGGCGCACTATTATCCCCTTTGTCTTATCAGCAAGGAGAGAGTATTCCGTGTGTCGCTCATGCTGTAGCCATAGAGAGCGGAGGTGAAGCATAATGATGATTTACTTATGGGCTTTTCTGATTGGAGGAGCCATTTGCGTTATAGGGCAGCTGATGTTCGATGTATTGAAGCTGACACCTGCACATACGATGAGTACCTTAGTTGTAGCTGGGGCGATTGCTGATGCTTTTGGAATATACGATCCACTTGTGAAATTTGCAGGAGCTGGAGCAACCATTCCGATCACAAGCTTTGGGAATTCCTTGGTACATGGTGCATTGACAGAGCTGGAGCGAGATGGCTGGATCGGCGTTGTTACGGGGATTTTTGATATTACAAGCGCGGGTATTTCCGCAGCGATTGTGTTTTCCTTTTTGGCAGCTTTAGTTGTACGGCCGAAGGGGTAGCAAAGTCAGAGTCTACGAGAAACGGTTATCGTCTATAAAGACGGTAATCGTTTTTTTTCTTGTTTAAAACCTGTAGGATGTTTCATATTATGGTTTTTTTTGTATCCGTACTTCGTGATCTTCAACAATGTACTTTGGGTCCCTTAATCATGTAAAATATAAATAATACTGTTTATTCTGGCTAGGAGGATCATATATGCCCATACGTCAAGAATCGATGCACACCATGAATGCTGTACGCACTAATTTGGAATCCTGCATACTTGGAAAATCATTTGAAATACAATTGCTACTAACTGCGCTGCTTGCTGGTGGTCATGTATTGATCGAGGATGTACCGGGAACAGGAAAAACCCAGCTAATACGCGCACTTTCAAGATCAATGTCCGGTGAATATCGCCGGATCCAGTGTAATCCCGATATACTTCCGAGTGATATTACTGGTGTTTCTGTATATCATCCTAGGGATGAGATGTTTCATTTCCGGCCAGGTCCGGTGATGACGAATATTCTGTTAGCTGATGAAATTAACCGTGCTACAACGAAGACACAATCCGCACTTCTAGAAGTGATGGAGGAACGAAACGTAACCGTGGACGGAGAGACCTATCCACTTCCACATCCGTTCATGTTGTGTGCTACCCAGAATCCGATAGATTTTGAGGGAACCTACACGCTGCCTGAAGCTCAACTGGATCGATTCATGCTGAGAATTAGCCTTGGATATCCTGATGCTGCAACTGAGAAGAACTTATTGCTAAGCCATCAGGAGGGCCAACCTGTGGATAGGCTTTCGCCAGTAACAAGCATGGAACAAATTGCAGGGATTCAGGAAGAGATTCGCGACATCTTCATGAGCGAGCCTGTGCTGAATTACTTGTTAGATATTGTACGGCAGACAAGAGAGCATCCACTTGTGCTACTGGGTGCAAGTCCACGTGCCTCATTATCCTTTATGATGGCTTGTAAAGCTTATGCCTTTTTGCAGGGACGGGATTACGTTCTGCCTGATGATGTGAAGATACTTACTCCATTTGCCTTGGGTCATCGGATATTGCTACGTCCAGAGTCGCGCCTAGATAATATTAGCGTAGAATCTTTACTTCAAAAGCTTCTGCAGAGCATTCATGTGCCTGTTACGATGAGGCAATAATATGAGACGTTATTTGTCTTCGGTTGCAGCCATCATTCAACCCTCTAAGCTTGCTAGCATCCTTGTGATTTGGAGCATTACACTCTTATATGTACTTTTTCAGGGCGGGAAAACTGCATTTATGTTGTTTATCATGGTCTCTGTACTCATTGCATATTTGATTGCTGGAGGTTTAGGAGGCGTTCGGCGAGCTAAGGGCACTCGCAGTCTTTTTTCTGAACAGGACAAGGGAGATTTGCTCTCTGCCGGAGGGCATCTTCATGTAAAGCTTAAGGTTACAATCCCTGGGATTTTGCCATTGCCTTATGTAGTAGTAAGAGAGGTTCTTAAGCGGCATAATGGAGAATCGTGGGTATTTGAAGAAAGTGTGATCCCAAGCCTCAGAGGAATTGGGGAACTGAAGTTTCAGACACCAGCCCTTGAACGTGGAACCTACACTTTCTCTAATACGGATATCATCAGCCAAGATATATTTGGGCTTGTCGAGCATAAAGGAACATTTCTATCTGAAGGACAGTTTCAGGTTTTGCCTCGTGCGATCTACGTTCCACGCTGGCAGTTATATGAGAAGAGATCTCGGCTCTCTGGGCCGCAGACATCCGTTGTTCAATCTCGGCGTGAAACTACACAAATTAATGGCGTCCGTGACTATGTATATGGTGATCGCTTGACACGAATTCACTGGAATGCCACTGCGAAGACAGGTTCGTGGAAATCTAAAGAGTTTGAACATGAGTCGATTCCCAAAACTATTCTAGTTCTTGACGGAAGTACATCAGCTTATATGAATACGAATCAATTCGAATTAGCAGTTTCTGTGACGGCATCACTACTCGGATTCGGCATTCGAGAGAGAATTGGAATTGGCCTGTGTTGTTTGGATAAAACGACGAAGGTGTTCGCACCCGTAGAAAGTGCTGCTGAGCGACAGAAGATGATTCAGTATTTAATCGATCTTAACGCTGAGGGGCGGGGACCGCTGATCTCCCGGTTGGAAAAAGGTTACCGTATGTTCCCTAAAGGTTCTTACTTCGTGTTAATCAGTCCACAACGTGGGCAGCCTGTACTGGATGCATTACGCTGGGCTGACAGCAGAGGGATGACAGCTTCTCATATTCATGTGCGAAATTCGGCAGAAATGAATGGCAATGATTGGACAGACGTACTTAGATCACGTGGAATAGCTGGTTATGGTATTAGTTCACTTCAAGAGCTTCCTGCTGTGTTAGGAGGGGAAGGGTGATATGAGAAACTGGTGGAATCAGATAAAATTCTCCTGGTACCGTTCCGTTGGCCTGTTTTGGCTGTTGATTATTGCACAGCAGTGGATTTCTTATACGGAACCCATCTGGTTAAATCAAACAACAGCTTCTGTATGGGCTGCTCTATTAACGATCACAGTCATTGAGATGATTATCCCTGTTAAAGTTCAATACAGACTTATGATAGAAGCTGTAGCTATTATCTATATCGTTTATCGCACCATTACACATTATGGAATATACGTTGCTGATCCATGGGCCATAACTCTTTCTGACAAGCTCCGGGATATTAGTGTTCATATGGTGCCGTATATCTGGTTTGCTCTTGGTGCCTCAGCTCTGCTATTGCTATCATCTTGGTGGGTATCCTCGAAAAGGCGTATATTATGGTTTATAGGAATGAACATTGTAGCGTTGGCTGCTCTAGATTCCTTTACATCTATTGTATTGTGGCAGGAAGTGGCCTGGACGGTATTTGCAGGTATGTGCTGGCTTGTCAGCCAGCACCTGAGAAGTTTCCAGCTTCATTATCCGCGTGGATGGGTACATTTGCTGGAATATCCCTCGAAAATAGTTATGAATATCGCCATTGTCTTCTCTCTGGTTATCCTAATTGGTGTGAATATGCCGGATGTAAGGCCTACTCTGACGGATCCTTATACGGCGTGGCAAGAATGGAATGGAATTGGAAAATCTTCTGGAAAGAGCACATCGGGAACAACGGAATCCAATACGGGCTCAAGTTCCGCCGCTAACAATTCTTCGTCCGGTTACAGTCTGAATGATGACAATCTGGGCGGGGGCTTTAACTTCGATTATACCCCAGTGATGACAGTGGTCTCAGATTTACGTTCTTATATGCGTGGAGAAACACGCAGAGTCTACTCTGGAAGTGGATGGACAGATAAGGATCGATCAAAGCGGGGGCCTATAGAAGAGGTGGAAACGGGGCAACTCTTAGAGCAAAGTGTGGCTTCTAAGGTCACTACCCGAGCATTGAAACAGACGGTTAGCGTGCTTAACAATAATGAATTTCCTGTGTTGTTCGGTGCGTATTCCATTACTTCGGTGGATTTATTAAATGGCGAGGAAGCTGGGAATGGTCTTTTCTGGAGAGAGCGTGATAGTGAGCTTCTATGGGATATGGATAGGAAGAACCGCGATTATCCTACGAGCTTCGAGCTGACTTCTGAAGTTCCGGTCATTCCTGTTCAGGAATTGACAGCAAAGACCTATGAGGAGCTATACAAAGGTGATGATCTGGAGGAAATCTTCCTTCAGCTACCTGATGATTTCCCTCAAAGGGTTAAAGATCTGGCCGAGGAAATTACAGCACAAGGAACAACGCCGTATGAAAAAACAGCACTTTTGCAACAATACTTACAACAAACCTTTCCATATACCAACAAGCCGGATATATCACGAGTTTCAAGTAAGGATTTTGTAGAGGGTTTTTTGTTTGAGCTGAAGGAAGGTTACTGTGATTATTATTCTACGGCACTGGTTACTATGGCACGCTCTCTGAATATACCTGCACGATGGGTTAAGGGATACGCACCTGGAGAACAGCCAGAGATGCCAATGAATCCGGCGCTTCAGCAGTCAGTGGCAGCGAATAATTACTACACGATCACCAATGCAGATGCCCATTCTTGGGCTGAGGTCTATTTTGGTGATTATGGCTGGATTCCGGTTGAAGCTACACCGGGGTTTAATGTTCCCCTTTTGACTCAGAATGAGCAACTTCCTGAGACAGAGCCTAATGACAAGGTTGAAGAAAACGAACCTGAACCAACAACTGCAAATGAAGCACAAGAAAATCAAGGCTTACATGTGGGTGTATGGGTAGTACTAGCAGCTGTGCTTGTGCTGCTGTCTTGGACGATTTTTAAAATTTGGCATATGCGCTTTAAGCTTCGCTTCTTAGTTCAACAGATGCGGATGGGTCGTCCTTTAACACCTGATCAGAAAGTTGTTGCGGAAACTGAGCGTTGGGTAAGGTATTTGCATCGTAAGGGAATGATGAAGGAAGAGCATGAAACACTGCGTGAAGCCGTAGTTCGCTGGGGCCAGGAACGACCTGCTGTGGCCAATCATCTTTCTTCACTACTGACAATGTTTGAACAGGCGAAGTATAGCCCTGATGTTATTGAAGACAAAGACTGGCAGAGCGTGTATACTGAAGCTTTGCGGCTGCGGAGAACGATAAGATCCAAGAAATAGCGTGTTTGCAGTAAATCATTGATATAGATTTATTTGCGTAGCGCATGGAGTATGTTATAGTTTTTTGTATGAAATCGAGGTGAACGTATTGTTTGAAATGTTAGTTCCCAAACTCCGGGTGAATACGGTATTCGATATTTCTCTGGAAGAGCTGTATCGACAGGGATACCGTGGAATCATTACGGATCTGGATAATACACTGGTCGGTGCCAAAGCGCCTGTGGCTACTCCGGAGCTGTTGTTATGGTTTGAGAAGGTAAAGGAAGTGGGCTTTAAGCTCATAATCGTATCTAATAACAACATGGATCGGGTGTCACGCTTTGCTACACCGCTTAATATTGAATTTGTGCATCAGGCTCGTAAACCGAGTAATGCTCCTTTTCTTAAAGCGATGAAGCAGATGGAGTTGCCACCGGAGCAAACGATTGTGGTGGGAGACCAAATGCTTACAGATGTATACGGCGGCAATCGGCTTGGCCTGTATACCGTATTGGTGCTGCCAATCTCCGTTAAGGATGAAGGGTTCGGCACAAGATTTAATCGCCAGGTAGAGCGAGTTGCTCTGACACGGCTTCGTAAAAAAGGATTGTGGCACGAGGAGGATAAATAGTAATGAACGAACAAAGTGAAACACAGCGTCCTGAGAAGTGTAGCGGTTGTGGTATCAAGCTTCAGACGGAGCATAAGGATCAACCGGGATACCTTCCGGAAGTCGCACTTGATCGGGACCCTGTGATTTGCCAGCGCTGTTTCCGGATTAAGAATTATAACGAGGCTTCATCCGTTTCAGTGAATCAGGATGAATTTCTTCGCTTGCTGAGTGGAGTAGGGGAGAAGAATGCACTTGTTATTCATATTGTTGACATTTTCGATTTCGAAGGCAGTTTGATTTCTGGCTTGCAACGGTTTGTCGGTAATAACCCAGTTATTCTTGCAGTGAATAAATGTGATTTGCTGCCTAAGGTTACGAACTGGAATAAATTGCGTAACTGGATGCAGCAGCGCTGTAAAGAGGAAGGACTGCGGACGGCTGAAATCGTACTCTGTAGCGCGAAGCGTAATCAAGGGTTTGACCGTTTGCTGGAAGCCGTAACAGAGCTGCGCGGCCAGCGTGACGTTTATGTAGTTGGTGCAACGAATGTGGGCAAGTCCACACTGATTAATCGACTGATTTCGGACTATAGCGATTTAGAGCAGGAGTTAACCACTTCACGTTACCCTGGTACAACGCTAGATACTGTCAAAATTCCATTGGATGATGGTAACTTTATCATAGATACTCCAGGGATTGTGTACCCTTGGCGTTACAGTGAATTAGTTGAACGTCAGGATCTGGATGCGGTTATGCCTGCTAATCCGTTGAAGCCTGCTGTCTATCAGTTGAATGAAGGACAGACGCTCTTCTTTGGTGGACTAGGACGTTTTGATTTTGTGCAAGGAGTACACCAATCGTTCACTTGCTTTATCAGTGGTACTTTAAAAATCCATCGTACTAAGCTGGAGCGTGCAGATTCCCTCTATGCAGATCATCGTGGTGAAATGCTGTCACCTCCCGGAACTGACCGGATGGACAAGCTACCACCATGGCAACGGCATGAGTTCCGGATTAACCGAGGCAGTCGGAGCGATCTATATATTTCAGGTTTGGGCTGGATCAAGGTCAACGGGACGGAAGGCGCAGTCGTGGCAATCCACGTTCCGCGTGGTGTGAAGGTGCTTACCCGCCCTTCGATGATCTAACGGGGAGGCTATTACAGTGTCTTTGAAAACGGCAACCGAAGGCCACAATACCGGGAATATTCTACTGGGCGTAATGGGAGATCCTATTATACAATCCAAATCTCCTATTATGCATGAAGCAGCACTGCAAGCGCTGGGAATTCCGGGTGCTTACGTGCCGCTTCATATCCTTCCGGAGAATCTGGAGGATGCGGTGCAAGCGGTTCGGACGCTTGGGTTCCGTGGGGTAAATGTGACGATTCCGCATAAGGTTGCGGTGATGGCACTTGTGGATCAATTAGATGAAAGTGCGGTAGCCGTTGGCGCAGTCAATACGATTGTTAATAATAACGGGATACTCACTGGATATAATACGGATGGAATCGGTTATGTGCGGTCGCTTAAGGCGGAAGCCATTTCTGATTTGTCAGGTATGAAGATTATGGTGATTGGAGCCGGTGGGGCAGCAAGGGGAATTGTTGCCGCACTGCTTCAGGAGAAGCCTTCTTCTATCATTATTGCTAATCGCAGTGTTGATAAGGCACAGGAATTGGCCACACTTTGCCAGAGCAAAGGGAATGTTATCGGGATTAGCATGAACGAAGTAGCGGAAATGCTAAATGGTGTAGACGTACTGATCAATACTACCTCTGTAGGCATGTATCCTTATATCGAGGAGACACCGATAGACCCAGAACTGCTTCGTGCAGGGATGGTCGTAAGTGATCTGATTTATAATCCGCTGCGTACGCGTTTATTGTTAGAAGCACTTGAACGGGGCTGTACAATCCATGGAGGCCTCGGTATGTTTGTCTATCAGGGTGCCTATGCACTGGAGTATTGGACGGGGCAACCTGCTCCTACGGAAATCATGCGACAGACCATACTCAATTGTCTGGGCGGAAAAGAGTAAGAAATGGATTCATCAATTTAGGGTAATAAAATATGTTAATTAAGGAGTTATTCATTTATGTTAACTGGTAAACAAACACGGTATCTTCGTTCATTGGCGCATCATCTCGATCCTATTTTTCAAGTGGGCAAAGGTGGAGTAAATGATCACCTCGTACGCCACATTGAAGAAGCTATTGAGAAGCGTGAGCTTATGAAGATTAGTATACTGAGCAACAATATTGAGAATCCGAAGGAAATCGGTGCTGCACTAGCTGAACAATCCGGTTCTGAACTTGTACAAGTAATCGGTAAGACCATTGTCCTGTACAAGGAATCACGCGATAACAAAACTATTGAGCTGCCACGCTAATAGCTGTAAGTATACCCTACCGAGGAGGTCGTCCTCTTGAAAGTTGGAATAATGGGAGGTACCTTTGATCCTCTTCATATCGGTCATATGATGGCAGCGGAAGCGGCAAGGGACACTTATGGACTTCAAGAAATATGGTTTATGCCTTCGCATATCCCGCCCCATAAACATGAGGCAGGTGTATCTGGAGCAGACCGGTTGGCAATGGTGCAGGAAGCGGTACAGAATCATGAGGCTTTTCGCACATTAGACTGGGAAGTTGTTAGAGGTGGCGTATCCTATACGTATGAGACTATAAGACGGCTGCAAGAAGCGTATCCGCATTTCGATCTTTATTTCATCATCGGAGCGGATATGGTTCAGTATTTACCGAAATGGAACGAGATTGAAGAGCTTGTGCAGCGGCTTACATTTATCGGTGTAGGTCGACCGGGAACACCTCTTGATCTAGACGCATTGCCAACTTATATAGCAGATAAGGTGCTGCTAGCAGATATGCCTCTGGTTGATATATCGTCAACGATGTTAAGAGAACGGGCTGCAGCGGGAAAATCCATTCGTTATATGGTACCTGAGGCAGTGTTCGATTATGTTCAAAGGAGTGGATTGTATGGCGTACAGCCGCGAAGCTCTGATTGAGGCGGTTTCGACGCAAATGCCTGCCAAGCGCTGGAAGCATACACTGGGCGTAATGGAGTCATCTATTCAACTAGCAGAGCAATATGGCGCTGATCCTGAGCGTGCAGAGACAGCGGCAATTCTGCATGATGTGGCCAAGTATTGGCCTGTGGAGAGAATGAAGGAGATTATCGAGCAGAATCATCTGAACTTGAATCTTCTGAAGCATGATAAGCAGTTGTGGCATTCGGAAGTAGGCGCCTTTGTAGCAGAGCAAGAATATGGGATCACAGATCCTGATATTCTTAATGCGATCCGTTTTCACACCTCAGGCCGTGAAGACATGAGTTTACTTGAGAAAATCGTCTGTCTCGCCGACTATATCGAACCTGGTCGCGATTTTCCTGGGGTTGATAAGATACGTAAGCTGGCAAAAGTAAGTTTGGAAGAAGGACTAGTCGCTGGATTTGATTCTACGATTAGCCTACTGCTGGAAAAACGCCGAGTGATTTTTCCGTTAACGGTACTGGCGCGTAATGATTTAGTTAGAATATTGGAGGATAAAATATGAGTGTACAACCAAGCAAGCTGTTAGAACTGGCCCTTAAGGCTGTGGAAGATAAAAAAGCAATGAACGTAGTGGCACTAGATCTGCGTACTGTTTCACCGATTAGTGATTACTTTGTTGTATGTCATGGTAATTCGGATACCCAAGTACAGTCCATCGCTACTGAAGTCCGCAAAGTGGTTCATGAAGCAGGCGGCGTGATCAAGGGAATCGAAGGAATGGATTCAGCACGCTGGGTGCTGATGGATCTTGGAGATGTTATCGTTCATATTTTCCACCGCGATGAACGTGAATACTACAATATCGAGCGTCTGTGGTCGGATGCGAAGGTAGTGGAGACTGTATGAGCCTGATTGCAGGAACTACAGTTACACTTAATGTAGTAAGAGAGGTATCCCCGTACGGATTTTTCCTGAATGCCGGTGATCAGGATGTTATGCTGCATTATACAGAGCTTACCGAGAAGGTTAAGACTGGCGATAAAGTTGAAGTATTCATCTTCTTTGATACCGAGGATCGTCTAGCGGCAACGATGAAGAAACCGTTTCTAACGCTGGGCGAAATGGCGTTATTGGAAGTGGCTGATATTCACCCGCGGTTGGGCTGCTTCTTGGAGATGGGCCTTGGACGGCAGCTGCTGCTGCCAATCCGTGAGCTTCCAGAGCTTCCAGAGCTACGTCCTCAGATTGGCGACTATGTATATGCGATTATGGAGCATGACAAACAGGGACGTCTTCGTGCTAAATTAGCTGGAGAACAGGAGCTTGCTCCACTAGCTCTTCCTGCGCCTGAATCCTGGATGGGACAAACTGTAACAGCCCGAGTGTATAAGCCGCTGCAGATGGGGACTTTTGTTCTTGTAGATGCAGGGGTGTTAGGCTTTGGTATAATCGGTATGGTCCATTCATCCGAACGTAGTCGACTACTTCGTTTAGGTGAGCAATTTGAAGCGCGTGTCTCCCATATCCGTGAGGATGGACGTGTGAACCTGTCTATGGGGCTTCGTAAGGAAGTTGGTATGGATGTTGATTCTGCGTCGATTTTGGAATTCTTACATGCCCGTCCGGGCGGAGGAATGCCTTATTCCGATGCAACGCCACCAGATATTATTAAGCAGCGTTTTGGGATTAGCAAATCAGCCTTTAAGCGTGCGCTTGGTAAGCTGATGAAGGAAGGCCATATTACCCAAAAAGAGAATTGGACGTATCTTGTTCCTAAGGAAGAGGAAGGTTCAACCGAGGGAAATGAAGGAACAACTGAATAATTTAAAATATAGGAAAGTATAAGTTTCACACTATACTTTTTCCTTATATTTCTCGCTTAAACGCTTACCGTCCTTGAGGGGACGCCGTGGGCGTTTATGCTTAATAGGTCATTAACAGATTCATATTAAATGCTGTAATAGAAAGCGGTGTACTAGTGTCTTCCTATGGGAAATTTGCTTATGTATACGATGAGCTCATGGCAGATATGCCATATCCTGACTGGATAACCTTTGCCGAAACCGCCTGGAGTAAATACGGTAAGCCTGTAACTGTGGCTGAGCTGGGTTGCGGCACAGGGAGTATCACCATTCCTTTGGCGGGTTCAGGGTATCATATGACCGGAATCGATCTATCTTCAGATATGCTCTCAGTGGCACAACGCAAAATGGAGGAGCATCCCCAGGGACGGCGCTTTTTGCGCGAAGGTAGTGTTCGTTGGATTAGACAAAACATGAAGGAATGGGAGCTTCCAGAGCTTGTGGATTCTGTGATTTCTTTCTGTGACTGTCTGAATTATGTGCTGGAAGAAGACGATATCAGAGCTGTCTTTGCCAGTACCTTTGCTGGACTGAAGCAAGGCGGCACCTTTCTGTTTGATGTGCATCATCCAAACACGCTGATTCGTTATGAAGAAGAGCAGCCCTTTGTTCTGGACGAACCGTCAGTGTCCTATATTTGGACTTGTGAGATGGATGTCCCGCGTCGAGAGATAGAACATCATTTGTCCATTTTTGCCCGTGAAGAGGGACGGAGTGATGTATATCGCCGTTTCGAAGAGACACATATTCAGCGTGCCTACGATCCCGAATGGATGAAGGAAGAACTGCTTAAGGCTGGCTTTAGTGATGTGAAGACATACGCCGATTTCGAGTGGATTGAGGCGGATGATGATGCTGAGCGTTTGTTTTATATTGCTATAAAATAAATATAGAGGGGCTGTCCCATAAGCTATTCTCATAGCTTATGAGACAGCCCTTCTTTTTTTGAGATTGGTTGGAGAGTAGAGAGAAGCATGTGGCTGCCGCTATTGGAAACGAGTAGGTATTGCTATCGGGAGCGCGTAGGTTCTATGGGATAAGGACATAGTTGCCACTGTCAGATGCGCTTCGGAACCGGAGAACGGACCCAGCGGACCTTAAACGCAGCATTTTCCGATATTTTGGTTGCTATCGGACTCCATCGTAGCTATTGGCCTGAAAAGTGCCTAAGAGTAGTCTTTTTCCAAGGAATAGTGTCTCTGGTGTCCGAAAACACGCTCCAAAGGCTAAAAATATGCAAATAACGTCTTCTGAGTCCGTAAGCTCCAATGGATGATGGATTCATAATTCATGTATGAAGAAGTAGCTGTGATTGCGCCAATATGTGAACATCAAAAAAACCGGGCAGTGTTTATGCCACCCGGCATCTTCCAATCCTTACCGATGCTCAAACAGATCAATGGCACCCAATACGACATGAGCCAGACCAAATCCAAGTACGCCTGTTGCTGCCATCTTATACTTGCTTCCAAGAAAAGCGGCGCTAGAAGCGGTTACGACGGTTCCAAGTACAGCGGGAATTAGACCTTCGCGCATTCGAAACACTCCTTCTCGGTGGTTTGGGAGACAAAGGTTATTATGGGTCAATCTCAAAAAAATATACAAAGCTAAAGAAGACCTTAGACCAGTTAGTGCTGGTTCTAAGGTCTTCTTGTTTAGGAATTGCTTTACTCTGATAGGGTAACAGCAGTACGAGAAACACCAATTTCTACTTCATGTACATCATATAATACACGTGCGAGTAGGTCTTGGCTATAATTTCCGAAATGTTTGCCATAAATGGTAAGCCCACGTTTGTTTACGGGTTTGTCCGTTACAGCGATACGGAAAGTGAGCTCGCTCTTGTAATCTAACTGGATGTCATCCAGCGTTACGTCAGAAATTCGGCAGCCATCAATAAAGCTACCTTCATTATTAATACGGATCAGTTTGAGCATGCCGTACTGATTTAAATGTGGTGGCCACCAGTCTGGATTAAACGTTCCCCGTGTGTCTCCGAAATCACCAGGACTAGTCCAGAAGCCGATTTCAATTCCATTCAAGTAGAAATATAGGTCGGAGGGATAGTTATCATTAGATCCAGGAGCTTCAGAGCCGATTTCCATCGAGAATTGAATTTCGCGGAATGTTTGATTTGCTTTAAGATAGTTTGGAATTCTGTATTCGAGAAACCCTTCTGACATCCAAATGATCTCGGATTCGATTCGCTGGGGATCTGCGAAATAACGGGGCTCGTCGAAATCACCAATAATGCTGTCTTTGGTAGCAAGTCCACAGGTCGGAACAGCTTGATAGTTGCTGTAATGTCCTACTTGAATTTCTACTTCGTAAAGATTATCAACATCCTTGCTGCGAAGATCAACAATAAGCTTGTCCTTATTTAAATAGCAGACCTTCTGAATACCGTGTTTGCCCACGGATGTATTTATTTCGATGAGACCGCTTTCTTCCAACTTTTTAATATGCATCGTGATTGCGCCGTTGCTGAGGTTCAGCTTCTTGGCTATTTCATTCAGGTTCAGCGCTTGATTGGTAGCTAAAAGTTCGAGTATGAGGATTCTGATTTCAGAGCTAAGAGCTTTAAAAATTTCAAGGCCACTCATTAAATCTTTAATATAGATCATTTTATCAATACCTTCTTCCAAATGGTCATAAATGAATACTGTTTTATGAAATTATAAACTAATATAGCATATAAATAAAGCATACTTCCTTATTTTGTAGAATTGCAAAAATAAGAGCGTTTTTTTACTATATCAACATTTGATTTAGTTAAACTTAAAGGTATTTCAGAAATAATCTGAAAATTAGGGGATTTTTTTTCGGGATTTCGTTACTTTATTCGTTAATTTTATAAAAACATAAATAGGTTTAGTATAATATGTTTACAAGTGTTTTTGTCTGTGCTATTTTTAAACTGAAAATGAATACATATTTATTTTAAAAGGATTCTGGATGGGAATATGCATATATAGAGGAGAGAGATTATGGATACGAGTAGAGAGTACAACAATCCATTGGTAGAACAACGTGCTGATCCGTGGGTATATAAACATACAGATGGCAATTACTATTTCACAGCTTCTGTTCCAGAATATGATCGGATCGAAGTACGGAGATCGACAACCATCGAGGGATTGGCTACTGCAGAACCTGTTGTAGCATGGCGCAAATATGAGACGGGTCCACTCAGTGCTAATATTTGGGCACCTGAGATTCATTACATTGAAGGAAAATGGTACATTTATTTTGCAGCAGCTCGCACTACGGAGACGACGGACGGTTTGTTCGACCACCGTATGTTTGCGCTTGAGAATGCATCTGCCAATCCTTTAGAAGGAACCTGGGTAGAAAAAGGCCAAGTGAAAACCGCCTGGGAATCATTCGCTTTAGACGCGACCACGTTTCAGCATAAAGGGAAATTGTATTATGTATGGGCTCAGAAGGACCCGGATATTCAGGGTAATTCTAATCTGTATATTTCTGAAATGAGCAATCCGTGGACACTAACAGGTCCTCAGATTATGCTGGCTACTCCTGAATATGAATGGGAAATGATTGGGTACAAAGTAAACGAAGGTGCAGCTGTATTGAAACGTAATGGTCGTATCTTTATCAGCTTCTCGGCTAGTGCTACCGACTTCAACTACTGCATGGGATTATTAGTAGCGGATGAAGACAGCGATCTACTTGATGCAGCTTCATGGACTAAACTACCAAATCCTGTGTTCCAAACGAATGAAGCGAATGGGCAATTCGGTCCAGGTCATAATAGCTTTACGATTAATGAAAATGGGGAAGATGTGCTCATCTACCATTGCCGCAATTATAAAGAAATTACTGGTGATCCTCTATATGATCCAAACCGACATACTCGTGCACAAGTCTTTCATTGGAATGAAGATGGCACGCCGAATTTTGGAGTTCCTGTTAAGGATGCCGCAAAGAAATAATTTGTTATGAAAAAAAGAGGGTTACCTATTAGCTACGCAAATGGCTGAACTGCACCCCGTCAAGTAGACAATACAATAAATAAAAGTAGTTTAAGCGGCCTTAGTCCTAAATTCAATGGGACTGAGGCCGTTTAGTTTTGCCTGTAACCGTTCGTTATTGTAAAAGTGAATGTAGCTATCAATATCTGTTTGAAGTTCTTCAAAGGTCTGGTAGGTATGTAAGTAGAACTTTTCACATTTCAATGTTCCCCAGAAGGATTCCATCGGCCCATTGTCAATGCAACAGCCCACTCGGGACATGCTTTGCTTCAGTTGTGCATCGTCCAGCATCTTCTTAAAATTCAGAGAGGTATACTGGAAACCACGGTCACTATGGAGTAAGGATCGGCTCTCCGGCGCTGCCTGCAAAGCTAATTCCAGCGTGTTAAAAACTAGCGAATTATTATTGGAATGGCCCAGAACGTAAGCAACAATGGACTTGTCATACAGATCTTTTATTGCACTTAAATACGCCTTCTTGCCGTTGCCATATTTGAATTCTGTTACATCCGTTACCCATTTTTGGTTTGGAGCTTCCGCCTCAAAGTTACGGTTCAGCACATTCTCTGCGACCTGCTGAGGCGTAGAGCCTATGTACTTCTTTCTCTTTCTGCGGATGACAGACTGGATGCCCTGGAGTCTCATAAGGCGGTACACTCGCTTAGCATTAATAGATTTGTCCATTTGTCTGCGCAAATGTAGGGTCAATTGACGATACCCAAAGGTCCGTTCCACCTTCTCATACAAGAGGAGCATAGCCTCTGTCAGTTTCTTGTTGTCGGTTTCTCGGGAACTGGGTTCACGATTCAACCATTTGTAGTAGCTTGACCGCGAAATCCCAGCGATATCACACAAAAGCTGAATGGAGCAAGACTCCTCTTGCTGAACAGCCTGAATCGCCAGGTAGATGTCCTCCTGACGAACGTGACTTAACGTCTCCTCCTTTCGAGTTCCTCTAACTTTTTTAGAAAAGCATTCTCCGCACGCAGGCGTGCATTCTCGTATTCCAGCTTTTGCATCGCGAGTTTGTGGCGATCTGCTTCGGTAAGTTCTTCAGGCGCTTTGGTGCGTCCTCTGCCGTCTCGTAACGCCTCTTCACCACCTGCTTCGTACTTCTTTACCCAGCTATATACTTGTTGGTAAGAAACGTGAAAATGGGTTGCTGTCTTCGTATAGTCTTGTCCATTTGAAAGACAGTACAGCACGATATCCATCCGCTCCTGCCAAGTGGTTGCGCGTCCTTTGGTCATAGCTCTAGTTCCTCCTAAATTAGCAGTTAAGCTGTTGCTATGACCATTATACTTCTTAATCCAATTGGCAAGTTGGGTTGTGCTTGCAATCTTATACTTGTAGATGATTTGGCTTTGCGACAATTTCTCCTCGAGATAATCCCTAACTGCTTGGAGTTTGAGCTCTGGCGAATACTTTTGATTGTGGGATCGCACCTCCAGGCCTTCGTAACCGTACAATTGATAACGTCTTCGCCACTTCACTACAGATGTTTTGGATAAGTCGTATTTTCGAGCCGCAGCTTTTAAACTAATTTGGCCGCATTCAATTTCTTGGAGAATCGTTAATTTTTCAAGTGCCGTAAACTTTTTTTGTTCCATAAAAATGCTCCCCATACAGCAACAGGTTTTTATTATTTCGCCTGTCTACTATATGGGGAGCATATCAGGCCGCTAGGTAAACCCTCTTTTTTATAAGTTGCTGCTTAAGGTATATATTGTTGCACGATGGAAGTGATTACGCCGTCCTGAACGGTAATGTGATAAGGGAACTGGCTTAGATCGAAGATATCCGTTTTATTAAATTGATCGATAAATTGCTGTAAGGTAATGGCTTCGTTCCAATGAATGTCCAGATCCTCAATGTTGCCAGTGTGATCATAAATCTGCATGGTGACTGTTGCGTTATCCGCGATCGGATAGGTTGTCAGTGTATCAACGTCATTCACAATATAATAGCTGTCAGGAGCTCCGCCAATTTCTGCTGCACCTTCTGGGTCTCTTTCAGCAAAAACTCGATCGGCATCAGCACCCTGATACCAGTTTATTTCATCGGCTGTAATGGAAAGCTTGCCATGCTCGGATTGAATAGTATGAATATATACCGTCTGTTGCTGAGTCTTGCCACTATCCTGCGCATCTACTCGTGTTCCAACGGTACTAGCAGTAGTAATGAGGGAAAGAAACAATAGAACAACAACCGGTAACACATACGCTGACTTTTTCTTAAACATTAGAAATCTCCCCCTTGAGATATGTAAAAAGGTTGTATATACCTTATTACCCGCTACGTTTTTTCTTAACCGAGCTTCATACTACTATTACGTTAAATGAGCAGGTTTTGTTGCATTTTTTTTAAAAATATTTCTGAAAAGCGATTGCAGTCATGGATCCACTAAAAATGATAGTAAAAGTTTGTCTCCTCGGGCATATTAAAAACTCAAATCATACAGATTAGGGGGAGCGACGAATGGGTGGAATACTGCGGATTTATAGGAATGATTGGCGTAATGTTTTTAAGGTTCCTGTAGCCGTGTTCCTGATCGCTGCTTTAGTGGTATTACCTTCTGTATATGATTGGTTTAATGTTGCGGCAGTATGGGATCCCTACAGTAATACCTCTGGCATTAAAATTGCTGTAACTAGTCTGGATGAAGGTACTACCGTGCAAGACAAGAGCTTTAATATTGGCAATGAAGTTATGGAAAGTCTTCGGAATAATAAAAACTTAGGCTGGACCTTCGTCGATGCAGATACGGCGCACAATGGTGTGAAACGTGGAGACTACTATGCCAGTATTGTTATCCCAGCTGATTTCTCAAAGAGAATGACAGGAATCCTTGAAGGCAAGATCGTGAAGCCAGAGATCGAATACACCGTCAATGAGAAGATAAATGCGATTGCTCCTAAAATCACGGATAAAGGCGCCTCTTCAATCACTACACAGATCAGTGAGAATTTTACGGAAACGATTAGCGAGACAGTGTTTACTGCTTTAAAGCAAATCGATACAAAGTTTCAATCCGAATTGCCTATTATACGCAAGGTAGAAAAAGGGTTGTTTCAGTTAGAGGCAAATTTACCTGAAATTGAAACGGCAGGCCGGCGTGTATTGCAAATAGAGGAGAAATGGCCGCAAATTCATGCATCGGCAGAGCGTATTTCTAAGCTGGAGAACAAGCTACCTGAGGTTGAGAAGGCGGGTTTGGCTTTAGAAAAAATAGCTGAGCATTGGCCTCAAATTGCCAATGCTGCAGATCATTTAGGAGAGCTGCAGGATAAGCTGCCCAAAATTGAACAAGCTGCACAGCTAATCGTTGAGCTTGATAATCATTTTGGAGAAGTTGAACAAATTATGGGCAAGGCGTCGGAAGGTCTTGCGGAAGCAAATAAGGTTGTTAACACTGCCCTAACAGCACTGCCTAAGGCCGACAAAATTGCAGCTGCTGGAAATGACTTTGTTCTGGAGCTTCAGCAGTTCTTAGAGAAGAGTAATGCTGCATTTGAAGCGGTACCCGCAGTTCTCAAACAAAATATTTACCTGCTGCAAAACACGGAGAAATCAGTAGTTCAGCTTGCTGAACAGCTGCAGGGGAAGGATAAAGAGTTGCAAGCTGTGCGTGAGCAAATTCAATTCGTTTCAGCTCAACTGGGATTGAGCACCAATGTGATTGAACATACACTTTCTTTGTTATCGGCACTGAATACATTCTCACCAGGGACAGTGTCTAATGCTGAGATTAGCTCCTTGAAGGCTGTAAACAATGACTTGAACAGACAGACTACATTGATAAATTCGTTGGCAACGGATCTTCAAAATGAGGGTCAGCCTGATCCGAGTACTGTTAAGCAATTGAGCCTTAAATCTGATGAAGGAAACGCAGCTATTGAAAAGCTCATCTCCCAATACAATACGGCAACTATCCCTGCTATAAAAAATACACTAGAGCAATTAACCGCTGCTGCTGAGACTACAGCCACTGCCTTACAGCAGGTTCCAGATCGGCTGCCGGCGCTTGGTACCCTTCTTGAAGAGACCGTGGCAGCGATTGAGTTCGGACAATCGAGCTTAGCTAGTCTACAGCAGGACTTACCAGCAATTCGTGAAGCGGTGCATACAGCAGCTGGTGGCGTGGCAGATAAGACACAGAGCTTTGGTGCTTTTGTTCGTGATACGCTTCCACTCATTCAGAGCAGCTTGCCTGTTGCCGGTGAAAAGATACAACAAGCCGCACAATTCGTCCGTCAGGATCTTCCGACTGTAGAGGAACGGGTTCATCAGATATCTGATCTGATTCGTACAGGGCTTCCCCATGCGGATAAGGGCGTGGCGGTCGCAGCGGATTTGGTGCGAAATGATCTTCCGATACTGGAAGACTCAATTCGTAAAGCAGCATCCACAATCCGTCAGATTAAAGATGAGGTGGATTTGGAAGAGATTGCTGAGCTGCTCGGAGGGGATATCAAGAGCAAAAGTGATTTTTTGGCCAATCCGGTAGTGTTAAAAGAGAATAAGTTATATCCTATTCCGAATTATGGTTCGGCTATGACTCCTTTTTATGTTGTTCTTTCCTTATGGGTGGGTGGTACACTCCTTATCTCACTTCTTCGTACGGGGGTGGATACTGAGGGGATTGTGTACAAGCGGTATCAGCTGTATTTTGGACGCCTGCTGACATTTCTTACGGTTGGGATTCTTCAAGCGCTGGTGGCTGTACTCGGTAATATTTTTATTCTAAAATGTTATGTGGTGGACAAGGTGTGGTTTGTTCTGTTTGCAGTGTTGATTAGTATCGTATTCGTGACGATTGTATTTACGCTTGTCTCCGTATTCGGCAACGTTGGGAAGGGGATAGCGATCGTATTCATGGTGCTTCAATTCTCAAGTTCTGGGGGTACGTTTCCAATTAGTACAACAGGCCATTTCTTTCAAATGTTGAATCCGTTTATGCCATTTACTTATGCGATTAGTCTGATGCGGGAGGCGGTAGGGGGAATTCTGCCAGAAGTGGCGATTCGCGATTGTCTTTATTTGATCCTATTCGCTGTTATAGCGCTCTTACTGGCGCTAATGCTTAAGAAGCCGCTGGAGCGTTATATCAATAAGGCGGCTGAACAAGCCGAAGAATCGAAATTGATTTCTTAAGAAAATAGAGGTTGTACCTAAGCCAATTGCTGTGGCTTTTGGTACAACCTCTTTTCGATTATCTCGCTGGAGCGAAATCGGCTACTGGCTTTAGAATCTCTTCAATTCTCTCCAAAGTATCTGGGGACAGCACGGCATCAACCGCTTTGGCGTTCTCTTCCACCTGCGCTGGTTTACTAGCTCCGATAATTGCGGAGCTTACGCCAGGCTGCCGCAGGGTCCAAGCTAAAGCTAGTTGGGACAGCTTCAAGTCAAGACTGCCAGCTAGTTCATCCAGCTGTCCGACAACAGTCAATACATCATCGCGGAAGTAGCTTCGAATGACTCCATTGACCGAATCATCAGCTGCACGGGTTCCTTCCGGTGGCTGTTGACCAGGCTTGTATTTACCTGTCAGAATGCCTTGGGCGAGTGGAGAAAAGACTACTTGGCCGAGGCCCTCACGCTGAGATACCTCAAGCACCTCAGCTTCAATGTAACGCTCGAACATGTTATAGATCGGCTGATTGGAAATAAGCGGACGCAGATTTAGTCTGCGTGAAATACCGGCGGCATCAGAAATTTGGGCTGCGCTCCATTCGCTTACCGCTGAATACAGAATTTTTCCTTGTGCAGTTAGATCGTCTAGCGCGCGCAAAGTTTCCTCTACAGGCGTCTCTTTGTCGAAGCGATGACAAAAATAAACATCAATATAATCGGTTCCTAAGCGGCGAAGGCTAGCTTCGCATTGCTCCATGATGTGCTTGCGAGATAAACCCCGATTATTTACATCGTCTCCCATGGGGAAGAACACCTTTGTACTAAGCACATAAGATGATCTTTCATAGGAGCGAAGAGCAGCACCTATTGCTTTTTCACCTTCACCACGGTTATATACATTTGCTGTATCAAAGAAATTGATACCGCATTCAAAAGCTTTGCTGATGCAGGCGTCCGCTGCCTTTTGCTCTGCTGCTGTTCCATATGTAAGCCAGCTGCCTAAGCCAATCTCACTGATTTTTAGTCCTGAATTTCCTAGTCTTCTGTATTTCATATTTATCTCCCCTCCTTGAGTAGTATATGTTAACTTTACTTGTATCCTATGGAACATTCAACTTGAATGTTTCAACCGTTTTGAACGTGCGTACCGCCACGTGCTTGAAGAAACTGGGGAAGAATGGGAAGCTAAAATTACATATTACCAGAGTATAGTTAAGCAGCTTGCAGTGGAATTTAATGCTGTATTTGTTCCTTTACAGGAAATGTTCAATACAGCTACAGGCAGAGCAGATGCAGCCTACTGGCTGTGGGATGGCGTTCACCCGACAGCAGCTGGGCATGATCTGCTGATTGCTGGGGAGTGGCTGAAGGTCGTAGAGAAAAGCGGTCTTTTAAACGACTAGTGAAATTAAGGTTTCTCCCTATCTATATCTATGCACCTACTGAGATTACTCAGCGGGTGCATAGATAAGAGATACATGATAGTTATTTAGAAACTCGATCCATTCCTCTGAAGGCTCCTGGTCTGTAACGATATAATCCACTCTATCAAAGCTGAATAATTTAATGAACGCAGTCCTGTCGAACTTAGAGTGATCTGCGAGCAGAACTACTTTATTCGCCTGCTGCTGCATAAGAATCTTCAATTCACTTTCTTCTTCATTCGAATCGCTGAGCCCACCAGTCATAGACAACGCTTTACAGCTGAATATAGCTACGTCCACATTATATTTTTGAATGGTCTGCGAGGCGGTATTCCCAACAAAGGAGCTAGTCTCGGGCCCTAGTATTCCACCAGTGGAAATTAGCTTTTGCCCGGAGTGTTGAAATTCGGATAATACAACCAAGGAGTTCGTAATAATCGTCAGATTGTTTTTTTCCTCTATAATTCTCCGCAAGGCCTCAAAAACTGTTGAACTCGTATCCGTCACCAAGCTGTCTCCATCATTAATTAGTTGAAGAACATGATCAGCTATCGTTCGTTTGGCCTCTATATTTACCTGATGTCTACTCACATAGGGAGGGTCCTCATTCGTGTGGGCATTAAGGATTGCACCGCCATAATTTTTCTTGGCAAGTCCTTCCTTGTCCAGTTTATCCAGATCCCGCCGAATGGTCTCTTCCGAGACATTGAATTTTTGCGCCAGCTGAGCGACATGGACTTTCTTTTGTCTGTACAGCTCATTTATGATTAGATCCCGCCGTTCAAATGCTTTCATCCGTTCACTCACCTCTATCATCATCTACTTCCTAGTTTACTACATTGTTGTATAAATCAAAGAAATAACCTCATATTCACATAATACCACAGTAAAATAATATTAATACCACATAAAACCACATAATTTATCTATAAATATGTTGTTTTATGTTGACTAAAGCGTTTCCATATTTTATGATGAAGGAGAAATAGGTCCATTAACGATAATACTAAGATGATCTTGAGGAGGAACAGCAGTGATAGAAAACTATCCGAAAATTGGCATCCGCCCGACCATTGATGGCAGAAGAAGAGGGGTTCGCGAATCGCTAGAGGCTCAAACCATGGGTATGGCTCAGCGGGTAGCTAAATTTATTGAAGAGAACTTATTTTATCCGGATGGCCGGCCCGTAGAGTGCGTTATTGCCGATTCTACGATTGGTGGCGTGAAAGAAGCTGCTGCTGCGGCTCAGAAATTTGCTGGGTCTAATGTTGGCGTGTCGATTACCGTGACCCCTTGCTGGTGTTATGGTTCTGAAACGATGGATATGGATGCTTCGATCCCGCATGCAGTTTGGGGATTTAACGGAACGGAACGTCCTGGTGCCGTGTATCTAGCTGCTGTTCTCTCTGCTTATGCACAAAAAGGAATTCCGGCGTTTGGCATCTATGGTGAGGATGTTCAGGAGTCTAGCAGTGAGGAGATTCCAGCGGATGTGCAGACTAAATTACTGCAGTTTGCCAAAGCTGGGTTGGCGGTTGCTCAGATGAGAGGGAAATCCTATTTATCTATGGGATCTGTTTCGATGGGGATCGCTGGATCGATTGTGAATGAACAATTCTTCCAAGAGTATCTTGGGATGCGAAATGAATATATAGATATGTCTGAATATGTGAGACGGTTTGAAGAAGAAATTTATGATAAAGAGGAATATGAGCGTGCACTCGCGTGGACCAAAGAAAACTGCCAAGTTGGTGCCGATAATAATCCACAGCATCTGCAAATAAGTGATGATGAGAAAGAGAAGCAGTGGGAGACTTGTGTGAAAATGACATTGATCGCCCGTGACCTGATGATCGGCAATCCTGTTCTCGCTAAGCTGGGCTTTGAGGAAGAGGCCAATGGCCATAATGCGATTGTTGGTGGCTTCCAAGGGCAGCGTCAATGGACGGATCATTTCCCTAACGGCGATTTCATGGAGACGATTCTGAATTCCTCGTTTGACTGGAACGGTAAACGTTCACCTTATATTGTAGCGACAGAGAATGATAGCCTGAACGGAGTAACGATGCTGTTTAATTATCTGCTTACGAATACAGCACAAATTTTTGCGGATGTCCGAACCTTTTGGAGTCCAGATGCAGTTAAGCGAGTAACGGGTCATCAATTGGAAGGTGAGGCTGCACACGGAATTCTGCATTTGATCAACTCTGGTTCGGCTGCTCTTGATGGGACGGGTGAGCAGACGATAGACGGTAAACCTGCGATTAAACCTTTTTGGGAAATTACAGAGGATGAGGTAGAAGCTTGTTTGAGCCATACCCAATTCCGCCCGGCTTCTCAAGAATATTTCCGTGGGGGCGGCTTCTCTACAGATTATTTAACCAAAGGCGGGATGCCAGTTACGATGGCACGTTTGAACTTGGTCAAAGGACTTGGACCTGTTCTTCAGCTTGTAGAAGGGCACACGGTAGAGCTACCTGAGGATGTTCATCATACACTGGATCAAAGAACAGACCCAACTTGGCCAACGACCTGGTTTGCGCCTAAGCTAACCAATAATGGTTCATTCCAATCGGTGTATGATGTTATGAATAATTGGGGCGCGAATCACGGAGCGATTAGTTATGGTCATATTGGAGCGGATTTGATTACGCTGGCGTCTATTCTGCGCATTCCGGTCAGCATGCATAACGTTGAGGAATCACGTATTTTTAGACCTCGGGTGTGGTCGTTATTCGGTACCGAAGATCTGGAGGGAGCAGATTACAGAGCATGTCAGAACTTTGGACCTCTCTACTAAAATCTTCCTGTGAAGCAGGTGTGGTGAACAATGGGTGATACGATTAAGCTTCTAGCCATAGATCTCGGCGCCAGTTCCGGAAGAGTTATGCTGGGGATATATGATGGCGATAAGCTGCAAATTGAAGAGATTCATCGGTTTGAGAATACGCCGGTACAGGTCAATGGGCATTTATATTGGGATACGCTAAGGCTCTTCCACGAAATGAAGCAAGGGGTTCAAAAAGCCTTTAGGCAGCATGGAGAATTGACGTCTTTAAGTGTGGATACATGGGGAGTCGACTACGGGTTTATTGATAAAAAAGGAATGATGCTCTATTCCCCCCATCATTACAGGGATCGGAGGATGGAGGCTCACCGTCTTAAACTGGAAGCGTTACTGTCACCGGCAGAGCAATTCCGTATGACTGGTCTTCAGCCAAGTGTGATTAATACACTCTATCAGCTGTTCTCTGATTTTCAGGATAATGATTCGCTTATGGAGACCGCCGATACGATTTTGATGATGCCAGATCTATTTCATTATCTGTTTTCTGGTATAAAAGCAGCAGAAAGCACGATCTGGAGTACAAGCGGCTTAGTGGATGCAGTCACGGGAGAGCTCTCCTCTGAATTATTTAGCACGCTTGGGATTCCGCGTAGTCTAGTTCCACATCAAGTCCATCCGGGTACGGTAATTGGATCTATCCTACCGATTATTCAAGAGGAGCTCGGTATAGGCCCGATGAAAGTGATAGCCGGCGCTTCACATGATACAGCTTCAGCGGTGGCTTCGATCCCTTATACGCGTAAGGATGAAGCAGCATTTTTAAGCTGTGGTACATGGTCGTTGGTTGGTATGGAGACGCCTGAGCCAGTCATTTCAGAGAAAAGCTATGAATATGGTTTCACAAATGAACGTTGCTTCGGTAATTCTAATCGTTTGCTAAAAAACACAACGGGACTATGGATTTTGCAGGAGCTCCAAAGGAATTGGGCGAAAGCAGGAGAGAATCTTAGTCAAAGTGAAATGGTTGAACTAGCCAAAACGATTAATGGGGCGCCAGCGATCATTGACCCAAATGACCAGCTTTTCAGCACACCTGGTGTGATGATGCAGCGGATTAAGGAATATTGTGAGCGAACGGGGCAACAGTCGCCTAATACGAAAGCTGAGTTTATACGCGTTATCCTTGAGAGCCTTGCGCAATCATACTGTAGAACGATTGAAGAAATGGAAGAGATCACCGGCAAGACAATCACTATCATTCATATGGTTGGCGGTGGGATTCAAAATGAACTATTATGCCAGCTTACCGCTGATGCTACGGGTAGAGAAGTTATTGCAGGGCCAGTAGAGGCTAGTGGAATTGGCAATATTATTGTCCAACTAGCTGCCCTAGGGAAATTGGAAGTTTCTAAAGGGAAAGAGTTCGTGGCACGATCTTTTCCCTTTAAGACATACCAGCCTTCCTTGGTGAAGAACTCTAAAAAATAGGATACGAGGAGTGTACTTATGGATAATTTGGAACAAAAACTACGTTCGCAGATTTGTGATATTGGCAGAAATTTGTTTAATAAGGATTTCATCGCCGCCAATGATGGGAATATTTCAGCACGGTTATCAGAGAATGAAATCCTTACTACCCCCAGAGCGGTGAGCAAGGGATATTTAGAGCCTCATATGATTGTAAAAGTGAATCTACAAGGTGAAGTTCTTGAAGCAGCCGAAGGATATAGACCCTCAACGGAAACTAAAATGCATTTGAGAATTTATAATGAGCTACCTGAGATGAATGGTGTGGTCCATGCACATCCACCGTATGCCACCGCTTTTGCCATTAAAGGTGAGGCGCTCGATAAAATGATGATGCCAGAGTCGGTTATCATGATTGGGGATATTCCTTTGGCTGAATACGGAACACCTTCGACAGAAGAAATCCCGGACTCACTGATGCCCTTCCTTGGGAAAAAAACAGCGGTCCTGCTAGAAAATCACGGCGCGCTTACTTGGGGAACGGATGTTATGGAAGCCTACTTGAACATGGAGAGACTCGAATATACAGCCAAGATTACATTCATTACTCGTATGATTGACGGGGAGAGAGAACTGCCGCAGCATCGGATTGATGAGCTGGTTGCATTGAGATCTTTTTATGGGAAATAATGAGGTGCTTGGATGTTAAAAAAAATTCCTAAGTTATTATCTCCGGAACTGGTACGTGTGATGATGGAAATGGGTCATGGGGATGAGCTTGTATTGGCGGATGCGAATTATCCAGGCCACTCCTTGAACTCAAAAGTACTAAGATATGATGGCATTGGGATACCTGAGCTATTGGATGCAATATTGGAACTGCTGCCACTTGATCATTATGTGGAACATCAGGTGGCGTTTATGGCTGTGGTTGAGGGAGATCCTACCGTGCCGGTGATCTGGTCCACATATGAGTCGATTATCGCCAAACATGACGCTGATGCGATGATTAAATACGAGGAGCGGTTTGATTTCTACAATCGTTCTAAGCAAAGCTATGCTGTTGTCGTTACTGGTGAAGAAGCATTGTATGGGAATGTAATCATCAAAAAAGGCGTAATCAAAGCTTGAAGATCAGCGATTGTGCTTGCGGTATTGCAGAGGTGAGCACTTCGCGATTTGCTTAAACACCCGTCCAAAGTGGGCGATGCTGTCAAAGCCAGTTTCTTCGGCGATACTCGTGACTTTATCGTTCGTATTCCGAAGTAGGCGCTGGGCTTCCTTGATACGAATATAATTGAGATATTCAACGAGGGTAAAGCCAGTTGTCTGTTTGAATAAACGACAAAGATAGGTACTGCTGATGAAAAAAGTTTCGGATAGCTGCTCTAATGTGAGCTTTTCAGCATAATGTGCCTGTAAATAATCAATAATTTCGTAGACTTTAAGCTGCTTCTCACTGCTCTCTGGAGCAATGGGCTCGCGGCTTATTTCTTGTACTCTGTTCATTTCAATAAATAACTGGAGGAGTAGTGTCTGAAGATAGGGGATTTGCTGTGATCGACGTTCCTCTTGTTCTTTAAGCATGGAGAAAAGAATATATTCGATGGCTCCTTGTTCATGGACTCCGGGACGCAGAAGCAAGCTTCGTGCTGTTAATAAAGGAAAACTCAGGTCATAGTTCGCCAATGTTTTTTGCAAAAAGCTCTCCTCAAAGTTAATCAATATTCGCTCATGGCGTGCTGAACCCTTAGAAGTAGTGCGGTGGAGTTCGTTCTTATTAATAAATATCAGATCACCTTTGCGCAAGGTGTAAATCAGATTGTTGATGTAATAGCTGCGTTCACCCGCGAGTAAATAATAAATTTCATAAGTATCGTGATAATGGTCGGAATCCATGCTGAATGGGCCGGATCTTTTGACTTGTTCAATGATAAATGGAGGTCGAAGCTCCTGTTCCATTCTATAGCTGCCCCTTTCAGATAATGAAGCTAATATATGCAAAGTTTTTCTCGTTTTTGCTAATTATCGTTTAGATTTAGATGTATTTTATACTATACACTATAGGAGGAAACGGCATTTAAATCAATAGCGATGGAGTGATCCTTGTGTCGAACAAAAAATATGCATTCGTAGGTACAGGTGGCCGAGCGGAGTTCTTTTATGGTGAGATTACTACGAATTATCGTGAAACTTCGGAAATCGTAGGCTTTTGTGATGTAAATGGTGCAAGAATGGATTATGCCAATCGATTACTGGAAGGGAAATATCAGTACCATGCAGTTCCTACTTATAAAGCACATGAGTTCGATCGTATGATTGAAGAGACTAAGCCGGATGTGGTTATCGTTACAAGTATTGACCGCACACATCATCATTACATTATCCGGGCGATGGAGCTTGACTGTGATGTTATTTCGGAGAAACCGATGACGGTGGATGAAGAGAAGTGCCAAGAAATTCTTGAAGCGATTGAGCGGACGGGAAAAAATCTGCGCGTTACGTTCAACTATCGTTATGCCCCGCACAATACCAAAATCCGTGAGCTGATCATGGATGGGGCGATCGGAGAAGTGTTATCCGTCAACTTTGAGTGGTTGTTAAATACGCAGCATGGAGCGGATTACTTCCGCAGATGGCACCGAGATAAGCGTAACAGTGGAGGTCTATTGGTCCATAAATCAACACATCATTTCGATTTGATGAATTTCTGGTTGGGCTCGCGTCCGGATACGATCTATGCAATGGGAGATTTAAGGTTCTATGGTAGAGAAAATGCGGAGAAGCGCGGCGTGACCGAGTTTTATCAGCGTGCCCATGGTAGTACAGTGGCGGAGAATGATCCTTTTGCCCTTCATCTTAAAGACAACGAGCAGCTTAAGCAGATGTATCTGGATGCCGAGCATGAAGATGGGTACCTGCGTGATCAAAGTGTATTCGGCGATAATATCAGTATTGAGGATACGATGGCTGTAATGGTCAAATACAAAAACAAGACGATTATGAACTATTCACTAAATGCTTACTTGCCTTGGGAAGGCTTCACTGTAGTATTTAATGGGACAAAGGGACGGATGGAAGTCAAGGTCGTTGAAAAGTCCTATGTAAATGCCGGAGGCAACAAGGAAGATGAAGGGGCACTGAAAAACAAGCAAATCATGGTATTTCCTCATTTTGAAGCACCTTATGAAGTGGAGATTGAAGAAGGCGTTGGGGGACATGGTGGCGGAGATCCTGTAATGCTGCGTGATATTTTTGAACGTCCCGTGGAGGATCGCTTTAATCGTGCAGCATCTCATATAGATGGGGCTTTGTCTATTATGACCGGGATTGCGGCTAATCGTTCGATAGCTACTGGACTTCCGGTGAAGGTGGATCAGTTAATTAAATTATAGAAGGAAAAAGGCTCAAAACCAATACTAGTGTTTGAGAATTGTGAACAAGCTGCTACGGAGTGGAGCGTTCTTACGATCGCTGTTAAAGCCCAATTTCTGTATAGTAGAAAGATTAGTAGTTGAAATTGGTCTTTAAAGGCGAACACTGGCGTTTCTCCAGAATCCCTCCACCCTTCGCTCTGTCTTCACGTCAAGTAACTACTATTTTTAGAATTGAGCCCAGAAGAGTAGTGGAAATAAAGGCTGCCTCCAAAGTCATCGAAGATGACTGGAGACAGCCTTTTTTATTTTAGCTAAAGCAATTATTGTTTGACGACGTTAAAGCCATCTTTTTGCAATTGGGTCACAATGCCATCATCACCTAGCATATGCAGCGCTCCAACGATGACTAAGTAAGTTGCCTTCTTATCACTGTTCAAATACTCTTTAACATGCTTCACCATGTTGGCGTTCCGATCTGAAACGAGGCCCTTGTAGTATTCTGGCTCCTTAGCTACGGATTGTGTCATAGCTACTAGTGATTGTTCATCACCCTGCATCCACATTTGGGATAATGCATCCAGCGAAGCTGTTGCGGAAGTTTTGTCTGTTTGATTGAGGCTATCGAGTGTATCGACAAGAAGCTTTTCTTGCAAACCGTCTGAGAATTGATCGAACATGTTCAGCTGCAATTGCATATTTTCCAGTTCAATAATAGGTTTGTTCAGTTTGCCTGCTTTCTGTGTGAAATAAAGGTCGATTCCGGTATCCGGTGTATAATCTGTTGCTTGCATTTGTAGGCTTGAGATGCCTTGAGTAACAACCCATGGCTTATAGGAATCGAATGCATCTCCTGCAAGACCATTCGCTTTCAGAAGCGCAACCACTTTGTTATAGGTATCAGCGGATACGTGGTCCTTGAGCTTGGTTCCATCTGTATAGGAGCCTTTCTCCGAAAGGAACTTTTGAATCTCAGATTGATCAACCTTGGATAAGTTAACTTCGACGCCAAGATATTGAGAAGCCTCAAAGGCAGCTTCAATTTCCGGGCGCAATGGGTACATTTTGTCGTTAGCCACATGGATAGAACCAAGCAAATAGACAGTGTTACCGTTATTCTCCGCTTTCCATAAGAATCCGGTGCTGCCTGCAGCCTGGTTATTAGCTACAAAGGTGATGGTGCGTAGCGACGCACTCCATTCTACCTTATATCCAATCGTTTCTCCGATAAAGCGGACAGGAACATAGGTGACATTGTTGATGGTTTTAGGCGCCACCTCTAGTTTTTTCTTCTCCCCGTTTACCGTTGCTGTTGTGCTGCCGATAGTTAATGAGAGGGCCAGTCCATTTTTGGTCCCCGTTACAGTTTGGGTCTTTTTATTCCAATTAATATTTACGTTAAGCTTCTCTAGGAGTGGACGCATAGGAACCAAGGTAGTTCCTTTTTCTACAACAGGGTTAGAATTGCCTAACTTTACTTCGGTTCCATCAATCCATACGCCGACAGGCTTTTCAGCAGCATGCGCAGTGGTAAAGACAGACATAATCATGAAAATGGATAAAAATAATGCACCTAGCTTTTTCATTAATAGGACACTCCGTTTCTAAAAAGAATGAAAGTTGCAAGTCACTTTCTGATTTTAACGTATTTTTCCATAAATAGTAATGTGTTTTGTTACTATCTTGATTTGATGCCTATGCTTGGAAAACTAACCTACATCACTTTACTTTCGTACAAAAGTCAAAATAATGCACATCAAAGCAAAAATCGCCCCTATTAGATCCTGTTCACTCTCCTTATCATGAAACGTAAGAAACGAAGAGCCCGAAGGGAGAAGGAGCTTATGTGGAGCAGTGCCATTGAAGATGCAGTAGACAAGGTACGTAAGAATATAGATCGATTCGGAGGTAGGTTCCCTCATGTCAGCAGGAATGGAACTTACCAGCTCAATAACAATGACGATTGGACCAATGGATTCTGGAGCGGCATGCTGTGGTTGTGCTATGAATATACGCAGGATGAAAGCTTTCGTATCGCGGCATCTCATACCGTAGAGGATTTTCACCGTCGTTTCGCGGCAAAGACGGTTCTTGATCACCACGACATCGGATTCTTGTATTCGTTATCCTCCAAGGCCCAGTGGATTATAGATAAAGACGAATCCGCGCGTCAGTTGACACTGCAGGCGGCAGACCTGCTGTTGAAACGCTGGCGTACAGGCGGTGGTTATATTCAGGCTTGGGGCCCAGAGGGAGATGCCCAGGAAGGTGGGCGCATCATTATTGATTGTCTGTTGAATCTTCCTCTTCTGTACTGGGCGGAACAACAGACCGGTGATCCCGTATACCGGCAGGTGGCGGTCATGCAGGCGGATAAAACGAAACGTTATCTGGTGCGGGGAGATGACAGCTCCTACCATACGTTTTTCTTCGACCAGAAGACCGGAGAGCCGATCGGCGGTGCCACGCACCAGGGCTATACTAACGGATCGACCTGGACGCGCGGGCAGGCCTGGGGCGTCTACGGTTTTGCATTATCTTACCGCTATACGAAGGATCCGTTGTATTTGGAAACGTCCAAGCGGATGGCCCGCTATTTTCTGGAACATTTGCCACAGGATCATGTCGCTTACTGGGATTTTAATGCTCCAGTGTCCGCGGATACTTACCGGGATAGCTCGGCTTCTGCAATTGTTGCGGCTGGACTGCAGGAACTGCTGGAGCTAATGGATGAGGAAGATCCCGAACGAGCTTATTTACAGCAGGGATTAATACAGTCGATGACTTCACTTGTGCAGAACTATTCCACGATCGGTGAAGACGCGGAGGGGCTGCTGAAGCATGGTTCTTACCATGTGCGTGGCGATCTGTCACCGGATGATTTCATGATCTGGGGAGATTATTTCTATCTCGAAGCGTTACTACGACTGCAAAAAGGTAGCAAGGGGTATTGGTATGAACGCTGATGGCAAGCATACTTCCCCCTATGCTGTTTTTGCGCTGCTTGACCTTGAGGTTCCCGCTCTAGCTCCGGTGAAGGATGCGCTCAGTCAAGCTCGGCAGGACGAGGCGTTGACTGAATTGCATCGGTATTTGACTAGTCGGAGCACGCCGGGCTGGCAGGCAGAGGAACGCCAGAAGCAACAGCTCATCGCCTATATACAGCGCTATTGTGCAGATGAGCTGGAAGCTGTAATGAAGACGGCGGATGAAGTCGTGGAGCAGACGTTTCTCTTTCGTTTTCCCTGGGACATGGAGCGCAGCCGCATTCCTGTTACCTTTGAGGAAAAAATTGACTGGCGTTATGTTCCGGACAAGGATGTAGAATGGGCTTATATGATGAATCGCCACCGCTACTGGGTGGCATTAGGACAAGCATATGCGATAACAGGTCATGAGGATTATGCGAGAACACTTTGCTGTCAGCTTGAAGATTGGATGGACTGTAATCCTGTTCCAGACATGCCTACGAATGATACGCTGACATGGCGCACAATTGAAGCGGGCCTTCGCTGTGCTAACTGGATCAAAGCGCTGTCCTATATACAGGATAGTCCGCTGCTCACACCGACGCTGCTGGCGAAAGTGATGATATCTCTGCATGAACATGGTGAATATTTAGCTTTATCATTTACGGGCTGGAAGAATATCAGCAACTGGGGGGTTCTGGAGACTTGTGGCTTGCTCCAAACCGCGCTCTACTTCCCTGAGTTTACTAGCGCCAAAAACTGGCGACAGCTCAGTGAGGAGAGACTGTGGGAGACGGCTCGAATCCAGATCATGGCAGACGGTATCCACTGGGAGCAATCGCCCACCTATCACCATGAGGTTCTGGTCTGTTTTCTCGACTGCATCCGCTTGGCCCGCATGAATGGACTGGAGCTACAGGATGAATTTCAGCAAAAGGTTCATCAAATGGCCGTGGCTTCATTATATTGGGCCAAACCGAATCATCGGCAGCCGATGCTCGGTGATAGCGATGACAGCGATATCCGTTCGATTTTGACTTATGCGGGTTGGTTGTTCCAGGATTCTGTGCTCCGCTTTGGCGGATACGATCAAATGGATTATGACAATGCCTGGTTGTTCGGGCTGAATGGAGTTGAAGGCTACGAGCAGCTGATTGCGGAGGAACCGCCTTACTTGTCGCGCTCTTTCGCACATTCCGGCCATTATGTGATGCGAACGGGTTGGGGCGAGCAGGACTTATACCTATATTTCCACTGCGGACCGCTTGGGGGTGGACATGGTCACGCGGATCTGCTGCATTTCGATCTGTATGCCTATGGGCGGGATATGCTAACCGATCTGGGCAGATACAACTATAGTGATCACACACCCCTCAGAAAAGCGTTAAAAGAAAGTGCTGCCCATAATACGACTACTGTCGACGGAATTGGATTTACCGAAATCACGGATACATGGTCCTTCTCTCAGATTGCGAAGCCAACGGGCAGCAAATGGATCAGTAATCCGGACTTTGATTATGTAGAGGGCAGCCATGACGGCTACCGTCATTTGGATGATCCGGTACACCTGCTAAGGAGAATCATATTTATCAAGCCTTATTACTGGCTTCTGGTCGACAGCTTCAGCTGCCGTCAGGAGCACACGTTTTCCCAGCATTTTCATTTTGCTCCCGGTGCGGTTCAGATGGAAGACGAGACATTCATTTGCCGTACAAAAAATGAGCAGGATGCCAATCTTTGCATCGTTCCCGTTAATGTTGAAGGACTGCAGGGCAAGATTGATGACGGGGTAATCTCCCGCGAATACAATCTGCTGGAACCCAATCAGCATGCCGTATACTCCCGAACGGGAAAAGGAACGGTATCGATCATGCAGATGCTGTACCCGCAGCCTTCTGGTGAGCCGTTCTGTCCGTTGGCTCTACAGGTGCCAATTTACCGCCATACGGGTGAACCGGTGGATGCTGCGCAGGCAGAGGCATGCCGCATCAGCCTTCCTGAAAAGAATGAGGAGCATATTATCGTGATCAGCCACGAAGTTCCATCCAGTCACTTGGATTCCTATGTAGTGGATGGTATACAAATTTTTGGTGAAGTAGTGCTTATTGTTTTCGCAAACGGTCAAAAGAAAGTTACGGTAATCAGATAATGCATGTATACTGGACAACGGACTGATAGAATAAAAGAAAAGAGCATGAGAGAGGCGCGGAGAAAACATGTTCAAATTCACTTACTATAGACGTATCCAGGTTTCATTTCTTTTGCTAATTTTTATCCCGCTGATTGCAGTATCGATCATCTCCTTTGTGCTAATTCGGGATACGATGGTAGAAAAGCTGCAGCTCAGCAACGATAACTTCCTGAACGTTATGATTGACGAACTAAACAAGACTATTGATGATGTGACGTTTGCGTCTCATTTTATTGTAAACGATACCAATTTCCGCGCCAATCTGAAGGCCTTTGCAGATACCGAGCGGCTGAACACCTATCAGGATTACGTACATTTTACGCAAATTCAGGATGTGTTCTCACTCATCAACTCTAAGCCGTTGAATAATAATATCCGCATGTATTTGGTTAACCGGAAACACTTTGTAATCTCCTCTGGGACTGAGAATTTATCCGTGATTAATGCCAACATGGACAAGCTGATGGGACGTGTCAATATTCACGAACCGGAGACCTTGCAATGGCTTGGGATGGCTGACAGCGGTTCCGGTAAAAGCAGCAGCTACTATATTGCCAGAGTAATCTATGACAACAGGGAGAAACAGCAGGTCTCCGTGCTTCTCATCTCGCTTCCCGAAGCTTATTTCAACAAATTGCTCGGGCCGGTGGAATTTGGCAAGCTGGCGTTGTTTGATTCTGGAGGAGGTCTGATCGCCGGGAACTCAGAGCTAGCTCCAGAAGGTAAGGAAGCGAGAGGAAGCGTGCGTACGGCTAGAGCCATCGACAAATCCAATTGGGAGCTGGTCTATGAAGCCTCGGAGAAAGAATGGTCGGGCCAGATTTCGCGAACTTTTTATAGTGGTATTGGCTTGGTGCTTCTCTTATTTATTGTCTTTTCGGCCACCTCCATGCTGATTGCCAAAAGATTGCATAGTCCGATCATGAAGCTGCAGCGCGTTGTGCGCCAGTTCGGGATGGGAAATCTTGATGCTAGGCTGGAGGTCAAGGGCAAGGATGAAATCGCTGAGCTGGGGCAGACGCTGAATACGATGCTGGACCAGCTGCAAGGACTGATTCACGACATTGAGCAGGAGCAGGAACAGAAGCGAGTGATGGAGTTAGAGGCGTTGTTTATGCAGATTCGTCCCCACTTTTTGATCAATACGCTGAATTCGATCAAATGTAGCCTTATTTTGGCCAAAGATAAACTACACAGCGGGATCATTGATTCGCTAATGAGTCTACTCCGGGCCTATTTGAAGGTTAATGAACCGGCTACCTTACGGGAAGAATGCAAACTGCTTGGTCATTACATCGACATCATGAAGATCCGCAACGAAATCCCTCTTGAACTGGAGGTCGATCTGGAAGCGGATACAGAGAAGCTCATCGTTCCTAAGCTTATTCTGCAGCCACTCGTAGAAAATGCTATCGTCCACGGTCTGGTTGACCACCCGGCACCACGCATTGTCGTCCGCTCGCGAACGGTTCCTGACGGGATTATGATTGAAGTTGAAGACAATGGCTGTGGTGCGGGGGCAGAAATCCTGGAGGGACTGAACCGCAGGTTACAGTACAAGGACGATGAACAGGATGATGCTTATCAAAGGGTCGGGTTAATTAACGTAGTTCAAAGGCTGAGGCTGACCTATGGACAGGATACCCGCTTGTCGCTGCATAATCTGCCGCAGGGTGGGGTGTTCGTTTCTCTGTATTTGCCGAAAAGCAATCATCAGGTTAATCTGTCGGAGAGAGAGGGATATGGATGTATAAAGTGATGCTCATAGATGATGATGTTCCTATGCTCAGGGTGCTTCAGCAGATGATTGACTGGGAAGCACATAGCTTGCAGATTGTCGGCAGCACCTATTCCAGTGCCAAGGCGTTATTAATGTTTGAGGAAGTGCAGCCCGACATCGTGATCACGGATATTGGCTTGCCACAAAAGAACGGGATTGAGCTGGCCGATTGCTTTACCCGCATGAAGCCGGAGGTCAGAATTATTTTCCTGACCTGTCATGAGGATTTTCATTATGCTCAGCAAGCGGTAAAGCTGAAAGTGGATGACTATTTAATCAAGGACCAGCTTACGGAAGAACAATTGGAGAAAAGCCTTGCTAAGTCCGTACGCTTGCTTAAATCGAAGATCGGGTTAATTAGGCATGGGGAGACGGGATACAACAGCCAGCTCTTCCGGCAGAATCTGCTGCAAAGGGTGATCGGCGGCGCCCCGCCCGAAACCACGCTGGCCTATGCGGCGCAAATCGGCATATCCTGGACGTACCCGTGGTTCATGCTGGGCACGGTCAGTATTCACTTTTCCAGTTTCGAGAAGCGGTACAAGCAGAGAGAGTATCCGCTTATTTTATATGCCATCTACAATATAGCCCTAGAGCTGTCCGAAGCGTGTGAGGGGATTACGCCTTTTTTGGAGCAGAAGAATATTGTGATTCTGTACAATTACCGCGTGAATCTAGCGCAGAATGCCAGTCTTTATTTTTATGATTATTTACAGCGATTGTGTTCCGAGTGCTCCCATCTTCTTAAGATTCAACCGGGCATCATCGCAGTCACAGAGAAATTAGAGCTGCAGGAAATCGGACAGATCCATCGGCAAATTGTCCAGGATAAGTGCGAGTTCTACGCGAGTGCGGATTATACGGTTCTGGATACTTTACAAATCGCTACCCCTCGCTTCCAGCCTGCTCCCCAGGGATTTCTGGATAGTTATATCCCGCAGATGGAACGGGCCGTGATCAAAAATGATCTTGAAGCTATCCGTGGCACTCTTCAGGAAATCGCTAGGACTGCAAAAGTTATGGCTATCCATCCGGGCGATTTCGTCCGGGATTTATCCTTTATGCTCCGCGGCATCGAGCTGATGTTCACTAGCCTAATGTTTGATGAGGATCTGTTCGTCTATCTCGTGCAAACCCGGACACTGGAGGATACGATGGAACTGGTGGAGAGAAAGCTTGTGCAGATTACAGGTAGTAAGCAGCAGGTGGCAGGAGCACCACCGCAGGAGCCCAAGCTGCAGCTTATCCAGCAATATATCGACCAGAATCTTGGCGATAACATCACTTCAATCGATATGGCCCGTTATCTGTTTCTGGACCCGAGCTATTTCTCGCGTTACTTCAAGCGCATGACAGGATTGACCTTTACGGACTATGTACATCAGCACAAGATGAAGGTTGCTACCAAAATGCTGAAAATCTCCAGCCAGAATCTGGAATCACTAGCTGTCGGTCTGGGTTATTCGGACAGAACCTATTTTTCAAAAGTATTTAAAAAATATGTGGGAACAACGCCGAGCGAATATAAATCCAAACACTCGGTGCGCTGAGAAGCGCAATTCTCAGGCATACTGAATAGACCCGCCGCCCATCTAGGGCGGCTTTTTTGTTGCTGCCTGGGGGATGACTGGGAGTCATTGCGTGGGGCTATGAGAGGCATTGTTCGCCTCTGTTTTACACTGTTGTGAGCTTCACATATGTTGAGCTTCTGGATTACTCAATAAGCGACATTGCTACTTGATGTGCGCTCGCATTCTCGTAAAGTATCATCACGATGAGCTATCGGACCCAGATGCAGCTACTTGATCAAATTTTGGTTTTTGCGGGGAGTTTCGGACTCCAGTGACATTATTCGTATCAAACATGTGCAATATGAGGTGTTTTCGTGCTAATAGCGACTTTGGAGTCCGATAGCTTGCCAAATGAGCGGAATTATTGCTAATAACGACTAGGGGGTCCGCTAGACTGTCTGAGCTTTTAACTAACCTGCTGAGTCGCTTTCTGAGCTACACCACACTATGAGACGGACAAAGGTCAAAATCTTGCACATCTCGGGTCATAATCACTCCTTCATGCGGAAGGCGGATATATTACTATAATGACAAATCAAATTGTCGAGGTGATACAACGTGGAGGCTGCAAAACAACCTGTGCCAAAAATTCTGCAGGAGAAGCGGAAGTTCTGGACTCCGCAGCGGAAAGAGGCTTTGACCGGGTGGCTGTTTCTAGCCCCGGAAATTGTCGGGATGCTTTTTCTTAATGTGTTTGCACTTGGATTCTCACTTTATTTAAGCTTCTCGAAATGGGATCTATTGTCGGGGGTTCAAGGGATCGAGTTTATCGGATTGGATAACTATATCAAAATGTTCCATGATCCGAGCATCATTCAAGCTTTGAAGAACAATGCCATTTATATGATTATGACCGTGCCGATACCGATTGCGATTGCTTTGGTGCTGGCGGCATTGATTCAAAACAGTGTATTTCTCAAAAATTATTTCAAAGTAGCCTTCTTTATCCCTTATATTTCTTCAATCATTGCAATTGCCGCCGTATGGAGCGCATTGTTCCATCCATCCCTTGGGCCGATCAATCAGTTCCTGATGGAGCTTGGAATTTCCAGTCCTCCGAAATGGCTGGTCGATCCGAAGACTTCACTGTTATCGATTGCTATTATCAGTTCTTGGGCGAGTCTGGGTTACACCATTATTATCTATATGGCCGGCTTAACGAATATTTCCGATGAAATCTACGAAGCCGCCGAAATTGACGGAGCCAACGCGCTGAAAAAATTCTTTTCCATCACGGTTCCGATGCTGCGTCCAACCACGTTCTTCTTGCTTATAACCATGTTGATTGGCTCGTTCAAGGTGTTCGATATCATCGCCTTTTTGACCGAAGGTGGCCCGAACAATTCTTCTACCGTGCTTGTGTTCAGGATCTATGAGGAAGGGTTCAAATACTACAACATGGGCTATGCTTCTGCAATTTCCTGGCTGCTATTCGCCGTCATCGGCTTGATCACCGCAGCTACCTGGAAAATGAGAAATGAAGAATAAAGGAGGGAGACTAACATGCAACTGATTAGAAAAAATATGTCCAGAGTGATCACTACCAGCATCATGGGGGCTTTGTCCATCGTATTTCTTATCCCGCTGATCTGGATGATTTCCGCAGCCTTTAAATATGAGAAGGATGTTATGCGCTTCCCGATCCAATGGATTCCCGAGAAGATCAATGTAGCGTATAATTTCAAGATGGTTTGGATGGGACGAGTACCTTTTTCTCATTTCTATTTAAATTCCTTTAAAGTTGCGATTATTACGACCTTAATCACACTTATCATTTCATCTATGTCAGCGTACGCCTTGACCAAAATTAAGTTCAAAGGACGAAATATGGTATTTCTGGCGCTGCTGTCGTTCATGATTATTCCTGACCAGGCTACGCTGATTCCACGCTTTCTGCTGATTCGCTGGTTCGGTCTTTATGATACTCATGCAGCTATCATATTAATGAGCATGTTCTCCATCTACTTCACGTTCCTGCTGCGTCAATTTATGATGGGTGTCAGCGACGAATATATTGAAGCGGCGCGAATTGACGGTGCAGGCCATTTGCGGATATTCTGGTCTATCATTATTCCACTCTGCAAACCGGTGCTCGCTACGGTGGCGATCATTAAATTTATCTGGACCTGGAATGATTACCAGAATCCGCTGATCTTCTTGCTAAACAAGAATTTGTACACTATCCCACTCGGCATGACACTATTCCGGGACGATTATTCGAACAACTATGCGATTATGATGACAGCAGCCGTTTCGGCGATCATCCCGCTGGTCATCGTGTTCATTGCCCTGCAAAAGCAAGTCATTAACGGAATCTCCCTTGGTGGCGTAAAGGGCTGACCAACGGTTGTGTGATAAGTAGTAAAAGTCAAAAATGTGATCCTACAACAGCAAAATTGTGCACTTAGCCTATATAGCGGGTGCCTATAATAAGAAATGAACAAGGCACTATACTTAAAATTCAGTGCGGGGGGAAATAAAATGAAAACAAAAAGCAAAAAAAGATTATCCGTTGTACTGGGCTCCATGCTCGCGGTTTCCTTAACACTAAGCGCTTGTGGAAATTCCGGAAATTCGGAGAAGAATGGCAATGCTGACGCCAGTACGAATGCGGGGAATGCCAAGGTGGACAAGCAAGTCGCCATCAAGTATTACAACTGGGACAATGAAGCTCAGTCGGCTGGCACCGATGCCATGCTGCAGGAATTTATGGATCAGAACCCAGACATTAAGGTAGAGCATGTGACACTCGTTCCCGGTGATTCTGTAGAGATGCTGAAGAAGCTCGACTTCCTGATTTCTTCTGGCGAGGCGATTGACGTTGTTCAGGTGCCAAGCTTGGGAGGGGTGCTTGAACGTGCGACTCGGGGAGCACTTGCCCCGTTGAATGAACTTTATGAGAAAGATAACCTCGTTCCTGAGGATGAATATTATGTGAATGCTAAGGTCGACAACAAATATTATGGGATGCAATATACCAAGAGCAGCAACTATGTGATGCTGAACAAAGATGCACTGGATGAAGCTGGGCTGCCTGTACCTACCTTTGGCTGGACATGGGATGACTACCGCGACTATGCTAAAAAACTGACCAAAGGCGAAGGCGTAGATAAACGTTACGGCACTTACTTCCACACCTGGGAGCTGTACATGAACGCTCCAGCCCAAACGATGATGAAAGATCCGTTTGTGTATGGTGATGGAACGACCATTTTCGCGGATCCGACATATAAATACTTCTTCCAGCTGCGTAAAGATATGGAGTCTGCCGATAAGTCTGCGAAATCTTACGCGGACGCTCTTGCCGCTAAGCTTAACTATCGTACCGAATTCTTCAATGAAGAAGCCGCTATGATCCTGGCTGGCAACTGGACGATTGCTGATCCAGGTAACACCGAACAGTATCCGCATGCATTTAAGACAGCCTTTGCTCCGGTACCGGTGCCTCCTGCAGGATCGGAACCGAAAGAATACGAGGGCAAATACTTCACAAGCGGCAACATGCTGGCGCTGGGCGCAACTTCAAAGAACAAAGAGGCTTCCTTTAAACTGATGAGATTTATGTCGACAGCTGTGAGTGATAACAGACTGGAATTCTCCGGTTATAAAAAAGCTGATAATGAGACCTTGCTGACCAAATTGGTCGCTGGCAAAGAAGATATGTATGATATGGATTCGCTCAAATATACACTCTTTGATAGCGAAATTCAGTACCTCGACGGTGCACAAGTGATGACGACAGCAACTTCTGAATTGACCAAAATTATCGATGATGGCTTCAGCAGATTTATGCTTGGAGATGAATCGATTGATAAGGTGCAGCAATGGATGGTTGATGAAGCAACAAAAATTATCAACGAAAAAGGTGTCATCAAATAAATAGGGAATAAGCGAGGTATCCCAAGTTGTGGACGGGGCTTTGGAAGGTCATCAACCGGCTTTCCAAAGCCTTATTTATACATTGGGCTTACACAAACATACAGGAGAGTATAGAAATGATGGAAAGCATATCTTCACAGAACAAGCCGGAAGAGCAAGCAGCGCTACCTTCTAGGGAGCAGATGGATTGGCAGGACCTGGAGCTGGGGATGTTCTGCCATTTTGGAATGAATACGTTTTGCGATCAGGAGTGGGGAGAGGGCAACGATTCACCTACGGTTTTCAATCCGCTTCATCTGGATGCCCGCCAATGGGTTAGTACAGCTAAAGAAGCTGGATTCCGTTATTTTATACTGACAGCTAAGCATCATGACGGATTTTGCCTGTGGCCGACAGCAACAAGCACTTATTCTGTGGCTTCTAGCCCATGGAAAGAAGGGCGCGGTGATGTCGTCAAGGAGTGTGCGGAGGCTTGCCGTGAGCTTGGGGTCGGCTTTGGTATTTATTTGTCTCCATGGGATAGACATGAGCCATGTTATGCGGATCTACAAGCGTACGATGATTTCTATGCCCTGCAATTGCAAGAGCTACTTACGGGCTATGGCCCGCTTACGGAAATTTGGTTTGACGGCGCAGGATCTGAGGGCCGCAATTACGATTGGCGACGGATTATGGATCTGATCAAGCGCCATCAGCCAGGCGCCATGGTATTTAATATGGGTGCACCAACGATCCGTTGGGTTGGCAATGAAGATGGTGTTGCTCCTTATCCATGCTGGAACACTGCGAATTCTGCGCGGGGTAGCATGTTCAGTGAAGCTTCATTGAACTGGCTTCCCGGAACGCCGAGCTGGGTGCCTGCAGAATGCGATGTGCCCATCCGTAAAGACCGCTGGTTCTGGCATCCCCAGGAGGAACATCTGCTGCTGTCTCTGGAGCAGCTAATGGATATTTATTATCGTTCGGTCGGCCATGGGGCAACTTTGCTGCTTAATGTAGCCCCTGACAACCGCGGGCTGTTTCCGGAGGCCGATGTGCAGCGACTGTTGGAATTCGGCAAGGAGATCGAGCGCAGATTCGATAACGCTCTAGCGGTAACAGCAGGTACCGGAGATCTTGTTGAGCTGGAACTGCCTGCAGCTACTGTGATTGATCACGCCGAGATTATGGAGGACATCGCTTACGGCGAGAGAGTGGAAGGGTACGTGCTGGAAGCGTATAGCAATGGAGTGTGGCTGGAGCTGAAGCGTGGCAGTGCGATTGGCCATAAGAAAATCGACGCCTTCCCTCCGGTATGCGTAGAGAAAATACGGTTACGGGTGCCCGTAGCTACGGCAAGCCCCAAGATCAGACGGCTTGCCGTCTATCACTGCGGGGAATCGTTAGCATAGATGTTAAAAAAGGAGGTTGTAGATCATGAGCCTGCTCACTTGGAAGAATGGACACTATTTGCTGGACGGACAGCCTTACCGGATCATATCGGGAGCGATTCATTATTTTCGGGTTGTGCCTGAATACTGGAAAGACCGGCTGCTGAAATTGAAAGCCTGTGGATTCAATACCGTCGAGACCTACATCGCCTGGAATATGCATGAACCTAAGGAGGGGGAGTTCGTATTTGATGGCATGGCCGATGTGGTCTCTTTTATCGAACTGGCTGGAGAGCTTGGGCTTCATGTTATTGTCAGACCGAGTCCGTTCATCTGTGCGGAATGGGAATTCGGGGGTCTGCCGGGCTGGCTGCTGGCTTACAGTGAACTTCAGCTTCGCTGCTGTGATCCTCTTTATTTAAGCAAGGTGGACCGTTATTATGATGAGCTGATTCCTCGGCTGGTTCCGCTGCTCTCTACACATGGTGGGCCGATTCTGGCCGTCCAGGTAGAGAATGAATATGGCAGCTATGGCAATGACAGTGGCTACCTGAGATATATGCGTAATGGACTGGTCAACAGAGGGGTCGATGTGCTGCTCTTTACTTCCGACGGGCCAACCGATGAGATGCTGCTCGGCGGAACACTGGAAGATGTACATGCGACAGTCAATTTTGGCTCCAGTACAGAGGAATCCTTCCGCAAATACCGGGAGTACCGCTCTGAAGAACCGCTGATGGTGATGGAATACTGGAACGGCTGGTTCGATCACTGGATGGAGGATCATCATGTGCGCGATGCCGAAGATGTAGCTGGCGTCCTGAATGATATCCTGACACAGGGCTCCTCATTTAATATGTACATGTTCCATGGCGGGACTAACTTTGGCTTCTATAACGGGGCGAATCATATCGTCACCTACGAGCCGACGATTACAAGCTATGACTATGATGCCCCGCTCACGGAATGGGGAGATACGACTGCGAAATATGAAGCTGTCCGGTTGGTACTTGGCAACCATGGATTTGCCCCATCTTGTCCACTCCCTGAACCGATTCCGAAGATCTCCTACGGGAAGGTCGCCTTGACGGAAAAGGCGGAACTGTTCAGAGCTTCCAATCTGGAGAAGTTATCCGTGCCGGTGAACAGTGTGTATATACAGCCGATGGAGAAGCTTGGACAGTCCTATGGTTTTATATTGTACAGCACTTATGTGCAGGGACCGCGGTCCAGGCAGAAGCTCTACATCGAGGGTGTGCGCGATCGGGCGCAGGTCTTTCTAGATGGCCAGGTACTTGGGGTGATCGAGCGCTGGAATCCGCAGCCACTGGAAATTTCCATTCCTGCTGGGGGAGCACGGCTGGATATTCTCGTCGAAAATATGGGGCGAATTAATTACGGGCCGCTCATTCGTGATCCGAAAGGGATTCTGGACGGGGTTCGAATCGATAACCAGCTGCAATATAACTGGACGATCCGTACACTGCCGCTAGAACCGGGAACGCTGGCTTCACTTGAATACAAGGAGCAGCCGGTGGAGAAGCAGGAAGCTGCGGCACCTCCAGGTCTGCCCGGATTCTACCGGGGCTACTTCGAGGCGGAGGAGATTGGCGATACCTTTCTACGGTTCGATGGATGGAATAAAGGGGTCGCCTGGATCAATGGTTTTAATCTGGGGCGCTACTGGAACGCTGGTCCGCAACAGGCCCTATATATCCCTGGCCCACTCTTGCGTAAGGGGTGTAATGATCTGGTTCTTTTGGAATTGCATGGCTGTGCTGAGACTTGCGAAATTGAGCTTACGAACCTCCCTGATCTGGGAAGAACTTCGGCCGTCGACGATGCCGTGCTGAATTTTGTGCAGGATGATAAATTGTAGAATCTTTAGCTTTAAGTAATTCAAAGCCAGGGCTTTGGGATGGTTCAGTAGAACCATTCTAAAGCTCTTTTGGCGTTTTTAGAATCTCCGAAAATCTACCTGTACGAATCGATTTGTATAATGATAACTCCAATTGTAGTGAGGTTTCATTTCTACTACGTTTGTAAATAATGGGGAAGGAGAGGTAGGGGGTTGAGTGATGCAAGCGCATATGGATATTGTGTTTCGAACTTTAGTGGCTATGATCATGCTGCTGCTGATAGCTAAAATATTGGGTAAACAAACGATTTCTAGTTTGACATTTCTCGATTTCGTGACAGGCATTATATTGGGATCGCTTGCGGCGAACCTGGCTTTTAATAAAGATCTGAAATCATCATATATGATCGTGGCACTCATTGTCATAGCCGCTACATCTTTTCTGCTATCTGTCATCGCTATAAAGAGTCGCAGAATGAGAAGCTGGATATCGGGTTCACCCACGGTGCTTATAGAAAATGGGAAAATTCTTGATGGGAATATGAAAAAGGTAAGGTATTCGCTGGACTCCTTGGATCAGGCACTGAGGGAAAAAGAAATTTTTAATCTAGAGGTAGTGGAATACGCTGTGCTAGAAGATAACGGAATGGTATCTGTCTTGAAGAAACAAGAGTACCAATATGTTACCAGAAAAGATCTGAAGCTTCCTTCGGTCCCACAGAGCTTTCCCATTGAGTTAATTATGGATGGCATACTCATTGAAGAGAATCTTGAGAATAATGACCTGACCAAAGAATGGCTGGAAAACGAATTAAGACGTAAGGGGAAACGCATCTCCGACGTATTTTACGGCGTAAGAGGAACGCAACATCAGCTCGTTTTTGATTATTATGAAGACGGGATAAGTAAACCTATTGATAAAGAATAGCCTTCATTCATATTGGTGATTGACGGATCGCTGAGCACCGCTCTATAATGCTTATATAATTATTAATTAGTTAATAAAAATATAAATGTTGAAGGGCGGAACTTATTCATGGCAGAGCGCGCAATTCTTAACACAGACATTCGTAAAGGTACGATTAACAAAAATATTTATGGACACTTCTCTGAGCATCTAGGACGTTGTATTTATGAAGGGATTTGGGTCGGAGAGGATTCACCGATTCCTAACACTAACGGTATTCGTAATGATGTTGTGAAAGCGCTTAAAGAAATTCAAATTCCAGTGCTTCGTTGGCCGGGTGGATGTTTCGCGGATGAATATCATTGGAAAGATGGTATTGGAGATCGCGAAGCTCGTAAACGTATGATCAACACGCACTGGGGCGGCACGGTTGAGAACAACCATTTTGGTACGCATGAATTTATGGAACTATGTGAGCTGCTGGAATGTGAGCCTTATATCAACGGTAATGTGGGAAGTGGTACGGTTCAAGAGATGTCCGAATGGGTAGAGTATTTAACCTTTGGCGGTGTTTCACCGATGTCTGAGCTTCGCCAGCAGAACGGCCATCAAGAGCCTTGGACTGTGACTTATTTTGGCGTCGGTAATGAGAACTGGGGCTGCGGCGGGAATATGCGTCCAGAATATTATGCAGATCTTTATCGCCAATATCAGACGTATGTTCGTAATTATGGGGACAATCGGATTCACCGGATTGCTTGTGGTCCTAACGTGGATGATTATCACTGGATGGAGGTTCTGATGCGTGAAGCTACACGCTTTATGGACTCTATTACGCTTCATTACTATACGATTCCTGGTCCAGCTTGGGAGAATAAAGGTGCAGCGACAGGCTTTGAAACGGGTGAATGGTTTAGTACCTTAGAGAAGGCCCTTCGTATGGATGAGCTGATTACAAAACATAGCGTTATTATGGACAAATATGATCCAGATAAAAGAGTAGGCCTTATCGTTGACGAGTGGGGAACTTGGTATGATGTTGAGCCGGGGACGAATCCTGGATTTTTGTATCAACAAAATTCGATTCGAGATGCCTTGGTAGCTGGAGTGTCACTGAATATTTTCCATAAACACAGTGATCGGGTACGGATGGCAAATATTGCGCAGACCATTAACGTGCTTCAAGCGGTTATTTTGACCGAAGGAGAAAAAATGGTGCTAACCCCGACGTACCATGTATTCAATATGTTTAAAGTCCATCAGGATGCTGAATTATTGGATTTGACAATCGACAGTGGGACTTACAGCTTTGAAGGTCACGAGATCCCTGAAGTGTCTGCTTCAGCTTCCGTAACAGACGCTGGAGTCATCCATGTTAGCCTGTGCAACCTGAACCACGCTGCATCGGCTACTGTTCCCCTCGAGCTTCGCGGTCTTTCTGGGCAGAAGGTTGAAGTAACTGGCACAACGCTGGCAGGTGACAAGATAGATGCTCACAATACCTTCAGTCAGCCGGATGCGGTAGTACCGCAAGCCTTTACTGCCTTTACACTTGAGGGTGATCTGCTTAATGTAGAGCTACCTCCAATGTCAGTAACTGTGCTAGAGATTACGCCGAAGGCATAAGGTGGTGTTATCATGTCAACAACATCTGCATGCAAGGGATGTCGAGACGATTATAAGGTTACCGAAGCGCAGATAGACCGTATATTGTCATCATCCATGTTTAAGTCAGAGCTTTGTGTTCCGGATGAAGTTTACGCTGAACGGATTTCTCTTTGCGGGACTTGTCCTAAGCTGCATGAGGGCGTAACTTGCGTCGCATGCGGCTGCATTATACCCGTTGTAGCTAAGCTTAAGGAACGTGGCTGTCCACTGCCTGGTGGCGGTTTATGGGGACCTTTTATTTAAGGTGAAATAAGGCAAAATAAGAGCCGCATTCGACTCTCCAATAGGAGATGAATGCGGCTTTATTCATGAGTATCTTTATAGAACAGCTCAACGATTAGATCGTCATTATAGTTGCCAAAGCCTTTGCCAAAAAGGGTAATGCCGCCAATATGCTCGGCCTCTTCATCGACGGAAAGCTTAAAGGTCCATTGCTTGTTGCGGATGTTCACTTGATCCAGTGTAACGTCGGACAGCTTCAGACCATCCATAAATGTGCCTTTAGGTGTAACACGTAGCTGCTTAAGTAGGCCGTATTGATTCGTGAGCGCTGGCCACCAAGCCGGCGTGTATTTGCCACGTCTATCTCCGTAGTCACCGGGACTTGTCCAGAATCCAAGCTGCACTCCGTTCAGTGTGAAGGTGATATCCGAGGGCCAATTATTATTAATGGAAGGTGCTTCGGAAGCAATTTCCATTGTAATGATTAGCTCCTCTGGCTGTTGACTGGAGAGAAGGAAGTTAGGGATTTTATATTCGATATATCCTTTACCGAACCAAAGAATACCAGCATTCATACGTTCGAGATCCCAGAAATAACGGGGATCATCAAAGCTGCCAATCACTTGCTCAGTAGTGGCAAGACCGCAGGTAGGCTCGATCAGGAAGTCGGAATAATGTCCCACAGGAATTTCCTTGCGGTAGCTTTTGCGCTCATTGATTTGTCTGCCCGGAAAGGTGATTTCTGCACTTTCAGCAGCTAGCGTACAGATCTTTTGCAGACCACTTCGTCCAGGCGCCATATGTGTCTGGATAAGTCCTGCAGCTTCCAGCTTGCGCACATGCATAGTCATAATGGCGCTGCTCAAATTTACTGCACCGGCCAATTCCTTGACATTCATAGGCTTCTCGGCAAGCAAACGCAACAGATGTAGACGTACTGAGCTGGCTAAAGCTTCGTAGACGGGAAGGGATTCTTCCGACAGGTCAAGTTTCATATATGGCCTCCAATTTAAATTTATAGACTACTCGATTAAGGGATTTATTAATAAGAAAGGCTGAATTATCGTTTATTCAAGACGTATAGTTAATGATTATATTATTTAAATGCTTATTTTACAATACGACGGTGAGAAATTTTCTGAACGGTCAATCACAACGAGAGAGGTATTCGAGAAAAAAAGAACGAAGCCTAAGGCTCCGCTCTCTTTCCAATCGATGATTCTCTTAATTTACATTCGAGTTATACTCTGTCAGTATTTCTTCTGATTTGAGCGCTCTGCTGTAAATCTTCAGTTCATCCATCATTCCCATATAGGGTACGTCCCAATAGTTTACACCAAGAGAGAATACACCATTCTTGTTTCTAAATACATTAGGAAAGTCCTCACCAGAGAATTTCTCAACGCCGTTGATATAAACCTTAACTGTACCGTGTTTGACTGTAAATGCTACATGCGTCCATTGTTGTTCTGGGATTCTCATATTTGTAAGGGCATCGTACCAAGCCTGACCTGACCACAGCAATGTTATACCATCACTGTTCTGTGGAACAAAGCTGATCCAGCTATTAATCGAAGCAGCGCCGAAGAAAGTTGTTGTTGCAGTTGTAAGCTGCTCAGGGTTTAGCCACATAGATACTGTATAAGTATCACTGCTAATTAATCCATCAGGCAATCGGATACCGGAAGCACCGTCAAATACTGCTGCTTGATCAGCAATACCGTTGCCGTAAGTGATATTGCCTACAGTTGGAGCCTCAATTTTTATTCCCGTAACCTGGCCAGTACCGATCAATTGGAGGGAGTCATTAAGGTTTCCATCAAAAGCATAATAGGCAACTTTACCATCTGTAACTTTTACCTTATAGTCTGCCGAGATACCACTGCCATCAGTCGCGGTGGCTGTAATCACTGCTTCGCCACCGACCGTTAGTGCCGTCACTGTTCCTGTTGCAGCATCAACTGAAACTACATTGGAATCACTAGAACTCCAAGTTAATGTCTTATTTCCGGCATTGGTAGGCAGCACTTTTACTTGAGGTGTAAAGCTATTTTCTAATTCTAATGCTTTTTCAGACTCCGTGATGGTTATCGTGCTTACTTTAATATCGCAGTCAGGCTGGCCGTTTACCAGCAAGTCTACTGCTTCTGCGGAAAGTGCACTTTCATAGATGCGCAGGTTATCGATCAATCCTTTGTAAGGGATATCCCAGTAGTTTACACCTAGGGAGAACACTGCATCCTCGCTGGCGAAGACATCCGTAAATCCTTTTCCTGTGTATTTCAATACTCCGTTAACATACAGCTTCACTGCCCCAGCATCGTAAGTGAAAGCTATATGCGACCATTGGTTAACTGGAATCTGCATGCCAGCTTCTGCATCATGGAAGGTTTGGTTACCAAACCACATCCGGGTTGTAGCTCCACCGTTTCCATAAGGCAATAAGCTAATCCAATTCGTATCCGTTGTAGCACCAAAGAAAGCAGTGGTGAATTGTGTTAATTGTTCTGGGTTAAGCCACATGCCTATTGTATAGGTGTTGCCTTTAATCAAACCGTTTGGTAGGCGAATACCGGAGTTACCGTCGAATTTAGCTGCAAGACCTTCTTCACCCGTCTCATAAGTGATGTTACCACCAGTATTGTTAATCCGATTTCCCGTAATTGTACCCTTAGCAGTACGATCTCCGTTTTCTGAAAGATTTCCTTCAAAATCATACGCTGCCACCAAACCATCTTCCAGCACATTGCCGGTCAGTTCCATTACAACGATAGTAAAGGTCTTAGTTGCAGTGGATTCTCCTAGTGTAATCGTAGCAGTAAGTTCAACTGTTGCATTTCCGAGTCCTTTTTCAGGACGAGTCACTGAACCATCGTTTCCTACTATGTCATTATTGGAAGATGACCATGTAATAACGGTTCCTCTTACGGCTTCAGTTGGGAGAGTGAGGTCTTTGTATATCTTACTTGTGTTGCCCAAGCTTAAACTCTCTTTAATATTGGATACAATTTGTTCAGTGCTCAGCAGTTCAATTTGGCTGCCCCAGACGGTAACACCCTTATTGGACATCGCTGTGAAAGTCATAACATTGCTCTGCCGGGAGGAATCCCATTGCTTCACGAATACGCCTTTGTAAAGATTTTGTACGGCGGCTCCGTTTTCTGTTTCATTGAGGAGTAGGTCGACGTAATACTCTCCCTTTAGCTCCCAGGTACCGGTTACGGATCCTGTAATGGTTCCATCACCGCGGAGTTCGATATCTGTTGTGGATTTGATTTTGGCGGAAGTATCTTTGCCGTGATTCACGAACTGATAGGCTCCAATAACATCTTCCTGCTTAACGGCTGCGATAGTTTCACCGGTGTAACGATGAGGTGATGTGATCGGCCATCCGTCTTCGTTCGTGAACATTTGATGCACACGAAGCTCATGTGTTTCACCACGCTGCGGGAACCGAGTGTGGAAAAAGTTGAATATTTTACCCGTCTCATCGTCGTAATTCACTGAATTGTGGCCAGATGCTACATAGCCGTAGGTTTGGAAGTCAGGGTCACTGTTCAGATTCGTGAACATGAAGTTACCAAGTACTTTATTACCAATGGCTGAATGGTCATTGCTCGTTGCGAGCACTGCGCTTTGTCCGGCAGCATCCACATATGGGCCATCCGGATTCGTTGAACGGAATTGACGCATGTTGTAACCACCGTCGGACGCTAGTCCTCCATAAGTCACATACAAATAGTAATAACCCGTATTCTTATCATAAGCGATATAAGGCCCTTCACCTGATTTGGTCATCCCGCCGGAAATATGGGTCCCGAAATAGCGATCAATTAAACGTCCATCAGCGGTTTTACCATCTTCGCCTGGATATTTAGGCTCGCCGGTAGCTGGATCGATTTCTAGAATAAATATGCCGCCTGACCATGATCCATATGTCATCCACAGCTTGCCATCTTTATCGTAGAATAAGGTAGGGTCAATTGCGTTTGTATATGTTTTGTTCTTATATGAACCGCCTGCGTCAAACCAATCTGGGTTGACATCATCCAATGTTCCATTATCAATAAGTTTCTGAATATTAGTGTTTGTCCATTTTTTATTGACCTTACTGTTAGTATCGTAATCCTCTTCCTTGGTGAAACCAGAATAAATTACGGTATTTCCATAGGTGTAAGGACCTTCGATATTTTGCGAAGTGGCATAACCAATCGCTGAGCGGATGTAAGTGGAGGAGGCACTGTAATACATCATATAAGCGCCGGTTGTTCCATCCGCATTCTTGTAAGCCTCATTCCAGAAAACGTCTGGAGCCCATATGGAGAAGCCACCTTTACTGTCAGAATCGTTCTCGCCAGCCCATTTAAAGGATTCTGCTAGATTCGCGGAAAGATCACCAAAAAGTACGTTACCTGGTGTTGTATAGCCATTTGTGAAATGAGTCCAGTTCATCAGATCATCCGATTTGGCTGCATCGATATGAGACCCGAATACATAATACGTACCTTTGTCTACGACCACCGACGGATCATGTACAGAAACATTGGTGAGTGCTGGTGCCGGAGCAGTCGGTTCTGGTGTAGCAGTAGGAGTCGGTGTAGCCGGAGGAACCGGAGTAGCAGAAGGTGCAGGTGTGGAAACAACGCCGCCGTCTGATCCACCTGAACTTGTACCAGGGGTTGCCGTAGCTGTAGGGCTAGGCGTTTCGAATTTGATTAGGTGACTGTATTTACTGTCAAAACCAACTTTCCCAGTGCCTTGAATCGTAATGATATCGTTTATACCAAGAATGAGATTATTGATTGCTGTACCTGCATCTACACGCAGCTTAACTATTTGCTTCAGTGTAACTTCGGTAATACTGCCTGCAGCTAGATGTAGTATAGGCGCCCCCAAGGCTTTAATCTCAGTGGAATCAAAATTGCCTTTCAGCCTGATCGTTGAATCGTTAGGGAGTGTATTCTCGATAATAACCTGACCGAAGCCTGCTCCCGTCAACGAATTATCTTCCTCAAGCGTTACACCAGAATGTACGCGTACGCTTGGTACAGCGCTGTTTCCTTTAGTAACGATGCGGAGTTTACCATTGTGTTTATCAACCGCCATGTCGGCCGCATTAGAGTTGCTAAGTACGATGCTGTTTTCGCCGCCGCCGGACACGTATACTTTTCCTTTAACGGTAACGTTATTCAGCGTAATGTCGCCTTCTGCAATACCTTCGGTAAGGTACAGGTTTCCGGAGATGGTGGAGTTGTTCAACTCAACACCCGGACTACTGATAACCATATTGCGAGAGGTAATACCCGTATAACTCCCACTTTTTGTAGTAATTTCACCGGCCAACTCCTCAATCATGCGCAGTGCTTCCGCTCTAGATACAGCCTTTGTGCCTTTAAAGGTGCCGTCATTATAACCACTTAAGTAACCTTCACTAAATAAAGATAATACGGCTTCTTGGCTCCATGTTGGTAAGTCTTCAACGTCTTTTGGTGCAGAGGTATTTGCAGAAGAATTAAGCTGGAATAGTCTGTAAAGCATAACCGCGGCTTCTTGACGACTTACTTGCTGTGTTGCTCGAAAGGTGCCATCGCTGTATCCAGATATATATCCTGCAGCCGCTGCTTTCTGGATATCGCTGTAATAAGCGCCGGTCTCTGATACATCCATGAAGCTGATTTCTGCTTTTTCCTGCAAATTAAAGACACGGTTTATCAATGTGACCCATTCCGCGCGGGTGATCTCCTGATTCGGTTTGTAAATTCCTTGTCCATAGCCTGAAATTAAACCCTTATCTACCCATGATTGAAAATCCTTCTGTGCCCAGTGGCCTAAATAATCAGCAGCCTGTTGTTGTGTTGATTGTGGGATTGTTTTGGAATCGCTTGCAGAAGCTGCTGAAATTAACGGAGCAGGTATTAGCAGGGTGAGTGCAAGAAGAGAAGCGGTTAGTTTACGAGTTGTTTTCCTCAAATTCATGATCCTCCATTCTAGTGATTAGAGATTGTCGCGGTGCGTAGAAAAACATGTGAAACGCTTACAATGAAACTTCTAAAAAAACGCTTTTCACAAATAGAAAAGTATTTGTTTTATGTTTATTTAAAACAAATACGAAAAACGTGTGATGTTGATCTCATTTTAAGCATGATTTTAGCATGTAGTCAAATAGAAATTTATCAAACGATAAATCTTTTTATATTTTTATTAACGAAAGGGTTAGGTCTAGTCGCTTGATAAAGCTCTATAAATTACTGCTGGAAGTTGTAGATAGTGAAATAAGGTGAGGGATGGGGAAATAAAGAGATTAATAGGTGATAGGTTTGGTGAAGTCCACATAACAGATAGGGGGGAGCTAAGGAAGACTAAATCATTAGTTGTTCGCCCCCATGAAAGAACCAACCTTGTTACGTGTATATACTAGGAGATTTTAAAGGTAATACATTTTGAACATGATGTCTTGATCGTGATTGCCGAATTTTTTTCCGAAAATGGTAGCGCCTCCGACGTGTTTGGCATCTTCCTTCACTTCAATCCGAAAGGTCCATCGGTCACAATTCGTATCTAAATCCTCGATTGAAACGGAAGACAGTGGGTCACCGTCAATGTATGTTCCGTTGTGATTTGTAATTCTAATCGTTTTTAGCAATCCATATTGGTTAATATTGTGCGGCCACCAATCAGGTGTGAATTTACCTCTTGCATCAGCAAAATCTCCAGGGCTCGTCCAAGTGCCTAATTCCAAGCCATTCAAGGAAAAGGTGATGTCTGAAGGCCATACGTCATTGGCGAATGGAAATTCGGAAGACAGCTCCAAGCTAATTTCAAATTGCTGCAAGGTTTCATCTTTTTTTAGAAAATTAGCAATGTTGTATTGAACATAACCTTGGGTAAACCATAGAATCTCTGCATCGACTCTTTTAGAATCCATGAAATACTTAGGTTCGTCTACTCTACCGATGAACTCTTTCTCTGTGGCAAGTCCGCATGTAGGCTTCAGATCATAATCCGTATAATGACCAATCGGCACCGATGTCTCATAGGAGGCAAAGGAGTGAAAGATTTTTTTAGGGAAGTTAATCTCAATATGATCGACTCTAAGAATCGAGATTTTTTGCATTCCTGATTTACCAGGAACTTTTTCTGTTTTTATGATTCCTGCGTCTTCTAGTTTTTTGATGTGTTTTGTTACGATAGGACTGCTTATTTTAAGTTCTTCTGCCAAATCTTTGATGTTCATCTTGTTTTTGGAGAGCAACTGAATAATTTTTATTCGCACTTCACTTGCCAAAGCTTCATAAACAACGAGAGAGGACTTGTCTATTTCCAATTGCATTTTATCCACTTCTTTCAAAGTAATTTCATATACTGTAAAGTTTATTAATCTATATATAAAGTAACACGAAAGGTAATCGAAGTAAATAAAGTATCGCTTTCATCTCGTGGTAATGAACCAAAAGGTTAATTAAGTTTGATAAAAATCTATTAAGTTTATTTAAAAGTTATTGACTACGCTTTCAAGACGAATGTATACTAATCCTAAGTTAATCGTTCCCGACGAAAGTTAACGTGAATGATTATCTTAACATTACAGCTGCAGGGGGAGAGAGTATTGAAAAAGAAATTCGGTTTATTATTGGCAACAGTTCTAACGTTATCTACGGTGTTAGCAGGATGTGGTGGTAAAGATGATAGTAAGACGATTACGTTCTGGACACCACTGACCGGTGATGATGGTGCTTATATGGATCAAATTGTTAAGGACTACAATGCTACGAACCCAGAGATTAAAGTAAAACATGTGATTACAGCTGATATGTATACAAAGATTTCTACTGTGTTGGCTTCCAACAAAGGTGTGCCTGATTTAGCAATTATCCACGCTGACCGTGTTCCTGGATTTGTTAAGCAAGGTGTCCTAGAGTCCATGCAAGATACCGTATTACCAGCACAGCCTGAACTAAAAGCTGAAAATTACTTACCGCAAGCTTGGAACACTGGTAACATCGACGGAACGCAATACACAGTGCCTCTTGATATCCACAGTAACGTAATGTACTACAATAAAGATTTGCTGAAGAAATATAATGCTGAATCATTCTTGGATGATAATGTGGTTACGATTGATGAAATGCTTTCCTTACAAGGGAAATTAGATGAAGGCGACTATGTAGTAAATGATGCCTTGCTCGGCTGGGTTATCCTGGCTCAAATTCAAAACTTGGGCGGAGATATTCAGGCTGATGGTAAACCGGCTGTTAACACCCCAGTATTTAAACAAGCGTTTGAAGATGTTAAGAAAATCGCCGATGCGGGTTTGATGACTCCATTTGGTGAAGACGGTTACTTGATGTTCCAATCTCAAAATGTTCTTTTCTCCACAGATGGAACTTGGAGTTCTACAGCACATGCTGGAGTTGAAGGCTTGAACTTTGGTGTGACTAATATTTATTCTCCTACTGCTGATAAGTTCACGAATAGATCCTCCTCTCACTTATTCGCTATGCTCAAGAACGACAAGAGAACAGACGAAAAAGAAGTGGGTATTGCTAACTTCCTGGAATATGTTCGTACCAACTCAATGGAATGGGCAAAGGCTGGTCAAAACGTAGCAAGTAATGTCGTTAACCAAAGCCCAGAGTACCAAAACTATATGCAATCCTTCTTTACTTCTAATGAAAAAGAAATTGAATCCCTTTACATTTACACATATGAATACTATCCATACATCGCGGAAGCAGTAGATACTTATTGTGCAGATATCGTTCGTGGCAACGTTGATCTTGACGAGACCTTGGCAACGATGCAGAAATTTGTAGAAGATAAAATCGCAGAGAGCAGCAGTGCAGCGAAATAAAGCGAAATAGAATAGATTGTACGAAGTAATGTGCCTTATCCCGGTGCATTACTTTGTGCAAAAGGAGAAATGAAATCCTATGAAAAAGAAAATAAATTGGGCACCTGCCTTCTTTGTAGGTCCGCACGTCATTTTGTTTGCTATCTTCATTTTATTGCCAACGATATATGGGATTTATGCTTCATTTACAAAGTGGAATTTAATGAGTGACCCGGTATGGGTAGGCTTAGATAACTATAAGGCCATTCTTACGGATGCCAGTTCTACTTTTCACACGCAATTTTTCAGAGGGCTGAAAAATACGTTAATCTTTGTTGTCCTCTCTGTTCCATTATTAATTGTTATCCCATTAATGATTGCGGTTGCACTGGAACATAAAAAAGTGAAAATGAAGAGCTTAATTCAATCTATTCTCTATATTCCAGGCTTGATTTCAATTTCTGCGGCAGCACTGATCTGGCTGTTGATCTTTAATAAGCAACTCGGGATCACTGGTAATCTGTTTGGATCACAAATCGCTTGGCCTGCAAATCAGCCGTATGCGTGGATTATCATTATTGTTATCACGCTATGGGGTGGTATTGGAGGCAACATGATTATTTATCGTGCTTCCTTAAGTGGCGTTGCGCAAGAGCTATATGAATCGGCCGAGCTTGATGGTGCGGGTTCTATTAAAAGATTCACTAGTATCACCTTGCCATCTATCCGTTTTCCATTAATTTATACCTTTGTTATGACAACTGCCGGAGCCTTTAATGTATTCGGCCAACCGTTAATGATGACCGATGGCGGGCCTCGACAAAGTACACACGTACTCATGATGTATATTCGTCAATTAGCTTTCGGTAACGGTGAATCCATCGCAGGGATGGCATCAGCTATGGCAGTGCTATTGGGATTGGTGATCTTGGTGATCTCAGCGCTGCAATATTATGTAATGAACCGAAATGCTACATAACGTTCTCGTGAACGAATGGATCAATAGGAAATGGAAAAGGTAGGTGTACTAAAATGTCAAATCAGGCGCTAAATAGTTTGGATAATCGTCCAGTTGTTAATAGATCAGGCAAAGAAAAAGGGCCATCCAATATTAGCATTTCAAAATATGTATCATATACTTTTTTACTTATTCTTTGTGTGATTTGGGTCATTCCAGTGATATTCGGAATTTCCACATCATTTAGATCACAAACGGAAGTGGTTTCCTCAGGCTTTAGACTATTTCCTGAAACATGGGTCTTTGAGAACTATGTTAATATTCTGAACAATACTTCTACAGCCCCGATTCTACGTTGGTTAGGAAACTCATTGTTTATCGCGACAACCCACACCATTCTGGTAGTTATTGTGATTTCGATTACAGGCTTTGGTTATACCCGTATTAAGTTTAAAGGAAGAGACACGTTGTTCTTTACTTTGCTGGGGATATCCTTCTTCCCGGGTGTAGTTAACTTAATTCCTTCTTATAAAATTATCGATTCCTTAGGTTGGGTGAATACTTCCTGGGCAATGATTATTCCTGGTCTTGCGGGTATGGGGAATATCTTCTTGGTCAGACAGTTTATGAATGGTATCCCGAAAGAATTAGACGAATCAGCAAAAGTTGACGGGGCTAGTGACTTTAGAATTTTCGCACAAATTATATTGCCGTTAGTTAAGCCAATTCTGATTGTGTGCGGATTGTTCTCCTTTACGGGTTCTTGGAATGACTTCCTCTGGCCGGTTATCGTATACACAGATGTAGATAAAATGCCAGTTACAGCTGGTTTGCTCTTGCTTCAAGATATCTACGGAAACTATCGTATGATCGGACAACTAATGGGTTCAGCGATCTTAGCGATCATTCCAACCTTGCTGCTATTTATATTTGCTCAAAAATACTTCGTACAATCGATTAACTTGAATTCAGGTATTAAAGGTTAAAAAACAAAGAGAGATATAGGAGTTGTCATCATGAGAGAATTTAATGTGAAAAATCCATTTATTGAGCAAAGAGCTGATCCTTGGATCTATAAACATACTGATGGATATTATTATTTCATAGCTTCGGTTCCAGAATTCGATAGAATTGAGCTTCGTCGATCTGATTCCATTCAAGGATTAGCTGAGGCTGAGGGCAAGACGATTTGGGTTAAGCATGAAACAGGTTTGATGAGTGCCAATATTTGGGCTCCTGAGATACATTATATTGATGAAAAGTGGTACGTGTATTTTGCAGCCGCACATACGTCTGACACTAAAGATGGATTGTTTGATCATCGCATGTTTGCAATAGAAAATTCATCCGCAAATCCACTCGAAGGAGAATGGGTGGAAAAGGGTCAAATCAAAACGAAATGGGAAACCTTTGCCTTGGATGCAACGACTTTTGAGCACAGAGGTGTTAGATACTACGTTTGGGCACAAAAGGATCCTGATATCCCTGGTAATTCTAATATCTATATTTCTGAAATGGAAAATCCTTGGACTTTAAAGGGCGAACAGGTGTGCATCGCCACGCCTGAATATGAATGGGAAAAAATCGGATTTTTGGTGAATGAGGGTGCGGCAATTATTAAACGTAATGGACGTATTTTCATGACCTTCTCGGCTAGTGCAACAAATCATAACTACTGTATGGGTTTGTTAACCGCTGATGAGAATAGTGATTTAATGGATCCAAAATCATGGGTCAAAACACCAGAACCCGTATTTACGACTTCTGAAGAAAACGGTCAATATGGTCCGGGACACAATAGCTTTACAGTCTCAGAGGATGGCACACAAGATATCCTAGTGTTCCATGCTAGAAGCTATAAGGAAATTGTAGGCGATCCGTTATATGATCCCAATCGTCACGCGCGTGTGCAAGTGATGCAATGGAATGAAGATGGAACGCCAAACTTTGGTGTGCCTAGACCAGATACGAAATCACAAACATAAAGGCCTTCGGCGTTACTTTATTCTTCTATTTAAAAAGGGACGCTTCAGTAGCAATATGCTATTGAAGCGTCCCTTTTCTTATAGTGGAAGATCCCGTCGTCTGAACAGCCCGATCCCTAAGGCAAAAGCGAGGACACCGATCAACAATAACCAGCTAGAGACCTGAATGACCTCTACGTTTCCTTGAACGATTTTACCAGGCTGATAGAAGGAGAATAGGGTCAGGTAACGCAGCCCCTCTAGCTTATCGCTTATTTTACCGAGCAGATCTAGAGTAAAGAATCCGAAGGTGATGGCGCCGGATATTCCAAGTGCTTTTTTCTCATCATTACATACCGAGGATACGAGAAAAGCAATTCCCCCAACGGCAAAAAACAATAGAAAGGCCACAGTATTTAGCTGAGCAAATCGGCCGCTGTTAAATTCATATTCACTGCCGAGGAACCATGCTTTACCTAATAATCCGGCGAGTGTGGTTACCCCCATGATCAGTAACAAAGCTGTCGTGAGTACAAGCGCCTGCGTAGTAGCTACTTTTCTCCGCGTTGTTGGTGCAATGAGCAGATAAGCCATAGAGCCGCGGTCCACGAGTCGAGCCATGAGCTGCGTCGACATTTGTACACACACAATGGATAGAATCAGTACCAGAATAAGTCCGTAATACTCTCCTGAGATAAAAGCTTCAGCACTGGTGAAGCCGCTGGTTAACCCGAAGGCTTTGCCCACACCCTCCGGCATAGCTTTAATGAGGTCATCAATAGCTTGTGTGCTTCCGGCAATCCCTGGATATAGCCAGATCATAAATAGAATATAGAAGGCAGAACCGAAGGCGTAATTCATTATTCCTTTCAGGTTAACTCTCATCATTTCCTTATAGAGTGGAAGATTCATTGCACGGCCCCCTCACGGTCATAATAGTCCATGAAAATGTCCTCTAGATTCTGCGTGAACACATCCATGCTGCGGATATTGTATTTTCCGGTCTCCTGAATGAATTGATCATAATTGCCCTGAACGGCAATGCGGACCATATTCCCTTCACGAGCTTCCACCTGCAGGCCAGAGGAGGCAAATTGATCTGCATCTTCACGATTCGCGAAAACAACCTCAAACAGCTTGCGCTGCATTGATTGCAGTTCATGGATATCTTTTACGGTGATGATACGTCCATCTTTAATGATTGCAGCTCGGTCACAGGTACGCTCAATTTCTTGAAAGCTGTGAGAGGACATTAGAAAGGTGGTTCCGGCTGCTTTTTCCTCCAATACGAGATCTATAAATACCTTTTGCATAAGCGGGTCAAGTCCGGAGGTAGGTTCATCCAGAATAATAACTTCAGGATTGTGCATGAAAGCTGCGACAATGCCGACCTTTTGCTTCATTCCCTTTGACATTTTGCGGATCGGAGTGGCGGCATCAAATTGCAGTCGTTCAATCAGGTGGTCTTGTTTAGTAGTGTTCTTCATCCCTTGCATGCCAGACATGAATTTAAGGAAAGAAATGCCTGTCATCCCGTCAAAAAAGTTGATTTCACCGGGTAGATAGCCGATATGCTTCTGGACTGTGCCCTGTGCTTTCCATACATCAAGTCCATGGATACTCGCATATCCTTGATCCGGCATCATAAATCCCATGATATGTCTTATGGTCGTAGATTTACCTGCGCCGTTTGGCCCCAGAAATCCAAATACCTCGCCTTTATTTACAGTAAACGTTACATCTTCGATTCCCTTGCCATTCGAAAATCGTTTGGTTAAGCCTTCAACTACTAGCATGTTGCCACCCCCACCACAAAATAATGAACTATTACTAATTGGATATTTCATATGTTATATTATTCCTAGTGAATAACGAAGTCAATGAAATTATGAAATAATTGATAATGAATATTTCATTAAGTTAAGGGTGGATAGCATGAATGGATTTGAGAAAAGAGCCGCTCAAATAAAGCTCAAAATTATGAAGACTACCATGGAGATGCTCAAGAGCTGGGAACCCAAACGTCTCCGGATCGCAGACATTGCGAAAGAAGCAGGTGTCTCACAGGTGACGATTTATAATTATTTTGGCAGCAAGGAAGCGCTGCTCAGTGAATCCTTTAAGGACTTTGTTCAGAAGGAAATTCAGGAGTTTGAAGATTGCATTCATGAAGAGCACTCTCTAAAGGAGATTATTGGTTACATTCTATCCATGGAAAGGGAAACTTACCGTGGATTATCTCCCGCGACTGTGAATGAGCTTATGATTGAGGATCAAGAAATGTTCCATTATATTGAGGAACGATATGCGAATGATATTTTGCCGTTGCTGGTGAAGATGGTTGAGGATGGGAAAGCGCGGGGAGAAATCTCAAATAAAGTATCCACCAAAGGGATACTTACACTAATGGGGATGTATATGCGTAATGCGGGTGAACTTCTAGACGAGGCCAGCAAACAGGAAGATATGGATGCCTACATAGAGGAAGCCATCCATATCTTCTTCTATGGCATTTGCGGGCGGGAGCAGGAGTAACACGAGCTATTAGAGCCTGATCCCTAATTCATCAAGGGAAAAGCGGATTCCCTGTCATCCCTACCCACAGCTCGGATTGTTCAAGCTGGGCTGCAAGCTGTAGCAGTAAATCTTCCCGGCCTTTAGCAGCCATTACCTGTACCCCCATCGGCAGACCCTCTCGGGACATATGGACGGGAACACTCATTGCTGGTTGGCCTGTCAAATTGGCGAGCTGAGTGAACGGCGTATAGGTTAGACTTGGCTCAAACATAGCGTAAATCATTCGCTGTTGTTCCTCTTTCGGCAGCTCATGTACATGCAGCAGCTTCTCGATCTCAGCAGAGCTATGCGTTAACTCGCCAATTCTAGGGGCTGAATCTGCATTTGTTGGTGTGATGTATAGATCGTAGCGGTTTAGCAGACTTGCCATTTGAGCGGCTGCAATATCCCATTCATCCAGACTATGCACGAATTCAGCCGCAGAGACTTTTTTTCCGGCTTCCCCGAGGACCCAAGTGACGATATCCACTTCACTGGCATTAATGGAGCGTCCCATCATTTTTTCCAGTGACACGAACATCGCTGCCACTTCCCCAGTGTTCATCGTATAGTAATTCTCCATCAGCCTTACGCCATTTACTGGACTTAGCTTTTCTTCAACTTCATACCCTTCAGCTTCGAGCCATTTTACAGTCTTGAGTACAGCGATTACTGCTTCATTAGTAACAGAAGTACCTACTGGTGAAGCCGTTGTGAACGCTATGCGTAGTTTTCGCTGTGCAGGCTTGAATAGATCGTCCAGATAGACGCCTGGATATAGAGGTGTCTGAAAAGCGGCCTCTGGCTGTACGACCTGCAGTAGATCCAGCATAGCAGCACTATCACGTACGGATCTTGTCAATGCAAAGTCAATAGAAGCACCTTGCCATTGACGGCCTACACCTGGTCCTACTGGGGTACGTCCACGGGTTGGCTTCATCCCGAACAAGCCGGTGAACGAGGCAGGGATACGGATTGAGCCGCCGCCATCACTGGCTCCAGCTGCTGGAACGATACCAGAAGCCACCGCCGCCGCTGCGCCACCACTCGAACCACCAGGGGAATAATCGGGATTCCACGGATTACGTGCTGGGCCGTGGAGGACGTTCTCGGTAATGTTTTTGAGGCCGAATTCTGGGGTGTTTGTATGTCCAAGCGGAATAAATCCGCCGCTTCTGATTCGTGCTACGTAGTTCGAGTCACGTCTTGCAATGTGGTCTTTCATTAGCATGGCTCCCGAAGTGAGAGGTTCTCCAGCGATAGCTTGGGAGATATCCTTTAGCAGAAAGGGAACGCCAGCAAATGGACGAGAGCTATCATGAACTGGCATCTCGTCAGCTTCCCTAAGGGCAGCTTCTCTACGAGTGCGTACGACCGCATTTAGGACTGGATTAACTTCATCGAGCCGAGCGAAGGCGGCTTCGACAAGCTCTCGAGGGGAGACTTCGCGTGCTTTGACAAGCGCAGCAAGTCCTAGAGCGTCATATGTAGAATAAGGAAAGGACATGATAGATAACCTCTTTCGAATAGGAATGAATAGACTGTCTCTATTGTATTATACATCTCGCCAGTAATCTTTTGAAAATGGATAGCTGACATCTACCAATTCTTTTTTACGTCTGATTAGGCTATACTTAGTGTTAAATGATCTTATGGGGTGTACTGATGAACGAAGATAGATATCAAAATGTGGATGGACTAATGGAAGCCTTTCAGCAATTTGCCAGAATGAACTGGCGTAAAACTACGGTCTGGGGATTGAAGCCAAGCGAGGTTCGGATGTTGGTCTCTTTAAAGCTGGGCAAAGAACGGGAAGGGAAGAAGGGCCAGACCGTTTCAGATATTAGCAAGTTTCTAAAAGTCACCTCTCCTACGGTTACGCAGATGGTCAATAGCCTGATTGCACAAGGATATGTGGTGCGTTCTGCCGATGCACAGGATCGCCGAATTAGTGAGATCACGCTTACGGAAAAAGGAGAGCATCTGGCTGAAATGGCCATAACGAAATCTCGGAACACCTTTAAAGGCATGATTGATTATATGGGCAAAGAAAAGACAGATTCGTTGATGGGGCTGTTAAACGAAGTCTACGATTATTTCGAAGAATTGAACGATCAACAAAGCGAATCCTAAACCTTAATATATAGAAAAGAGATGCCGCACAGCCTAAACTGTTTACGGACATCTCTAAGGTAAGGTTATTTGTGATTAATGTGTAGCAGGTACAGACTTTTCAAGGTTTTTGCTTCCGCTTTTTCCCTCTGCTTGTACCTCCATTTTTTTCTCTCCACTACGTAACGGAATCTCTTTAAGGAATATTACAAGCAGGGCTGCGATAAGTAGTAGCGCCGTACCGCTTAAGAATACAACCGTCAGGGAATCACTTAGTGCGTTTCGCAGCATCTCAATCAATTGGTTGAAGAGCGGCTGAATTTGCTCTGGCAGCGTTGCATGCAGTTCCTTCAGCTTAGGCTGATCTAGCAGCATTTGCGGGTTCATAAATGCGGAAAGCTGTTTAGCGGATTCCGGGTCAAGTTTGGTTAAATCTGGACCCTTACCAGAGGAAACTGCGGTTTCTAATTTATTCGCTAATGTTGAGTTCATGATGGTACCCATAACAGCAATCCCTATGGTTCCACCTAAATTACGGAACAAAGTATTTGTAGCTGTAGCAACACCTAGCAGGGAAGGGGCTACGGCATTTTGTACCGTTAAGGTAAATACAGGCATCGATAGTCCTAACCCAATACCGAAGACAATCATGCTGACTACTGCCATAGTAATGTTACTCATAAAGGCCATTAAGATCATGGCTGCAACCATAAATGGCATACCAATCAGGGCATAACGCTTGTATTTACCTGATTTGGAGATCCATCTTCCCACAAGCGTACTAAGTACAATCATTGCCAGTGACATCGGCATATTAATGAATCCGGAGTTGGTTGGGGAGACACCTTCTACACCTTGAACAAAGAAGGGTAGATAGATCATTGCGCCCATCATACCGGCATTCATCAGGAAGCCGACAACCATGGAGATGGTTACGATGGAATTCTTAAATAAGGATAATGGCAGCACTGGGCTTTTAGCTTTTCGTTCAATCAGAATCAAAATGATGACTCCTAGAACAGACGCTCCGAACAAGCCGAGAATTTCTGGAGAACCCCAGTCATACTTTGTTCCTGCCCATGAAAAGCCGAGCAAGAGTGCAACAATGGTAAGGGAAAGGAAAATGGAGCCTAAATAGTCGATGGATTCAGAGGTGGAGCGTGCAGTTTTAGGGAACATTCTCCAAATCATAAAGAAAGCCACGACACCGAAAGGCAAGAAGATCCAGAAGATCCATTTCCAGGCCATATGATCCACCATGAAGCCGCCAAGGGTAGGACCAATTACGCTAGAGAATCCAAATATGGCCATCATAATACCAGTCCACTTGGCTCTCTCTCTAGGAGCGAACAAATCACCTACAGCGGTTACGGTAGCCGACATTAGAATCCCGCCGCCTAGACCTTGAATCCCGCGATAAGTGATCATTTGAAAAATATTGGTCGACAATCCGGATAGGAAAGCACCTATAATAAAAATAACGATCCCTGCTAACAGGAATGGCTTTCTCCCATAAATATCGGATAGTTTACCGACAAGTACAGTAGCGATTGTTGAGGTGAGCATATAAATGGTGATGACCCAAGTATAATGTTCAATGCCTCCTAACATCGCAATAATTCGGGGCATTGCAGTACCCACAATCGTCTGGTTGATTGCTGCGAAAAACATAGCCGCCATTAAAGCAATCATAATTGTAACTTTCTTTTTCTGAGTGAGATGCTCCAGAGCTGTTCCTCTCCTTTAACTTCTATATATTGTAGTTTGGGAATTCATGTCGTATTAATTAGGTAGCCAAACTATCATTTATGTATAATACACAAATTCGTCATATAGCACAACTGTTTAATTATTTAATTTTTATGGAATGAGAATGTGATTTGGACTTGATTTTTTGGAAATAGGTAAGTAATCTAATTAGATTGAGTAAATTGGAGGTGCCTTATGGATACCCAAAATAGTCAAGAGCAGAAGCTAATCATAGCATTTGAAAATATTAAACGTTTGACCTCACGTCCGTCCTCGAAGGAAGCTATTTCATATAGAGAATTTATGATGATGTATGTCATAAACAATTTGATGAAGCAAAAGAAGCTTTCAGAGGTAGTCGAGGAGCAGCAGGGAGTCATGATTTCCAGATTAAGTGACCTGCTCCAAATTAGCAGACCTACTGCGACACAAATGGTAAATAGCTTGGAGGAGAAGGGTTACGTGGTGCGAACAACGTCCGGTACAGATCGGCGGGTTGTATATATTGGTCTGACGAATAAAGGGGAGCAGATTTATGATTCCCAGATGGCTACTTTTTCAGGTATTCTAAGTGAGGTTACGGAAAAAGTAGGTAAGAAAGAAATTGACCAGTTGATTTTTCTGTGTGATCGTTTTCAAGAAGCGGTGCATGAGGTCAGAAGCCGCCAGCTTTTTAATCCATCCGATGAAGATCCACTCGTAATGGATTCCGTATAGCGAACATAACAAAAAAAGATATTTCGGTGCCTTTGGCCGGAACGTCTTTTTTTAATTATAAGAAAGTATAAGTTTCACGATATACTTTATCCTTATAATTCTCGCATAAACGCTCACTGTCCTTTAAAGGACGCCGAAGGCGTTTTAGCTTGCAGCATCCAGAGCAAGGAGGAATTACAATCAGAATATTAGCGATTAGTGACATTCACGGAAGTTATTCCGAATTTAACGCATTGTTAAACAAAGTGAATTATCGACCATCCGAGGACAAGCTCGTCCTGATGGGAGATTATGTGGATAGAGGCCCCAATAGTAAAGGGATTGTGGATCAAGTCATGACCCTGAAGCGGGAATGTGGCGCGGTTGTTCTAAAAGGTAATCACGATAAAATGGCATATGATGCGCTCACCAGCGAGGATGATAAACTGGATACGCATTGGCTGAGTAACGGCGGTTTGTATACATTGATGAGTTATTGTGAGGCGGATTCTGACTTTTTTAAAAAGGATTTTGGCTGGAAGGATTACATGCTGCTAAAAGAAGAAATTAGACAGAAATACAAACATCATTTGGATTTTCTAAGTTCATTGCCACTTTATTATGAGACAGAAGAGCATATTTTTGTTCACGCGGGGATTAATCCATTGATAAAGGATTGGAAGCAGCAGGAGCCGTATGATTTTATCTGGATCAGAGAACCATTTTATACGAAGCCGGTAGTCAGCACTAATAAAACGATTATTTTCGGTCATACCTCAACGATGGATCTACATGATTCGGAAGAAATCTGGTTTAGTCCGCAGGGAGATAAGATTGGCGTGGATGGTGGATGCGCATACGGTCAACGTCTGAACTGCTTGGAGATCTCTGGAGGGGAATACATCACACATTTTGTACGGAATGGAGAGAAGCCTTGAGCTGTCTCTCTTTTTTAATATAGATCACCCTACATTAGTCATGAAAAGAACTTAAGATATTGTAGAATAGCACTGTTTTAAATGCCAACTATGTATAAAATAAAGAGAGTAGGGGGTGAAATAGGTGAATGCAAACAACAAATATCATATCCTCATGCAAGGAACCATCAGTAAAAATGTGAGCGAAACCTGCAAGGAGTTTGGCATTTCTCGGACGATCTATTATCAGTGGAGTAAAGCTTACCAAGAGCAGGGTATGGATGGACTGGCAGAGAAGGAACGAAAACCGGTAATGCCTAATAAAGTGGATAAGCGAACGGAAAGATTGATCTTACAATACGTTGCCAAGTTCCCTGAAGATGGGCCCAAGCGAATCTTTTATGAATTGCAGGATGAGGGTGTGAACATAGGGGAGTCTGGTATTTATAATGTGCTGCGTCGAAACGGACTTAGTACGAGAGTAGAGCGTGAGGCTTATGCCAAAGAAGTTAAAGCAAAAAAGAGAGATGGCGCACAAGCCGCTAATAGAGAGAGAACAAAACCTCTTGATTATAAGATGAAAAATCTGGAAAATGCTCATCCCGGGTATATGTGCCAACAGAGTATTAGCTATATGGGAGTATTTCCAAGGGTAGGCAAGGTGTATCAATACGTGATCTACGATGCCTATTCTAGATTAGGTTTAGTTAAGCTATATAATCGGAAGTCGACCATTCATTTTATAGATTTTATGCATTTGAAGGTCATTCCATTGATGAAGACTTTAGAATTCCAAATCGACAATCTGGTTACGAACAAGAGTCGTGAATTCACTACAAACTGGGATAGAGGTAAACATAAGTACAGCGATTTTTTACATAAGAACAACATTAATCAAGTAGCCATACCTGCAGATCAGACTGAGATATTTCAGCCTTTACAGCAATTTGTAGCGGTGTTGACGAAAGAGTTTTACCAGCAAGCTTGGGCGGATGATACGATAGATTCCTTTGAAATTTTAGAAAAGCGCTTACACGAATATTTGAGGATCTATAACTTCAGCAGGGTAATCACCGACGGACCTAATCAAGGTAAAATACCATCAGATGTCGCACTTGAGTATACAGGTCAGCGAGAGACCTTGCCATTATGGTTATTTACAAGGAGATAACGGTGATGACAAATATTAAGTATGAAGATAGGATTGGTATTATTGGTGCAGGGATTTCTGGGGTTACAGCTGCCTACCAACTAGCGAAAAAAGGATATACCCATATTACTCTCCTTGAGAAGTCAGACCGAGTGGGTGGCAAATGCCACTCCATTGAATACAAAGGGAAAACTTATGAAATGGGGACACTAATTGGCTTGCCAAGTTATAAACATACGATTGAACTCATGCGCGAGTTTGATCTTATGGATAAAGGGCCACTATTGGAACGGGGATTTTTTGATATAAACGGGCGGAAGACTACTCAGATTCCCATGGACCAGATCCAGGCCTTTGCACAAGAATTCAAACGGTTGCCGGATATTTTGAAGCGTTATAAGTCACTGCAAGAACCGGGTTTTCTACACTTACCACCCGATCTATGCCAGCCATTTTCAGAGTGGTGTGCAGAGAATGAGCTTACCGTTATTGGGCAGGTTTATATGCATTACTTCAATACCTTTGGTTTTGGGAGTATTCATGATGTGCCGGCCGCGTATGTGTTGAAATTTCTAACTTATGATAATCTATTATCCTTTATTGAGATCACGCACATGATAACCTGGCCTAAGGGAGTTACTGAACTCATTAGAAGAATGGCCGACCAAGTAGAGGATCTGCGTCTGACTTGTGAAGTGCTACATATGGAGCAAGAGGTAAATGGTCAGGTGCGGGTGGAAACAAACCAGGATATCTTTTATTTTGACAAGGTTATTTATACAGCTTCCTTAGAACATCTAGGCGATATGGTTCACTTATCTACGGAGGATAAGACTCTATTAGAGTGCATAACCTATGAACGGTTTCGGGTATATGCTTACAGAGTGAAGGGGTTACCTGAGCTTTCTGGATATATCCCCCGCAATATGAATCCTGAACGCAAGGGACATATGATGGCATGGTATTACAGATGGGCAGATATGGGAACAACGGATCTAGTTACGGTTTATGTAGCGGAGAATGATGAAATGACAGATCAAGAGATGCGGGAAAAGGTAGAAAATAAACTCCGCGAGCTTGGCGGCGAGAACATCCGTCTGTATATGATGAAGCGCTGGAAGCAGTTCCCCCATGTGGATTCTAATGCAATCCGTGAAGGCTTTTATGAACGGCTGGATCAGATGCAGGGGAGAAATAAGCTTTATTATGCTGGAGAAATCATGAATTTTCCTACACTGGAGAACTGTATCGTATATTCGAAATACTTGGTCGATCGTTTTTTCTGAAAAAGATAAGAACGTAAAGTTCCATACGATGATTAGATTAGCCTTGTCCACAAAGAGATTTGTTGGCAAGGTTTTTTTGTGATATTACGCAAGATACCCAAATGCTCGTGTGATCGGACTCAGATGCACTTATTTGCGCATTTCAGGCCTTTTGGAGCGAGTTTCGGACTCGAGAGACGTTATTGGTCATAAAGAGGGAGAATATCGTACTATTTCAGTCACATAAAGTCCCTGGAGTCCGATAGCATCCCAAAACAGCACAATTATCGCAAATAAGGTCACTGGTGTCCGTACGTAATGCTGATCTCATGAAAACTACATTTTTTCAAATCTCAGAAAGCTCCTAAGTAGAATAGAAATGGGGACGGAAATCCCTACTTTGTGGGAGATATTTTACATTCAAGTTAGGTTTACAGTGTGTGGTTCTATAGGTCTATATTCTAATCATTTGCAGTGAATTTGGAGAGGCCAGCTGATCACCCAGAGGCACTTATTAAGTGTAAACTCAACTCGAAATGAGACTATGAAAACCTTGATGAATCAACGTTTTGTAGGGTTTGATCGATCGAAGTAGGATGGGATATATTGAACGCAAGACATCGCTTACATGCAAAATATGAAGGAGGAATTAATCATGTTTTTATTCGAATCGATTCCCTGGTACTCTGCACTAATGTGGTTAGTGGTACTTGCAGGATTAATGATTTTCAATGAAATAGCTCGAAAGAGCAAGTGGTTTTCAATCATTCTGTTTATAATCGTCCCTATTGTTCTTACCGTAGCGGTTTGGCCAAATACGGCAGGCGAAGGCTCCAGTACTGGAACATGGTTTCACTGGGTAAAAGTATATTCTGCCTTGGCAGGATGTATAGGGTTCATGGCGATCCGTTATGTTAAAGGTTGGGACAAGAACAAATATATATTAATGTTCCCGGCTATAATCCTTGCAGTCAACATTCTTGAAGCTGTTATCCGTGATTTCCAAGTGTACAGTTTGCAAGGCATGGTGGATGGCGTAATGATGGTAGGTGGTCCTTGGAACATTATGAACGGGATCGCTGGCATTCTGAACATTATTACGATTTCTGGTTGGATGGGTATTGTGATCAGTAGAGACAAGAGTAAGGATATGCTGTGGCCTGACCAGCTTTGGTTCTGGATCATTGCTTATGACATTTGGAACTTTGCCTATGTATATAACGCGGTTTCTGACCACGCCTTCTATGCAGGTGCGGCATTGTTGATCTCTTGTACCATTCCGGCGTTCTTCTTCAAAAAAGGAGCATGGCTGCAGCATCGCGCTCAAACCTTGGCGTTTTGGATGATGTTTACGATGTCTTTCCCAGCGTTTGTTGGCGAATCCAAGTTCGCCGTTCAATCCTCACATAGCGAAACTGCGCTTTGGGTTGTGAGTGCATTATCCTTGGCTGCTAATATTGCAGTGTTTGTCTATCACTTCTATAAAATCATCAAACATAAACGCAATCCGCTTAAAGTGGAAGTGTATACCGATTTGGCGGCTTATAAGGCGATTGCTGAGAGTGCGAAATAATAGAATTGTTTAGTGAATAGCTAAAAAAGTTCCAGAAGACAAGAACATAGTCCTTTAAGAATCCGCGCCTAGCGCGGGTTTTTTTATGGAATAGAATTTATGGAATTTCGAAATTGCGGAGAAATGTGAAACGAATTTAAGGGATGGGGCTATATTCAACTGGTGGCCATGGGGAGCCCTGTTTCTAATTAAGCATACGTCTCATTGGGACGTATAACGGACCGAGCGGACCTTATATCCTTCGAAATGCATGTTTTAGTCGAGCTTACGGACAAATGTATGCGAAAAACCGAATACAATGTGCCGCCAGTAACGTAAACGAGCCGAATGTATGCGAAAAACCGAATAAGATGTGCCGCCGGTAACGTAAACGAGCCAAATGTATGCGAAAAACCAAATACAATGTGCTGACGGTAACGTAAACGAGCCAAATGTATGCGAAAAACCAAATACAATGTGCCGACGGTAACGTAAACGAGCCAAATGTATGCGAAAAACCAAATACAATGTGCCGACGGTAATGTAAACGAGCCGAATGTATGCGAAAAACCAAATACAATGTGCCGCCGGTAACGTAAACGAGCCAAATGTATGCGAAAAACCGAATACAATGTGCCGACGGTAACGTAAGCGAGCCAAATGTATGTGAAAAACCAAATACAATGTGCCGACGGTAATGTAACCGAGCCAAATGTATGCGAAAAACCGAATACAATGTGCCGTCGGTAACGTAAACGAGCCGAATGTATGCGAAAAACCGAATACAATGTGCCGCCGGTAACGTAAACGAGCCAAATGTATGCGAAAAACCGAATACAATGTGCCGACGGTAACGTAAATGAGCCAAATGTATGCGAAAAACCGAATACAATGTGCCGCCGGTAACGTAAGCGAGCCAAATGTATGCGAATAACCGAACACAATGTGCCGATGGTAATGTAAACGAGCCAGCGCCGTTATCCGCCCCAAGTCACCCGGGAATAATTAGGGGGTATAAGTGCAATACGGTCCGTCCCTCGGAACCTCGCTACGAAGGGTATATGGATACGAAGAGGGCTAAAGCCATAAATTCCTGCAAATCTGCAGTAATTCTTGCTCTATACGAAGCTTTCGAGCCAGAAGTAAGAATATTCCTGCACATTCGCATTTGCAGTTTTTAGATGTAGTGAGGAGGATATCTGAACAAAATGCTTTATTATTGCAGCGGCATTAAGTGTTACTAAGATATAATTTAGATGAAATATCATACAATAGGAGCGACATCGTTCGAAGCCTTGTCAATCGAAGTTCCAACCATGAAGGAGAGAGTCTATGAATCTAAAAATGAATCTTTTGGGGAAATGGACTCGAGGTTTATGGATCGTGTGTTTGTTGTTGCTCTCTGCTTGTAGTTCAGAAGGAGAGAAGTTTATAGGTACGATCCATACAATTGATACCGAGAACAAAAGGATTCTCGTGGTTTCGCAGCTGCAAAAAGAAGATATACATGAAGATTACAAGAAGCTAATAGAGTCTGGGGAGTATAGTCAGGCTATTTGGGTAAGTAAAGTAAATCCTAGAAAGTATAAGATAGGCGAAGAAATAGAAGTCTTATATGAAGGAAGTGATGATTCATTTCCTGCACAAGTTACTGCCAAGAAGATCGATAAATTGAAATGAGATTGAATTAACGGCTCAATCTATTCTCTAATGAAGATCCAAATATGTGAAGAACAGTTGCTTTTTTTTGACTCCTGATTAAAGACTTAAAAGTGTATCTATAGTAAACTGAATGTAAAGTGCCCACGGTTCAATGGGTATAATTTGTTGAAAAGCTCTTCGGATGAAGAGTTTTTTCCATTTTACAGAAAAGAATGTGATATGTTATGCAGCTTCGCGCTAGTCTTCGGACGAAAAGATTGCTGGAGAAATATCTCTCTGGAGAGGGGATGGATTATCGGCAAATTATAGCTTTATTTATTCCAATTCTGATTGACCAGGCCTTCATTATTGGACTTAATCTGGTAAATACCGCAATGATCAGCTCGTCCGGGATGGCGGCGGTCAGTGCAGTGAATATGGTGGATTCGCTGAATATTTTTCTGATCAATGTGTTCGTGGCGGTTGCAACCGGGGGGACAGTGGTAGTCGCGCAGTATAAAGGGAGCGGAAACGACCGGATGGTGTCCCAGGCTACGGCGGCTTCGGTCGCCTCGGTGTCGCTGATCGCTTTGGGAATTGGTCTGCTGCTGATGGGCTTCCATTCTCCTATATTGAACCTTTTGTTCGGAACCGCCTCACCCGAAGTGCTGGACAATGCCCGCATTTACTTGATCGGCAGCAGCATCTCATATCTGGGCATCGCGGTGGTTCAGGCGGTATGCGGGGCTCTGCGAGGAGTGGGCAAGACACGGGCTTCTTTGATGCTGTCGCTCATCATGAACCTGCTGTATGTTCTCCTGAACGTGGTCTTCATTAACCTGTTCCACATGGGTGTGCTGGGGATGACACTTGCGATTAATATCGCGCGGTATGCAGGTATGGTTTGTGCCCTGGTGTATCTGTTCAAGGTGGATACGGCACTGCGGGTGCGATTTCGTGACCTATTCCGAATCCCTCTGACCATGCTGCGGAGAATCATGTTCATCGGCGTGCCGTTCGCGGCGGAGCAGATGTTCTTCAACGGGGGGAAACTGCTCACTCAGGTGTTTATTGTCAGCTTAGGCACGTATGCCATTGCGACCAATGCCATTGCCGGCTCGCTGGCTATGGTGTTTCAAATTCCAGCCAGCGCGCTGTCGCTAACTATTGTAACGGTGGTCGGCCAATGTATCGGGCGGGGGAATGTCTCTGAAGCCAGAAAGTTCATCAAGTCCTTCCTCTGGATCGGGTCTGGTTCTTTGGCGTTGATCGCCTTGATTCTGATGCCGCTATTCCACCCACTGGTATCGATCTTTTCCCCACCTCCCGAGATCATTGACGATCTGTTTGTGGTGCTGCTGGTGAATTCCATTGCCCAAGTTCCGCTGTGGGCCGTCAGCTTTATTTTGCCGTCCGCGCTGCGGGCAGCGGGAGATTCCCGCTTCACCTCAATTACCTCGATGCTGACGATGTGGCTGTTTCGGGTGATTTTTGGATACATCCTTGGGATTGTACTGGGCTACGGCGTTATGGGTGTCTGGCTGGCGATGAACTGCGAGTGGGCCGTTCGCGGGGGGATTTTTCTGTGGCGCTTCAAGGGCAAAAAATGGTTTGCGCACAAGCTGATTTAGGCTTGTTGATAAGGATACATACTGCCTACGCCAGATGACGGAAACGTAGCTCTTTTATATTAAAAACGTAAAAATACAGCACAGGGCAGCGATTCTCATATTTTACTTGAGAATTGCTGCCCTGCGTTTTGGTTGTCGACTGCTTGCATTAGCTGATTATGTTTACAACTGGGTCAGTCGCGATTCTAGAAAATTCTCCGATTCCATCTATGTAGGGTTGGCGAAACCCTGCGACCTCTCTTCCGAAGTATAGGTTAGGGATTTGCTAGTAAAAGCTCAAATCCACCGATTTCTGCGCTCGGAATTCCTTTCTTTTGAAACAAATTAAAAGACAAGTCAGTAGCAACACACAGATTAAAGTTGCTGTATAAGTGAAACTACTATCCCAAAACATAATTTGAACATTCATTAAGGAGTGAACACCGATCACGAAAAAAAGATTCTTGGTAAAGACATAAAGTAATGCGAATACAATTCCTAGAATGAGCAGTGTGATAAAATCATAAACAAAGTCGATTCCGACTAATCCTGAATAGATCCGGTTTGGAATATGCACTGCGGCAAATATTGCTTGTGAGATTAGCATGGCATACACAATGCGAGCGGAATGAGTTTTGACTCTCCGTAAAAAAAGATAGATTTGAACGAGAAGAAACCCCCGAAAAAAGATTTCCTCCAATAGTGCATTTCCGAAAGCCTGAGCGATAAATTCACCTAAATAATAATTTGGATTCCTGAAGATATTATTGTTGAAGGTTACACTGGAGTTAGTGAAGAACAGTGTCATAAGTATATCAACGACGTTTATTGCGAGCCAGAATAGCAATATGCCTATCAATCCTCGTATTAATTTGTTCTTGAATAGGCCCACATCTATAGGCGATAATTTCGCTATCAGCCCTAAGAAAATAACCACTTCTAGTATAAGTCCAATTAAATTCACGACTAATGTTTCAGTGATCCATCCATGTGTGCTTTTGGCAACAACGCTTAAATAACCATTCGCAAAAAGTACGAGATTAACGACAAGCGTAAAGAAAATATGAACAATAAGGATACTTACAATAAATCGTAGTGATACTTGCTTAGCTGCAAACATTGATGGATCATCCGTTCTTTTTGCCCAATTCATGATTTCAAATCCTCCTTAGATATTCTAAGTTAAATACATAAATTACCAAACGGTGTTTCCACTCTATTGTATACACATGGATTTCACCATTACAAAAATCATAACTCGTCATTTTAAACTTCAGCTTCCCCAGATTGACAGATGCAGGGGCACTGGCTATACTTGAAATGTTAAAATGCAAATCGGATAAAACGTTGATGAAAATGAAGTACGCCGGAGGATGGCTTGATCAGAGAACAGGTTCCTTTACGAAATCATTTCGTAATGGCTGTGAGAACCTTGAAGACAGGCCGGTGGAAAGCTAATTTCGGAGTGTGAGATCACAAGCTCACCGGGGGCACCCGTTATCAGCCGCGACAAGGCGATCGCCCTTTAACTTTCCCGTGAATGGGTCAAGGCGATAACCAGGGTGGTACCGCGATATTAATCGTCCCTGAATTATTCAGGGGCGTTTTTTTTGTTTTTATTTTTTAGAAAATCTGGCGCATGAGCCGAATTAATGATGAGACGGGAGCTGTAAACAATGAAAGCAAGTGAAATTCGTTCCAAATGGCTTAAGTTTTTTGAAAGTAAAGGTCACAAGATTGAACCTAGTGCATCTCTCGTACCGCATAACGATCCCTCGCTGCTGTGGATCAACGCAGGTATGGCACCGCTGAAAGCATACTTCGATGGCCGTGAGATTCCTGAGAATCCGCGCCTGACGAACTCGCAGAAATGTATTCGTACCAATGATATCGAGAATGTAGGGAAGACACGTCGTCACCATACGTTCTTCGAAATGTTAGGTAACTTCTCTATCGGCGATTATTTCAAAGAAGAAGCGATCACATGGGCTTGGGAATTCTTGACTGGCAAGGATTGGATCGGCTTCGATCCAGAACGTATCTCCGTAACGGTGTACGCCGAGGATGAAGAAGCATTCAAGCTGTGGAATGAAAAAGTTGGCTTGCCAGCAGAACGTATCATTAAGCTGGGGGATGAGAACTTTTGGGATATCGGCGAAGGCCCTTGTGGTCCTTGCTCAGAAATCTTTTATGACCGCGGTGAGGCTTACGGCAGCGACATGAGCGATCCTGAAATGTATCCAGGTGGAGAAAATGAACGTTGGTTAGAAGTATGGAACCTAGTGTTCTCACAATTCAACCATAACAAGGATGGCAGCTATACACCGCTTCCGAACAAGAACATTGATACAGGAGCTGGACTAGAGCGTTTTGCTTCCATTCTACAAGACGTAGATTCCAACTTTGACACTGATTTGTTCCAACCTATTATCCAAAAAACAGCGAAGCTCGCTGGTGTAACTTATAAAGATAATGTTGAGCAGGACATCGCGCTTAAAGTTATCGCTGACCATGTGCGTACCGTAACTTTTGCAGTAGGTGATGGAGTACTTCCTTCTAATGAAGGTCGCGGTTATATTATCCGTCGTTTACTACGCCGTGCTGTTCGTTACGGAAAGACCTTAGGTCTGGATCGTCCATTCCTGCATGAGCTGACTGAAACGGTTGGAGAGATTATGGGTGTTTATTATCCATCCGTTGTCGAGAACCGTGAATATATCGCGAAGATCATTCGTACAGAAGAAGAACGTTTCCACGAGACATTGTCTGACGGATTGGCTATCTTGGGCGAGATCAGCGCTAAAGCAAAAGCAGATGGACTCAGCACGATTGCTGGAGCCGATGCATTTAAGTTATATGACACTTACGGATTCCCGTTTGACCTGACCGAGGATTTTGCAGCGGAGCAAGGATTAACAGTAGATCTTGATGGCTTCGATGTAGCTATGCAAGAACAGCGTGACCGCGCTAGAGCTGCACGTCAAGACGGCGGTAGCATGAAGATTCAGGGAGGCGTATTAGCTGATCTGACGGTTAAAAGTGAATTTGTTGGATATAATGACTCGGTAACAGAGTCGAAAATCATGGCTATTGTTGTTGGTGATGAACTAGTCGATACTGCTGGAGAAGGCGTTGAATGCCAAGTCATTCTTGAGGCAACACCGTTCTACGCTGAAAGTGGCGGACAAGTGAGTGACACTGGTAATCTCACTGGCGGTTCGGTTACGGCTAAGGTAAAAGGATTGTTCAAGGCTCCACATGGCCAACACGTACATTTGGTAACGGTAGAAGCTGGAGAATTGAAAGTAGGCGAAACGGTTCGCGCTGAAGTGGATCGTGCACAGCGTGAAGATATCGTGAAGAACCATACAGCCACTCATCTACTGCACAAAGCGCTCAAAGAGGTTCTTGGCGGTCATGTTAATCAAGCTGGATCTTTAGTGGAAGGCGCACGTTTGCGGTTTGACTTCTCCCATTTCGGAGCGATTACTCCGGAAGAACTAAGCGACATTGAGCATCGTGTGAATGCACAAATCTGGCGTGGTCTTGATGTAGTTATTGAGAACAAGCCAATTGATGAAGCTAAGGCTATGGGAGCAATGGCACTATTTGGTGAAAAATACGGCAACATCGTGCGAGTAGTTCAGGTTGGCGATTACAGCCTGGAGCTTTGCGGTGGATGCCACGTATCTAACACTTCGCAGATCGGCATTTTCAAGCTGCTTAGTGAAAGTGGCATTGGCTCAGGTGTGCGCCGGATTGAAGCTGTTACAGGCCGTTACGCGTACCAATTCACTGAGAGTCAACTGGATCTGCTCAAGCAATCTGCGGGTCTACTAAAGTCTTCTCTGAACGATGTTCCAAAACGGATTGAAGCACTGCATAACCAAGTACGTGAGCTTTCGCGTGAGAATGAGTCGCTGCAATCCAAGCTTAGCGCAACATTTGCTGCTGAATTAACAAGCAGTGTGAAGACTGTTGGCGCAGGTACGCAGCTCCTTGCAGTTGCTGTTCAAGCAGGCAATATGGACGCTCTGCGTTCTACTGCAGATGAATTGAAATCCAAGCTTCCGGATGCTGTACTTGTTCTTGGTGCGGCAATGGACGACAAGGTGAACTTTGTTGTAGCCGTTCCACAGGATCTGGTGAAGAAGGGCTTCCACGCTGGTAAGATCGTTAAAGAAGTTGCAGCAGTATGCGGCGGCGGCGGTGGCGGACGTCCAGATATGGCACAAGCCGGTGGTAAAGATGCTTCCAAGCTTGACGAAGCACTGGCTAAGGCAGAAGAATTAGTAGCTTCCCTAGCATAAATCTAAATTACGAAACTATTTCTTAATTTAAACGTATTACGAAAAAACATAGCGGTACTGAGAGTTAGACATCAGTACCGCTACTCTTTATTAACAGGTGGTTAGATTTTCATGGATAGTTGTGCTTGACAATAGCTTAAAAGCCAAAAATATCATTATTTTTGTAGAGGAAATGCCAAAAAAAGCGTTATTCCACGCGCAGGATTTCCTCGTTGGGCTATGAATATGTTATGATAAAGGAAGCAAGTGAACTGCACAGTAGCAACTTTGCGAAGCCGCCCTTATAGGTGATTTTGCAGAAGGAAGGTGTCACAAATGGACTCCATGGACAAAACGGTCAAATTCAATGTGAAGGGCGACGAAAAGGAAGCTTCTCCCCAAGAAATATTGCTCGCTGTATACGATGCACTGGTGGAGAAAGAGTATCATCCGATCAATCAGATCGTAGGGTATTTACTTTCCGGAGATCCAGCTTACATTCCGCGTCATAACAATGCGAGAAGTTTGGTCCGGAGAAAAGAACGTGATGAGCTGATTGAAGAGTTGGTTAGATTCTACCTCGTCAATCACAAGGTGGATAATCCCAGATGATGAAGAAGTTAGGATTGGATTACGGCGACCGTAGAATCGGTGTAGCCACAAGCGATGTTTTTGGATGGACGGCACAAGCTCTTGAAACGATTGAGCGCCGCGGTACTGGCAATGAGTTCGACCGTATTCGTGAACTTGTTACAGAGCACGAAATTGGAGAGATTGTAGTTGGTCTGCCGAAGAATATGAACGGCTCAGTAGGACCCCGGGGCGAAATTTGCATAGAGTTCGCTGACAAGCTGCGGGAGCAATTTGCAATGCCCGTACACCTTTGGGATGAGCGTCTGACGACGGTATCCGCAGAGCGGGTGCTGATTGAAGGGGACGTCAGCCGGAAGAAACGCAAAGGGATTGTGGATAAAATGGCTGCAGCCCTGATTTTGCAAAATTTTTTGGATGCTAACAGTAAAAGGTGAGGGGTGCGAGGATATGACAAACGAACAGATTGGCCAAGAGGAAGAACCGGAAATTATCTATATTCCCGATGAGGAAGGTAATGAAGAGGAATTCGAGGTCATTATGAAGTTTGAGGTTGATGGCTCGGACGCTAAGTACATGATGGTAGTTCCACTTGATTCCGAGGACGAGGAAACCGATGAGGTTTATGCGTTCCGTTATGTGGAAGAAGGCGACGATCTTCAATTGTTCATGATCGATAATGACGAGGAGTGGGCGATTGTCGAAGAGACTTTCAACACACTGGTTGACGAGCTGGACGGAGGATCTGAGAATGACTGATGTATCCGCTAAACAAGCGGTATGGACTTCGCGACTTAAGGAAGCCTATGGAGAAACAGTAGAACTGGAAGATGAGCAGGGCAAGTCTTCCATTTACGATATTATCGCCGAGTTTGAAGTCGGTGATCACGGCTATGCGGTGCTAAAAGGCGCTGGTCAAGACGTGGAATATGAAATCCTGCGTATCGTTGTCTCTCCTAACGGACTTCCGGAACTAGAGAACATCGTGGACGATGAAGAGTGGGAAGACATCTCTGAGCTATATGATGAGATGACTTTTCCAGCGGATGACGCAGAATAAAGCTTAAACATGTACGTTACATTTATGATGAGTACGGAAGAGGGCGGAGAATTCCGCGCTCTTTTTGCTTGGTTTATGAGATCTTTTTTCGGCGAACATCATTTAGAGTTTTTAGTGCAGAATTATACGGAGTAATTCCCTATACTATGAAATATGTATTGAATTTTAAGTAATACACTTTTATACTTTATAGTCGGAAAGTGAGGAACCTGACTTGAAATCCGCAATCCGTACAGTGCTTATCGTTATTCTTTTGCTGGTAGCAGCAGGAGGCGGAGGCGCTTGGTACATTTGGAACGGGATGCAGCCGGTAGAGCCTGCAGGACCTGCCGTAACATTTACGATAGAGAAGGGCATGGGCAGCGCGGAAATTGCCGATCTGCTTGAACAAAATGGCATTATTCGCAATAGTCTTTTTTTTAAGGGATATTTGAAATGGACCAAAGAAGGTTCCAGCTTCAAAGCTGGTACTTATGTTGCTAGTCCAGGAGACACCTATGACGAGCTCATCGAGAGGTTAAACGCGGGTGATGTTGTTAAGGAAGAGACCGTAACTTTTACGATTCCGGAAGGATATACTGCTGAGCAGATTGCCAAGAAGCTTGCTGAGGCTTGGAATCAGGATGCTGCTATTTTTCTCGAAATAATGGATACCGGTGCGGGCTTGAAGGGAATTGATGTTCTAGGTATCCCACAGAATAAGAACCTTCGTCATCGGCTTGAAGGGTATTTGTTCCCTGAAACGTATGAACTAGCCAAGGATAGTACGCCGCAGGAAGTTGTAGAGGCATTATTGGATCAGTTCCAGAAGAAACTGGACACGATTCCGAATTGGAAGCAAAAGCTAGAAGCACGTGGAATGACACTTCATGAGCTGTTGACAGTGGCCTCGTTAGTCGAGCGTGAGGTTGTGGTAGATAGTGAACGACCACTAGTTGCTGGCGTGATTTATAACCGCTTAAAGAAAGAGCAGAAGCTGGAGATTGATGCTACGGTTCAATATTTGCTCGACAAACAGAAGGAAAGACTGTTATATAAAGATTTGGAAGTTGACAGTCCTTATAATACGTATAGAAATATTGGGCTTCCTCCGGGACCTATTAGTAATCCGGGGCTGGCCTCCATTCAGGCGGCACTTGAACCTGAGGCATCTGAATACTACTTCTATGTGACTAAGAAAGATGGTACACAGGGCCATTTGTTTGCTAAGACCTACAAGGAACATTTAGCCAATATCGAAAAAAGTAAGCAAGAATCGAAATAAAATATTAAAATGAAGAGTGGTGCGGTTGAGATAACTGTACAAGTAGGAGGTACAACATGATTAACAAACCGGAATTGCTGGCGACAGCAGCATCCTTAGAGGAAGCTACTGCTTTGCTGGATGCCGGAGCAGATGCATTGCTCATCGGGGATGACCGTTTTGGCATGCGTCTTGCCGGACATTTCTCTCTGGACGATACAGCTGCTGTTGTAGAAATGGCACATGCGCGTGACTGCAAAGTATATGCTGGACTAGGTGGACTCATGTCCAACCTTCTTCTCGAAGAGCTCCCTGCCTATGTGAAGGCTATAGGTGAACTTGGTGTTGACGGTGTTGAGTTCGGTGATCCTGCTGTGTTAACCACAGTGAAGAAGGAAGCACCAGGCATGAATCTGCATTGGAATGCGGAAATGACCTCTACCAATTACGCAACCGCGAATTATTGGGGGCGTAAAGGTGCTTCTCGCGTCGTTCTTGCCCGTGAGCTGAATATGGATGAAATGACGGAAATGGTTCCGCTTTTAGAGGTAGAGGCACAGGTTCAGGTTCACGGCATGACCAATATATACCATTCCAAGCGTAAGCTTGTAGAAAGCTATATGTCACATCAAGGACGTCCAAGCGAGGGCGGCAGTCTTGGTAAGGAACGTGGTCTATTTTTGATCGAGGCAGAACGAGATGACCAAAAGTTCCCAATCTATGAAGACGAGAACGGTACACATATTATGAGTTCGGAAGATATTTGTATTTTGGAGGATCTTCATATCCTTATGGCTGCAGGCGTACAGAGTTTTAAGATTGAAGGATTGTTGAAATCAACAGCGTATAATGTGGCGGTTGTTAAGACTTATCGCAAAGCTATTGATCTCTATGTAGCTGATCCAAAAGCATATTCTTTCCAAGAGGATTGGATGGAAGCTATCAGAACGCTGCAGGATCCAGAACGGGAGCTAAGCTTCGGATTTTTCTATAAAGAGCAAGTATATTAAGTTTAATTTAATGAGAGTTTTTTAGTTCCCCGCAAAGACTAGGTGCAGTAAGCATGCATAGACATCACTTTGTGGGGCGATGGAGGGGAGAACAGGAATGGGAACCATGACAAAGCCGCAATACAAGGGCAAACGTTACCGTCTGGACAAACCGGAGCTCCTAGCTCCGGCCGGTAATTTGGAGAAATTAAAATTCGCAGTACACTATGGTGCGGATGCTGTTTATATCGGAGGGCAGAAATACGGTTTGCGTTCAGGAGCAGACAATTTCAGCTTTGAGGAAATGCGTGAAGGTGTTGAATTCGCCAAGAAATACGGCGCTAAGGTATTTGTTGCAACGAACATTTATGCTCACAATGAAGATGTCGCAGGGATTGAAGAATATCTGCGTAACTTATATGAAGTTGGCATTGCGGCTATTATCGTTGCTGATCCGGTCATTGTAGATACAGCACGCCGTTTAGTTCCTGGATTAGAGGTGCATTTGAGTACTCAGCAGTCTACACTGAACTGGCAAGCGGTATCCTTCTGGAAAGAAGAGGGTTTGCCACGTGTAGTACTCGGACGTGAGACGAGCCTGGAAGAGATCGCTGAGATTAAGAAGCATGTTGACATTGAAATCGAGAGCTTTATCCATGGTGCGATGTGCTCTTCATACTCCGGTCGATGTGTATTATCCAATCACTTTACAGACCGTGACTCCAATCGTGGAGGCTGCTGTCAGTCATGCCGTTGGAAATATGATTTGTTCGAGGATGCGCGTCCTGAAGGCACTTGGGTGTCAGAAGAAGATCAAGCTGAAGCAGAAGTACAATCTCCGGCACCTTTGCTTCCGGGTGTAACTCAGATTCCACTGCATCAGCAAGGAGATAATCCATTCTCCATGGGATCTAAGGATTTGTGCATGCTGGAAAGTATCCCTGAACTCATTGAAGTAGGCATTGACAGCTTCAAGATCGAGGGACGAATGAAGTCGATTCACTATGTAGCTACTGTAGTTAACGCTTATCGTAAAGCTATTGATGCTTACATGGCTGATCCGGAAGGATACGAGTTGAAGCAAGAGTGGCTGGATGAGCTGAATAAAGCGGCGAATCGCCCGCTTAACACAGGGTTCTTCTATGATACTCCGGATCATGAAGATCATATCTATGAGCCTGAAGAAAAAGCGGCTCCTTATGATTTTGCCGGACTTGTAATTGAATACGATGCTGAGAGTGGAATGGCGCTCATTCAGCAACGCAATCACTTCAAGCCAGGGCAGGAAGTTGAATTCTTCGGACCCAATGATACATTCTTTAAGCAGACTGTAGCGGAATTGTGGGATGAAGCAGGCAACCCGCTTGACGCAGCTCGTCATCCTCTGCAACGTGTCCGCATGAAGGTAGATCAGCCGGTAGCATACTTTGATATGATGCGTAAGAGAAAATCTTAATAAGATACAGGGATGTTCTTTCTATAAGAGCATCTCTGTTTTTCTTTTGACAAAGCTAACAATAAGATATATATATTAGTAACTAACAAATAAATCCAAAAGGAGGGTAGAACGATGGGAGTTTTTTTGTTTCAGAATACATAGGTTAAAAGTTATAAAAAAAGTATAGTAAAGCTAAGAAAAAAGGCCTAATAAACCGATATATAATATGGTTAGCGCTTTCATATGTCCTCTAATATTAGCGGGTAGATGATCATGATGGGGATCCTGATCAAGATAGTATTAGTGAAAAGCATAAAGAGAGAAGGTTAGAGAGATGAAGAAGAACAATAAAAAATCCGTAAATGTACAGAGCAATGAAGTAGGTGCAGGAAAGACATCAAAGTTAGATGCTAAGAAAATGATGTTGGGTTGGGGAAGCCAAATCAAGAGAGTTAATCCTATCCAATCCGTCGGTGTGAAGTTATTTCTAATATTCTTATGTTCCACTGTAATCGTAGTTATGTCACTTGGACTTATATCTTATTCGAAGGCAAAAACAACGATAAAGAATAACGTATCCGAAGCCTACCGCCAGACTATTGTTCAGACTGCTGAGAAGCTGGATATTACCTTGAAGCAATATGAGAATACGGTATTGCAGCTCTTTTTTGATGTGCAGTTGCAAACGGATCTTAGATCAATGGCTACTGCACAAACTGCTTACGAGAAATTTGAAGCAACAAGCTCAATAAGTAAGAAATTGTCCAATCAGACTACAACAGATTCTAATATTCTCAGTGTCGCATTGATTCCCGAGTCACTTGAACAGGAAATTGTTACATCTGGCAGTGGTGGCATTTATTTTGATGGATTACGAGAACAAGAATGGTTCAAGAAAATTGTGGCCGATTCTAAAGAATATAATTCTTATTATTCAGACGCTAACAATAACGACTCTAAAAATATTTGGTTTTCAACCTCTCTTCAAGGAGCGGAAGAAAAAGATATTGCTTTGGTAAGATCTCTTAAAAGTCTGGGAGCAGATAAAGGATACATGATTATGCTTGTGTTGAAGAATACACTGCTGGAAGAATCTTTCGCAAGTGTGAAGCTGGGAGACGGCTCCCGTATTCAACTTGTGTCTCCGCAAGGTACAGTAGTGGCTTCTTCTAATCCGCTAGATGATGGAAAGTCATCGGAGTTTTCTTTTATCAAAGAGAGTAAGAAAAATAATAATAGCCTAGAAGCTAAAGATCCAAACGGAAAAGAAATTCTGGCGGTCTTTAATCCGATGATGCGGGCAGATTGGAAGCTCGCAGGTGTAGTTCCTACAGAAGAACTAGTGAAGGAAGCCCGTCCGATTCTGTTGACGACGTTCATTACGGCTGCCGGTGCGGCATTGCTTGCGATATTTATTGGGATTTGGATGGTTCGTATGATTGCTCGCCCTCTGGCACGATTGAAGGATCTTATGGTTCAAGGTGCAAGCGGAGATTTAAGTGTACGTACAGAATATGTGTCTAAGGATGAGATTGGACAACTATCAGCCTCCTTTAACTTGATGATGGAGCGTATTACTGAGCTTGTATCGCAAACTAGAGAAACTGCACGAGATGTGCTAGAGACCGCTGGTGAGCTTGGAGAAGCTTCGCGTAAGACAGCTATTTCCGCGAAGGAAATAGCTGCAGCTACGGAAGAAATTGCTGGAGGAGCAGGCAGTCTGGCACTTGAAGCTGAACGTGGTAATGAGCTTACAGATGTGATAGCTACGCAAATGCAGACCGTGATTAGTGCCAATAGTGAGATGGATGAGGCAGCACGCGGGGTTGGAGAAGCTAGTGCTCAAGGTGCCAAGCAATTAACGGATTTACTGGATCAAACTAGCCGTACTGGGGAAAAGACAGGTGCGCTTGTAGAACGTGTTAACAATTTGAAAGAAACAGTATTCTCAGTGATTAAGGTGCTGGATGTGATGAAGAGTATCACACAGCAGACGAATATTTTATCATTGAATGCGACGATAGAAGCCGCACGTGCAGGCGAAGCTGGCAAGGGCTTTATGGTGGTAGCAGGTGAGGTAAGACAGCTTGCCGACCAATCGAAGCAGTCTATTGCTCTTGTAGCCGGAATCACCGACAAGATCATAACGGAAATGAACGAAACAGAAGCTGTATTATCTGAAGTGGCACCTCTTTTCAAAGAGCAAGTGAGCTCAGTGAAGAGCACGAGCGATATCTTTGTATCCGTAAAAGGACAGATGGATGAGTTCATTACTAGTCTGGAATCGGTGACAACAGCGATCAGTAGCTTGAATCATTCACAGGTTGTGTTGTCGGAAGCCATGGGTAACGTAAGTGCTGTAGCTGAGCAATCATCAGCGACTTCTGAAGAAGTGGCTTCACTCAGTAATGAACAGCAAAGTGTAAGTGATCAGCTCGTTTCATTGTCAGGTAAGCTGGAAAGTGCTTCAGGACAGTTAAAGGACAAACTGTCATTATTCACGATAAAATAAGTGGGTCCCTAACTAATTTTTTTATTATTTACATAACAAAACCGCTTCTTCGTTATGAGGGAGCGGTTTTGTTATTGTGTAAAGAAGGACTTCCCCGTATAATAATTTTGTTAGGCAAATAATAATAACAAGTTAGGTAAAAAAGGGTTAAGGAGAAGGACCGTATGAAAGGTAAACGCATCTTTGGCTGGTGGTCCGTTATCGGGGACATGAGTATGGAGCGCAAGCTGCTCCTCGTCTTTTTGATTATTATTACTCTTCCGCTCTCCTTCATTAGTGTGTTTACTTTCAAGAGTTATTCAGAATCTATTCAGGGCAACACCATTGCTTATTCTGAAAAGCTAATCGATCAAATGATGGATGGAGTAGATGATTATATCGAAGATATGAAGCGTATTTCATCTATGCCAGCGTATGTGAATGATATTAAACAAAATTTAATTCGTTCAAACCTCTATCACGAGCAAAAAGAGAACATGGGTGGTACAGATGGCAGTGCGGCATTGTCGCCTGGTGATTTTGATCTACTGCTGTCCATTCAGCGGGGGATAGAAGGCAACATTTCATTTATTAACAATATTAAGAGGGGCGCGAACTCGGTATATATTTTTGACGCCCATGGGAATGGTTATTATTCTGCTAAGGACGGTGGGGTACGGCTCGATCTCGAACAGAGCTATAAAGACTGGAGCCAGCAGACTAAAGACTCCAGCGGAGAAGCGTTATTATTTGGTGCCCAAGCGTATACAAGTAATCTTCAAAGCACCCGATATGCTTTTACCGTTGTTCGCAAAATCGTGGATGGTTTGTTAAATCCGATTGGACTGATCGCAGTGGAAGCGAATATTAGCAATTTGGAGAATCGAGTTACGGAACTGGATAAAGTAACCCATGGCAAATCGTTGATAATTGACGATAAAGGGAAGGTCGTGTATGACAGTGACAAGACAATGCTTGCCACTGATATTTCTAACTCCGAACTCTTCAAAAGAGTCGATGGCATTTCAGGAAGTTTCTATGATGAGGTCAACGGAAAAGAGCAGCTGAATATATACTCAAGCTCTAACAAGACCAACTGGAAAGCGATTATCTCTATTCCTGTTGATGTGCTGATGCGGGATGTGAAGGTGACTCGTAATGCAACGCTCGCTGCTACATTAAGTATCATTGTGCTGGCGTTAATCATCTCCATTATTCTTTCTTTTGCACTAACTAAATCGCTTACACAAATGATTCAACTGATGAAAAAAGTTCAGGGCGGAGATCTTGATGTGATGTTCAGGGTTAGACGCCGTGATGAAATTGGTCAGCTGGGGCATCAGTTTAATCGAATGTTAGCACGGATCAGGCAGTTAATTCAGGATATCTATCGAATCGAGGAACAGAAGAAGGAAGCAGAGCTTCACGCGCTGCAGAGTCAAATTAATCCTCATTTTATCTATAACACGCTAGAATCTATCCGTATGACCGCCGAGCTGAATGATGACATTGAAGCCGCGGATATGATCTCAATTTTGGGAAAGCTGCTACGGTATAGTACAAGTGATTTGAGCGGTAAAACGACAATGAAGCAGGAGCTTGGATATGTGCGTAATTATGTTGAACTGCTGAATTGTCGTTATCCTAACCGTTTCCTACTGGAGACCGATGTACCGAAAGAACTAGATAATTACTCTATTATCAAGCTGGTTTTTCAGCCGATCATTGAGAATGCAGCCTACCATGGCTTGGATGATAACAAACCGCAAATGCATCTTAGTATCCGTTGCGAGATTACTGAACAAATGCTGTTGTTTCATATTAAGGATGACGGCTGTGGGATGGACGAGATGACTTTAGAGAGATTGAACGATGGGCTCCAGAACGAAAGGCCTCCTAAGAAAAGTATTAATGGGGGCATTGGTATGAAAAATGTACAGCAGCGAGTGCGTCTTCATTATGGAGCGGCATTTGGAATTGAGGTATATAGTGAGCTTGGACGAGGGACAGATGTAGTATTGTCGCTACCATTGCTGGAACCGGAAATGATTAGATTACCTGAATGAATTAAGAGGGGGCTGTCCGTTGAAGGGGTTGAGATTGCACTGGACTATGCGTACCATACTGCTGCTTTTCTTGTTACTGCTGAGCAGCGGTTGTGAGAGTAATAATATCAAGCAGGCGGAATCGACACCATCTCCATTAGGAGAAGAGACGAAGTCTGATTTATCAGGCACGATAGTCATGATGACCAATCGAATAGATTTGATTGAGAACGGAATCTTTCAAGGATACGTAGACCAATTTAAGAAAAGGTATCCTGAAGCAAATGTGGAATTTGAAGGTCTGCCCAATTACGCGACGGATATTCTAGTACGGCTATCCACCAAGGACGCTGGAGATGTACTTCTGCTTCCGATAAATCTTCCTGCTAGGGAACTGAGTTATTTTTTCGAACCTCTGGATGAAGAAACAACTGCTGGAGAGCGTTTCCCTTCTTTTTCTAGTTATGAAGGCAAACGATATGGGGTATCGACGGGAACAACTACGGTTGGGATCGTCTATAATAAAAGGGCCTTCGAAAAAGCAGGAATCACTTCTGTTCCTCGGGCACTAGATGAATTCTACGAGGCTTGTGCAAAGTTAAAACAGGCAGGAATTATCCCGCTGTATATGAATTATGGAGCGGTTTGGCCGCTGCGTGAATGGGGGAATACTCTAGTTAACTATATGGCTGGGAACCCTGAATATCTTAATAATATGGTAAATGAGGATAGTCCGTGGCAGCTTGATAATGAGTGGGGAAAATCTATATCCATAGCTCGAACCTTAATCGCTAAAGGTTATGTTGAAGATGAACTATTCTCGAACAATTGGGAGATATCGAAGACAAAACTTGCTAAAGGACAAGCAGGTATGTATTTACTCGGAAATTGGACGATTGAACAAGTTCTTGATGTAGGGGCTTCGCCAGACGATATCGGATTCTTCCCGTTTCCATATGATAATAACGACACTCACTATGCGCCAATCAATTCAGACTGGTTCATGGGTGTAAGTAAATATAGCAAAAATAAAGAGCTTGCCATGGCCTGGCTGAATTTTTTTGTAAAGGAGACTTCCTATAAAGATGATTGGGGATTCCTCCCTGCTGATGGCAGCTTGAACTCTTTTATACCGCAGTATCTAGAGTTTTTTTCTTATAAGCCCAAGCTGCTTGATGCCACAGTTCAAAGTGATGCATTCATTGATATTGCGAATCGTGCCAAGCTATCCTTTTGGTCCGGTGATTATATTCAGGAGCTACTTGCTGCGCCTGATTTACAGAAGGCTTTTGACGAATTAAATGCAAAATGGAAGGAAGCAAGGGCGGAAACAAAGGTGAATTCACAGCCTTAAATATATTTGTACATTAAACTCAAGTAAATTTCTGGAGGTTTTTATATGGCTAAAAAGGTCACCATGCAAAAAATAGCGGATCATCTCGGCGTATCTAAATTTGTTGTTTCCAAGTCACTTTCGGGTAAAGCTGGTGTAAATGAGACGACAAGAGAGCGAGTTATTCAAGCAGCTTCACAACTTGGCTATTTTACTCAAAAGAATGCTTTCGTACAAGGGATCAAGCGTACTCCTTCGGTAGTCGGGAGTGATCGGAATAAGCAATCTGTGCTTGTGTTAATGCCAAATATCCGCTCACAGACTCAGGATTCCTTGTATTGGGGGAAGATTGTGGACGGTATTGCCATTGCGCTCGATCAAGAAGGACTCGGGATGGTAATCATCTCTGAGAACCGTGCGGATAATTTCGTTAATATCTTGAATCCAAGCGGGATCCTTGGCTTAGTAGGTGTGGGGGAAATCTCCACTTCCTTGTTACTTGAGGTACATCGCATCGGTCTGCCAATGGTATTGATTGATCATGAAGATCCATTAATCCCAAGTGATACTGTATTCGCAAACAATGTGGATTCGATGGCACGGCTTACCAATCATTTGATGGGGACGGGCCATACACAAATGCATTTTATCGGAAATATTAGATTTTCACGCAGCTTCCGGGACCGGTGGATTGGCTTTCGGAGTGCGCTCGAGGAAAGTGGGATAAGGCTTCCACTTGAAGATGATTCAAATCTCTTTTTGGAAGGGGTGGAGGAAGAAGTATTCCAAGAGGATTTTAAAAATTGGGTTGTGAAGCGAAAAAAAGCTAAAACACTCCCTACTGCTTTGGTCTGCGCCAATGATGAAACAGCACTCTCAGTCAGTGATATCCTGAAGGGAGAAGGGCTTAATATTCCAGGAGATATCTCGGTTACTGGCTTTGATAATATTGAGGATGCTTCAAGAGGCGTTCCGCCGCTTACGACTGTACATGTTCCTAAAGAAGCGATGGGCCGGGCGGCAGTGGAGCGGCTGCTCAGCCGTATCAATCACCCCTCTGCACCACTGGAGAAGATCCTAATCGCAGCAGACATAGTGCATCGTGATTCTGTGGATGTACCGCGAAACTAGGAATTAGGGGGAAAGCTGTTATGACTGAAGTTATTACATTGCCAAGGATTGAAGGCGAACATATTCATCTGCGTGGTGTAGAAGAGTCTGATTTGGAGTCCTATTACAACTTTTTACTTGATGAGGAGATGGGACGTCTAACGGGGTCACAAGGAGAAATCTCTCGCGAGCAAACTGCGGCTTGGATTCGTAAGATTAGTGCTCCGGCTGAGGATCGTGTGGATCTTATGATTATTGTCAAGGAAACGGATGAGCTTATTGGAGAAGTGGTATTGAATGAAATAGATCCGGACAACCGTAGTGCAAACATTCGAATTGGGATTCGTAGTCATGAACATAGAGGTAGAGGCTACGGTACTGAAGCTATGACTCAAATGCTGCGATATGGCTTTGAAACCTTGAAGCTGCATCGGATCCATCTAGGTGTATATCCTTTTAATCCAAGAGCTGTACATGTCTATGAGAAGCTCGGTTTCAAGCGCGATGGTGTGGAGCGAGATGCTCTTTATGCTGATGGAGAATTTCATAACTTGATTTTGATGTCTATGCTGGAGGATGAATACCGGGCTATTTATGCAACGAAGTGAGATGTTTTTCCTTCAAGGTACAGCAATCAACGATTAACGTGAAGTAAAAAAAGGCGTTCCCAGTAGAAGCTTTAACTGAGGACGCCTTTTTCATGTATAAGTTTAAAAGCCAAACCCTAAAGCGCTAAATTACGATCAATGAGGGCGATACGTTGCTGCACACAAGCATAAGAGCGAAGGGGATCTTCTGGTGTGTTCAGAACATAATCTAGCATTTGGTCAACGGTAGTTGTAGCTACATGGATACGAGTATCCGAGGAAGCGTAGTAAATATAGATCTCACCGTTATCGCGTGCAATCACACCATTACAGAACACGACGTTTGAAACATCGCCGACACGTTCTTCACCGTCGGGTGCGATGAAATGACCACCTGGTGAATGCGTGACTTTGTTTGGCTCTTCAAGATCTGATAAGAAAGCATAGAGAACGTATCTGAGTCCTGCAGCTGTGTTCCGTACGCCATGAGCAATATGCAGCCAGCCTTTTGAGGTTTTGATTGGAGCTGGACCTTGACCATTCTTTACTTCCTTGATGGTGTGGTAGTGGCGTTCATCCATGATTGTCTCACTAGTAATCACAGCATTCTCAATTGTATCCGAAAGTCCCCAACCAATCCCGCCACCGGAGCCTGCATCAATAAAGCCATCCTGTGGACGAGTGTAGAAAGCATACTTTCCGTCTACAAATTCAGGGTGGAGCACGACATTACGCTGCTGAGCTGAACCAGTTTTGAGATCGGCCAGACGTTCCCAAGACTTCAGATCCTTTGTACGAACAATACCACATTGTGCTACTGCGCTAGAAAGGTCACCGTGAGGAGCATCTGGATCCTTGCGTTCTGTACAAAAGAGACCATAGATCCAGCCATCTTCATGGCTTACAAGGCGCATATCGTAGACATTAATATCAGGCACTTCTGTCTCAGGCAGCACGACTGGATGATCCCAGAAGCGGAAGCCGTCCACACCATTGTCGCTTTCAGCCACTGCGAAGAAAGATTTGCGGTCGTTACCTTCAACACGTGCAACGAGATAGAATTTGCCGTTCAGCTCAATGGCACCTGGGTTGAATACACCGTTAACACCGATTCTTTCAGCAAAGTATGGGTTGGTGTCAGGGTTAAAATCGTAACGCCAGACTAGAGGCGCGTGCTCTGCGGTAAGCAGTGGATTAGCATAGCGCTCATAAATACCGTTACTGTATGGAAGTTTATTATTTTTACGAGTAACCAAAGTCTCATATCGTTCTGTTAGTTGTTGTTTGCGTTCTTGAAATAATGATGTCATTATCCAGTCTCCTTTATAGATGATTTCAGTCGTTCGATCATTTCAAAACAGGCTCTACTATTATGATAAGGACACTTCCAGGCGCTAACCTTTGGAGCATGAGCTAAAGGCTGATAATTCTCATCTACACTCCAGTACCACTCGCCTAACTTATGATCCACCATATATTTATCAATAAAAGTCCAGGACGCTTGAGCGGCCTCATTAAATTTACTGTCACCGGTCAGCTGATAAGCATTATAGAATCCAACAACCGCCTCAGCTTGCGGCCACCAATCTTTTTCTTTGCTCAGCAAGCCGTTCGGGCCAGCTTCATTCCAAATTCCACCGTCGGTATCTATGCCTTCCGCAAGGACAGCCTCTGCCATGGAGATAGCTACTGCACGTACACGATGGAGTAGTTCTTCATGTCCAAGTGTTTCTGCGGCTTCCACTAACAGCCAGCTGCCTTCGATATCATGTCCGTAGGAGATAATATCTGATTTCACATTCCATGCTTCATCTAAGAAAAGATGAAAATGCTTGCCTTCCTTATCAATGATATGATCCAGCATCGTTTCGATTAGCTCAGCCAGCTTACTTTCCAGCTCTTCTGACTTCCATACTCGATACAGTCCCGTATACGCTTCCAACACATGTAGATGAGTGTTCATAGATTTTTTCTCGTTCATATCTTTACTGCTAAGGCTGAGATTATCTGTGATTTGCCATTCCTGAGATAAAGCTTCGATATAACCTTTATAAATAGGATCATAGCCATATTTCTCAACAAGCTGGAATAATTTTATCGCTTCATCCAATGCCTCTGGGCGTTCAGTTGCATGATAGAATTCGGCCAGTGCGTAGATTGCAAAAGATTGCCCATAGATCTGTTTTTTTTCCTGAGAAGGATTGCCCTTAGCATCAACCATCCAGTATAATCCGCCGTGTTCCTTATCGATGAAATGATCCATAAGGTAGGTATAGGCACGTTCAGCCATAGCTAAATACTCTGACTTACCGTAGAGGCGGTAGGCGCTCGCAAACGACCAGAGAATGCGGGCATTAAGCACAAGGCTTTTCTCCGCCTCAGGACGAGTGTTCAGCTGATTGTCGATTTCACCAACAAAGCCACCGTTTACTTCGTCCTTCGTCTGTTTCATCCAAAAACTGAGAATGTTACCGTGTAGCTCATCCTCAAGCTGAGTCAGCCATAATTCTGGTGAATTAATCATTGGTAATTAGTCACTCCTCTTATTACTTTTTGATTTCAGGGTGAAATATTCGTTGATGATCCCAGCGGCTTGCTTGCCATACATACAATAATCATCATTCTGTGCTGCCTCTTGAATAGAATAAAGATGCGTAGGCCAATCCCAGAGCATAAAGCCCTGAACCCAATCTCTGTTCTCACAGCTCTGAAACATTGCGCGATAGAATTTGCTTTGTTCCTCTTGATCTGGTTCTCCTTGTAAGGTCCAATCATTAGGAATTGCTGCACTGCCACTCCGGCTTGGGCATCCCGCTTCCATGAAAAAGAACGGCTTATTCTGTGACTTCACCACACGCTCAATCCGGTCAAGCTGAGCTTCCCAGTCGCTATCCGGATAATATCCGCTTGAAGATATAACATCGAGCGCATCCCACCAGGTTACGTTATCTTCCTGATACTTATCGCAATTATAAGTAAGAATACCTGAGTAAACCTTCCGGACCTCGGCAATAAGCGTACGCCATTCGGCTTCACGTCTATCCGTTTGTACAAGCTCACAGCCGATACAGAACATTTCGCAGCCCGTCTCTTCGGCGATAGCCGCATAATGCAGAATGAATGTAGTGTAAGAGCTGAACCAATCAGACCATTTAGGCTCGCAGGGAACATCCTTGTCAAAAAAGTTAATATGTGCGCGCCAAGTCCCGTCAGCACAATTTACTATTGGCTTTAAGCATACTTTTAGCTGTAGTGACTTGGCTTTGTCGATAGCCCATTTAACTTCTTCATCGCTAACAGTAGGTTCTTCCCAATAGGGAATTTCCGTAGAATGAGGGGTAGCTTGAAGCGCACTAAGAGCAATGGCCGTCCATTTCGCTCCGGTGACTGAAGACATTAATTCCATTGATTGTTCAGCTTCTTCCGTTTTCCATGAACCACGCATACCCGAGAAACCCCAGGTTACACCTGCAATGTATTCGTTGTTAAATCGCATCGAGAATCCCCACTTTACATTGAAAATATAGAAAAGAGAAAAATCAGAATCATTCACTTTTGTTAGAAAGTTATTATTATATTGTTAGTTTTTAATAACAACTTAATCTAGTTATATACCTTTTCGAAGATGATTTCAAGGACATTTTATAGAAGCGGCTGGGAAATTTGAATAACTTTCGTTATAGTAAATACAAGACTATAAATGAGCGTAATCGTACATTGACGTAATTCGTGGGAGAATATTATTCATGATGATAGCGCAATTATAATAACTGGCGGATACAACTGGAGGGAATTACTCAGATGATAAATGTTATGATTGCGGACGACGAGGAAGTCATTCGCAGGGGGCTCGAAAAAATTACATCCAGAATGGAGCTAGACGTACATGTAATTGGGTCCTACGGAAACGGGCTGGAAGCCTGGGAGCATTTTGAAAAGTTATCCCGAGATGACATTGATTTGCTTATTACAGATATCAAAATGCCTAGAATGGATGGTTTTAAGCTGATTGAACTAGTTAGGGGACATATGGAGGATATACCTATTGCAGTCCTTAGCGGTTTTAGTGAATTTGAATATGCTCGCCAAGCGATCCGTCATGGGGTGATGGATTATTTGCTTAAACCTATTGATAAAACTCAGCTATTTGAGCTGCTTAAAAGAGTAGAGGATGGAAAGAAAAAGAACGCGATAGAGCAGGAGGAAATGTTCTCACAAGCTGTAGAGGGTGGAGAACATTACGTCGTTGAGCAGACTAAAAGCATACTGGAGAGGGAGTATGATCAGAACTTCGAGCTTGAGCGCCTAGCGGAGAAAGTGGGCATGAACGCGAGCTATCTCAGCCGTTTGTTTAAAGTGAAGACGGGACAGACGATTACGGATTATCTGATTAGAATTCGTATTTCTAAAGCAAAGGAACTGCTGATGGAGCATCCTGACTTGAAAAATTATGAGATTTCCGAGAAGGTAGGCTATAGCGATCCTGTCTATTTTAATAAATTGTTCAAGAAAATATGTGGTATGACACCTAAAGATTATAAAAGCGGCTGTAAATTCTCGAAAATTGAACGTGAGTTTTAGACTTATATAGGAAGCTATTATTTTAGGAGAGCGATAAGCTCTCTTTTTTTGTGGCCTTCTTTGAAAATTCAGATAACAAAATTATTATAATAAAAACAAAAATAACAAACACAAGACCAGAAAAAGCAATTGAAACCATCGTTTTACGTTGATGATAGATTTATAATGGGTTTGTAAGCGATATCATCACTCGTTTTCACGAGTTATTCATTAATTGTGGTATTAATAAATACTCGTATAAAGTATTGGTGATGATAAAAGTTATTATTTTGTTATTTATAAAAAATTAGATTCGAAACGAAGAGAGGGGTCGTAAAAGCATGAAAAAAGGCAAAACAATAGTGAGCTTAATGGCATTGACACTTGTTGCAGGATTGTTTAGCGGTTGTTCCTCAAACAACAACACCAACAATGAGGCTAGCAAAAACACAGGAAATGGCGGTACCACAGAGGCGACTGCAACTCCGGCTGATGATACAGCAGCCAAAGATATTAAAGGGAATATTACTGTTATTACCCAAAGAACGGATATTGTTGATACCGTATTCAAAGAGTATGCAGCTAAGTTCAATGAGAAATATCCCGATGTGAAAGTAAGCTTTGAAGCGCTTGCTACTTACGAAGATCAAATTAAAATTCGGATGAGCACTAGTGACTACGGCGACGTTCTCTTGTTGCCTACAAGCATAGCTATTAAAGATATTCCTGATTTCTTCGAACCGCTCGGTAAGCTCGAAGATTTGAGCAAGCAGTACACAGGTGTGGAAGAACGTGCAGTAAACGGAATGGCTTACGGTATTCCAATGACTATCAACTTTAACGGTGTAATTTATAATAAACAGGTCTTCAAAGACGCTGGAATTACTGAGGTGCCAAGAACCCCTGAACAATTCTCGACTGCTCTGCAATCCATTAAAGATAAAACAAAAGCAGTTCCTTTGTACACAAACTATGCAGCTGGCTGGACATTGACTCAATGGGAAGCGGATCTGGCTACAGTTGCCGGCAACCGTGACTATGTCAACATTGGACAAGTTGCAAGTGACGATAACTATGTTCCAGGACAACCACATTACGAATTGTACAAAGTTCTGTATGATGCTGCTCAAAAAGGTTTGATCGAAGAGGATCCAACGACTTCAGATTGGGAATCTTCCAAAGCTGATCTTGCGAATGGAAAAATCGGTACTATGGTTCTTGGATCTTGGGCGATTGGTCAAATTAAAGGTCTAGCCGCTAATCCTGATGACGTTGGATTTATGCCATTCCCAACCAATGCAGAGAAAGTACTTGTACCTCTTGCTGGTGACTACAATCTGGGTGTTAGCATTCACAGTAAGAACAAAGAAGCTGCAAGAGCATGGGTGGATTGGTTCATCAATGAATCTGGCTATCCTACTACCGAGGGTGGCGGTATGAGCCCGGTTATCGGTGCGGAGCTTCCAGAAATTCTGAAACAATATGAAGGCACTGAAGTAACATTTGATACACTTGCAGCTGCTAAAGCTGGCGAAGAAGGCTGGTCTGATGAAATTGACAAACAAGCTGAAATTGGTGCTTGGCAGCCAGACTTCAAGAAACGCATTATTGAAGCGGCGATCGGTAACAGAAAAGAATCCTATGACGATATCATGAAGGATCTAAACGATAAGTGGAAAGCTGCCCGCGCTAAAGTCACAGCACAGTAAAAACTATAAGTATTTCTTAATGCTATAGGCTGTAGCGAATGTGGGAGGGGAATATGCTACCTGAGCATTTCCCTCTTCACATTTAAACAAGTTTTAATAAATGAGGAAGCTTTCTTCTGGAGGTGTATCGGGTGTTCAAGTTTTCAAATTTGAGTTATAAAAATCAACGAATCGCGATTATATTCTTGTTCTCATTAGTACCGATCGTATTACTGCTCACTTTTGCTTATTATCCAGTTATTAATATGTTTCGGTATAGCTTCACAAGTTGGAATGGACTAAGCAAAAATATGGAGTATATCGGGTTTGAGAACTACAAGACCATTTTTACGAATCCTGAATATTTTTCTGTCTTTAAAGTCAGTTTGTATTATTTCTTTACCACTTTTATTCAGATGGGGCTTGCCTTATATTTCGCAACGATTCTAAGTTTTAGTGTTCGTATGAAAAATACATTCAAAGGGATTTTGTTCTTTCCAACCTTGCTAAACGGTGTGGCGATCGGCTTTATTTTCCTTTTCTTTTTCAAACCGGATGGAACACTGGATACGATTCTTAACCTACTCGGACTCAGTGGTTTACAGCAGAAATGGCTTCTCAATCCGAATTTGATAAACTTTTCGCTTGCCGGCGCATCACTTTGGAGATATATGGGAATGAACTTCCTGATCTTTCTTGGAGCTATTTCCTCTATCGGTAAGGATGTTTATGAGGCTTCTGATATTGACGGTGCAAATAGATGGCATCAATTTATTCATATTATTATGCCAAGTATCAAACGAATTCTGCAACTGAATCTGATCCTCGCTATTAGTGGTGCAATTGGTGTATTTGAAATTCCGTACGTCATGACAGGCGGCTCTAACGGAAGTAGCACATTTGTTATTCAGACGGTAGATGTGGCTTTCAAATACAGCAAGGTTGGATTAGCGTCAGCGATGGCCGTAGTATTGCTTGGAATTGTATTATTAGTTACCATTCTGCAGCGCGTTCTGATCAAGGAGGAGAAATAAACTATGCATTCTGTAAAATATACCACTGCTAGTATATTCAAATATCTCACCTTGATTTTGGGAGCACTTGCAGCATTGATACCTATCGCAGTTGTGTTTTTCGCTTCATTAAAAACTGGATCAGAATATGCTTCTACAGGACCCCTAACTCTGCCTGAAAATTGGCTGAACTTCTCCAACTATACTAAGGCTTTTGTAGACGGGAAAATGCTTCTGGGCTTTAAGAACACTGTTATTATCGTTGTGATTTCCATTGTGGGCGCAACGCTGACCGGTTCGATGATGGCTTATATTTTATCCCGTTTTAAATTTAAAGGCAGTACGATTCTAATCAGTCTGTTTCTGGTTGCTACTCTGATTCCGGCCGTAACTACTCAAGTGGCCACTTTCCAAATCATTAATCACCTGGGCTTGTTTAATACCAGATGGGCACCAATCGTCATGTATCTGGGTACGGATATTATCGCTGTTTATATTTTTATGCAGTTCCTCGATTCGATTTCGGAATCACTAGATGAATCCGCGATGCTAGACGGGGCTTCTTATTGGACGATTTATTGGAGAATTATTTTGCCACTGCTGAAACCGGCAATTGTAACTGTAGTTATCGTGAAGGGCGTTAATATTTATAACGATTTTTATACTCCATTCCTTTATATGCCGAAAGCAGATCTACAAACGATCTCTACAGCATTGTTTAAGTTTAAGGGGCCATATGGATCTCAGTGGGAAGTAATATGTGCGGCCATTATGATCGCAATTATTCCGACATTGGTTGTGTTTACCGCGTTGCAAAAGTATATCTACAATGGATTTTCGCAAGGTTCAGTGAAGTAGATTACTAGATTTAATAACATTACTAGATAAAATTGCAACCTGAAAAGTTGCATACATTTGGAGGGAATACTAATGAGTAAAGTGAAATTGGTTGGAGCGAGTGCAAATAACATCCCGAATATGCCTTGGCAGGATAAGCCTGCTGGCTACGAGAATCCGGTTTGGAGACATGATGATAATCCGGTTATCAAGAGAAATCCTGCAAAAGGTGTGGCTCGTATTTTTAATAGTGCGGTTGCTGCTTATGAAGGTAGTTTTATCGGAGTATTTCGTGTAGAAGATAACACAACTCGTCCACATCTACGTATGGGACATAGTGTTGACGGTCTGGATTGGAAGATTGATGATGAGCCGATCCAATTTATAGATGAAGAAGGTAATCCTTATCAGCCGCGTTATGCTTACGATCCTCGTCTGGTTAAGGTCGAAGATACATTTTATATTATTTGGTGTACTGATTTCTACGGAGCAGCAATAGGTGTAGCTAAAACGCAAGATTTCAAAACATTTGTAAGCTTGGAAAATCCGTTCCTACCATTTAACCGTAATGGCGTGCTGTTTCCAAGAAAAATCAATAATAACTTTGTAATGCTATCCCGTCCTAGTGACAGCGGTCATACGCCATTCGGTGATGTATTCCTTAGTGAGAGCCCTGACTTCGTATTTTGGGGTAAACACCGTCATGTGATGAGCAAAGGTGGCCAAGGCTGGTGGCAAAGTGTCAAAATCGGCGGCGGACCTGCACCGATCGAAACTTCTGAAGGCTGGTTGATGTTCTACCATGGCGTAACCGGAACCTGTAATGGGCTAGTTTATAGCATAGGCGCAGTTATTCTAGATATTAATGAGCCATCGAAAGTGAAATATCGCTCAAAGAACTTCGTATTAACACCGGAAGAATGGTACGAGGAAAGAGGTTTTGTAAATAACGTTCTTTTCCCTTGTGCCACACTGCATGATGCAGAAACCGGTCATATTGCCATCTATTATGGCGCTGCTGATACGTATGTAGGCGTTGCTTATACAACAGTTGAGGAGATCGTTAACTATGTTATCGAAACTCATGAAGAGGTTGGCGACGATGCGGGTTTAGGCAAAATTTAATGGGGTGAACTTAGGGGGAACAACCTTTAGGTGCGAACCCCTGTTTATTGCAGAATATGCAACAGAACGACTCAATATCGTCCGGAAAAAGGAATCTATTGCACAAAGTGCAGCCAAAGAGCAGAGAGTGAGTACTATAAACTCATTCATGAGACGCCAATAGATCTAGGCTGAAGCTGGATAGTTGCAGAAAGTGCAACTATCCAGCTCTTGATATTAGTAGAAACTAACGGAAAATCCGGTACTTCGGGTTTTCCGTTTCCATTATTTTTAGGTGAACAACCTTAAGGAGGATCATATTTTGGGAAGCGACATGACATTGTCACAATTAAAGCAGTATAACGGAAGCAGTCCAAAGCCGGATGATTTCGATTCATTTTGGGAACGGGCTCTGCGTGATTTGGACGCACAATCACTAGATTATGAACTAGAGCCTGCGGAGTTTGTCAGCGAACTGGCGGAATGTTTTCATCTGTATTTTACCGGTGTAGGTGGAGCAAGAATTCATTGTAAATATGTAAGACCAAAGAAGAAGGTGCAAGAAAAAGGCCCTGGTGTAGTAATGTTCCACGGATATTCCTGTGACAGCGGGGATTGGATGGAGAAGGTGACTTATGCGGCCCATGGGATTAGCGTTCTAGCAATGGATTGCCGGGGACAGGGCGGACTTTCCGAGGATAACCTTACCGTAAAAGGGACAACCATTCGTGGACACATCATTCGCGGCATTGACGATCCTAATCCAGACAACCTTTATTATCGTAATGTGTTTTTGGATACAGCTCAGACCGCTCGAATATTGATGTCTATGAAAGAGGTTGATCCAGCACGTATAGGTGCTTTTGGTTTATCTCAAGGTGGGGCACTTACTGTAGCATGTGCAGCATTAGAGCCGCGTGTGAGCATGGCCGTTCCTGTGTATCCTTTTCTATCAGATTATAGACGGACTTGGGAGCTGGATATCACTACGTCAGCTTATGAAGAAATTAACTATTATTTCCGCTTCTTTGATCCCCATCATTTGCGTGAGGACGAGATTTTTAATAGACTTGGTTACATCGATATTCAGAATCTCGCGGAGCGAATTCAGGCCAAAGTGTTGTGGGTAACAGGGTTATCCGATACGATTTGTCCCCCTTCAACGCAGTTTGCGGCATACAACAAAGTACTAGCGCCCAAAGAGCTTATGGTTTATTATGAGTACGGTCATGAGTATTTACCGTATCTTGCAGATCGGGCGTTACAGATGTTCATGACCTTGTAGATAAGAAGCCAGTAGGCATAACAGACGACACGGTGGTGAATGATTAGATGAAGGTACAAGTGAAAAAAGAAAAAAGGCCATTCCAGCTGCATCCATCCAAATCCATTGGGGTGCGGCTTTTTCTCATCTTCTTTGTTTCGACAATGGTGCTCGTACTCTCGCTCGGCTACACTTCCTATTCCGTAGCTAAGCATACGATCGAGACTAATGCGCTGTCAGCCAATCAACAGACAGTCGTCCAAACCGCAGAGAAGTTTGATGTGGAATTGCTACGTTATGAGGATGGTTTAGAAAGAATCCTTTACAACAATGACATTCAGCATGCACTCAATCAAGGGAATAATCCCACCACAAGCAATGAAGAACGTAAGGTACTGTCTAGCCAGATTAGTACGGAGCTAAATGATTGGCTCACTGCTTCAAACGGTGTAGAGGCCGTATATCTCATTCCTATGAATGAGGGGACTCCAATGTCTTCTGCGGGCAAAAAAGACAGCGCTTTTATTGAGAGTTTCAGAGAATCCTCATGGTTTAAGCAGCTAGAGGAGAAGCCACAGAGTTTATGGATTCCACGTACATTACAGGGGCAGGAAGGAAATACATCAGGAGTTGTTCATTTGGCGAAATCGATTGCTGGTGAATCTAAAGGTTCGGGATACATAGTCATTAACGATATCAGAATTAGCGATTTAGAAAATCATCTTCGTAAAGTTGATCTTGGACCAAGCTCCTACATGCAATTGCTGACAACTAAGGATGAATTGATCGCCTCCTCCCAGCAAGTGGGGACGGATACATATTTAAATCTAGGAGGAACGCTTCTCAACGGTTTGCAGAATACGGCAGGGTCATTGCCAACTAAGGATGAGAAGGGGAAATCCATATTAGCTGTATATGGAACACTAGAAAACTCGGGATGGAGATTACTTGGTGTTGTTCCGGCTGAGAATTTGACGAAAGACGCGCTCCGGATTCTCAAGACTACTTATATTATTGTTGCCTTTGCCGCTGTTATCGCCATTCTGATGGGCTACTGGATGGTCAGAATGGTTTCGCGACCATTGAACAGACTTAAGAATCTGATGTCTGAGGGAGCCGAAGGGAATCTGGGGGTGCGGACGAATATCACCTCACGTGATGAGATCGGTCAGTTGTCCAGTTCCTTTAACATGATGATGGAACGGATAACAGAGCTGGTTAACCATACGAATGAAACTGCTCGGAAGGTAATGGAAACTGCCGATGAGCTCAGCGGTGTTTCGCGTAAGACAGCTGCTGCGGCAATGGATATTGCCTCGGCAACGGAAGAAATAGCGGCTGGTGCAGGTAGTCTGGCTTTGGAAGCCGATCGTGGTAATGAGCTGACGGGGCAAATTTCAGTGCAGATGGATGTGGTCAATTCGGCTACGCACGAGATGGATCACACCGTACACAGCATCGGTGAGCTCAGTGCGGAAGGCTTTAACAGGTTGAAAGAACTACTAAATGAGACGAACATGACTGGAGTGAAGACCAATCAGCTTGTTAGGAAGGTTAATGAGCTGACTGAAACAGCATCTTCTGTTATGAAGGTTCTTAATGTCCTGCAAAACATTACACAGCAGACGAATATTTTGTCTCTGAATGCAACCATTGAAGCAGCAAGAGCAGGCGAGGCTGGTCGAGGATTCATGGTGGTGGCCGATGAAATTCGCCAGCTCGCGGATCAATCGAAAGAGTCTATCGCTGTTGTGGCAGAAATAACAGATACCGTTATGAGAGATATGAACGAAACGGTTGTGGTCCTTTCGGAAGTTGCGCCGCTCTTTAATCAGCAAATGACTTCAGTGCAGAGCACTAGTGAAATCTTCGTATCTGTGCAGGATCAGATGCAGCAGTTCATTGCCCGTCTGAATTCTGTAACTTCGTCGATGGACAGCTTGAGCCAATCGCAAAAGGTTCTATCAGATTCGATGTGTAACGTAAGCTCTATAGCTGAGGAATCGTCAGCTGCTTCTCAAGAGGTTGCATCTCTTAGTGGGGAGCAACAAAGTGTAAGCGATCAATTGGTGGAGCTTTCTGTGAAGCTGGAGGATGCATCCTTACAGTTAAGGGAGAAATTGTCGAAGTTCAGCGTGTAGGGTAGATAACAGAATACTGTAAGAAGAACCGCTTTTTCCTTTAGGAGAAGCGGTTTTTTGTATATATAAGAAAGTATAAGTATGTAGCCAGTATAAAATATATTTTTACTTCCGATGTTGTGAAGGCAAATTTATGGAGATTCTAATGAATGTAGGTAGGACATAATAGGTGTGGAGTTTGATCAGGAGGGAAGACATTGCGTAATAACAAACACCGTCGTGTATTCAGCGGTCTTCTTATTTTATCGGCGGCTGTAGCCGTGTTGATCCTTAGGCTGGCGTGGGTTCAACTAATTATGAAGGAACAGACTGTTCCTGGAACGAAATATACACTCTCTAAGATGGCTGAAATTCAGAGTGAACGGGAGACTGTGCTCGACAGCGGGCGGGGTCGGCTGTATGACCGTAAGAGTGAGCCGCTTGCTGGGGAAACCATTTGGACTGCGGCGTTTTTTCCACAAGAGGAGAAGACTAAGAAATCTGTGACGAAGGTTGTTTACGAAGAAGATAAACCCATGCACCGACTGGCCGCCATTCTGGGTGTCAGCTATGAACAACTGTTGAATAAGCGTTCTTCCCTTAAAGAACCTTTGCTCTGGCCATCATCGGTGGGAAAAGGGCCACTCGAACTTACACCGGCGCAAGCAGAAGAAGTAAGTGCGCTGGGTATCGATGGAGTAGGCGTACTCCCTTTTGCACGCAGATATGATGGGAATTCTTCAGGTCGGCAATGGCTAGGATATTTATCAGAAGCCGTCGTGCATGCTGGAGATAAAGCTTCACCTACGGGTCTTAGAATTCCGATGACAGGCACGGACGGATTAGAAAAGACGCTAGAGCCATTGCTTCAAGGTGTAGGTCATACTGAGGCTTATGCTCAAGTGGATGCGCGCGGGAATCGCTTTCCAGGCAGCCCCATTCAAGTTAGGGCTCCAGGCAATCCCTATTATCCTCTGTCTTTATATACAACGATTGATAAAAAGCTTCAGGAAGGAATCGAGGAGCTAGCGCTCAAATCCGGAATGAAAGAAGGAGCCGTCGTGGTGTTAGACACCGGAACGGGAGATATTGAAGCGATGGTATCTTTACCCTTCTACAACCCAGAGAAGATATCTCCTCAAGGGGGCGAGTGGAATAATCGGGCGCTTCAGGCAGCCGTTCCTGGATCGATTTTTAAAATCGTTACAGCCGCCGCAGCGTTAGAAGCTGGAGTGACCTCTGCTGACGAGCTCTTTTATTGTTCAGGGCAATATGAGAAATATGGACTCTCGTGTCTGAAAGGAAAAGGACACGGCCCCCTTACGCTAGAGCAAGGATTCGCCGTGTCCTGTAATACTGTATTTGCTGCTTTGGCTGAGCGCTTGAGCGGAGTTCAGCTTCAATCGACTGCACTCGCGCTAGGACTCGGAAGAGATATTAGCTGGCAAGCAGAAAAGACGCTTGGGTTTCCACTCCTAAAACCACTATCTGGAGAGCAAAAGGGAACCATATTTACTACATTGCTTCCAGATGATAAGGGAGCCAGGGTGCAGACTGCAATTGGACAACGAGATGTACAAGTTACGCCTTTACAAGCAGCTAATCTTATTGTAACGCTTCTGCATGGGGGTGAAGTAAGGGCGCCGAGAATTTTGCAGCGAGTAACATTCGCGAACGGGCAGAAGCTGGAGGAGCTGCCTGGACATTTATCCCCTTCATCGGCAGGGACAATCTCTGAGTCAACAGCCCGCCAGTTACTGTCCATGATGCGCAAAGTAGTGACGGAAGGAACCGGAACCCGCCTACAAAGCACACACTGGCCCGTTGCAGGTAAGTCAGGTACAGCACAGACGCTAGTTAAGGGTGTGGCTCGTAACAATCAATGGTTTATCGGCTATGGTCCGGTGGATCACCCAAGATATGCGGTATCAGTCGCTGTAGAGAATGTTGCTCCAGATAGTCCGCATCTTGCCATTAAGCTGTTTGGTCAAGTATTTGATTTGTTATCGGTTTCTTCAGAAGCTTGAGGCTCTGGAGGAGTAGGAGTAGCCTTCCCCTTAGTTGAAGGGCCGTTTGCAGCAAAGGGAGACACGATAAACTCCTCCTGAGGCAGATAGATCCAGCTCTGAAGATATCCTTGTTGAATCAGTTCTTTAATCAGAATAAGCAGAATCGGAGATAAGATCAGACCAGCTACACCGAAAGCGGATGTTGAGATAAGGACGAAGGACAGCATCAGAAAAGCAGACGATACGCCAATCGAATTCCCGGTAATCTTCGGCTCGAGCAGTTGTCTTACAATTAGTACTATCGCGAGAAGTACGATTAGACCGATTGCTAAAGAGGTATTGCCAACAATGAACAGATAGATGATCCAAGGGACTAAAATCGTTGTAACACCAAGGAGCGGCAAGACGTCAAATACAGCACAGATAAGCGCCATAGTGATCACGTTGCCGGTCCTTAGAATGAATAGGCCGATCAGTACGATAACAAAGGTTATGCTGATCAGAATAAGCTGAGCTTTCAAATAAGAGCCGATGGCCTTAAAGACGTTTCCTTGTAAAAAGGCATAGGCGGTTTTAAATGTTTTTGGCATTTTGTCATGGGCAATCTTGCGCCAATCTTTAATCTCCATGCTAAGAAAAAAAGCCAAAATAATGGCGATCCCAAAATTGGCCATGAAGGAGGAGAAGGATCCGAGAACTCCGACCATATACTTTAGAAAAGTTACAAGCCATCCTGTAAGGACGTTAGTGGCATCTTTAAAATATCCATTCACTTTGTCGGTAACGTCGGGCGGCAAGCTATCGATTTTTTGCTGAAGATAGTTTGTGGATTCCACGAAATGTTGTTGTACCACATTTGTATACTTAGGGAGATTATCTTGAAAGTGAAGAGCTTGGATGGTGACCAATAGTCCAGCGCCAAATAACGTACCCAGAAGAACGATGAGAAACAGAAGCACTGAGATCGCAGAAGCGAATGGTTTGGCAAGCCCCCGACGGTTCAAGAAACGGGCAAGCGGTTCAATAAGCAAAAATACAAAAAAAGATAGGAATACAGGTGCAGCTAACTGATACAATTTACTGAAGGCGAACATCACCAGATAGACCGTGAGGACAATTAATCCAATGTCGAAGAACGTGCGCCAATATTTTTTGTATAACGGCAGCATAGATATAAACAACTCCCTTTTTAAATTGTTGATATGTCAGGTTGAATACATTGTACATGATTTTACTTAAAAATCGTCTATTTCTTTGATACATGTGTTAAAATAGGGGGTAACGTATTTTTTATCTAACTTCACTTGGCCGTATCACGGGTTCTGCTTGCAGACGTAAGGCGAGCCAAAGTCAACTCTGGAAAAGCGAGGAATTCATATGCAGACTTTGCTGCTCTGGTTATTTTATATCTCATCTTTTTATGCTTTTATCCCGGGTATGATTAGCCGTATTTTTGGTTACCGTGTCTTTCGTAAAGGAACTGGGCGAAATGAGTTCGCGTTGACCTTTGATGATGGACCTGACCCTCGATTTACACCATTACTCCTGGATTTATTGAAGAAGTATGATGCAAAAGCAACCTTTTTTGTTGTAGGATCTAACGCCGAACGTTATCCGGAGCTTATTCAGCGGATACATGAAGAAGGACATCTGATTGGAATTCATAATTATGTTCATAAGACGAACTGGCTCATGCGGCCCGCAACCGTCCGTCGCCAGATTCAGCGTACAAATGATATTATCTACAATATTATAGGCGAGCGGAGTACGTATTACCGTCCACCATGGGGTATTGTTAACTTGTTTGATATTTCAAAACGTCGCCAAGTTGAAATTGTTCTTTGGTCGGTAATGTTTGGAGATTGGCGCGAGAAGCTTGGAGCGCAGCGGCTCACTGAGAAAATGCTGGCTCGATTAAATCCCGGTGAAGTGATGCTGCTGCATGATAGTGGCACAACGCTGGGAGCCGATCCGGATGCACCCGAGAATATGCTGGTAGCCCTTGAACTTACGTTGCAGGAGGCGCATAGAAGGGGATTACGCACCATTCGAGTTGATGACATGATCAAGATGGCGGAGAAGTCACCTATTCGGCGCTTATCCTTTGGTAAACGAGTAATAGTAGGACTCTGGTTGGCTTGGGAGCAGGTATTTCAAGTGATTTTCCAGCTCAAGACGATTAACCCAGCCGATCCATTTATGCATTATCGAATGCGTAAATATCAGGGAGAGCCTGTTGAACTCGGTGATGGAACCCTGCTGAGTAAAGGCGATAAAGTCATTGAGCTGCATATTGATAACAGACAATTATTCGAATTAGGCATTCATTCTCGTTCTTCTGCTCAACTTGCGATTCGAATGATTCGCAGAATGGAGAAAGGGTTGCCAATGCTGGCAGAAGTCATTGCCAAAGATATAAACCTCGCGCAAGCCAAAGCGCTTTATGGAGTTAGCATGATTAACCGTGGGCCAGAGAAATTCGGCTTTAGTGTACATGATTTGCCGGATGGTATATTCGCACGCTCCACTAAGTTTTACTTAAAGATCCTGTTAAGTGTGATTCATCCAGATGGTGGTGCTAGGCTCAAGGAGCGAAGTGAGGTCCTTGTACCGAAGCTAATCCTGATGCCTGTCTCAGAATTGCTCAAGAAGATGAACCAGCAACTGCCTCATGATGAAAGGTCAGTAAGGAAACGTAAACCGCAACAAGAGGAAGCGTTGTCACTTAATGATTCACTTACAGAAGTGGAATTACCAGGAGCAACAGTAACCAATTGATTCATGACATTATTTATTTATCTTATATTAGATCGGTAATGTAGATGTCCCACAAGCCAGAGATGGTGTGTGGGGCATCTTTTTGGTTTCCAATAAAAAAGAGCAGTCCGACCAAAGATTATCTAAGGTGGACTGCTCTTGTATGCTAGGAAAAATTATTTACTCGGTTTGCTAATTAAATCTTCAGTACTGCACCGTTACTTGCGTTGGTAACCATTTTGGAATAGCGAGCCAGGTAACCAGTCTTAACTTTAGGCTCAAACTCTTTCCAGCCTGTACGGCGAACCGCCAATACTTCTTCGTCAACCAGCAGTTCAATCTTACGGTTGTTGAGATCTAGTTCAATGATATCGCCATCTTCAACAAAAGCGATTGGGCCGCCTTCAGCAGCCTCTGGAGAAATGTGACCGATGCTGATTCCACGGGAAGCCCCCGAGAAACGTCCGTCTGTAATCAGACCAACCTTAGCACCCAGACCCATTCCCACGATTTGCGAAGTAGGGGCTAGCATTTCCGGCATTCCCGGTCCACCCTTTGGACCTTCATAACGGATAACGACTACATGGCCTTCTTTAACCTTACCGTTTGCGATACCTTCGAGTGCAGACTCTTGGGAATCAAAGCAGATCGCAGGACCTTTGTGATATCCACCTACAGAAGCATCAACTGCACCTACTTTAATGATGGAACCCTCTGGAGCCAGGTTGCCGTAAAGTACGGCGAGACCGCCTCTTTCGGAGTAAGGGTTATCGATCGTATGAATTACGGAAGTATCTTGGATTTCATGTCCGGTTACGTTCTCGGCTAATGTTTTGCCGGTAACCGTCATACATTCTCCGTACAGAGCGCCCGGTTTCTTCAGCAGTTCATTCAATACGGCACTAACGCCGCCTGCGCGGTCCACATCTTCAATGAAAATATCGGATGCCGGAGCCAGTTTCGCCAAGTAAGGAACACGGTTAGCAACTTCGTTAATGCGTTCAAGCGGATAATCGATACCAGCTTCTTGAGCCAACGCAAGGGTGTGTAGCACCGTGTTGGTGGAGCCACCCATTGCCATATCCAGCGCAAAAGCGTTATCGAGGGATTCTTTAGTTACGATATCTCTTGGTTTAAGGTCTAGCTTAATCAATTCCATCAGTTGAGTAGCGGATCTGCGTACAAATTCTCTGCGCTCATCAGCTACAGCTAGGATGGTACCATTACCTGGCAATGCCAGTCCAAGTGCCTCTGCCAGACAGTTCATGGAGTTCGCGGTGAACATTCCCGAACAAGATCCGCAGGTAGGACAACCGAATTGTTCTAATTCAAGCAACTCAGCATCGTTGATTTTGCCGACTTGGTGAGCACCTACACCCTCAAATACCGAGGTAAGGGAGAGCTTGTTACCTTTACTGTCTACTCCGGCTTTCATTGGGCCACCGCTTACGAACATGGTTGGGATGTTGACACGCAGTGCGCCCATCATCATACCCGGTGTGATTTTATCGCAGTTAGGGATGCAGACCATGCCATCGAACCAATGCGCGGAAACTACAGTTTCCAAGGCGTCAGCGATGATCTCACGGCTTGGTAGTGAATAACGCATGCCGATATGTCCCATAGCGATACCGTCATCTACGCCAATCGTATTGAATTCAAAAGGAACGCCGCCAGCTTCACGAATCGCTTCCTTAACGATCTTACCGAACTCTTGAAGATGCACATGACCTGGAACAATATCAATATAGGAATTGCAGACCGCAATAAACGGCTTTCCGAAATCTTCTTCTTTTACTCCGGCTGCACGCAGGAGACTACGGTGTGGAGCACGGTCAAAGCCTTTTTTAATCATGTCTGAACGCATTTTCTTGGCTGCCATAATGATATTTCCCCCCTAAATAAATTGCAATAAATATAGTGTCGCATTAACGCAATGAACTCCAAAGACCTGCGTATATACGGTTTATAGAATGAACGGGGACGAGCTTCCTAGAGAAGAAGGGCGAAGCCGTTTCTATAAAAAATGCCGCTGTTTTGGTATAAACGGTTTCCGCCTATAAAGAACGGAGAAGTCATTGTTATTAGTGAGTCTATCACAAAGAGCTCGTTTTTTCTACCGAACAGTGTGAAGTTTCTCTTGAGGTGGTCGACCTTAATAGAGTATAAAAAAACCTATCCGCTAGGGGATAGGCCACTTATAATGAGCGTCGTAAGGCAACACGCTGCAGGGTAATCATCCAACCGACTGAGGGTTCAACAATAGGATGCATTAGTCTTTTTACACTTGGTTGGGCTAAGAGAATGGTTAGTAAGATTGCAGAAAGTACCAATAAGAAGGCACCTAAGGGATGGTTAATATAGGAGTACAGGCCAGAAACAGCGGCAGAACGAACGATAAATCCATGAAGTAGAAAAACATACAACGTACGGGAACCCCAGTCAGTCATCCGGCTGAGCGAGTAAGGAATCCACCCCATAAACGCTAATGCAGCAGTAATTTGCAGACCGTAAACGGCAAGACGATATATTCCTGCGTACCATTCTTGAAGCCCAAGCTGCATGTAGGTCATGCTTCCGTAAAGCCAGCCTATCGGCAACTCAGATCCCCAAGCTCCAAACAGGATAAATAGAAGCATGGAGACTGCGGCAGCGGTGATTTTAATCCATTTTTGAAAGAAGCGGGAAAAGGACTGAAACGAAAAATGATAACCTAATACGAAGAAAGGCAGGTATACAAAAGTACGGCTAATGCTGAACCATACGCCATCGAGCTGTAGGTACCCAACGGCAATCCCAGAGGCGACAGCAAAAATGAATTGTGCGGTAGGCGTCCATTTACGGATCCCGGTCATAAGCAAACGCCAGAAAGCATGACTTGCCAGAAACCATAAGAGCAGATAGGGGGCGAAAAAGGAATGATGGATACTCTGTACCTGAAATATGGTCGCGTCTAGCACAGAGTATAGGCTTTGAAAAATAATGTACTGCAATCCAATTTGCATGACTATGCGGCGGCCTGGCGTACCTGTGAGGTGTTTATTGGCAAAAAAACCGGTGACGAGCACGAAGAGCGGCATATGAAAGCTGAAGATCCACATATATAAGCTATGCAAGCTGTTCATCGATCCAATCAGAGGTTCTATAGCATTTCCAATGAATACAGTGACAATAAGCAAAAACCGTAAATTCAGAAAAAAAGTCTTCCCACGCGTGTCTAGCGAGATTTCCCCTGCCATGACTTCCCTCCAAGGACGCTTAATGCTTTAATTTTAAAATACGAGATTTTCTTCAATTTAATTGTGAATTAACTCACTAATGTAAGCGTTATCATCACTGTTAATTGTGGCGATGTGTTGACGGTTGTTAGAACAGAGGGTTTCTACTATAATTTTCTTATATGCAGTAACATCCGGGAGTGGAGCATGTTGAAGAAAAAAATAACAAAACGACGTATCGGTTTAATTGTACTAATCATTCTTGTTGTAGCCGGCTTGCTGTTATGGAAATATTTAACCCCTTATGCTCCGGCTGAAAAAGCCGAAACAGCGCTAATTTCAGGTGGTGGGGTTACAGTCGAACAGAATGCCAATTGGATCGCCTTCGAGCCTTCGATTACAAAAGGTGCAGCGGTTATTTTTTATCCGGGGGGGCTGGTGGAAGCAGAGGCTTATTCCCCATTGGCGAAAAGTGTTGCTGCTGCGGGGCATCCTTTCTATATAGCCAAAATGCCGCTTAACTTAGCGGTAACAAAGGGTGATGCCGCTGATGAGATTATTCGTGTGCATCCTAAGCTTTCTTTTGTAATAGGTGGGCATTCCCTAGGGGGTGTCATGGCATCGAGGTATGCGGCGGAGCATTCGGACCAGCTGGAAGGTGTGTTTTTTCTAGCCTCCTATCCCGATGAACAAGGCAGTCTAAGAAACACTACTTTATCTGTATTATCAGTGCTGGGCACTGAAGATCAGGTGGTTGACAGAGATAGCTACAGTAAAGGTCGCTCCTATCTGCCAGATAATACGGTTTATAGTTCAATCGTCGGTGGAAATCACGCTCAGTTTGGAAGCTATGGACCACAAAAAGGAGATGGGAAAGCAACCATTTCCGAAGAAGAGCAGCAAAATGATACAGTGCAAGCCATGTTGGATTGGCTAGGGAATCTTAGGTAGCCTTTGGTCTTTCCAACAAAGGGAGGGAGATTTATGCCATTATTACATATTAACGACGAGTGTATTCCTTGTTCAGGCATATTGTTCGACAAAGATGGCACGTTATTGGATTTATTAGCCACATGGGGGAATTGGGCCGAGCTTGTACTGCGTGGAATGGAAGATCAGCTTGCGATTATGGGAACCGATTTTATTGTGGATCGGAGTAAAGTGCTTGGTACACAGCATGATGCTGCGGGTAAATTGATTGGCTATGATCCTGCTGGTCCGCTCACTATGGCTACAGAGGAAGAAAGTTATGGTGTACTCGCATGGCAGCTGTACACTGCGGGTGTGCCTTGGAATGAAGCATTGACCCGTGTAAAAAGTATAGCTAAGGATGCGATGTATGAATTGCGCAAACGCCGCATGGCCCAACCTCTAGAAGGGCTTCATCCCTTTCTGGAACAGTGCGCTGCTGCATCGCTCAAGCTAGGCGTTGTTACTTCAGATGGTGAAAAGACCACTCAGGAACATCTGGATTGGCTTGGTGTTGCACATTATTTCGATTCGGTAGTTACAAGAGACAGAGTATTAAACGGAAAACCCGCACCTGAAATGGCTGAATTAGCCTGCCGGGAGCTGGGACTTTCGCCTGAAGTGACGATTATTATTGGTGACAGTAATGCAGATATGCAATTGGGTAAAGGTGCGGGCCTACGTCTCGCCGTTGGAATCTCAAACTTGGGAGATAATAAGCACTTGATTGACGCAGATGTAATTATTTCTAGCTATAATGAGCTACGTATCACCTACTGATCAGCCTATAAAAGGAAGGATGTGCTATTTAGCATGGATCAATTGCAGACACTAGCTTCTTGGATCAAAGACAGTGATAACATAGTTTTCTTCGGTGGCGCAGGAGTAAGCACAGAAAGCGGAATTAAAGATTTCCGCTCAGCAGCGGGCTTATACCAGACGCAGCACAATTCGCCTTATCCACCTGAAGTGATGCTGAGCCACACTTTTTTTATGTCCTCGCCGGACATTTTTTTTGATTTTTATCGTAGTAAAATGATTCATCCGGAGGCTCGTCCGAATGGTGCGCATCAGCTACTTGCGGAATTAGAACAGCAGGGCAAGCTTAAGGCGGTTATTACGCAAAATATTGATGGCCTGCACCAGCTGGCCGGCAGCAAAAATGTACTTGAACTGCATGGTTCGATTCATCGCAACCATTGTATGGACTGCTCACGTTATTACGGACTGGAGCAGCTGCTACAGATCATTGAGAGCGTTCCTCGCTGCCCCGAATGTGGCGGTATAATCAAGCCGGACGTTGTCTTATATGAAGAAGAATTAGATCATTCCGTGCTAATAAGCGCTGTCGAAGCGATAGCAGCTGCAGATATGCTCATGATTGGCGGCACTTCTCTAACGGTCCAGCCTGCGGCTAGTCTGGTCACTTATTTCCGAGGCAGACATACTGTGCTGCTAAATGGCGACCCGACACCCTTTGATGATCGAGCGGATCTTCTGATTACAGATCGTATTGGGAAAGTACTCGGAAGTGTTAAGGATCTACTTGTTTAGAAGGGATAATGGTTTGTCGGTTGCCAGATTATTATTGCGCTCAGTAGTTTAAAGATATGGTAGATGCTGAAGTAGCGCGTAATGAGAGGCAGGGATAAGCAATGGTATATGTAGCAAGCAATAAGCGGTATGAAGAAATGCGTTATAACCGTTGCGGGAACTCTGGTCTTAAACTTCCGGCAATCTCATTAGGATTATGGCAGAATTTTGGTGGAGTGGATACTTATGAGAATGGCAAAGAAATGATCACTCGTGCGTTTGATCTTGGAATTACCCATTTTGATCTAGCCAACAACTATGGACCACCAGCAGGTTCAGCAGAAGACCTCTTTGGTAAAGTGCTTGCTAGTGATATGGCTCCATATCGAGATGAAATGGTGATTTCGACAAAAGCAGGGTATAACATGTGGCCCGGCCCTTATGGCGAATGGGGTTCGCGTAAATATATGCTGGCCAGTTTGGACCAGAGTCTGAAGCGGCTTGGCTTAGATTATGTAGATATTTATTATTCTCATCGGCCGGACCCGGAAACACCACTTGAAGAAACCATGCAGGCGCTGGACCATGCTGTGCGTTCCGGTAAAGCACTGTATGTTGGATTATCTAATTATAATGCAGAGCAAACGCTCGAAGCTGTTAAAATCTTGAAAAGTCTAGGGACGCCACTCCTCATTCATCAGCCGAGTTATTCTATGCTCGATCGCTGGATTGAGGGCGGTTTACAGGATGTTCTGGAACAGAGCGGAGTTGGCAGTATCGCGTTTACACCTCTGGCCCAAGGGCTGTTAACCAATAAATACTTAAATGGGATTCCTGAGGGATCAAGAGCGGCCAAATCCTCTGCCTCATTAAATGAGAGCCGGATTACACCGGATGTACAGCGTAAGATCCGCGCGCTAAATCAGCTTGCTGTTTCAAGGGGTCAAAGCTTGGCGCAGCTTGCACTAGCATGGACACTCCGTGACGGCAAGGTTACTTCAGCGCTTATAGGGGCTAGCAAAGTTAATCAGATTGAAGAAAATATAGCAGCACTTAAACACTTGGAGTTCTCGCAGGAAGAATTGGATCGGGTGGAGATCATTCTTAAAACGGAGAACGGAACGTGATTGATTACGACGTGATTTATTAGTAGCGAGTTTTTCCGGGAAATCAACGTCTACTCAAACAAGCTATCCATAACCGCGGAAGCCTTGGGCAAGAAAAAATTGTCCTGAGCTACCGCGGTTTTTTATAGCAACCATGAAGGGAGGAGATGTATCAATGGAGTTGCATCAAGATGAGAACAAGGTGAAAGAGTGGACCGAAGCCAACTCGCAATCTTTAGGGTTAAATAGATCGAAGATTGAGGCTAAGTATATTTGGAACCCTGGAGGGTTTGTAAACCAGTCTTATCGCATAACGGACGGTCAAACCATTCGCCATTTAAAACTCTCGCAAGAACAAAAAGCAACAGGACTTAAACAGTGGGTAAAGATCAGCGAGCATTTGACTAATAATTACAAGGCTCCACGGTTGATTAGGGAGATTGCTCAAGAAATAACACCTGGTTATTCTTATGGTTTAGTATTTGATTTTATCGAAGGTAAACCATTAAGCTCCATTTCCGATCCAATGCCAGTGATTGAGAAGGTTCTGAAGTCACTTCATCAATTACATGCGGATACAGAGATTAGGATGGCAGTTGCAAGTGAGGATAAGGACTACAACTATGCCGCCGCATTTACTGACGAATATATCACTCGATTTGAAGAAGATTTACAAATCATTAGAGCGGAAAAGCATTTGCTGGACTTCGTAACGGAGGAAACTTTAGATTGGTTCGATACGGAAGTGGAAGCATTGCGAATAATGGTTAGTCAGCACCCTTCTTTTCAGAAAAAGGCGACCGACATCGTACACAATGATATAAATTGGCAGAATGTCTTAGTCGATGATAGTAATGATTGTTGGATCATTGATTGGGATGACTTAACGGTATTTGGAGACGCTGCAATGGATTATTCCGTACTTGTATGGCCGATCTATAAATCAAAGGATTGGGATTATTGTAGAGACCTGGTTATTGATTTAGCAGGCCATGCAATATTGGAACGGATGGAGATTTATTTTAGAGCGAAACTCCTTGATGATGTGATTGATGTCCTCGCTGACTATGTTGATGCCGAGCATGTGCCAGAACTGAAAGAAATGGCTCAGAAAAGGGCGAAAGAGATACATCTTCGTGCTTACCCCGAATATCTGAGTCTATATGCAAGATAACCTAAGCTAACTGAAGGGTTGCTTAACAAAGGGATTCATATATTGGACTTGTCTAATATATGAATCCCTTTTGCGCTGCTTTCTCTTATTGATCTTGTTTCTTTACATGTCTTGTCGTTGTGAGCCGATAAGCGGTGGGTGACTGAGCACAAAAACGTTTGAATTGGCGCGAGAAATACAAGGCGTCAGTTAGTCCAACGGATGCAGCTACTTGCTCGACAGACAGCTCCGGTCGTTCACGCAGCAGTTGTCTAGATTTCTCAATACGCAGCTTCAGCAAGTACGTTACCGGAGATAACCCAGTCTCTTGCTTAAATACACGGGATAGATAGGCCCGGTTATAGCCAAGGGTATCACACATTTGTTCAATGGAGACCGGATGGGCGTATTGAGAGGCCATGTAATGGATCATTTGCTTCACAGTACGTTTAACCTGTGATTCTGCTCCGGGAAGACGGGAGAAGGAAGAAAGCAAGTCAGCGGCTTCGCCTACAATGAGGTAAAGATACCCTAGAGAAGTCAGGTGGGCACTTTCTTTGTTTGCTTTGAAGGCTTGCATGATACTGGATAGGGCGCCTGGGATGCCGCTCTCATCCGTTGTAGTCACAACAGGTTTTTCTGGTGTGAAGCCTGTCTGCAACACAAGAGCGTCAGCCTCACTCCCAGTAAAAGCCGCCCAGCGATAGCACCAGGGTTGATCCTTATCCGAGATATAACTGACCAATTGTCCTGGATGAATAAGGAAACAGTCACCTTTGCCCAACACATATTTATGATGTTCTGTACGGAAAACACCTGAGCCGGACTCTATAAAGTGAAGTAAATAATAATCGTAGATCTTAGGACCAGCCTGATGGTTAGGAATCGTCTGACTCTGACCTGCAAACAGTACATGAAGATTTTGATTATCGTAATACACGGGATTGGATCCTACGGAATAAGTATGCTCCATTTGGGACAGCCTTTCTTGTGTTATTGTCATTTAATGGCTTATAGTTTAGGGTATATTAAATATTTGTGTAATTATTATATTATGGGAAGTCACATTTATCCATACATTACACACATGATTGCATTATCAGAGGATAACTGATTCTATTATAATGAATACATAAAGAACGCTTTTACTAATTCCCACTGGCTGAAGCAGCGAAAGGATGGAGTGGCATTAATGAGCATACAAGAACTTAATAAGAAATTCATCGAAAAGTACGGGGTAAGCGAGCAAGAAGCTAAGGTGTTTTATGCACCAGGGCGTGTCAATCTCATTGGAGAGCACTTGGATTATAACGGTGGATACGTGTTGCCAGCAGCTTTGGAATTCGGTACAACTTTGATTGTACGTCCACGTAGTGACAGCAAAGTGAATTTTGCATCCACAAATTTTCCTTATGAAGCTTCTATTGATTATAGTGAAATTGGCAAGTCTAAAACTGGAGAATGGATTGACTATCCGGTTGGAGTAATGGTTGAACTGGATAAGAAAAATACACCAGTGTCCAAAGGTTACGACCTGCTATTCCATGGCGATATTCCGAATGGCGCAGGCTTGTCTTCATCGGCCTCTCTCGAAGTCGTTACTGCTTATGCTTTCCTCACACTTGAAGGCGGGGACACAGATACCGTTGAGATTGCACTCTTGTCCCAACGTGCTGAGAATCAATATGTAGGTGTGAACTCCGGAATTATGGATCAGTTCGCAGTTGCTAATGGCAAACGTGACCATGCGATCCTGCTAATGTGTGATACGCTTGAATATAATCTGGTACCTTTTATCACGGGTGCTTACAAGTTGGTCATCGGCAACACGAACAAACGCAGAGGACTTGTAGATTCCAAGTACAATGAGCGTCGTCAGCAGTGTGATGAGGCCTTGGCTATTTTGCAAAAAGAAGTTCCTTCACTAACTTATCTGGCACAGCTCAATCGTGAACAGTTCGAAGCTCACCAAGATAAAATCACAGACGAAGTTGTTAGACGCCGTGCCCGCCATGTTGTGGAAGAGAATCAACGCGTACTAGATTCCGTTGAGGTATTAAAGAACAATGATCTGAAGCAGTTTGGACAATTCATGAATGACTCACATGCTTCCTTGCGCGATTTGTATGAAGTTAGCTGTGAAGAGCTGGATATTATGGTTGAAGAAGCACAGCGTATCCCGGGTACACTCGGTTCCCGTATGACTGGCGCAGGTTTTGGTGGCTGTACTGTATCCTTGGTACATGAAGATGATGTAGAACGTTTTATTCGTGAAGTTGGCGAAGCATATACCACAAGATCTGGTTTGGTTGGCGAGTTCTATGTTTGCGGCATCGGTAATGGTGTCCAAGAATTGAAGGGAGTGTAATCAGATGGCGATTTTAGTAACAGGTGGAGCAGGGTATATTGGTTCTCATACTGTGGCAGAGCTGCTGGATCGCGGCGAAGAAGTAGTAGTCATCGACAACCTGATAACAGGGCATCGTGAGGCGCTACTGGGCGGCAAGCTATATGAAGGAGATCTGCGTGATAAGGAGCTGCTTGGTAAGCTGTTTGCTGAGAACGAGATTGAGGCAGTCATTCATTTCGCGGCGAGCTCTTTGGTTGGTGAGAGCATGAAGGACCCAGTAAAGTATTATGACAACAACGTATACGGCACACAATGCCTTTTGGAAGCTATGCAAAAAGCTGGCGTGAATAAAATCGTATTCTCGTCGACAGCTGCAACCTACGGCGAACCGGAAAAGGTGCCGATTGAAGAAACAGACCGTACCGAGCCAGCAAACGTATACGGCGAAACTAAGCTGACCATGGAACGCATGATGGCTTGGTTTGACAAAGTACTGGGTATCAAATACGTGGCACTACGTTACTTTAATGCTGCAGGTGCCCATGCTAGTGGCAAAATTGGTGAAGACCATCGTCCAGAAAGTCACTTGATTCCGCTGGTATTGCAAACCGCTTTGAAGCAACGGGAGAGCATCGCAGTTTTCGGAGACGACTATCCTACTGAAGATGGTACATGTGTACGCGACTACATCCATGTTAGCGATCTGGCTGATGCCCATGTTCGTGCAGTAACTTACCTGCGTAGCGGAAGCAGCAGCAATATTTTCAACTTAGGAAATGGACTTGGCTTCTCGGTGAAACAGGTTATCGAAACCTCGAAGAAGGTTACTGGACTTGAAATTCCAGTTGTCATTCAGGAACGCCGTGCTGGAGATCCGGCTGTATTGGTAGCTTCCTCCGACAAAGCGCGTTCTATCTTAGGATGGAACCCTCAGCATGCTGACTTGGAAAATATCATTCAAAGCGCCTGGAACTGGCATTCGGCCAATCCGCAGGGGTACGGAGAATAAGGGGTACTCGCTTACTTGAGCTTGAGACCCTACTTAAGGAGAATTAAAATGCACAACGAGAATAATGGTACTCCTGCTGGGCACAAAGCCTTGCATGCGATTGAGCAGCTTGTTCTGTTCGCACTGCGCCAGCAGCTCATAGCTCCAACAGATGAAGATTATAGCCGTAATGTGCTGCTAGAACAATTCGGATTTAGTGAGCCGTACGTTGGCGAGATCGATCAAAGTCCACTGGAAGGTCCACAGGTTCCGTTGGATGCACTGATTGACTATGGTTTTGAAATCGGATTGATTCCGGAAAATAGCGACACTTACCGTGACTTGCTAGATGCTAAGATTATGGGACTCCTAATGGCCCGTCCATCAGACGTGAATGCTGAGTTCAATCGTTTAACTGCTGAAAAAGGCATATCCGCTGCTACTGACCGCTTTTATAAATTAAGCATAGATTCCAACTATATCCGGATGGACCGGATTTCCAAGAATGTATACTGGCTGCAAGATTCGCCTTACGGTGACATCGAGATGACAATCAATTTGTCCAAGCCTGAGAAAAGTCCGAAGGAAATCGCAATGGCTCGGTTGCTTCCGCCGCCGGTCTATCCAAAATGTCTGCTATGCCGTGAGAATGTTGGGTATGCGGGACGGGTTAATCATCCGCCGCGTCAGAACCTGCGTGTCATTCCACTACAGCTGAATAATGAGAAATGGCTCTTTCAATACTCGCCATATGTTTACTACAATGAGCACTGTATTGTATTCCATCATGATCATGTGCCAATGAAGCTTACCAAGGATACCTTGAAGCGGCTGCTTAGCTTTGTGGAATCTTTCCCGCACTATTTTATTGGCTCAAACGCAGACCTGCCGATTGTTGGCGGATCAATTCTGACGCATGACCATTTCCAAGGTGGACGTCACACCTTCCCTATTCAGAAAGCGCCTAAGGAAGATACCTTCACGCATGCATCTTATCCGGGTGTAAGCATTAATATCGTAAAATGGCCTATGTCCGTATTGCGATTGAATGGGGAAGATCCTACGGTACTGTTAGAGTGTGGTAATGCGCTTTACGAAGCTTGGAAGGCTTACAGTGATTCCGATGCTGAAGTGCTAGCTTTCAGCGAGGTTGATGGTGAAGTACAGCGTCATAATACCGTTACTCCTATCGTTCGCCGTGCGGAAGATGGCAGCTTCGAGATGGATCTTGTACTGCGTAATAACCGGACTAGCGAGCAATATCCTGAAGGGATTTTTCATCCCCATCGGGAGATGCACCATATCAAGAAAGAAAACATCGGCTTGATTGAGGTTATGGGACTCGCGATCTTGCCGGGTCGCCTGAAGGAAGAACTCGATGCGATTGCGAGTATCCTTGCAGGAGATCAAGCACGGTTAGAAGCAGTGAAGAATGATCCTAGTCATCCACTTGCGCAGCATGCAGCTTGGGTTCAGGAGCTTGTGGAGCGTTTCGGAATGGCATTACAGCATGATGAGGCCGTCAAGATTGTACAGAACGAAGTCGGCATCAAGTTTACACATATTCTTGAACACGCGGGTGTCTACAAACGGAATCCGGAAGGGCAAGCTGCTTTCCGTCGTTTCGTGAAGAGCTTCGGCGCGTTGTAAGGTTGGATTAGGGATGTCCTCAAGCCTATGGGCTTGAGGCGTCCCTTTTTTTAGGTATCAGAAAGTATAATTTGGGGTCCCCGCAAAGTACCTGAGTATGCATCGAAGCAAAGTACCACTTTGTGGGGATATTTGAAGGGCTAGAAGCTACTCCATTTGAATGCAGCTATTCAGAGGTTTATAATACGAGGGAGCAAGACATTTCTGAAATAACCATTGGAGGTTTACACATATGCGTAAATTTGAATTTTATAATCCGACCAAGCTGATATTTGGAAAGGATACTCTGGAAGCTTTGAAGACTGAGGTTCCTAAGTACGGTAAGAACGTACTGTTGATGTATGGTGGCGGTAGTATCAAGCGTAGCGGTCTGTACGATAAAGTAATGGCTGAGCTGAGTTCTATAGGTGCAGCGGTGACTGAACTCTCTGGAGTAGAGCCTAATCCACGTCTTTCCACCGTACATAAGGGCGTAGAGCTATGTCACGAACATAATATTGATCTCATTCTCGCGGTAGGCGGCGGTAGCGTGTTAGATTGCGCTAAAGCAGTCGCTGTTGGGGCGAAGTATGAAGGCGACATGTGGGACTTTGTAGAGCGTAAGGCAGCCCCTCAGGGCGCTCTCCCACTCGGAACAGTGCTGACGATGGCAGCTACCGGATCAGAAATGAATAGTGGCTCAGTAATCACGAACGAAGTGACTAAGGAGAAAATGGGCTGGGGCAGTGTACATGCATTCCCGGCATTCTCGATTCTTGATCCAGAGAACACCTTTACTCTGCCACGGGATCAGACGGTCTACGGAATGGTGGACATCATGTCACATGTTCTGGAGCATTATTTCCATACCGACGGTAACACAGCGGTACAAGACGGCTTCTGCGAGACTTTGCTGCGTACTGTAATCGAAACAGCACCGAAGCTTATTGAAGATTTGAATAATTACGAGCTACGTGAGACGATCATGTACTGCGGCACAATGGCACTTAACGGTATGGTTAGTATGGGGTTTGCTGGAGATTGGGCGACTCATAATATCGAGCACGCAGTATCGGCCGTATACGACATTCCACACGGTGGAGGCCTGGCGATTCTGTTCCCACAATGGATGAAATATAATCTTGATACGAATCCTGCACGTTTCCGCAAGCTTGCTGTAAATGTGTTTGATATTGATCCAGCGGGCAAGACTGATGAAGAAATAGGGTTGGAAGGTATTGAAGCTCTGCGTAGGTTCTGGGATTCTATTGGTGCACCGAAGACACTCGGTGATTATGATATTGATGACAGCGAGATCGGAAGTATGGCTGATAAGGCCGTTCGTTTCGGACCATTTGGTAATTTCCGCAAGCTTGAGCGTGAGGATGTAGTTGAGATTTATAAAATGGCTCTTTAAGTAGAATCATCTACGAAAGAAACAATCCGTCTTTATTCTAGACGTCGAAATAGAACGTTCAGGGAAGCGATTCTCCCGTTATGGGTGAATCGCTTCTTTGCGTTTATGGGTCTAGTGTGGCTCGTCTTACTCAACCACTCCTCAAACTCAACCACTCCTCAACCACATCCACACCTACTCCTCAACTACACCCACACCCAGCCACAGCCAGATCCAGATCCACAGCCACAGCCACAGCCACACCCTCAAATTCTCAGGCACCGCCCTTAACCCTTCAGCCCCCCTGAGTCTTACGGACCCAGTTGACGTTATTTGCAAATTTTTAGCCTTTTGAGCAAGTTTTCGGACACCAGAGACACTATTCCATCAAAAGTGCCTCATATTTGCTGTTTTTCATGCCAATAGAGGCTATGCGGTCCGATAGAACTCCAAATGTGGGATAAAGCAGCGAATAAGACCCGCTGAGTCCGATAGGCCGAGTCGTAAGCATCATCTTCGTGCGTGAGAATGTTACCTAATCAAACTAAGAGTTGTAAGATCCCCTCACTACTGATTCCTCTTCCTATATACGTCTTACGGACCCAGTTGACGTTATTAGCGGATTTTCAGCCTTTTGAGCAAGTTTTCGGACACCAGAGACACTATTGCTTCGAAATTGCCTCATATTAGCTGTTTTTCATGCCAATAGAGGCTATGTGGTCCGATAGCATTCCAAATGCCGGATAAAGCAGCGAATAAGGTCCGCTGAGTCCGATAGGCCGAGTCGTAAGCATCATCTTCGTACGCGAGAATGTTCTTCAAACCAAGGTTTGTAAGGAAATCTCACTGGCTCCTCAATCCTCACCTTTAACGATCGTAATTCAACAAAGGTTTGAGTTTAAATCAAGTAACGTCCCAACAACAATCAGTGCTTCAGCAACTATGGGTCGGCTTTTAAGACAACCCCTCGTATGTAATAAAAAAGTGCTTATGTGAGCAAGCTTATCCTCTGAATGGAACTTTTCTGGCTAAATATCCAAAGTTTGTGAAACCAATGACCTACTTTGTTCGTTTAAAGTATTATGACAGTCCTGAAGGAAGACAGGAGGAAATAAAAATGCAAACGCTGTATTTAGGCTGTTTGGCGCTTGGCGTCATTTTTGCCATAGTCAGCGTCCTAGTGGGAGATGTGATCGGGAACGCCCTGCATGGGGTCTTTGATTTCGTATCCGTTGATTTTGTGAATCCCACCGTTCTAGCAGGAGGAATAACCGTGTTCGGCGGAGCGGGCATTCTTCTTACCCGTTACAGTGATTTGGAAGCTGGGCCCATCGCTGCTTTATCTTTGTTAGCTGCTGCCTTTTTGGGTGTGCTTATGTATCTTGGGGTGGTTAAGCCCATGCATAAGAGCGAAATGTCGAATGGTTTCTCTATGAGCGAACTGCCCGGCAAAATCGGGGAAGTTACAGTTCCTGTTCCTGCTAAGGGATATGGTGAGATTATGGTCAAATTTGGCGCAGCCAATAGCTTGCATACAGCAGCAAGCTTTGAGGATGAGCCTCTCCCAGCAGGTGTTAAAGTTGTTGTAGTGGATGTTAGAGAAGGCGTTGCCTGGGTTTCAGAATTTGAGAAGAGAAGAGGAGTGGATCTTTAATGTTCGGAATTCCTGATTATTTGTTAATTCCAGCTGTTGTTGTCGCTGTTCTGTTTGTGCTAGGGATTGCTTTCTGGGCACGTTACAAAACGGTAGGACCAGATGAAGGGATGATCGTAACCGGTTCGTTTTTAGGGAGCAATCATATTTCCGACGATGGATCTGGACGTAAAATAAAAATTGTGCGTGGTGGCGGTGCGTTTATCCTCCCAGTATTTCAGAAGGCTGAATTTATGTCACTCCTTTCTCATAAACTCGATGTGACAACTCCAGAAGTATACACCGAGCAAGGTGTACCGGTAATTGCTGACGGGGTTGCGATTATTAAGGTGGGCAGTTCCACTGAAGACGTGGCAACAGCCGCTGAGCAGTTCATGGGGAAGCCGATTGAGGCGCTGAAGAGTGAAGCTCAAGAGGTGCTTGAGGGGCACTTACGTGCAATACTAGGTTCCATGACCGTTGAGGAAGTATACCGTAACCGTGACCGTTTTGCACAAGAGGTTCAAGGTGTGGCGGCACGTGATCTTAAGAAAATGGGTCTGCAGATTGTTTCCTTTACCATCAAGGATGTACGTGACAAACATGGATACCTGGAAGCGTTAGGCAAGCCGCGGATTGCTGCAGTGAAGCGGGACGCAGAAATCGCTGAAGCAGAAGCTGTGCGGGATGCGAGAATTCAAAAGGCGAACGCTGAGGAGCAAGGGCAAAAAGCAGAGCTGCTGCGGGATACGAATATCGCCGAAGCCTCCAAGGAAAATCAGCTTAAGGTAGCTGCCTTTAAACGGGACCAGGACACGGCGAAAGCGGAAGCCGATCAGGCTTACCATATTCAAGAAGCACGTGCGAAGCAGACCGTTGTTGAAGAGCAGATGAAGGTTGAGCTGGTGCGTAAGGAACGTGAAATCGATCTGCAAGCCAAAGAAATTCAGGTTCGTGAGAAGCAGTATGATGCAGAAGTGAAGAAAAAAGCGGAAGCGGATCGTTACGCGGTAGAGCAAGCGGCGGAAGCGGATAAGGCGAAGAGAATGCGCGAGGCGGACGCATTGCAGTATAGCATCGAGACGCAGGCAAAAGCTACTGCGGAGCAGAAGCGCCTTGAAGGTCAGGCGATGGCGGATGCGGAGCTGGCAAAAGGTACAGCGGATGCCGAAGTTATCCGGTTGCGCGGTCTAGCGGAAGCAGAGGCCAAAGAGAAACTGGCGGAAGCGTTCCAGAAATTCGGCGAAGCAGCGGTGCTCGATATTATTGTCAAAATGCTGCCTGATTTGGCTGGCCAAATCGCGAAGCCGCTGGCATCCATTGATAAGCTTACCGTTGTAGATACTGGTAATGGTGAAGGTGCAGCTCGGGTCAGTAATTATGTGACTCAGCTGATGTCCACCGCTCCTGAGATGCTGAAGAGCGTCTCTGGTATTGATGTAGAGGCCTTGATCAAAGGGCTGACCAGCAGATCCACAGGGTCATCTGGAAGCAAGGCGGTTCCAGTCGCTCCCGCAGTTTCCCTACAATCACCAGCAGCCACAGGGGGAGTGAGCAAAGCTTCAAATACTGTGTCTGAGCAACCTGAGGAATAGTTAAAGCAATAACTATAGAATCATTTAACTTAAGGTATGTCCGGTGATGCTGCTGGGCATACCCTAAGTTTTATATATGAGCTATAGAATAGGAGAGGTGCGCGATATTGCAGCTGATTTTAGATCATATCCACAAGAGCTTTGATGGTAAACAAGTAATTAAAGGTGCAGACTATACCTTTGAAAAAGGGAAGATTTACGGTCTGCTCGGACGGAATGGAGCAGGTAAAACCACACTTTTTAATTGTCTGAGTGGTGAGACCCAAATGGATAGCGGCGCTGCCTTTATTGGTGAGAAGGATAGTATCCTTCCGCTTCGTGACGAGGACATAGGATATGTATTTTCTCTACCCATCTTGCCTGAATTTCTGACAGGTTATGAGTTCGTAAAGTTTTATATGGACATTAATCATGAGAAGATCGATCCGAATAAAAGCATTGAAGATTATTTTTCCATTATTAAGTTTGAGGAAGAAGATCGGCACCGATTGATTAAGGGCTATTCTCACGGGATGAAGAATAAAATTCAAATGCTTTGCTTTATCATTACTCGCCCGCCATTGATTTTACTAGATGAGCCTTTAACTTCTTTTGATGTTGTTGTGGCTCTTGAGATCAAGAAGTTGCTGCGTGAGATGAAGCAGGATCACATCATTATTTTTTCTACGCATATTTTGCAATTAGCCGCTGATTTATGTGACGAGCTGGTTATTCTTAATCATGGAACCCTTCAAGAAATTCCACGTGAGACCCTGCAAAGTCCAGAATTTGAGGAGCAGATTATAGCTTTACTTCAGGATGGCAACAATGATTAGGACACTTCGCAGCATCCAGAGGATTCGAGGTTCGTCCGGAGCCAATCGGCTGATTTACTATTTCAAAAAGCTACCTGTGCTTGGCAAACTTTTAAAAGGTGATATCTACTCCAATGTTGCACTAAAACAAATCTTCGCTGGGATTGTACTCGTACTGAAGGTATTGTGGGGATTTTTAAATAAGTTCGCCTATTTGGGAATTGTGATATATTTGCCGATCGTTCTTACAAATAAAGAATTGCCGCTCGCTGAACAGTATGCATTGTTCTTACATATCTTTATAATTCTGAGCTTTATAGTGGCTGCGGTTTCTAATGTATTTATTTTGGAGCCCAAACGGGATAAATATATATGCGTGAAGCTGATGAGGATTCCGGCTAAGCAGTATATGCATGCAACGCTTTTGCTAAAGGGCCTAACCTTCTTTATTTACTATGTACCGGCATTAACCGTCTTTGCGGGAATTTTCGAAGCACCCCTGTGGCATGGCGTATGGCTTACACTACTGTTAACGGCCTGGAGAATAGTCACCGAGGCGCTGAATCTTTGGTTTTTTGACAAAAAAGGAATTGTGTTAGTTAAAAAGATGAGCTGGGTATGGTCGGTGATTGGACTAGGTGGCCTACTTGCCTATGTGCCTCTTTATCTGGGGTATGCTTTTGTAAATGATTCGACAGGATTTAGTGTCCCAGTAAGCCTTGTGATTGTAGTACTTGGCGGAATTGCAGCTGTGTATATTGGAAAATATCCTAACTATCGCAGCGCTGTAGATGTTGTTACCAAGATCGATGATCCACTGCTGGACATGAACCGGATGATGAAAGAGGCGAGGGTGGCAGAAGTCCAGACCAAAGAGAAGGACTTTTCGTCGGAAGAACTTAAGGGGAAAGCATTTCAAGGAAAGACTGGTTACGCCTACCTGAATGCTATTTTTTTCTCCAGACATAAACGCTTGTTGATTCAACCCATCAAGAGACGGTTAACCATCATTGGCGTGCTCTTTATTGTGGCAGTCCTAATTATGTTCATATCACCGGAGAATTCGTCCAAGTTTACAACATATCTGCTTAGTGGACTACCCTTTTTTGTATTTATAATGAATTACACCTCTATAGGTGAGCGAGTGTGCAAAGCGATGTTTTACAATTGTGATTTAAGCTTATTGCGCTATGGCTTCTATCGTGAACGAGCTGCAATTCTAGACAATTTTAAAATACGCCTTATTAAATTGAGTGGGCTAAATCTTATTCCTGCTGTTGCCATATGTATCGCATGTACTCTTCTGTTTCTACTCTCGGGTGAAGATTGGGGTTTGCTGGATGCGGTGATCTTTTGGGTAACGATCCTTTGTCTTTCCTTGTTCTTTTCAGTGCATCACTTGTTTATGTATTATATTTTTCAACCTTACAGCACGGAGCTTAATGTGAAGAATCCATTCTTTTTTATCGTAAACAGCATTGTATTGGGGCTTAGTGTGGCTTGTATCGGATTCCCAAGCGCATCGTCAATTTTTACGTTAGTTGTTCTTGCAGGGACTATTGCTTATATGGTTATCGCCGTGACATTGGTGTACAAGTTCTCAAGCAGAACCTTTCGGGTAAAATAGAACGCAGAGTGTTCTTCTAATATCGGAATGTTGATGATATGATGGTAGCGAAGAGTTTTTTAATCGTACCGTTTCATGTTGCGTTTGCTGCTTGGAAGTCAGGTGTTTAGAGATAAAAGAGGTGGCAAATATGAGTAGCATAACTGTAGCAAAGGTGTTAAATAACAACGTTATCATTGCGGACCATCCCCAATATTCCGAGGTTGTAGTTATTGGTAAAGGGATAGGGTTTAATCGAAAATTGCATGATCAGATTAATCTATCCTCCGTGGAGAAAATGTTTATTCTTCGCAGCCAAGAAGAGCAAGAACAATATAAACAACTTCTTCCCCAAGTGGACGAGAAGTTGATTGAGATCGTACATGAAATTCTGTTATATATTATGCATAGCAGTCGTCAGCCACTTAATGAGCATGTTCACATTGCCCTTACTGATCATATCTCATTTGCTATACGGCGTTATGAACAAGATATCCCTATTCATAACCCATTTCTATACGAGACTAAAGAGATTTATCCCGAAGAGTACAAGATGGCAGAGTATGCGATTGAGCGGATCAATGAAGGCATGGGTGTGGAATTGCCCGTGGATGAAGTAGGATTTGTAGCTCTGCATATTGTTAGCGCGCTTAGTCATAGACAGCTTTCCGAGGTCAGACAGCATTCCCTTTTGATTGGGGATTTGGTCGGAATCGTAGAGAATAATCTAGAATATCGAATCCCGCGTGATTCACTTGATTATTCCCGTTTGGTGACCCATCTGCGTTTCGTTCTTGAAAGGCTGCGTCGTGGTGAATCCGTAAGGGAGACTTCTACACTGGATGGTCTAATGAAGCGAGAGTATCCCGAAATGTATTCATTGGCATGGCAATTAACTAAGGTTATCGAAAACCGAGTGCGAATTCCTGTGTACCCAGCAGAAGTAAGCTATTTGACAGTTCACCTTCAACGTCTTGCCCAAAAGAAAGAGGATGAATTGGATATGGAGAATGGTAGGTAAATCTTAAAAAAAGCTTGTCACTTCTAAAAAACGGTGCTACAATATCCGTGTCCTAATTAAAACAGAATACCAACGTGTAACTGATTCGATCAGGCATGAGTGATTTACAGAATTTTGGTTGTTAGACCCCATCTTGGGGTAATCTAACCTTAGTGTTAGAAAACAACCTTCATACTGTATTGCTCATGCCTTTTTTGGCATCTGTTTTAACTAAAAAGCTGATAAAAATCTGATTAATGAAAGGAAGTGACCATGATGTTCAAAAAGCTGTTCGGTGTTTTACAAAGAGTTGGTAAAGCACTAATGCTCCCAGTAGCCATACTGCCAGCAGCCGGTCTGCTCCTTGGAATAGGAAACATGCTGGTAAACCCCGATTTTCTACAATATGTTCCAGCACTGCAGAACGATGCGGTTCAGGCAATTGCTAACGTATTGATGAACTCAGGGCAAATTGTATTTGATAATCTATCCTTACTATTTGCCGTGGGTGTTGCGATCGGTTTAGCCGGGGGTGAAGGAGTTGCAGGTCTAGCCGCTATTATCGGTTTCCTCGTGATGAATGTTACGATGGGTACTGTAATTGGCGTCAATGATTATGTCCTGAGCCAAGGTGATTTCTCCTATGCTAGTGTATTAGGGATTCCAACACTGCAAACAGGGGTATTTGGAGGTATACTTGTCGGTATATTGGCTTCGGCCATGTACAAGCGATTCTTCAAAATTGAGCTTCCATCCTATCTAGGTTTCTTTGCAGGTAAACGTTTTGTTCCGATCATGACGGCGGTGACGGCTTTGATTCTCGGTCTGGTATTGACCTTGGTTTGGCCGCCAATTCAGCACGGTCTGAACTATGTATCACAGAGTATGATTGATACGAATAAAACGCTCGCTGCGTTTATCTTCGGAACGATCGAACGCTCGTTGATTCCTTTTGGTCTGCATCACATTTTCTATTCTCCGTTCTGGTATGAATTTGGTACCTACGTAGATAAAGCAGGAGAATTGGTACGTGGTGACCAACGGATCTTCATGCAGCAACTTCGTGATGGCGTAGAATTCACAGCAGGAACATTTACAACAGGTAAGTATCCTTTCATGATGTTCGGTCTTCCAGCAGCTGCTTTGGCCATCTATCATGAAGCTAAACCTCACAATAAAAAGATTGTCGGTGGTTTGATGCTTTCCGCAGCGTTGACCTCGTTCCTAACAGGGATCACTGAACCACTTGAATTCTCATTCCTGTTCGTGGCTCCATTGCTGTTCGCTGTACATGCTGTGTTTGCTGGTTTGTCCTTTATGACCATGCATATCCTTAATGTTAAGATTGGTATGACTTTCTCGGGAGGCTTTATCGATTACGTGCTCTTCGGTATCATTCCGAACCGTACGGCTTGGTGGCTCGTAATACCAGTAGGTCTTGCCCTTGCTTTAATTTACTATTTCGGATTCCGTTTTGTTATTCGGAAGTTCAATCTGATGACACCGGGTCGTGAAGACGATACGGACGAAGCAGATGATACGAACACTGAATCAGTTTCTAAAGCTGGTGATGATCTACCTCGAAACATCTTATCCGCATTGGGTGGTAAAGAGAACATCACTCATCTGGATGCTTGTATTACACGCCTTCGTGTTGAGGTTAAAGATAAATCAGGTGTGGATAAGAATCGTCTTAAGAAGCTAGGTGCATCAGGCGTGCTCGAAGTAGGTAATAACGTTCAAGCGATCTTCGGCACACGTTCAGATACAATCAAGAGTCAGATTCAAGATGTAATAAGCGGGAAGACACCTGCAGCTTCAACGGCTCCAGTAGTTTCTCCACAACCTGAAGAAGAGAAACAGGCTGGTGAAGCTGGTGAAGCAATTATTAAAGAAGATATCGTTTCTCCGGTAAATGGTGAGCTAGTGGATATCACTGAGGTTCCTGATGCGGTATTCTCCCAAAAAATGACGGGTGACGGTTTTGCTTTCCTATCCGATGATGGGAAGATTGCTTCACCGGTCTACGGTAAAGTATTTAACGTATTCCCGAGCAAGCATGCCATCGGTATTATGTCCGATGGAGGCAAGGAAGTGCTCGTTCATATCGGGGTCAATACGGTTAAGCTTAAAGGTCAAGGTTTTACGGTTCTAGTTGAAGAGGGTGACCTTGTATCTGCTGGACAGCCGATTATGGAAGTGGACTTGGAATATGTAAAAGCACATGCACCATCTGTAATGTCTCCTGTTATTTTCTCTAATTTGCCAGAAGGCTCTTCCGTAACCTTGAAGAAGCCAGGCAAGGTATCCATTGGGGATAAGGATATTATTACAATTCAGTAAAAGTAAGGGCTAACGCTTCCTTTATTCATTAAAGGAAGCGAAGCCTTCACTATAAATTAAAAATATTCTATTAAAAGAAAGCGAGTTGGATATTATTATGCAAACAACTTTCAGAATTATCGATGAAGATGGAATTCACGCACGTCCGGCAACAGCCTTGGTAAATACAGCTACGAAATTCAAAGGTACAGAAGCATATGCAGAAGCTAAAGGTAAGAAAGTAACATTGAAATCCATTCTTGGTGTATTATCATTGGGTCTTGAAGCTGGAGATACTTTGTCTCTGATTACTGAAGGTAGCGAAGAAGCTGAAGCTCTGAACGCACTAACTGAAGTAATGATTAAAGAAGGGCTAGGGGAAATCCATGAGTAAAATTTCAGGAATCGCGGCTTCAGCAGGGATTGCAGTAGCCCGTGCCTTCATCCTGAAACATCCGGATTATACAATTACGAAGACTAGTATCAGTGATCCTGAAGCGGAAGTCGCCAAGTTGAATGATGCACTCGCGAAATCACGTGCTGAATTGCAAAGTATTAAAGAGCGCACTTTGGCAGAGCTGGGAGAGAAAAAGGCAGAGATCTTTGAATCCCACTTGCTGATTCTCGAGGATCCAGAGCTGATTAACCCCGTAATTGATAAAATTCGTCAGGAATCGGTTAACGCGGACTATGCACTAAACGAAGTAGCTACACAATTCATTGAAATGTTCGAAAACATGAAGAGTGCTTACTTACAGGAACGTGCTGCGGATATGCGTGACGTAACCAAACGCATGCTGAACCACTTGCTGGGTATTCATTATGTTAGTCCCGCAGAAATCAGTGAAGAGGTTATTGTTATTGCTGAGGATTTGACTCCATCTGACACAGCACAGCTTAATCGCAAGTTCGTAAAAGGCTTCACGACGAACATTGGTGGACGTACATCCCACTCAGCAATTATGGCACGCTCTTTGGAAATTCCGGCAGTTGTTGGAACCAAGAATGTGATGTCAGAAGTGAATTCTGGGGATCTAGTGATTATCGATGGTCTGAACGGAGACGTTCTTATTAATCCTAGTGAAGCAGAAGTGGCAGAGTACATTCATAAGCAAGACGCTTATAACTTGCAAATCGCAGAATGGAAGAAGCTTCGGGACGAACCAACAGTTTCTGCAGATGGTAAGCATGTAGAGCTGGTTGCCAATATCGGTACACCTAATGATGTCAACGGTGTGATTGAGAATGGTGGTGAAGGTGTAGGCTTGTACCGGACTGAGTTTCTATACATGGGCCGCGATAAGCTGCCATCTGAGGAAATTCAGTATAACGCCTATCGTACTGTGCTTGAGAATATGAAGGGCAAACCGGTAGTAGTACGTACGCTTGATATCGGTGGAGATAAAGAACTTTCATATCTGGAGCTTCCAAAGGAAATGAATCCTTTCCTAGGCTTCCGTGCGATTCGTCTTTGTCTGGATCGTCAGGATATTTTCCGTACTCAACTGCGTGCTTTACTAAGAGCAAGTGTTCATGGGGATCTTCGCATTATGTTTCCTATGATTGCAACACTTGGTGAATTCCGTGCAGCCCGCGATCTTCTGCTTGAAGAGAAAGCAAAGCTGCGTGAAGAAGGCAAGGAAGTATCTGACAACATCCAGCTCGGTATAATGGTTGAGATTCCATCCACTGCGGTACTGGCTGACCAGTTTGCGAAGGAAGTTGATTTCTTCAGTATTGGTACGAATGATCTTATTCAATATACAATGGCTGCTGACCGTATGAATGAACGAGTTTCTTATTTGTATCAGCCTTATAATCCGGCTATCCTGCGTTTGGTCAAGAATGTAATTGATGCAGCGCATGCAGAGGGTAAATGGACAGGGATGTGCGGTGAAATGGCAGGGGACGCAACAGCGATTCCACTCTTGCTAGGTCTTGGTCTTGATGAATTCAGTATGAGTGCAACGTCAATTCTGCCAGCACGTAGTCAAATTTCTAAATTGTCGGCTGCCGACATGAAGGAACTGGCTGCAAAAGCACTGCAACTTGGCACTGCAGAAGAAGTAGCTGCACTTGTTCACAGCATCAATAATTAATTATTTCCATATGTATTACTCCGTTTAAGCGTTATATGGAGTTCCAACTACTATTACCGACTTCCGATGTTTGGAGGTCGGTTTTTTTGTGTTTGCATCATGCATGAGCGTTAAACTCAATTTAGAATAGTTAAATTCACTTTATATTTGCTTTATTGCGCAGATGACTATGCCGATAGTAATAGTGATGTGTATAAAGTCGGTAAGGAACCCAAACCTGTGAATATGTCTTACATATAATAATATGAATCCATAGAAAGTTTATACTCCTATATCGACTTGCAGAGCAGTGCAAGTATTAATACGAAGTGAATTGGTAATATTTGGACTTATAAGCATCCCTATAAGTTAGGCAGGGAGCGATAGGATGGTGTTAACTCATGAGTAAAAATTATATAGATACAGAATTAATGTTGGAGGTCTATGAAGGTAATGACCTAGGCTTGACGTACTCTGTGGAGTACAGTGTATTTAAAGTCTGGGCACCTACGGCCTATGCTGTGTCTTTAGTACTGTACGAAACAGGTGGAAATCAACTTAATATAGGATTAGATCCGAGCTCTACTGATAGTGGACGTATTATATATATGCAGCGACAAAATGGCGGAGTCTGGCAGACTAAGCTATCAGGTGATTTGAAAGGGAAGTATTATATGTACCGAGCTGTATTTGCTGATGGAAATGTGGCTGAAGCAGTAGATCCCTATGCTACAGCAGTCTCAGCAAATGGTTTAAGAACAGCAATTGTTGATTTGCAGGGTACCCATCCTGAGCATTGGGATAAGGATGTTGCTCCCCCATTGCAGCATCCTGCAGACGCTGTTATCTACGAGCTGCATGTACGAGACTTCTCTTCCCATGAGAGCTCTGGCATGTACTATAAGGGTAAATTCAAAGCGTTTACCGAATATGGATTAAGGGATTCGGAAGGAAATACAATAGGTATTGATCATCTGGTTGATCTAGGTATCACTCATGTACATTTGATGCCTGTGTTCGATTTCCAGACAGTAGATGAGCTAAGTGTAATTAAGCGTGGTTCGTCAATTGAACATACCGACTACAATTGGGGCTATGATCCCCAGCATTATAACGTACCAGAAGGCTCTTATAGCACAGATCCTAACGTTCCAGAGCTGCGAATTCGCGAATTCAAAGAGATGGTTCAAGCCTTGCACAGCCGTGGGATTTCCGTGATTATGGATGTGGTATACAATCATACGTATACTGTAGAGAACGGGCCTTTCGAGCCGCTCGTGCCTGATTATTTCTATCGTCGTGACTATTTAGGGCGTTTATCTAATGGCTCTGGAGTCGGTAATGAGCTAGCTACTGAGCGTCCTATGGTACGCAAATATATTAAGGACTCGTTGTCCTACTGGGCTTCGGAGTATCATATTGATGGCTTCAGGTTTGATCTTATGGGACTGATGGATAGTGTTACCATGCGAGAAATTACGGAAGAGCTTCGACTTGAGGTGAATCCTAATTTGCTCTTATATGGTGAACCTTGGACAGGAGGAGACTCTCCACTCGCAACTAAGACGCTAAAAGGTGTGCAGCGGGGGAAAGGATATGCTGTATTTAATGATAACTTTCGCATTGCGATCAAAGGAGATAGTGATGGCTCAGGAAGGGGCTACATTACAGGAGAATACGGCAAAGAAGGGGCTATTGCAGCCGGAATCAAAGGAGCCATACACGAATTTACTGACTCCCCTGTGGAATCTGTGAACTATGTAACCGCCCATGACAATTTGAATTTGTGGGATAAAGTGCTTACCGTTCAAGGGGGATTTCAGGATGCCGTTTCACGGGCTAATCCTTACGTGAATGTAGATCTGGATAATATTCTCGGAAATGAAACCGTGCGTCGATCCCTACTTGCTAGCGGAATCATCCTGACATCGCAAGGGATTCCATTCCTGCACGCTGGTGATGAGCTCCTGCGCAGTAAATTTGGAGATCATAATAGCTATCGAAGCGGTGATACAATCAACGCGATCCGTTGGAATTTGAAGAGCATATTTAAGCCTGTATTTCAATATTATAAAGGCCTGATCGACCTGCGGCGAACACATCCGGCATTTCGTCTACATGGTCGTCAGGAAATTGAGCGTTCGCTGGAATTTCTACGTTGTGATGGTGGTATAGTGTCATATCTGCTTAGAAATCATGCAGGTGGCGACCTTTGGAACAATATAACGGTCATCTTTAATGCTAATAAAGATCGAATAAGATTATCGCTTCCTGAAGCTACTAACGGTTGGAACGTTGTAGTGGATCATACCAGAGCGGGGACAGAGTCATTCCGAAAGATCGCAGATAACGAGGTAGAGGTAGAAGGCTTGTCGATGATGGTGCTCTATGATGAATGCGGTGAGCCAGCACCGCGGTCCAAAATCATCGAAGTACACTATGAACGACCAGATGGAAATTATAAGGGCTGGAATCTTTGGGTTTGGGATACTGGAATTCAGGATGGACAATGCGATTTTCGGTATATGGAGGACGGGCGTGCAGTTGCACGAATTGAGGTTCTGCCGGATACTGTTTCTATCGGGTATATATTACGACTTAATGACTGGGAAGAGAAAGATGGGAATGGCGATCGTTTTATTGATTGTTCCAAGGATGGAGACCTTATTAAGGTCCTGGTTCTAGATCGTGAACAGGAGAATGACGGGATCTCAGATGATCACCTACAGTTAACCAGTTAAAAGCATAAAAAGAGCTGCTTCAGGTTGATTTTATCCCGGAGCAGCCTTTTTATTGTTCTTATGGTTTTCCGACGGTCTGGTTGGATAAACCTACATCCAAAAGCTCGTAATAGAGATTAGCTTCGTTCCCTCCATGGTCTTTGGAAAGGTACATCGCTAGATCGGCGGCACGCAGAAGTTCATTAATACTGCTTCCATGTTCAGGAAACAGAGCTACACCAATACTCGCGGAGGTGTGGAAGCTAGATCCATTGTCAATAGACCAAGATTTGTTGAACAGCTTAAGCAACCGTTGTAGCGTTTCATCTAACATTTCTGGAGTTGTGAATCGGTGCAGGACCACTGCGAATTCATCCCCGCCAATTCGGAACGCCTGACCGACACCTTTGACCGTTTGCAGAAGCTCTCTAGAGAGCAGTTGCAGAAATTCGTCTCCAGCTAAATGTCCTAAAGTATCGTTTAGCTGCTTGAATCTGTCACAATCCAACAGTGCGAGTGCAATATTCTTTCTCCGCTCCTCGGGTTGGTTGATGAGATTCTCCATATACATTTTGAAATGCGCCCGGTTGGGAATCGCCGTTAAATGATCATAGAAGGCCAGCTTATGTAATCGTTCTTCGTATTGCTTCCGTTGTGTAATTTCACGAGACACCAGCATAAATTGCGCTGGGAAATTGTTACTCCCTCGAACAGGTGACACCTTCGTTTCCAGCCATATCCATTGACCTTCAGCTGCACGCATTCGTAGCTCTGAGATACGAGGGGATCCCTGTACGACACTCTTGAGTTTAGCCCAGGCAATCTCCGGTTCACGAATGTAGTTGGATAATGGATCACCTTTTTTAGGGACATAGCCGAGAATACTTGAATGGGAAGGGGAGGAATACAGAATCAACCCGTTAGGATCAGTTAATATAATAAAGTCAGACATAGTTTCACCGATTAGCTGATAGAGTGTTTGTTCCTCCAGCATTTCATTCTTGAGCCAAATGATTTTGCGTCCGAGATAAATAATAACCAGAAGCAGTATAAAGAAGACCAGTGAGTATAGCGCAAAGAGAGCGCTCTTTTTATCTTGGAACCCATCCGTTACTTGCAAGGCGTAGTTGTCTATCAACTCTTCTGAGTGATCCAGATGATTTCTAACTTCATATAACTGCGAGTTCAGGTTTACAGCATAGTATGAAGCAGGGTCCCATCCGATCTGCATCCGTTCAGCTATCATTGCATTCCCTGTGCTCTTCCAAATGATTAGGGATGCTTCGAAGGCTTGGAGTTCGTTCTCTAATTCAGTGAGTATAGTAGATGCTTGCTTCATATCACTGTAAGGTTTGTTAATAGATTTGATGTCTGAGCTCGCTAGATTTACCCGTTCTTGTGCTTGTAGATTATTGTTTTTATATTCCTGAATGTACTGATCAAGTTCAGCCTCAGTGAGGTTCGAGCTCATAGTGGTGTGGAGAGCGATGGCGGCTTGATGCAGATCACGATCAGCGCTCAGTATGAGCTCAGAGTTCTCAAATACATCATGATATAAAGAATCTGACATTCTGTTAATGGTGTGATTTAGATAGAGTAAAGAGGCTACACTTATCCCAACCAGTAGAATGGAGATCGCAGTAAATATAAAGATTAGTTTGCGTGTTACTTTGATCTCGAAAAATCCAGCCACGGTCATCTTCTCCCCGCATAAGATGGTTAAAAATCTTATTGCTGCTAACGTATAACCTGCGGAACTTCTATCTGTGGCAGGTATGTTTTATTTTTAGGCAAAGATGGTGAGAGTGATTAAGTGTAGAAAAGAGGTGTTCTAACATAGTGGGAAATAAGGCATGGGAAAAATAAATTGTGAGTAGATCGCAGTTTCTCGTACAACAATTATATAGGACGTCCTACTTATAGAGCAATCGCTTCCTCAAATTAATATCATTCTGCAAAAAATCTAATGATTATTGTATGGGCCTATTGCCTTATCTATATTCAAATCCATAAATCCTATTACCCAACTACTTCGCAAATGATACACTTCCTAGCTCCTAAAATTGCCCCACAAAGTTAAAAAAGCTGCCCCAGTCATAATAATGACCTTGGACAGCTGTCGTTGAAATAACTATTCGTTACGTAGTGCATGAATGGGACGAAGACGTGCGGCTTTGTTCGCAGGCATCATTCCGAAAATCACGCCGATGAGCAAGGAGAAAACAAAAGATATCATTACCATATCCCAAGCAATGGATACTGTAAGTGAAGTATACTTTCCTAGCAACCAACTGCCTGCGACTCCAATGCCAACGCCAATCACCCCGCCTAATCCGCTAAGCACAATGGATTCGATCATGAATTGAGTAAGAATATCGAATTTTTTGGCTCCGATTGCTTTGCGGATACCAATTTCTCTTGTTCTTTCATTGACAGATACGATCATGATGTTCATAATGCCGATCCCACCAACAAACAGTGAAATACCAGCTATGCCCGCAAGTGCCATTGAAAGAGTATCTGTCGTGGAATTTACAGTTTCCAGCATTTCTTGAGAATCAAATACGCTAAAAGCATTATCTGCATAATTAAATTTAGCATCCAGCGTACTCTCTAGCTTTTCTTTTACAGTAGCTACAGTATCTGCTGAGGTCGTCGCAATCGTGATGGAACGGACGCCTTTGCTTCTTAACTGACGTTCTGCAGTAGCTATAGGGATCAATAAGATATCATCATTGGAGCCACTTAGACTAGAGCCTTTTGCTTCCAATAGACCGACGATTTTATAGCTGATCCCATTTAGCTGTACCTTTTGGCCTACAGGATCGTCTGTTCCGAACAAATCCTCAGCCGTACCTGTGCCTATCAGCGCTACCTTCTGCCGGTACTCCGTATCAATATCAAGCAGGAAGCGCCCTGATTGTACATGGAAATCCTTTACGTCCTCATAAGAAGGTGTAATGCCTTCAACAGTAACGCTAACATTCTCTGTATTGTGCTTAGCTGTAACGTTGCCACTTATCACAGGAGCTACATTTTCTATACCCTCTATGTCCCCTAAAGCCAAGGCTTCTTCATAGGTGAGGGAGGTGGTGGCTCCACGGCCAGTGATGTTTACCGTCAGCTGATTCGTTCCGAGTCCATTGAGCTGCTCCGTAATCTGAGAAGTAGTTCCCTGACCTACAGAAACGAGGATGATAACTGATGATACTCCAATAATGATACCCAGCATCGTTAAAAAAGCCCTTACTTTACTGCTGTAGATGCTTTTTAGAGCCATGCGCATACTTTGAAATAATTTCACCTCGCATTCCTCCGATCTTCCACGAGGTTGCCATCCTGAATGCGAATAATCCGCTTCGCTTGCTTTGCAATTTCGAGGTCATGTGTGATTAGGATGATTGTATGACCCTGCTCATTTAATTCTCGTATCATCTGCATGACCTCTTGTCCAGTTCGCGTATCAAGCGCCCCAGTAGGTTCATCTGCAAGTAGAATCGGGGGAGACCCTGCCATGGCCCGCGCAATAGCTACACGCTGCTGCTGCCCACCTGAAAGCTCAGAAGGACGGTGATGCATTCTCTCCTCCAAACCTACTTTAAGGAGTGCTTGCTGCGCCGTTTCTTTGCGTTCTCGATGTGAGAGTCCACGGTAAATTAGCGGAAGCTCAACATTCTCGACAGCAGTCAATTTGGGGAGAAGATTGAAATTTTGAAAGATAAAGCCGATCTTCTCATTTCGGATATTAGCCAGCTTGTTGTCGGATAACTTGCGAACCTCTTGTCCGTCCAGAAGATAGCTTCCCTCATCAGATACATCCAGGCATCCAAGCATGTTCATAAGTGTTGATTTACCAGAACCGGAGGGACCTATAATCGCTACGAACTCTCCCAAATCAATTGTAAAGGAAAGGCTTTTTAGGACCGTCATCGTTTCTCCGGCCATAGTGTAGCCATGGGTCATATTCTGAACTTGGATCAGCGGCGCTGAAGCACTCATCTACTGCCACCTCCGCCGCCACTTGGTGCTCTGCCCATTCCACCGGCACCACCACTGAAGCTGCCACCGCCACTAAAGCCACCACCACCGAAACCGGCGCCACCCATACCGCCCATGCCGCCTTGCATTTGCGTCTCTGTACTGGTTGTGCCCGTTTTTGTAGAGATTACTGTAGGAATAATCACCTTGTCTCCTTCACTAAGCCCGCTGACAATTTCAATGCTGCTCTCATCATGAATGCCCACTTCGACTGTGACCATTCGCTGATTACTATTTCCGCGGTTTCTTGTGCCAGCCGCCCCACTAGACATAGCACCACCGCGAGCATCAGGCGCCCCGCTAGCCATAGCACCACCGCGAGCATCAGGCGCACCACTAGGCATAGCACCACCGTCAGTATCAGGCGCCCCGCTAGGCATTGGTGCCTGGCCTTCGCCAGATGCGTTGTTGGAGGTTTCGGCTGAACCAGCTGCTAAAGGAAGCGCTACTGTGTATTTGCCGTTTCTTTCTTGAACAGCTTCAATAGGTACAGTTAACACATCTTTTTTCTCAGCTGTTGTCACTGAAACTTCTGCTGACATCCCAACAAGGGCACCTTCCGAGGTGGTTAAGCCAACGGTAACATCGAAGAGAGATACTCCGTTAGAGACCGTACCTTCCTTGGCGATCTTAGTGACCGTTCCCTTAAATTCAGTGTCGGGCAGGGCATCCAATGAAATGGTAGCAGGCATTCCTATCTTCACTGTAGGAATATCAAGCTCATCCACCTGCACAATTACACTTAAATTGGCATAATTGGTGATATCGATGAGCTCGGAGCCATCCATCGCTTTTTCACCGCTGGCTATGTTAACTGTTATTACAGTTCCGTCAATAGGAGCCGTTAAAGGATCAGGTGGAACCATATCTTCTTGTACAGAAGCGATTTTTTCCTGCTGGTTCGTAATATCCGTTTTAGCTTTTTCAATCGAACGCTTGGCGCTGGCCAGTTCGTCTTCAGAGGCACCTGCCACAGCCAGCTTCTTATACTGTTCCTGCTTATCCTGAAGCTCCACTTCGAGCGAGGTAAGAGAGGTTTGTTCCTGCTTGAGATTGTCACTCAGGTCAGCGCCTTCGAAGGTAATTAAAGTCTGCCCCTTCTTCACGAGATCGCCCTCTTTGACAAGCACTGCAGCTACAGTTCCAGCGTCCTTCGTTTTCACTTTCCCCGTTTCTGTGGCTGTGACGGAGCCTGCTCCGGATACATTTACTACGATATCACCCTTCGTAACCGTGGCTGTAGTAACGGGCACTTCCGCAGCCTGACTGTTCTTATCAGGTAGAAACGTATACACCAACAATCCTGCTGTTGCTACAGCTACTACTCCGATCGTCCAGAGCAACCATTTTTTCTTCTTCATTTCTTTCCTCCATAGATCATCAAATTTCTTAATATGGCACCCAAGCGCTTTTACTGATTGTCGGATGGATTGTTAGCACCTGAATCGGTGTTTGAAGCGGAACTGCTGTTTGAAGTCGTTGACGCTGCCTGATAAGTGACAACATAGGTCCCAGTTCCTAGTAGATTTCGATGACCTTGGAATTCGTCGTATACATTCAATCGGATCGCGCCGCCACCTAGTGTTTTGTAAAGATTGCTTGTGAATGTTGTGGTGAACGACTTGTAGTTACCTAATGGTAGATCTATACCAGGCGTTAATGTCTTCTCCATCGTTTGTCCGAAGGGGTCAATCACCTCTAGCACTAGCTTGTGCTCATATGTGCCAGATTCATATAAAGCGCTGCTCGACATATTGTAGGTTAGGACCGTACTGAGCGTATCTTTACCAGCGGTGACGGTGGCGACTGTGTTTGTAACGGATAGGGTATATGGGAATAATTCCACATCCAAAAGATTACCCTTCGACTCCACAGCAACATTATTTAGTCCCAGTGACACCGTATTGATATACCCCGTTGATTTCCCACCAGGAGCAGTAAGCTTTCCTTCGGATACCCCTTCACCGACATTAAGCACAAGCTGAGAAGGATCTACACCAAGTGGAAGCTTAGTCCAGACGGTAATCAGATTTTTTCCGTTTGGGCTAGTGGAGGTTGTGGACTGGTTGACCTCGGCCTCGTAATATTGATTGTCTGGCGTTTTGTAATAAGCTACGAGTTGAGTCTGCTCCGATTTGCGCGTTTCCTCGCTGTTCATTTCCAGTTCTGTGTACATGATATTGGAGCTCGTACCTTGGTAGACCGTTGTTCGGCGTTCTAACACTTCTGCTTTTTTACTTTCAAGCTCAATATGGTAGGAACTTAGCGCTGCAACTTCTTGAACACGGCTGTCCAACTGGTTTGTACTTAACGATAGAAAATTAATTTTGCTTTCGCCGGAGGTTTCTTGCAGCGTTATTTTTAATTGATTGAACTGATACGTATAAGGGATATTGGCCACGACATAAACATCTGCCGATTCATTTGGACCGAGTATGGTTTGCGTGCTTTCTGTGACGACTTGGGAAGTGCTGCTAATATCACTCTCGCCAGCTTTAATGACACTTGTAAAAGTAGGAAGCTGCACAGAGGTCGATTTGGTGTTGCGGATGTTGATTTTAGCTACAAGCTGATCCTTGTCTGCCCAGGGTAGCCGCTGGATGTTCTCAAGCTTGACAGCAAATGTTCCGTGACTGTTCTCCACCGCATATTCTGTGTCCTGCCAATTGTTCGTTTGCAGTGTGTAAGGAATCTGATAATAAGCGGTAGGAAAAATGATCTTTCCTTCGACAGCGGGTTCAGTCATTTGTAGTTGCAGTGTTCCTTGGGCAATCGTTAGTGGAACGTCTGCGCTGAGCTCGATTATTTTTTCCTCAAGCGGCTTTAGTGTAAGGTTAGCAAAATCCTTCGTGTCCACTGGAAAGCTATATCCTTCAGCGGCTTTAACGGCAAATTCGTAAGCAGGCAAAGTTATCGCTTTGTTGCCGCTATTCTTTACTCGGAACTGCAGCGTCCACTTTGCGATGCCGTTGTCTGCATGGACGTTAGCGCTTTTCAACTGCGTCTCAACTGTATTGCTATTGATCGTAAGCTTCTTGACGATATTGCTGGCTACGACAAGATCCGCAGTGGCGGCGGCGGGAAGGTTATAGGTAGCGATGGGTAGTGCTATTTTTAATGAGGTATCTTCTCCAGCAAATTGCAGGGTCATATTGTCTGTCTTCATATAAGAGGGGATTTCTGTCATGTAGTAGATCGTCTTTTTTTCCTGTGGCTGCACTTTATAGTTGCTGCTCGCATCATCAAGCGTTAGTTCAAATTCAGATCCGCCAGCGGAAGCTAGGTATCCCTTAAGTCCAGTATCACTGAGCACTTTGGTACCTTGATTGGTTAAGCTCACGCCTACTTTGGCATATACCTTACCGTTATATTTGTAAATTTGCAGACTTTCCGCTTTGGTTGTTACAGGGAGATTATTTAGGGTGATCTTTTTACTCTGGCCTCTAGCAACCGCTTGTGAAAAAGCTGCTGGAAGGGTGAAGGTCCCCAATTTCTTTTGATAATCGTTGCTACTGCTGAAATCCCAACCGAATAATGAAATTTTAATGCCTTTAAGAGAAGTGGATTTACCGACATTTACGTAATAGGTTACAGACTGACTGCTTTTGGAGGGGATGGATTTGATGGTTGCACTGCTCGTAACTGGGCTTCCTTGGATAACTGTTCCTCCGGCAGTAGTTACCTTAGAGAGATAGTCCACAAGATTGATACTGCTGCCGCTTCCATTGTAGTAGCTGAGTGTGTATGTAAGAATATTGCCGCCATCCTGAGTCAAAAAGCCAACATCGCTCAGCTTCACGCTAAAGCTACTCTTCAAAGCTATCGAGCCGAGTTTATCCAGAGTGGACACCGTGGTGGTAGTTGCTGTTTTGGTGGATGTAGTATTCGTTGATGCTGCGTACGCTCCGTACGATGTAGCTTGACTCAGAACGGCTGCGCTAAGCATGATCACAGCAACTTTTGTTCTTCGTGCATGCATGTAATTCCCTCCCAGTATGAAAGTCCTTGTTCTATGAAGGTGGTTTGAGATTATGTACAACCATGCCTTCTTAATAATGGAAATTATCAAGCTCCGCTGAACGTTAGCTGAAAAAAAGTCCCCAAAACGGCTCTGAACCTTAAAGCCAGCTTAAAGCCAGATAAAAATTGCCCTAATTATGCTTGAGCTTGTCAAAACGACAGATTTTGCATATAATAAATAGACATATCTCTTGTATAAAAGAGATACCTGACAATTAGATTGAATTGTGAAATGCAGTGATGGAGAAGAGTACACAGTGCCTGACTTACAGGGAGGAGACGCCGTTGATTGAGAGCGTTTCTAGGAAACAGAGCTGTCGAAGTTCACTCCGGAGCAGTTCCTTGAATTCCTTAAGATTGCCTTGTAAGGATGAGTAGGGGAAACCGGTCGCAGACCGTTATTTCTGTATAAAGTGAGATAGGTATCTGTCTAGCCAAAAGAGGGAATGAAGCTCTTAAGGGAATAGATTGCTTGTCTAACAAGGGTGGTACCACGGTCTTTTCGTCCCTTACCGGGAGGAAAGGCCTTTTTTTGTTGAACTAGACCATGATTGAAGGGGGCTGTACACGGCCATGAAAGAGAAGTTGGAAGCATTGAAGGTTGAGGCGCTGGCTAAGTTGCAGGAGGTTGTGGATCCACAGGTTCTAAATGACCTAAGAGTGAAGTATCTCGGTAAAAAAGGCGAGCTTACAGAAGTTCTACGTGGTATGGGAGGACTTAGTGCTGAGGAGCGTCCGGTTATCGGGCAAGTAGCGAATCAGGTTCGCAGTGCTATTGAGGAGATTATTGGAGCGAAGCAAGAGGCTTTTCAACAGCAGGAGACCCAGCAACGTCTGCAGGCTGAAAAAGTAGACGTAACGCTACCTGGTCGCCGCATGCAGCAAGGGGGCATTCACCCGCTTAGCAGAGTGGTTCAGGAAATCGAGGATATTTTCATTGGTATGGGTTACCGTGTGGCTGAAGGTCCGGAAGTGGAGACCGATTATTATAACTTTGAAGCATTAAATCTGCCTAAAAATCACCCGGCTCGTGATATGCAGGATTCCTTCTATTTGACGGATGATCTGCTCATGCGTACTCAAACGTCTCCGGTACAAATTCGTACTATGCAGGCTATGAACGGTGAAGTTCCAGTTAAAATCATCTGCCCGGGTAAAGTGTTCCGTCGTGATGATGACGATGCAACGCATTCCTTCCAGTTCCATCAAATCGAAGGCTTAGTTATCGGACGCAACATTCGGATGAGTGATCTGAAGGGTACGCTGAATCAATTCGTGCAGGAGATGTTTGGAGCGAATACAGGTATTCGTCTTCGTCCGAGCTTCTTCCCATTCACGGAGCCAAGCGTTGAAGTTGACGTAAGCTGCTTCAAGTGTGGCGGCGATGGCTGCAGACTGTGTAAGCAAAGCGGATGGTTAGAAATCCTTGGCGCGGGCATGGTGCATCCAAATGTTCTGAAAATGGGTGGTTATGATCCAGCTGAATATAGCGGTTTTGCTTTTGGAATGGGTGTTGAGCGGATTGCAATGCTTAAATACGGCATCGATGACATCCGTCATTTCTATAACAACGATATGAGTTTTGTAAAGCAGTTCAAGGGCGTTTAGATTTTTGGTGGGCGAGCTGGCTTACGGGTTAGGGAGTAAGTAGCAATTGGGTTGCTGATCTTGCTTAATAAAAGACTATTTATAGAAGGAACGGAGAAAATTTTTGGAACTGTAGAAGCGTCAGCGTTCGCCTTTATCCTCGGATTTCTACCGCGAGAAGCGGTTTGAATCAGGAAATCTGAGGATAACAGCGATCGGAAGTCCAATATTTTTCGTAGTGACTGCTCCAAATAGGACGGGTATGAAGCTTTGATCGAGTAATCCTAATTTGTACTACTCCCTCAGGAAGCTGATCGAACGGCAAGTAGATAAATACATCTGAAACATAAAGGAAGTGAGCGGACATGAAAGTATCAACCGGATGGTTGGCTGATTATACATCGATTGAAGGAGTAACCGCCGAGAAGCTAGCGGAGAAGATTACCGCTGCCGGCATTGAGATTGACGGAGTAGAGCGCCGCAATAAAGGGATTTCCGGCATCGTAACTGGCTATGTGAAATCGAAAGAAAAACATCCTGATGCTGATAAGCTTAATGTATGTATCGTGGATGCAGGCCAAGGTGAGGATTTGCAAATCGTCTGTGGCGCAAAAAATGTGGATGCGGGGCAGATTGTTCCTGTAGCTCTTGTTGGCGCTAAGCTGCCAGGACTGGACATCAAAAAAGCGAAGCTACGCGGGGTATTATCACAAGGGATGATTTGCTCGGCTAAAGAATTAGGACTCAATGATAAATTGCTTCCTAAAGAGCAACAAGAAGGAATTCTTGTGCTTCCTGAAGGCACGGAGATCGGTCAAGATATTTCGAAGGTGCTAGGTCTAAATGATGAAATTCTGGAATTCGATCTGACCCCGAACCGTTCAGATTGTCTAAGCATGATTGGTGCAGCTTATGAAGTCAGCGCGATTCTTGGACGCCAGATCAAATTGCCTGATCCAGCGAGCGAATTGATTGAGATAAGCGGCGCAGCTGCTCAATCCATTTCCGTAAAGATTGAGAATGAAGAACACTGCAGTCATTATGCAGTTCGTTATATTTCAGGCGTTAAACCTGCAGCATCACCGCTGTGGATTCAGAATCGTCTGATGGCGGCTGGCATTCGTCCAATTAACAACATCGTGGATATCACTAACTACGTGATGCTCGAATATGGACAGCCGCTGCATGCTTTTGATGCAGATAAAATTGAAGGTGGAGAACTCGGCGTTCGTCTTGCCCATGAAGGCGAAGTCCTGACTACACTTGACGGTCAAGAGCGGAAGCTAGAGCCGCAAATGCTCGTTATCGCTGATGGAGCTAAAGCAGTAGGTCTGGCTGGAGTGATGGGAGGCCTGGATACGGAAGTTACTGCTGAGACGGTAAATCTCGTTCTGGAATCCGCTAAGTTTGATGGAGGAACCGTTCGTAAAACCTCACGTCAACTGGGACTTCGCTCGGAAGCATCCCTTCGTTTCGAGAAAGAAGTGGATCCTAACGCAGTTATCCCTGCATTGAACCGCGCAGCAGTACTTATTGCTCGTTATGCTGGTGGATCTGTACATGAAGGAATTGTGCAAGCAGGAACCGTCGCAGTTCCAGAGAAGGTCCTGACTTTGTCCTTGGAGAAGCTTAACAGGTATCTCGGAACAGATCTGTCCTTGCTGGAAGTGAAGACATTGTTTGGTCGTCTACAATTCAAATGCGGGGATACCGCACAAGGGCTGATTGAAGTTCAGGTGCCAACTAGACGCGGCGATATCAGCTACGATGTTGACCTTATTGAAGAAATTGCTCGACTGTACGGGTATGACAATATTCCAACGACTTTGATTGAAGGAATTACAACGCCAGGAGCATTAACGCATAAGCAATCGCTTCGTCGTGAACTGCGTCGCCTGATGTCGCATGGCGGTTACCAGGAAGTGATGGGGTACTCTTTCATCCAGCCGGAACAAAGCAAAATGTTCCCTGAGTTATCAGAAGGCTCACAAGCGGTTAAGTTGGCTATGCCAATGAGTGAAGAACGCAGCGTACTGCGTACTAGCCTGCTGCCGCAACTTTTGGATATTGCTAGCTACAATACCAACCGTCGTCAAAGCGATCTAGCGTTGTTTGAGATCGGCAATGTCTTCTTCACAGATGAAGAGCAGTTGACTCGTCAGCCGCGTGAACTGCCAGTGCTGGGATTGTTGCTTAGCGGTAGCCTAACAGTGAAGCAATGGAACGTTTCTGCACAGCCTGTTGATTTCTTTGATTTGAAGGGTGCACTGGAATCGGTGTTTGCTCATTTGGGTCTTACAGATAAAATAATCTACGAGGGAGATGGTCCAGAAGGGTATCATCCTGGACGTTCCGCGTCGGTATATTTACTTGGGGACGAAGGTCGTGTGAAGATTGGCACCATGGGCCAGCTCCATCCGGATCTGCAAAGAAAGCTTGATCTAGTGGATACTTATGTAGCTGAGATTCTATTACAGCCACTGTATGATAACACGCAAAGCCGTCTGCAATATAACGAGCTTCCACGTTTCCCAGGAATGGAACGGGATATTGCCGTGGTTGTGGATTCAGCTGTACCTGCGGGCGATCTACTAGCTTCCATCCGTGCGAACGGAGGAACTTTGCTGCAGTCCGTACAAGTATTTGACGTGTACACTGGTGGCAAATTAGAGAGTGGAAAGAAGAGTATTGCGATCTCACTGTTGTATCGTCACGGTGAACATACATTGACAGATGAAGAGGTTGGAGAAGTGCATGATAAGCTATTATCGTCCCTTCAACAAACTTTTGGTGCAGAATTAAGAAAATAGCAGGAATTGTGTAAAGCCGCATCGAATCCATTTAGAAACTGAGATTCGCTGCGGCTTTTTCTGGGTAGAGTGAAATGCGGAGGATATCAGCGAGAATCTATTGAATACAAGGGATTTTGCCAAATGCTTAAGAAAAAAGCTACAATAGAAACAGTAAGACTAGCTTAGAATCCGCACACATACAAAGGAGGGCACAACTGTGGCTATGGACCGGACACGTGTCGCCGTGGAGATATACGGAACTTCCTATAAACTCGTCGGAAGCAGCACTGAATATATGAAACAAGTGGCCCGTTATGTTGACGAACATATGCGCACGATTTCTAAATCACACAACAGACTGGATACGCCGCGTATAGCGGTGCTTGCAGCAGTACATATGGCGGAGCAGGCTATTCAGGTTCAGGATTTTAAAAATGAACTCAACATGATGACAGGTGAACGCAGTGAACTGCGATTGGAAGTATCTCGCTTGCTGGAGGTTCAGCGGGAGCGACAAGAAGAATATGAACGCCTTGAAGCGGCGGCCAAAGAAGAGGCTGGGCGACTGATTGCTGCGGTTGAAGAAGAACGTAAGCGACATCAGGAGATCCAGGAGAACGAGCGCAAGGTACATGCAAATCAGATTCAGGAGGCAGTACAAGCTGCTGAAGCCGCGCGACAGAAGCTGGAAGAAGAGCTGAATGAGCGTGAGTTGGAGCTCAAAGCGCTGCGGACAAGCTACGAGTCTGAAGCAGCAGCTATTCGAGAGAGTCATCGGAAGGAACTGGCAAATGCAGAAGCCATCCGTCTGCAGCAGCTGGAAGAGCAGAAGTCTGCTCATTTGCAAGAGCTGGAGAACATCCGGGAGGCGCTTACTAAGGAGAAGACAGATACTTTGTCTGCTCTGGAGCTTGAGTTAACCGAGACTAGGTCAACGCTGGAGAAACAGCTTGAGGAAACCAAATCAACATTAGGTAAGGAACTTGAGGAGACTAGGTTGACACTGGGTAAGGAGCTTGAGAATACGACAACGAAGCTAGGCAAGGAACTGGCTGAAGAGCGGGAAGCTTTACAACGGGAGCTTGCTAAGAATAAGGAACTTCGACAGTCGCAAGGTACTCAGGAACATAGACATAAGCAAAGCATTCAAGAGCTGGAGAAACAACTGGCTGAACTTCGTGGTGGAACAGGACAACTGCAGTCTAGACTCCGTGCGGCTGAAGCCAGCCTTAAGAGCGAACGAGATGCCCGTCAAACGCTGCTTGGACAATATGAAGCTGTTGTCAAACGTGAAGAACAGCTCAGTGAGGAACTGCATACTGCTACTGAGCTAGGTACGTTGTTGAATGAGGAGCTGGAAGATTTACGCCAGCGTTATCAGCTGTCTCAGAATGAAGCATCGGAGCTGCGGAAGTCACTACAGGAAACGAATGACAATCTGCACCGTGTTCAGGAAGAACTCGCTGGATCTATGGCTGAGGCAGCGACTTGGCAGGATCTTTCGGATAAACGTATGGAAGATATTAGCGAACTAGAAATGAATCTACTGGAGACCGAGGAGAAATCACTGGCACTTCAGAATGAGATTGAGAACCTGCGTGGTCAAGCTGATGGATTAGTACAGCAGTTAGAGCGGGAAGTTCAGCTTCGTACGGATGCAGAACGCGAAACTGCAGTGCTCCGTGAGCAAAGTGAACTAGTTCAGAAGGATCTGTCAGCGCTTCGAGTACGTTATGAGGAATTAATCTCTCAATACGACGAAGTACTGCAAGATGGGGAACGTCTACAGGAAAGATATCGTTTGCTGGAGGAAGAAGGCGAAGAGGCAGCGCGTCGCTTAGAAGAACTGTCAGAAGCGAATCGTGAAGCTGCTGCTACCGCTGCTGAACAGCAGGACGTACTGAAGGAGTCAGAGGCGTACGGAGCTTCTTGGAAGCACAAGTACGAGGAGTTATCCGAGCGACAGCAGCAGTGGACGGATTTGGAAGCGAAGCTGCGCGAAGAGATAGATATTTGGCAGCAGGAGGCCGGTGAGGCTGAGGCGAAGCAGGAATCTATTGAACGTGAACGTAGTGAGGTGCTTCAGCAGCTTGGTGAAGTCGGTGAGAACTATGAATTGGCTCAAGGACAACTTCGCCTGCTGCAGGCTCAGTTTGAGGTGCATCAGGATGAGCTTCAGAAGATGACGGAGGAGCATCGAAATCTCCAAGAGGAATATGCCAAGCTTCAGAACGAATATAATGAATGGATTCAACTGATCGAACAGGATAGTTGAATGTCGGATGCAAGAAAGAGGGCTTACCTGATGAATAGAGAGATCTATTTCAGGTCAGCCCTCTTTGTTTTGTGACCACAGACTAAATAAATAGCCGATCGTCAGGGCGATTCCCTAACGATCGGCTATTTATTTAATCGTCTATTCCACGATGATTTTTGCATTCATACCGCTATGTCCAGATCCGCACATAATCGAACAGGTCATTTCGAATGTACCAGCTTCCTCGGGGACAATTACTTTCGAGGTCTTTTTGCCACTAAGCTGGAGTTCGAATTCAGGAACAAGAATGCCGTGATTCCCGCTATCGTTTTTAAATATAATTTTGACGGGGACACCTTTTTTCAAGTGATATTCTTGTTGATCAAAACTGTAATTTGTAGCTGTAATTATGAGTTCTGTCTCTGCTTCGATTTCCGGCTCCGATACATTACCGTTGTTGCTAGCTGTATTCTTGTTGCTGTTGCTGCAGGCAGTGAGAGCTATAACAAACACAATTGAAAGTAGTATTGCAACTCTCTTCATAATCTTTATCCCCTCCCAGGAAGTACAAACGCAGGAAAAAATGTGACAATTATGTAGACATCATAACTTAAAATTTTAGTAAGCGCTTTGACTAAATGTGAATAATCCGTGAACGGAAAATATATTCAAATCTTGTCGAAGTTTGCAAAAAAATATAATATAAGTTTATTATAATGTAAGGCGATGATATTAACGATTAAGTAGGGGATACAGATTATAGATAATACCGATGTGCTAAAAACAGAGATTTGGCACCGTAGAATTTTAAAAGCCTACTGGATAATAGTCATTTTTATGATGATTGCACAGTTTGTTTTTGTGAAAAATGTTGGCCGTCTAGATTTAAAGATATCCCTAAACCCGGTAGAATCGCATTTATTTATAGTTTGTAATTTACTTATTGTGACTTTTATGATTGCTGCTGAGCTGTGGCTGCGATTTAGCAAACTCCCCCCCAAAATATGGGGTGGTTTGTTGTGGGTTTTTCGTTTCCTACCTTATGTATTTTGTATTAGAGCCTTATGTTGACGGTGCTCAGATGACGTTAATGATGCCAATTATGGTAGCTCTTATTTATTTTGATTTTAAACTCCTGTGCAGTATGGGGATTTTAAGCGTGTTGTTTTATGCAGGGTTTTATTTTGGATTAGAACGAACATCTCTGGATAAACCGCTGCTTGATTTCTTAATGATAGAGTGTGTATTTATTATATTTGTGGGGATGGCTCTTGCTGTAATTATTCGTGCTCGGGAGGCGCGTGTTAATCTGGAGAGATTAACAAAGGAAGGCCAGGATCTTATGGTGGAGAGGGCAATTTCTGATAAGCTACTGAAGATAGATGCACTCACTGGACTGTATAACCATAAAACCTTTCATGAATATTTGGATTCATTATTGGAGCAATGTGAAAGCAATAATCTTAATTTACAACTGGCTCTTTTTGATATCGATAATTTCAAGAAGGTTAATGATACATACGGACACTGGGTGGGAGATCTTGTACTTAAGTCGGTTGCGGACAAGGTAGGCAGCATGATTGGACTTAATGATTTTGCAGCCCGGTACGGTGGGGAAGAATTTGCGGTGATTTTTACGGACAAAAGTTATTCAGAAGCTTATGAGGCTGTAGAGGAACTGCGGATCAACATTGCCCGAATAGAGCATTTGCACGCTGGAAACAATCCGATTACCGTAAGCATTGGGATATGCGATTATCAGCTTGGTGATGGGAAGGAGCTTCTATTCCGCAAAACGGACAATGCACTTTATGCAGCTAAGAAACGTGGCAAGAACACAGTGGTTAACGCTTTTGAAATTCATGGAGATGAAATTAAGTCTTATGGATAAAAACACACAGAACCCTTATTACCGGAAAAGAACCGGAAATAGGGGTTCTGTGTTGTGGACAGCATTTGTTACTTGGCTGCCTCAAATGGAGTGGATACCGGCAAGAACAAATCGACAATACCGATGACCAGAGCCGCCAGGATGGCTCCGAGAACGGATACGCTGACTCCACTCACTACGAATTGGGCAACCCAGATGACCAAGGCACTAACGATAAAACCGACGATACCGCGACCGAAGGGTGTTGCTTTTTTGCCGAAGATTCCTTCGACTACCCAGCCGAGTAACGCAATCACCAGTGCAAGGATTAGAGCGCTCCAGAAACCACCAACCGAGAACTGTGGAACAATCCAACCAACAACCATCAGAACGAGCGCTGCAACTATAAAACGACCTACATGACTCAAGAAATTCACTGTACTAACCTCCTTTGGCCCAAGCTAAGGATATGTGCAGTTCTTATTGTGACCCTAATACATGTTTTTATGCTTAAACGATACCCAAATAGCGAAATTGGCTTGAATTCTGTATAATGGAAACATCTATGAAGGGAGCTGTGACTGTAATTGGACGACAAAATTTTGCATACGCTTGAATATCGCAAGATTTTAAATAAATTAATGCAATATACGCAAACCTCAATGGGGAAATTGGCTGCGGAGCAGCTAAGGCCCTCCGGTGATTTTGAAGGCGTGAAGAAGCTGCTTCAAGCTACAGATGAAGCGGCTAATGTGGATCGCCTGAAGGGGATTCCTTCGTTTGGTGGGATAAGCGATATTCGAGCTGCACTAAAACGTGCATCTATAGGCGGAATGCTGGGAACAACGGAACTGCTGGCAGTGGGAAATACCATTGGTGGTGCACGTAGAGTCAAACGTTTTCTGGCAGCCATGCATGAGGAAGAGAAGATTGAGCTCCTGTTCTCACTGAGCGACGTCTTGTCGGAGCAAAAGCATGTAGAGGATGCCATCCGTTTATGTATAGACGAGAACGCAGATGTACTTGACACAGCTAGCTCTGAGCTGGCTACGATTCGCCGTGAATTACGCGGAGGAGAGACCAGAATTCGTGAGAAGCTGGATTCCATGATTCGTTCTTCTTCCGTAGCTAAAATGCTGCAGGATCAACTGGTAACGATTCGTGGTGATCGGTTTGTTATTCCTGTAAAAGCGGAGTATCGTGCGCACTTCGGCGGTATCGTACATGATCAGTCGGGATCAGGAGCGACTTTATTCATCGAGCCAGAGTCTATTGTGGCGATGAATAACAAGCTGCGTGAAACACGGCTGCGTGAAGAACGGGAGATCGAGATTATTTTGCACAGGTTGACAGCGTTTGTAGCTGATATAGCCGAAGAAATGACCTATGATATCGATATTTTAGGCGAGCTTGACTTCATCTTCTCTAAGGCCCGTCTGGCCCGAGATATGAAGGCTACACAGCCGCGCATGAATGACCGCGGCTATCTGAAGCTGCGCAAAGGACGGCATCCGCTTATTCCTGCGGAGCATGTGGTTCCTCTGGATGTGGAGCTGGGCAACCAATACAGCTCGATTATTGTAACCGGACCGAATACTGGTGGTAAAACCGTTACACTCAAGACCATAGGACTGCTCAGTCTAATGTCGATGTCTGGTTTGTTTATCCCTGCAGAGGAAGGCAGTCAGATGTGTGTATTTGATGCCATTTATGCAGATATTGGCGATGAACAGAGCATCGAGCAAAGTCTGAGTACATTCTCTAGCCATATGACGAATATTATTTCCATTCTGCGTAGAATGACTCCAAAGAGTCTTATCTTGCTTGATGAAGTAGGCGCAGGGACGGATCCCGCAGAGGGTTCCGCGCTGGCGATTGCCATTCTGGAGCATATCCACCGGATCGAATGCCGTATGGTCGCTACCACGCATTATAGCGAGCTGAAAGCTTACGCTTATGAGCGTAAAGGGGTCATTAATGCCAGTATGGAATTCGATGTCCAAAGTCTCAGCCCGACCTATCGCTTGCTGATTGGTGTTCCTGGACGAAGCAACGCCTTTGCAATTGCAGAGCGATTAGGTCTGCCAGGCGCGATTCTAGAGCATGCACGCGGCGAAGTGAAGGAAGAGGACCTGCGTGTGGAGCATATGATTGCTTCTCTCGAAGAGAATCGACTTGGAGCGGAAAAGGAGCATGAGCGAGCAGAGCGCATCCGCCTCGAAGTAGAAGAACTACGTAGCAGACAACAACAAGAGCTTGATAAGCTGGAAAGCCAGCGGGACAAACGTCTGGAGAAGGCGGAGAAAGATGCCAGCGCAATCTTGGAGAAAGCGCGTAAAGAAGCTGCAGAAATCATCAGTGACCTGCGCCGCTTGGCTATGGAAGAGGGCGCATCAGTAAAAGAGCATAAGCTGATTGAGGCACGGAGACGTCTAGACGAAGCGGAGCCTTCACCGCGTAAGAAAGCCGTTACTCGTAAGACTGCTAAGGCTCCGCGGACAATTGGTCCTGGTGATGAAGTGAAAGTAGACAGGTTAAATCAAAAGGGCTTTGTAGTGGAGCTAAGCGGTACTAAAGAAGCGTTAGTACAGTTTGGAATCATGAAGATGAAGGTAAGCCTGGATGAATTGGAGCTGCTCTCTTCGAAGGCTACGGCTACACCAACGCCTCTTCGGCAGGCGACAACCGTAAAACGTTCCCGTGACGAGAACATTCGTAGAGAACTGGATTTACGCGGTACGAACCTAGAGGAAGCTATAATGGAGACGGATCGTTTTATTGATGAAGCCTTCTTAGGTAACTTGGGCCAGATTTCCATCATTCATGGTAAAGGCACAGGTGTGCTCCGCACAGGGATTCAGGAATATTTGCGTAAGCACAGACACGTTAAGAGCTATAGACTTGGAAATTATAATGAAGGCGGCGCAGGCGTAACAGTGGCTGAGCTGCAATAGCGGGATTGCCCGGCAGAAAGAAGGGGAAATTGTGCAAGGAGATATTGATCTTTTGCTGGGTCATCCGCTAGGTGCCTTGCTTGGCTATTTTGCAGTAGCGATTCTTGGGCTTGTTATATTCCTGTCTATTTTTGAAATGGTAACGAAATATAATTGCTGGGAAGAAATTCGCAAGGGGAACTTGGCAGTAGCCATGGCTACTGGCGGCAAAATCTTTGGGATTTGCAACGTGCTGCGTTTCAGTATTGAATCAGGTGTCTCGATTTATGAGACGATGAAGTGGTCGGTCGTCGGTTTTTTACTGCTGCTGCTTGCCTACTTTTTATTTGAATTCCTAACCCCTGTGTTCTCTATTGATGATGAGATCGCTGCGGATAACCGTGCTGTTGGGCTAATAGCGATGCTGATCTCGGTTTCGTTGTCTTATGTGATTGGTGCAGCTTTATTTTAAAAATATAAGAAAATTTTGCACCGCTCTGCAAAGGATTCTAGATGAATCCGGACAAGCTTTGAAGTGAGCAGCTCCATTGTGGGGTATTAGGAGGATTTCATGAAGATTCTTACCCGAGTTCTGTTTGTGTCAGCCATTGCCTTTATAGCAGCCGGTATTATTTATTTAATGATGAACTAAATTTATGTTGAAGTATGAAGGAGATAATAAATATGGAAACAACTGTGTGCCCATGGTGCCATACTGAAATTGTATGGGACGAGGAATTCGGACCGGAGGAGAATTGTCCTCACTGCAACAATGAGCTTAACGGATATCGTACGGTTACTGTAGGGATAGACGGCATCGAGGAAGAGGAAGAAGAAATCGTTGAGGAGCCTAAACAAGAGGTTATTAATGATGATGATCTCTGGGGAGACGTCGACAAAGACAGTGTGGTTCCTATCTACAACACGCTCAACCAATTCGGTGACGATTATGATTTGAATAAGTATGAAGAACGTGTGTCGGCTATCTTAGCTATTCAGGAAGAAGCCCCGGAATGTACACAATGCCATGAATTGACTATCCTTGCAGGTAAGCAGCTCGTCAGCAACTTCGAGCCGTCTGCGCCGGCCACTCTGGGTGGACCTGTATTGACATCTCCATTCTCACTTAATGTTTATGTGTGCCCTTCGTGTTTCCATGTTCAGCACAGTCTAGCGCAGGAAGACCGTATTCAGCTCGTACGCAATTTGAGTACCGATAAGGCATAAGAATCATCATAAAAAGCTTAGTCCTTTTATCAACCAAAAGGACTAAGCTTTTTTTAACAATAACTCAGCTCTGCTCAATCACGTCCGACTCCTGAGAAGGGGAAGGTTTAGCTGATCGTGTCAAAGAGAACAGATCAAGCTCCGGCCGATGTTTACCTGCAATCGTATCCGTTAATAACTCCGCAGCAATCATGCTGTATACCGTCCCATTGCCTCCATAGCCCTCGATGAAGTAGCAATGAGGGAACCTTGGATGAGCGCCGATATACGGAAGCCCATCATACGTAGAGCCGAATACAGCTCCCCAGGAATACTCTAGCTCGATGCCTTTGATTTCAGGAAACAAAGCCTCCAGCTCTTCCAGTAGTCTTTGACTCTGAGAAATCACTCGGATATCGCGGTGCTCTGCATCCGTCAATGGCTCATCTTTGCCCCCAACAATAATACGTCCCTCCGGTGTTGTTCGAAAATACAAATACGGCCGGGCAGTTTCCCAGAGGAGACTGTGCTCATACCACTTCGGAAATTCCTTCAGAGGTTTGGTCATCACAGCATACGTATTGATCAGCTTAGCGCCACGGTCTTTTTTAAACTCCTGTGTTTCGTAACCCATTGCAAAAATGACCTTCTTCGCAATAATACGACCATTCTCTGTGTGGCAAATCACGCCATCTTCAGTAAACTCATAGTGTTTAGCTTCGGTTTGCTCATATACGCGTACACCATTCTTAGCTGCCTTGGCGATCAGGCTGTGAACCAACCGGTAAGGGTTGGCTTCTGCATCACTACGTGAATAAAGCGCAGCTGGTTTAGAAAAAGAATACACCAAAGCGATTCTTTTTTCGTCCCAGAATTCAGAATCGAATCCGTTAGCAACGAGATTCTCATATTCTTCCCGCAGAGCAGATACATCCGATGGTGTGCTGGCATATAAAAGGCTGCTGCGAGGAATGATTTGGGAATCGATATCGAGCTTGGATGCTAGATCCAGAATATTTCTAACCGCTGCTTGGCATAAGTGATAAAAGAGCAAGCCGTTCTTTTGTCCAAAAGTGTTCATACATGAGGTTAACGATTTATCGTTAGATATTTGTAGTAGCCCTGTATTGGCATGCGAGCTTCCATATCCGACCTGGCTTTTTTCGATCAGAACAGTATCAGCACCGTTTAAGGACAATCGATAGGATGCCATTGCCCCACCTATTCCGGCGCCTACAACCAGACAATCACAGTAAACGGTATCCTCTAAAGCTGGATAAGTTGGAGGGTCTTGTAAAGTGCTTCTCCAAGGGGTGTTACCACTATTTAGTCTCATGAAATTGATCGCTCCTTAATTCGTCCCATAATTTAGTATTGGCGGCACTTTACTGTCTCATTCGCGCCATGTTCTTATTTTTGTCATAACTCTCTAGTGCTTTCGGGCAAATAAATGATGCGATGGAGCGGCATACTAAGGCCTGTTTGGATCAACTACAAGGAGGGACTACAACTCATGCAATCAACGCAAATGCAGGCACTAAGTGGTAAGGAATTGGAATATATCGCGGACTCCATCTCCAATGAGGACTTGCTTCTTAAGCAGTGCGCGGCTACAGCTGGAACAACACAGAATGAGCAGGTGCGTCAAATTTGTATGCAGCATATGCAAAATCACACGCAGAACATGGCTACACTTACTCAGTTAATCCAGCAGCACCAACAGTACGCACCAACAAGTCCACAATAATTGAATCTCAAGGAGGTTATTAAATGAACGCACAAAATTCAGCAGCATTTATGCCAGATGAGGATTTAATGAACACCATTTTGTGTGACTTGAAGCGGACGGTCCGTGAATATGCGACCGCTGCTACGGAATCGGCATGTCCAGCTGTTCGCCGGGTCTTTAATGACTTGACCATGAACACGCTCCGACTTCAAGGGGATCTTTATACGCATATGTCCCAAATGAATATGTATCCTGCCCCGGCAAAGGCATTGCGCCAAGATGTGGACAAGCAGCTGCAAACCGCACAGCAAATGCAACAACAAACAGGGCAGTTCGTTCAGCAAAAAACAGGACAATCTGTTTCTTTTGCTCACAATCCGAACGCTCATCTTCATTCGAATGTGCAGCATCAGCCCTCACATTTAATGTAACCAAGGTGGTTATCGGATGAAGCATCCTATCCCATAGCCTTAAGAATGACGCTCGTTTCTACCGGTGAACTTCGGTAGAAACGAGCGTTTTTTGTATATAAATCCATTTAGCTGAGTAATCATGGTCTTCTATGTGGATATCATATGGGGTTATTTTGTTTGCAGAGATGCTCAATTCGTGTCATATTAGTATTAAACTCTTTTCGCGGGACGACGCATGAATAGCGCAACGTCATTTGCGAACTATCCGGAGGGAAGGCATGAAGGAAATGAATGAACTAAAGAGGAAAGTGCTGGAACTGCTTAAAGAGGACGCGAGAACATCTACTGCACTCTTAGCTACGCTGCTTGGCGCGGAAGAAGAAGACGTTAAGACAGCGATTGGACAATTAGAGAAAGACCATGTGATTGTAAAATATGCAGCTGTTGTAAACTGGGATAAAGTGGATGATGAAAAGGTAACCGCGCTGATCGAGGTACAGATTACGCCCGAACGGGGACGCGGCTTTGAGGGTATTGCCGAGAGAATCTACCTGTATCCACAAGTGAAATCCGTTTACCTGATGTCAGGTGCTTATGATCTTTTGGTGGAAGTGGAAGGCCGGAACTTACGTGAAGTGGCCAATTTTGTATCTGAGAAGCTGTCTCCGATTGATTCAGTACTCTCAACTAAAACGAACTTTACCCTTAAAAAATACAAACAGGATGGGATCATCTTCGAGGAGCATGAGGAAGACAACCGTCTGATGATCTCTCCATAAAGGAAGTAATCATATGATCACGAATAAAACGCAGCTAACCGGAGAAGACAGCAAATCAATGAATTCTTATTTGGCACCGCTAGTTCAGCAAATTCAGCCTTCGGGTATTCGCAAGTTTTTTGATCTGGCTGCTGGCAGCAAGGATATTATATCACTTGGAGTCGGGGAGCCAGATTTCAAGACCCCGTGGCATGTCAGAGAAGCTTGTGTTTATTCACTGGAGAGAGGGTTTACAGGCTATACATCCAATGCAGGAATGCCTGAGCTGCGGGAGGGAATTGCGAACTATTTGCACACCCGTTTTGCAGTGGAGTATGATCCTGCCAATCAAATTATAGCAACGGTCGGCGGTAGCGAGGCCATAGATCTGGCTCTACGCGCGTTGATCACGCCAGGCGATGAAATTCTTATACCGGAACCTTGCTATATTTCCTATTCGCCGATAACGGCTATTGGCGGGGGAATTCCTGTAGGTATCGAAACGATCGGGGAGAATGACTTTAAACTTACTGCGGAGAGTTTGGAAGCGAAGATTACTCCACGCTCCAAAGTTCTTATTCTGTGCTACCCGAGCAACCCGACGGGAAGCGTTATGACCCGAGAGGATTGGGAGCCGATCGCCAAGGTTGTAGAGAAACATGATCTTATTGTAATTTCAGACGAGATTTATGCGGAATTGTCTTATGGGATTAATCATGTCAGCTTTGCCTCACTGCCAGGTATGATGGACCGTACGATTCTGGTCAGCGGCTTCTCCAAAGCTTTTGCAATGACTGGATGGAGAATGGGCTATGCTTGCGGTCACCCTGATTTAATCTCTGCTATGCTTAAGATTCACCAGTACACTGTCATGTGTGCTCCTTCTATGGGTCAGGTGGCTGCTCTTGAGGCATTAACCAATGGGATGGAAGAGAAGGACCGAATGGTCGATTCATATAACCAACGGCGGAGGCTAATTGTTAAAGGTTTGCGTGATGCCGGATTGGAGTGCCATGAACCACAAGGTGCATTCTACGCTTTTCCTAGCGTGCGCAAAACGGGACTAACCTCTGATCAATTTGCACAAAGATTATTGCTTGAATACAAGGTTGCAGCCGTACCTGGAAGCGTATTTGGATTAGGTGGCGAAGGCTACTTACGTTGCTCTTATGCTACTTCAGTATCTCAACTTAATGAAGCTGTAGAACGCATTGGTGCTTTTGTCACACAATTGGAACGAGAGAGAATGGAATAGAGAAAATTGGACTATAGCCTATCTCATAATCCTATGGTATTATTTTACTTTGAGAGTAATTAACCCCTATAATAGAACTAACAAGGATTAATTTACTCTGGAATTAAGCGTCGTCTTTGAAGTTTCTTTTTTACTTTGATTATACTCTGTGGCACGCGTTTAATAATACTTTAGGCTTATGCTTCCGAAGCGAGTTTTGTACAAAGCTCTTACGAGAAGCAATGCTGTACAAACTTTTAGGAGGGATGATTGTGCTTAGCGCCGATTATTACTTACCTTCCTATGGAGGTCAATGTTTCTCTGGAAGTGGGAAACTGTCCTCCAAGGGTGATGCTTCTGCTCGCATTCTCTCACTGGAAGATGAAATCAGAATACTCCGTACCAAGATGGAGCAGCTTTTTTTGCAGGAAAAATCATTCACTTCAGATAATGTGATTGAAATTAGCAGTTTACTGGATCTCAAGATAAATGAATACATGAAAGGGCACCCGGGCAGGAAATAACATTGCCGGATGCTTTTGGAGAGGACCCTAGGGTCCTCTTTTTGTTGTTCCAGTTAAGCCCACACATCGCAATATTGCAGGCTTAACTGGAGAGAATAAGTCTAAGGTAGATTCCTCTGGCTGCTGATTGGGGTAATTCCTACTAGAGAGGTATTAAGGAGGCTTATGTTATGGTTGATTTGGAGTTGTTGATCGTAAATGCAAATGTGTTGACCCTAGATGAGGAAAATAAGAAGGCAGGATCTGTAGGCGTCACGAATGGAAGGATTACGGGGATTTGGTCAGAAAAGAAGCCACCCTCAAATGAAGTGAATATTACTGAAAGAACTAAGTGTATTGATCTACAGGGTGCAACCTTGCTTCCTGGATTTATAGATACCCATAATCACATGATCAGCGCTATTATGCTCAGACAATATCTAGATTGTAAAAGTCCACCAAATCGTGATATCTCCGATATCAAGTCCCAGATCAAAGAGAGAGCCTTAAATGTAGAGAAAGGCAGCTGGATTGTGGGTTTTGGATATGATGATACCGCCTTATCAGATATGAGACATCCAACGAAAAAAGATCTTGATGAAGCGGCACCAGAGCATCCAGTGATCATTTATCATATTTCCGGACATTTGGGAGTGGCTAACTCTCTAGCTCTGGAAATAGCGGGCGTAGATGAGCAAACAAATGATCCTGAAGGTGGAAGTTTTGGTAGGGACGAGAAGGGGCGTCTTAATGGGATTCTCTACGAGGGGACGGCGCAAGCGGTTGGTGCTTATGCTCCAGAGCCTAGCGAGCAGGAGCTTCTTTCTTTAATTAGTGAAGAGTCGTTGTCCTATTTATCGCAGGGGATTACAACGAATACAGATGCGAAGATTGGAATAACCAATGAGATAGATGATTTGGAATTGTGTTTCAAGGCCATTAAGCAAGGACAACTCCCTATGCATATGAAATTGATGATAGCGAGTGATAGGCTTCGCGAAGGCAGCCAAATGGGTTCAATGACAGCGCGGGAAGTGGATGCGTATATTCGCAAACGCTCTGGAGGCCGTGCTTCATTAGATAGTGCCAAAATGTTCCAAGATGGTTCTATTCAAGGACTGACCGGAGCGCTTCGTGAGCCGTATTTCAATGATCCGGGTGTGTCAGGGGATCTCATTCATGCTCAGGAAGAATTAAATGCTGAAGTGAAAGACTTGCATGACAGAGGTTTTCGTATGCGATCCACGGGAATGGAGATCGTGCGATAGGCTCGATTTTGGATGCATTCAAGCAGGCAATTCTAGATAGCCCGCGTCCTGATCATCGTCACCGGATTGAGCATGTTCAGACAGCTACCACTGAAGATCTGATCCGAATGCATGAATTAGGTGTTGCAGGCTCTTTTTTTATCAATCATGTGTATTACTGGGGCGACCGACATGAACAGATATTTCTAGGACCAGAGCGGGGGCGACGAATCAATCCTTTAGCAGAAGCGGCAGCACACAATGTATTATTTACGCTTCATTCAGATGATCCAGTAACTCCTGTCTCGCCTCTGTTCTCGGTATGGGTAGCCGTAAATCGCTTAACTAGCAATGGCAAGATTCTAGGCCCGGAGCAGCGAATCGATGTAGTAACGGCGCTGCGCGCAATGACCTCTTACGGGGCGAAACTGATTTTTGAAGAAGATGATGTGGGGACGATCGAGCTTGGCAAGCGAGCTGATTTTGCTATATTAGCTGAAGATCCTACGACTACTGATCCGCTTAACCTTAAAGATATTTCTATCGTGGGTACGCTGATTGACGGGCAGATTGTCTATGATAATGGTCTTAACCTAATTAAAAATAACATGGCATAGGTTCCGTTTACTATCTATACTCTTCATTTGCCAATTTTATATAAGAAAGCTTAAACTAACATTATGTGATTTGAAGAATGGATAGGAGGAATAAGCCATGGTGATCTATACACGTACGGGTGATGCAGGTCAAACTTCGGTGATTGGCGGCCGGGTTGGTAAGGATGATGTCCGAGTTGAAGCATACGGAACCATCGATGAACTGAATTGCTTTGTAGGGCAGGCACGGAGCCTGATGGAGGACGATAAGTTTGATGATGTACGCGAGCAGCTGCTGGAAATTCAGCATGAGCTATTCGATTGCGGGACCGATCTGGCATTTATTAAGCTAGCTGATGGTGGTAAATATATGGTAACAAACGAGATGGCTAAACGGCTGGAGGGCTGGATTGATGATCTTCAAGCAGAGAATCCACCGCTAGAAAAATTCATCCTCCCTGGGGGCAGCCCGCTAGCTTCAGTTCTACATGTGTGCCGGACCGTTTGTCGCCGGGCGGAACGTCGGGCAGTTACACTTGGGCGAAATGCGGACATTAACCCGGAAGCGGTTATTTATTTGAACCGGTTATCGGATTATTTCTTTGCACTGGCTAGGACGGCTAATACACGGGCAGGGATTACTGATGTAGAATACATTCGCAGTAAAAAGGTGTTCCGGGACTAATATGACAAGCTATTATTCACCTATTACTTACATCATACCTCCTGAAGAGGATGACTGGCTCTTGAAGACGATTCTGCATAAACGGATGGATGTTTCACGCAAATTATTATCACGCCTTAAGCAGACAGAACAAGGCATTACATTAAATGGAGAGCGTGTTTATATCAGCGTACATGTTAAAGCGGGAGATATTGTTCAGATTCGCATGGAGACGGAGACTTCGGATGATATTTTACCACAGCCGATTCCCTTTGAAATTCTATTTGAGGATGAGCATCTACTCGTTGTAAACAAGGCTGCAGGGATCATCGTGCATCCCACACACGGACATTACACAGATACGCTTGCCAACGGAGTAGTTCATTATTGGGCACAAAAGAATGAACGGTTCCGCTTCCGACCAGTTCATCGTCTGGACCAGGAAACCTCCGGTGTGTTAGTCATCGCCAAGAACCCATATAGCCATCAGCATATTTCCGAGCAGATGATTGCGGGCACTGTGGACAAACGTTATGCTGCATTTGTTCATGGTGCTCCTGCCGAGCCGTTCGGCGATATCGATGGGCCTATTGACCGTGATCCCGAGGAGCCGCATCGGCGCATCGTAACACCGGATGGATACCCATCCTTGACTCGTTACGAGGTTAAAACCGTATACGCACAAGGTTCAAAAGTTGAATTAAAGCTGGAGAGTGGGCGTACCCATCAGATCCGGGTCCATATGACCTCAATCGGCTGTCCTCTGATTGGCGACAGCATGTATCGTCATGAGCTGTATAATCTACCGGAACTGACCTCAACTCAAAGTGAACAGTTGGAGTCCATTGCAGCACTAGATGCTTCCATCCCACGTCAAGCACTGCATGCGGTGCGTCTGACGTTCAAGCATCCAGTGCTGCTGCAAGAAATGATCTTCGAAGCCCCATTGCCGCCTGATATGGCGGCTTTGGAGGAAATATTGGAGCAAGGAACGATAGCGAATTTGAGGTAAAATTAATACTCAGGCTATGAAGTAATGGAGGGGAAGTTTGGAACTGTAGGAGCGATAGCGACCGCCTTTGTCTCCGGATTTCAACCGTGATTAACGGTATAATGAAGAAATCCTTACGACAACAGCGGCCGGAAGTCCAAACATTCCCCGTAGTTACGAATTATTAGCCGACCATTAAAGGAGAACAACATGAGCAAACTAAAAGTATATCAATATCCAAAATGCAGCACCTGCCGCAGCGCAGTGAAATGGCTACAAGGGCAAGGTCATGAGCTAGAGCTTCAGCACATCGCAGAACAGCCACCTACCGTTGAGGAACTGCGTGAATTGCTGGCCAATAGCGGTCTTGAACTGAAAAAGTTTTTTAATACAAGCGGTGAAGTCTATAAATCTTTGGGTCTTAAGGACAAAATGGCACAGCTTAGTGAGCAGGAGAAGCTTGAGCTGCTCGCGAGCCATGGCATGCTAAACAAACGTCCGATTGTCACTGATGGAGTTAAAGTTACGGTCGGATTTAAAGAAGATCAATATGCTGAAGCTTGGACTAATACTTCTTCCAAGGCATAATTCCGTTAAGGGATGTCCCAGCAGTCATATCATGGCTGTTGTGACATCCCTTTTTGGTATACTCTATTTGAATAAAACGCAAGAATTCTAGATGGAGTTACAGCGCGTTCGGCACTCGGGTGAAGCTAATGATCCCCGCCTTAGGAACTGCCACTTCAAGCAATCCTTTGTTGATCTCCTGCGTTTGTGAGCTGACTAGTTGTCCGAGGCAATCTTTCACCTGTATCTCGTAGTGTGCAGGGGAAAGGGAGCTTCGGATGACTAACTTTTCGTTATAGGTTCCGTTCACAATGAATAATTGGGTAGCGTCCTGTTCTATAGGAACAACAGCATCGGCATAGATAGCAATGATTTGTATGTCGTCTTTTCGTGCAGTCACTAAAGGATATAGTAACTCCGGTTGCTGTGGGTATAACGCTCCTTTGAGCAGAACATCGCTATACTCTCTACTGAAAGCTAACCAAAAACGTAGCATAGATAAATAATCTTCCCCGATGTCATTAAGACGCAGGGAGATTTGCGGAACAGAGAAGATCACGTTGATCAATTGCATGGCCGCACTCTCTAAAGGTTCATTCGGGTTAAACATGATCATATCGGAATGAACAGCTGTATTTCCTGACAGAAGACGTAGGTCAAGCGTACGAACTCTGTTCTGAATAGAGTCATTCGGGCAGTCGTTCGCTCGGAACATATTGCCGTATTTTCGCATCAGAGGGCCTATATAGGTCTGGCGGAATTCAATCAGAATATCAGGCTTGATGGCTTTTAGTCGATCCATAACATCGGAGAGCAAGCGGTCAACCGCTTCCGGTACCGATGCATAATCCCTACCCTCTGCAGTTCCTTCCTTCTGATCTGGACTGAGCCTAAAGCTGTCCACGAAATCCAGTTTCAGTCCGTCGATATCCCAGTCTGTAACGGCCTGTTCATAGGTGCGGATCAAATACTCCCGTACATCTGGGTAACGAGGATCAAGCACCCCGGCGTTCAACTTTTCATCTACGCGAAGCAGCTTGTTCTCAAATTGACCCCATACCTTGCTGCATTTGCCTACAAACGGAACGGAATACCAGAGCATATATTTCATGTCGAGTCGATGAACAGCTTCGACATGAGATTTCATGTCTGGAATCTTACCGTCATAAACCTCCCAGTCGCCAGTAAAGGCGTAACCTCGATTGTTGTCGTCTGTTTGCCAGCCATCATCAACGATAATGCTGTCACAGCCGATTTCCTTTGCAAGTCTACACTGCTCCTCTAATTCGGCGGCGTTCAACTCCTGATGGAAGGAATACCAGGTAGAGTACATAGGACGCAGCGCTACATCTGGAACTACGGCCGGTTTATAGCCGGGTAAGGTCTCCCACCATAACGTTACATCCCCCAACGCCTTATGGTAAGGAATATTTCTATGGTCGATCCGAAGTGTGGCTTCATAATGGTCCATCTTCGGTAGGGCTTCTTCGAACAGGGTTACAGAGCATAGGAAGCTGGAATTCTCTTCATGGATACCGGCTTTAATGGACACATTGTTCAAGGCGTCGCTAAAAGCAAAGGTCATGCGGTTCCGCCCGCTCAAGTTGAACAGTGAAGCCACTGGCGCGAGGGAAGTGCTTTTGGATTGGAAACCATCGCCCCAATCCACCTGAAAGGCTTTATTGCGGTCCGTTCCCGGATGCCACAGGGAATGGATATCAACTGCGGGAATAGACCACTCTATACGGCATACGGGCGGATAATCTTTTTGCAAGGCTGTTAACCGGATATGAATCAGAAAAAGATTCTCCTCGATGATCTCAACGGTGGTAGTGCTTTCAAAGAAAGGGTTCTCGCTAATTACAGCTACATGGGGACAATCGTTGTTGATTAAAGTTTTCATAATGCCTCCTATTTTAAAAAATAGATATTTACTGATTACCATTCGTTACGAGTATAATATTTACGAAACGTATAGTAAACAAAAATATTCACTCATAATTTTTATCTGATAAATCATTCATTAATAGCGAAAATAAAAGATGAAAGCGATTAAATATAGGTATTGTCAAACAATTTAATCCCTGATATATTGGAATCACACATTAGTTCACTGATGTTTAGTAAACAAACATATTTTAGATTGGCAAATGATTGGCTAAACTATAAAATGATTGTGAGGGGTGTTTCCCAAATATGAAGTGAAAAGGTGATTAGTTTTGGCAACTATTCGTGATATCGCAAGTCTGGCAGGCGTTTCTCCATCTACAGTGTCCCGGGTGCTTAACGGAGATCCATCGTTATCGGTATTAGAGGATACAAGGAGAAAGATTCTTTCCGCTGCGGAACAACTGCATTATAAAGGTAGTCAGCGGCGCCCAGTAACTCATGCGGCACAGTTGAAGGATTATAAAATTGGATTGGTTACCTTTTGTTCGGAGCAATTTGAATCAGAGGACCCCTATTATTTGTCGATTAGACTGCAGATTGAGAAAGAGTTCAATCAGCTTGGCCTGCATATTACTCGTACCATCCGCTGGGTAAACCATGAATCGTATGAAAGCCTGTCGGGTTTAGATGGCCTTATTGTGATTGGAAAATTCGAGTTTGATCCTTATAATCTATTTTTTAGTCGGATACAGAACGTTGTGTTTGTGGATTACTCACCAGATGAGGATCGCTTTGATTCCGTGGTTAACGACTTCGACAAAGTAACTAGAATAGCATTAGATCATCTTCTAGGGCTTGGTTATACGAGAATCGGTCTAATCAGTTCGCGCGATTTCATTAACCGTTTTGGTTCCAACTCTGGTACAGATTCACTGGATCAGCGGCAAAGTAGCTTCGAAGCTTATATGAAGCAAAAGAACTTGTATATGCCGGAGCATGTCCACATAGGCAACAACTTTTCCATGTCCACTGGATACCAGCTCATGAAGGAAGCGATTGAGAAGCAGAACTTGCCGGAGGCCTTTCTGATCGGTTCGGACCCTATGGCCATTGCAGCCGGGAGGGCGCTGAAGGAAGCGGGCATAAAGGTTCCCAAAGATGTAGCAATTGTCGGCATTGATGATATTGAAATGGCCGCTTATGCCAATCCGCCTTTAACGACGGTGAAAATCTACACAGAACAGATGGGTCAGAGCGCTGTTAAGATGCTGCTGGAACGCATTGGTGGTAGAGAAGTGCCCTTAAAGATTGTACTTCCATCCAAGTTGATCATCAGAAGCAGCTGCGGTGCAGAAATCCGGCCATCACAAAGTAGTTAAACATTCAAAAGGGGGACATCATGATGAAAAAATGGTCTTTGATTGTTTTATCTCTGCTTGTTGTAATTGCTTTATCCGCTTGCTCCGGCAACGGAGGAAACACAGCCCAAAGCTCCTCAAACTCTGGCGGTAACAGCGGGACACCTAAAGGGAAAATTACGTTTGCTTATTGGGGAGCCCAGTCAGAGGCTGACGCCATTAAGCAGGCAATAGATAACTTTAAGAAGACATATCCAGATATCCAAGTAGAAAGTCAGTGGATTCAAAAGGATTATCTGACGAAATTACAGACGATGATTGCCGGAGGGACTGCACCGGATGTGATGCTGATCTCCGCAGGGGATTTACCTGGTTTTGCAAACGCTTTCCAAGAAATAGAAGTGGATGGCTCCGTCTTCAGCTCGGCTTCACTGCTTGATTCTATGAGTGTAGACGGTAAGGTTTACGCAGCGCCGTTCATTATTAAGCCTAAGGTTATGGCGATTAACGTGGATCTTTTTGAGAAGAATAACATTCCACTTCCAAGCAAAACCGAGCCTATGACGACTGATGAGTTCAACGATATCTCGAAGAAGCTCACAGCTGGAGAGGGTGCTACGAAGGTTTTTGGTTCCGAGCCGTTGTACCTAGGCAACTGGATCTATGCGTTCGGTGGGCAATTCTATAGTGATGATCTGACCAAATCGGCATTGGGTGAGCCTGAAGCAATTAAAGCTGCTGAGTATATGGTTGCTTCCAAGCTAGAGGGTATTGTACCGAATGATACGGAGAAACAAGGGCAGAACATGATGAACTGGTATCTCGGCGGCAGAATCGGTATGTTCACCGACTTCGGTCCTTGGTACCTGCCGCAGATGGCTGAAGTGCAAAGCTTTAAATGGGATCTTGTACCGTTCCCTGGAGGTGGCGGTTCCAAGGAAGTCAACGGCTTAGCACTCAGCAAGGATAGCAAGAATGCGGAAGCGGCTAAGATTTTCATTAATCACCTGACACAGAATGAAGAGACGCAGAAAATTATTGGTGGCAACAAAAATGCCTATGGAATTCCTGTTCTTAGCAGTGCTACTAGTGCATTTGAAGCCATTTATCCGGATAAGAACCTGAAAGCCTTCGTCCTTGCAGCGGAGAAGCAGCATTCACAGGAAGCTCAGAAGCGTACCAATGAGATCGGTAACGAGATGAAAGCTATTGACGATACGACACCGATCGGAATCGGTCAAAAGGATGTTAAGGAAGTATTCCCGCAGGTAGCAGAGAAGATTAATAAGATCCTACAACAAAACTAACGGGAGATTACTATGAATGGAATAATAGAAGGGATTTACAATTTCTATGAAGGAATGGGGATGCCGGCAGATTTACTGCCGCTTCTCCCTTTTCTGACCGTGATTGCGCTGGTCTTCATTGTTATTATTGTATTGATGAGAATGCTGGTGAAGAAGAAGATTATGCATACCAAAACGGCTAGCTTCTATATGTTCGTTTCGGTCTGGATTATCGGTTTTCTATTGTTTACAGTAGGGCCGATGATCTTCTCGTTCTATATCAGCTTCAATAAATGGGAAGTGGTCAGTGATCCGCAGTGGACGGGGCTGGACAATTACCGGATGTTGTTCAAGGACACGCTATTCTATAAATCGTTGTCCGTTACTTTTTATTACACATTGGTAAGTGTTCCGCTACAGGTCATTCTGTCGTTTGCTATTGCGATCCTGATGAATCTGAAGCTTCGTGGTATTTATATTTTCCGTACGATCTATTATCTCCCTACACTGGTGCAGGGTGTTGCACAGATGGTGCTGTTCATCTGGATCTTTAACCCAAATGTCGGTCTCGTGAACTCGCTGCTGCGTTTGGTTGGAATTGAAGGTCCCGGTTGGTTCTCCAGTCCGGATTGGTCGATGCCCGCGGTAATTATCATGAGCCTTTGGACCGTTGGCGGTAATATGATCATTTACCTGGCTGGCTTGTCAGACATTCCGCAAAGTCTATATGAAGCGGCCGAAATCGACGGCGCCACTGCCGCGAGAAAAATATGGCATGTTACTCTGCCTCAGATCTCGCCAATTCTTTTCTTCAATACAGTGACAAGTATGATAGGTGCCTTCCAGACATTTACCCAAGGCTTTATGATCAACGGAGGGCCAGATAATTCATTGCTTTTCTATGCTTATTACCTATATCAAAATGCCTTTATGTGGTTCAAAATGGGCTACGGTTCTGCGCTGGCCTGGGTACTCTTCGTGATTATCCTAGTGTTCACCGCGATTGTATTCCGAAGCAGTGCTTTATGGGTGTACTACGAAACAGAGCAAAACGGAGGGAGGAAGCGTCGTGTCCGTCAAAAAAGAGCGTAATTCTGCCAAGAAAAAGTGGCATTGGCTGGCCTATCTTCTACTGCTGATCGGGAGCGTTGCGTTCCTGTATCCTTTTGTTTGGATGGTCTCCGCCTCATTGCGAAGTCTAGAGGAGCTTGCGGTTTCAGGGATGAGTATCTGGCCGGAGCACTGGCGCTGGGGAAATTATGCCAAGGCGCTCACCGCCTTTCCGTTCCCGCAATATTTGCTCAATACCTTGATTACAACCGTACTGCCTATTATCGGTACAGTGCTGTCCTGTTCGCTTGTGGGCTACGCGTTTGCTCGGTTAAAGGTGCGAGGAAGCGGGTTCCTGTTCGTACTCGTCCTGTCAACCATGCTGCTTCCCGGTGAAGTAACGATGATCCCGCAGTTTATTCTTTTCAAAAACCTGGGCATGCTCGATACGCTTTATCCTTTGATCGTTCCTGCTTTCTTTGGATCAGCATTCTATATCTTCTTATTGCGCCAGTTTTATTCTCGCTTGCCTATTGGACTTGAGGAAGCGGCAATCATCGATGGTTGTGGTTACTTTAAAATTTGGCGGACGATCTTCCTTCCGCTGTCAAAGCCGGCTCTAATGGCTGTTGGTGTTATGGTCTTCATGGGATCTTGGAACAACTTCATGGGACCGCTGATTTACATCAATAGCGACAAATGGAAAACGCTCACACTCGGACTAGCTGGATTTCAAGGTACCTATGCCACAGATACCAATCTGTTGATGGCTGCAGCGGTTGTAATCACTTTGCCGTGTATACTATTGTTCTTTACCTCGCAAAAAGCGTTTATGGAGGGTCTGACCTTCTCGGGTTCCAAGGAAAGCTAAACAGAAAAACAGACAAACGGGAGTGACTTTGAGATGACTCATTTGAATGAAATAAAATCTAAAGCAGGTGCAGTAACTTTCCAATCCTCCGACAAAGACTTGAACGAAGGTTTTGTCTGGGCCAAACAGCAGGCGCTGGAATATGCCCACTTTGGTGAAGATGCCGTTGGGCTGTGGTATGAAGCGGCATTGCCTGAACGTGAAGCATTTTGTATTCGTGATGTTATGCATCATAGCAATGGGGCTGCTGTACTGGGGCTTCGATTCCATACTAAGAATATGATCATGCGTTTTGCCGAGAACATTGCGGAATCGCGGGACTGGTGTACATACTGGGAGATCACTAAGGACAATGTGCCTGCCCCAGTTGATTATGATAATGACCAAGACTTCTGGTACAATCTTCCTGCAAACTTCGATATTATCGACACAAGCTGGCGTCAATACCAATGGACTGGCGATAACTATTATTTAAATGATAGCAAATTGCTGAAGTTCTTCCAGTTAACATTAAATGAATATACGAAGACTTGGGATAAGGATGGCGATGGTCTATTAGAGTATTATCCGGAGTATGGTCGTAGAGGTTTGGCGACCTTCAATGAAGCCGGACTTCATCCGCTACTCGGCGGTGATATGATCGGTGCACAGATCTCTGGATACCGAGCATTTGCTCATCTGGCTAGCCTCAGAGGCCAAACCGGAGAAGCAAAACAGTATGCAGACAAGGCGAAAGAGCTGGAACAGCTTTACGAGAAAGACTGGTGGAACGAAGCTAAAGAGCGTTTCTATGGTGCAATGCTGCAGGATCGATCCTTCGTTACGGACTACCATGCTGAGGGCAACTTCCTTCCACTTTATTATGGTTCGATCCGTAATCAGGAGAAGCTGCGTATGGCGCTGGAGGATGTCAAAGTCAATCGTGTTGCCAATGTCGAGGGTAAAACTTACTTGCCGGATATCTTTTATCGGTATGGAGAGATTGAGGAGGCCTTCAATGAATTGAAGGAACTGGTTGACCCCACTCTGGATCGCCGGGATTACCCAGAAGTGTCTTATTGCGTGATCGGTTCTATGGCTACAGGATTGATGGGAATTGCAGCGAATGGAGCATCCGTAATCAGCACCCTGCCTTCGCTTGCACATTCTATGGAATGGGCAGAAATGGGGGACATCCCAATTCTCGACCGTACTCTTACGGTTAAACATAATGGCAACACAGAAAGTGCAGTTACGCTGCAATCTGGAGAACCTTTTGTCTGGAAGGCAGCTTTCCTAGGGAATGTTAGTACGTTGTATCATAACGGCATTGCCGTCTCAGCGAAACAGGAATTAACCGAAGCGAGAGGGCAAATTAGCTTTATTACACTTGAAGTAGCTGAAGGTGAGACACACCGTGTGTCCACTGTGCAATAATTGCCTCTAGCTAAACAAGAAAAGGCCATGCTTCTCATTTTGAGAGCATGGTCTTTTCTTGTTAATTTAGTTGATTTTTCTTATCGATCGTATCGTATTTAAATGTTATTGAGGATGAGCCGACCGTATCTACGACATATCTGCCAATAGCAAGAATCTGATCGTTGTCGGTTTTGACTTCATAGCCGCTTTCCATGCCTGTATGGCCTCCGCCATTTTTCTTTAACTCCTTCATTTCAGCTGTAAAATCGCTGTACAGCTTTTTACTTTCTTCCAGGAAATGAGAACTACTAAGAGTTCCGTCAGATTAAAAAACTCGATGTTCCATATCTTAAGGAAACCGAGTTTTTTACGCAATTCTAATTTTTTCCTCCGTGAGGGAAAGCTACGAAGTGACACAGAAAATAAAGAATTATGCTCATATTATGTTATTTATATCTATATCTATATAGATCCTTTTTCATATCGTTTCTAATATAAGTATTGAACTATCGGTCAACTTGAATCTACAAAAACCTATTTTAGCAGTGTGAAAAATTTCCCGATTTTCAAATCACCATAGAGTTGGTCAAACAGCTTGCCGTCCTTCGACTGGGGATCAAACGGATTGGACTGCGGAGTTGTATACACATAAACCATTCCGTTGGCTTCCGTAATTACACTCCCTACAGGCGGGCCTTGTTCACTGGATAGGTGGCTCCAATCATTTTTGGAGAATACGGAGATCATCAGCAGCATTTCAGCATCTTTTCGATCCTTTGTCGTATAATCGAACTGCACTACATGCTTAGCCAACGGTATGATTTTATTTGCACTTGCACCTGCATATTGGCTTGTCTTGTAATGTCCTTTCCATGAAGCGGGCAATTTCAAACTGAAGTTTGCTTGAGAATTAGTGTATAGTTCTTGGTTATCCGCTACAACATCCTTTGCCAAAACATCTTTAAGTTTATTCCCTTCCCATGTTAAGAACAGATGATCCACGTATCCACCATTTCCTCCTTGAGGGGCTGTTGTGATAATATCGTTCACTTTGTTACCTGTATAGTCACCGATAATCAAATTCGGTTCTCTTCCAAGTTCTCCATACAATTTTCCGTCCGTTCCTTTGTACACCCAATCATATTTATAGTATCTGTTGGTTTTTCCATCTTGCACGATGACGGATAAATTGCTCGCGTACGCATCCAGTTTTCCATCAATTTTTTCTTTTATCCCGACCAAAATCACTTGGTCTTTAACGGAGTCACCGGTAACATCGGATATTTTGTAATCAAGTACATACGTGTTTTCCTTCAGTTTAAATTCGGGTACTTTAATTTTTTGACCAATTTCTATTTTTTGTAATGTTTTTTCGGACTGCTGATTCACCACTTTTGGAGCTGAGTTTGTCTGTTTTGCTAATGAAATTTGTGGCGCTCCGATTCCAACGGCACAAATGAAACCCGCCAGTACTAAATAAGGAATTTTTTTTGCAAACTGTTTTTTCATCTTCCAAACCTCCGTTTATTCTTGTTTGTCTCTTACATAAGCAAGACGTATGAGGTAACCTAAAAAGTTTGTTTCTGGATTGGAAAAGTTTTTTTATATCTCTCTCAACTGAAGATTGGAAAAGGAGAATTGAGTTACCTGAGATGAATTACCAATGAAGGGGAGCATTTTTGTATGTGAAGGAAACGACATGCATATTCAGCCGTTATTTAGCGTTGGAATACGAACGGCGTCAATCAAGTGATGCCGGACACTCGGAGGACTCATCAAGGGTTTGTTTGGAGATTTGAGCTGCGAAAGTTGAGCTGTTAATTTCAAAGGATAAGAATATGCTCCCATATGTGTAACTTTATGATCCCTTATCAGATCAAGTATTTTCTGTTAGAATACTCTTTGTGCAATAGCTTGGACAAATGCTTAATATTAATAGAACGATTAGAGGAGAGGTTTATACATGAGAGCAGAAACAACGGGCCGTGTAATGCTTGTAGATGGAATGGCTCTGCTGTTCCGGGCCTTTTATGCGACCTCTTATGGAGGATATATTCGCAAGACAAAAGCTGGATTACCGACGAATGCAGTGTATGGTTTTTTACAGTATTTTTTCGATGCGGTAAGCACATTTGAGCCTTCTCACGTCGTATGCTGCTGGGATATGGGCAAAGGAACGTTCCGCACAGAGAAATATGATGGGTACAAATCGAATCGGATTGAGGCACCATTAGAGCTGATTCCACAGTTCGATCTGGTAAAAGATGTAGTAGCTGAGCTAGGTGTTCCGAATATCGGACTTGCAGGCTATGAAGCGGATGATTGCATTGGTACGTTAGCTTCTTGTTACAGTGAAAATTCCGAGGTATATATTTTGACGGGTGACCATGATATGCTTCAGCTCATTGATGAGAACGTTAAGGTCGTAATCATGAAAAAAGGACGCTCTAACTATAAAGTGTATGACCTTGCAGAGTTGCTGGAGGAAAAGGGTCTAACCCCTAGACAGGTGATTGACCTGAAGGGCTTTATGGGCGATACCAGTGACAACTATCCAGGGGTAAAAGGGATTGGTGAGAAAACTGCACTGAAACTGTTAACCGAATACGGTACAGTTGAAGGTGTAATTGAGAATCTGCACTTGCTTCCTAAAGGTGTGCGTACCAAAATCGAAGCAGATCTGGATATGCTGCATTTATCGCGAGAGCTAGCTGAAATCCGTTGCGATGTACCGGTAGTCTGCGAGCTGACAGAAGCCTTGTGGCAACTACAGCGGGAAACAGCCGCGCGCAAATTTCAAGAGCTGGAGTTCGGCAGCCTGATGCACTTGATTGCTGAGGTGCAAGATGAGCGAGGCATTGTACAGATTGAGTTAGGCGATTTGGGATAAGGAGGAACTCCCTTCATGCAAAGATGCATGGAGGGAGTTTTATTGTTGTGATAGCGCTTCATTCAACGTATAATTAGGGCTGGTGATTGCTTTTTTGAATGATATTATTTATGGGTAGCGTATCAACTTCTAACTAGAGAAAGGGAGATAATTGCTGTGAAGCTATTAGGAGCGATTGAAGCAGGCGGAACAAAGTTTGTATGTGGGATTGGTTATGAGGACGGTACCATTGTTGATCGGGTAAGCTTTCCGACTACTACTCCGGAAGAAACGATGGGATTAGTAATAAACTATTTTAAAGGGAAGAATGTAGAAGCTTTCGGAATAGGATCTTTTGGACCGATTGATCCCGTGCTGGACAGCCCTACTTATGGTTATATAACAACGACACCAAAACCTCACTGGGGACAATATAATCTAGTAGGTACTATGGCAGAGCAATTTAATGTGCCGATTGGGTTTGATACGGATGTGAATGGTGCGGCACTTGCTGAGAGTAAATGGGGAGCGGCTAAAGGTTTGGACAGCTGCCTTTATATTACGGTTGGGACAGGCATTGGAGCGGGAGCGGTTGTAGGCGGTCAGATGGTACATGGATTATCTCATCCTGAGATGGGACATATTCTAGTTCGTAGACATCCAGAGGATACGTTTGAGGGTTACTGTCCATATCATGGTGATTGCCTTGAAGGGTTAGCCGCAGGTCCGGGGATCGGTAAACGGTGGGGACAACCGGCAGGCGAGTTACCAGTGGACCATCCAGCATGGGAGATGGAAGCTCACTATCTTGCGCATGCACTCATGAACTATGTGCTGATTCTGTCTCCTCAAAAAATCGTAATGGGCGGTGGTGTCATGAAACAAAGCCACTTGTTCCCGTTAATTCGTACTAAGCTGCAAGAGCTATTGAGCGGATATGTTCAGCATCCATCACTTAATGTCGACATCGAGAATTATGTTGTGTCACCGGGTCTTGGAGACAATGCAGGGCTTGCTGGAGCCATTGGACTGGCTACATTAGCTCTAGCTAGAAACTAGTATAAAAAGACATTGACTGTTCGGTAATATATGGTATTCTAGGATCTAACAGTATAGCATTTAATGAGGGAGCACCTCTTTCGCGTTTATCGTGAGAGAGGTGCTTTTTTTGCGTTTCGGGGTCTGATTGAGAAGGATTGGTTCGCTCCGAAGGAGGATCTGCCCGGGAGGTTATAGTGCTTGCTGTAAGTTGAGAAAGGAAGGGATGAATATGCAAATCGTATTTATGAATCGTTTATCCAGAATATCTGGAGTGGATCAAGAGGTGTACGCCCAGCTGTGGATTGGAGAGGAGGAGGGAATCTGGAGTCTGGGCTGGCGTGATTTTTCAGGTGGAGAGAATTGCATCGAGAATTTATGGTATGAAGGCGGTTCATGGAATGAAATGCTCTGTGTATACAGGCATGAGCTGGCGGTGAAGATGGGAGATGGCTATCGACCCTTAATAGATGGGATATTCCACGAGGAGGATAGTCTTACTGGACGTAATCAGGAGCAGCTTAAGCTTCAATATTACAGCGAACATCATGGGAATGAAGCTATTTATGAGGAGTTATGTACTTGGCGCCGTGGAAAAGCTTCGAGTGAACGGAAGGCGCCCTATATTCTCGCCAGCAATCGTCTGTTGCGCTTATTAAGCACATTTCTACCCCATACGCCTGAGGAACTGCTGCAGATTCCAGGTGTAGGAGAGGGGAAGGTAGCACAGTTTGGGGCTGATTGGCTCGCTATCACTACAGCGGTGGCAAGGGAACATTCCTTTCCTCTGAATTGGGTACATGAAGTAATCGAAGAGGAGCCTTTTGTATCTTGGCTTTATAAACAGAAAGAGGTCAAATATAAGAAGCAGCTTGAACGACTGCGCTTACGTCGAATTCTGCTACAGGGGATCGAGAATGGATTGAGCATGGAACAGCTTAAGCTGAATAGTGGAGTGAACCGCCGTGAACTGATTGAAGCGGTAGAGGAACTTGAGAGAGAAGGTTATTCCGTAGAGAAACTAATCGTCGTGGAGCTTAGCAATATGCCGCAGAATGAGCAGGAAGCGGTTTGGAATGCCTATGTGGAGCATGGAGATCTCTTCTTAAAACCGGTGCTACATAAGGTGTACGGAGAGGGTTTTTCGCCTGCTGAAGGGTTGGATTCATATTATGAGCGATTGCGGTTGATCCGCATCCGTTTCCGTCGAGAGCAAACGAATAAAGTGAGTATGGCGACCAGCTTTTAATTGTAATTCCGCATACTAAAAAGACGAAGGCTTCCTTATACCTTACGGTTACAGGGCCTTCGTCTTGCTTATTCGTCCAATTTGGTTCATAGCCATTCCTTCTTGCGGAATACATACAGCATTCCACAGCCTAACGTCAACATAACGCCTATAACGCCAAAATAGCCGTATTTCGTATGAAGCTCAGGCATATGATCAAAGTTCATACCATAGATTCCGGTAATTACGGTCAGGGGCATGAATATTGTTGTGATCGCAGTAAACACTCTCATAATTTCATTCGCGCGGTTGGCAATACTGGATTGGTATGCCTCTCGTAAGTTGCCCATGAGATCGCGGTACGTCTCGAAGGTTTCAGATATTTTAACCGCATTTTCATAAATGTCGCTAAAATATTTTTGCAGCTGATCATCAATCAGACGGAGGTCTTTTTTATTGAGGGTATTAATAACCTCTTTCTGTGGGCCCAACATCTTCTTCAACCATAGAATCTCACTTCGTAGACCGATAATTTCGCTGAGATGTGACTTCTTGGTGTGCATGAGGATATCTTCTTCCAGCTTCTCAATTCGAGCCTCAATCCGGTCGCCGACGGAGAAGTAGTTATCCACGACAAGGTCAATAAGTAAGTAAAGGAACATATCCGGCTCATTTACCTCTTGCTCCCAGAGCATAGGCTTCAGGATTCGCAGTTCATTGATCTTTTGTTTCGTTACAGTGATGATGTAATGTCTTCCAAGGAATACATTGAGCGCTCGAAGGAAAATTTCCTCATCATCAAAGCGGATGCTATTTACAACAATAAAGTAGTGACTTTCGTATATTTCGATCTTTGGACGCTGATCCTCTTCGCTAAGGCAATCCTCAACAGCAAGATCATGTAGATTGAACAAGGGCTGAAGTAGCTCCAAATCCTCCACATCGGCATCAATCCAATAGAACCCTTCCGTTGGGGGTGTCAGTGTTTCATCAATTTCATCAATAGGTGTAAAAACCCCTGCATTCACCAGCCGGATTTTCATCTGATTTCACTCCTCCTGTCCCCAGGTCTTCACCAGGGACTGCTAATTAAGCACAGAGAAAAAAATCAGCTTGGCCGGGGTTACAATCAATACATAAGGCCAAATGACATTTCGAGGGCATGAAGAAGAACTGCTCCCGCCGCCGGCAAGCTGATGATTATCCTGTGTGGTTGCTCATTCTGTACACTTAATTGCGAGCTAGGGTCGCCTTCCATCCTTCTTCTCACCTCTCTTTTCGTTCAGGTATGAAATACTTGTCTAGTATAACAACGGAGTATGCCTCTTTCAAGCAAATTTATTGTGATTTTGAGGCTTCTTCAGCATTGTATGGACTTGACGAAAAGGAGGTTCATGATTTAAAGTGAATTTTAAAGTAATTTAATTGAATACAGCTAAATCTTATCAAGAGCAGGTGGAGGGACTAGCCCTATGAAACCCGGCAACCGGCGTGTAAACGCACGGTGCTAAATCTTGCGGAATTTCTGCTGACGCCTAAATCGTCGTCAGAATAATTCTGGCAGATGAGAGAGGCGCATATGACTGTAGATATGACCTTTCTCGATTTCCGAGAAGGGTCTTTTTATTGTTCAGCAAGCCGAAGTGCGGTAATACAATTAAAATCAGCTAAGGAGTGGAAAGACAATGCCAATTAAAATTCCCGACAGTTTACCGGCAAAAGAAGTACTATCCGGAGAAAATATTTTTGTGATGGACGAAAGTCAGGCTTTCCATCAGGATATCCGTCCACTACGGATTGCTATTCTGAACCTCATGCCGACTAAAGAGACGACAGAGACTCAATTACTGCGTTTAATTGGAAATTCGCCACTACAAGTTGATGTTACGCTACTGCATCCACGTTCCCATACTTCCAAGAATACTTCTGCTGAACATTTGAAGAGCTTTTACAAAACCTTTGACGAGATTAGTCACCGCCGCTTAGACGGCCTAATCGTTACAGGTGCTCCTGTAGAACAAATGGAGTTCGAGGATGTATCGTATTGGGAAGAATTGAAAGAGATCTTTGAATGGAGCAAGGACAATGTAACTTCAACCATGCATATCTGTTGGGCGGCACAAGCAGGCTTACATCATCATTTTGGTGTTCGTAAAGTGGCATTGCCTGAAAAATGCTTTGGCGTCTTCGCTCATACGATTAATCAAAATAACATTAAATTGTTGCGCGGCTTTGACGAGGTGTTCCATGTACCGCACTCCCGTCATACCGATGTCTCCCGTGAAGATATTGAGAATAACCCAGATCTGCAGATTCTAGCGGAATCCGAAGAAGCTGGTATGTATCTGGTGGCTACAAACGACGGTAAACAAATATTTGTGACCGGACATTCCGAATACGACCCTTTATCCTTGAAATGGGAATATGACCGTGATGTAGCTAGAGGGATGGAGATGGCCTTGCCGAAACATTACTTCCCTAAAGACGATCCGGATCGAACGCCTCCAGCTGTATGGCGTGCGCATGCCAATTTATTATTCTCTAACTGGCTCAATTACTATGTATATCAAGAAACACCTTATGATATCGACCCGATTGTTTATTAATAACAGCGCTACATTATAATTAGGAGGCATTAATCATGGATGACAAACTTAGGATTGAAAGTAGACTGGCTCAGATAGGTTCTCAAGAAGATCCGGCTACAGGAGCAATTAATTTTCCGATTTATAATGCAACGGCATTTCGTCATCCGAAGCTCGGTCAGAGTACAGGGTTTGATTATAGCCGTACCAAGAGTCCAACCCGTTCAGTGCTTGAAAATGCAGCTGCCGAACTGGAGTCCGGAGATGCAGGATTTGCTTGTAGCTCAGGGATGGCAGCTATACAAACGGTCCTTACCTTGTTCGCTCAAGGCGATCATCTGATCGTTTCACTGGATCTTTACGGTGGTACCTATCGTCTGCTGGAACGGATAATGTCTAAGTTTGGAATCACTGCTTCTTATGTAGATACGAATGATTTGGATGCACTGGAAGCTACGCGTCGTCCGAATACGAAAGCTGTATTTATTGAAACACCAACGAATCCACTAATGATGATCACTGATATTGAAGCCGTTGCTACTTGGGCTCGTCATCATGAGCTACTTACTATTGTAGACAACACGCTGCTGACTCCATTCTTCCAGCGTCCTCTGGAATTAGGTGCAGATATTGTAGTCCATAGTGCCACCAAATATTTGGGCGGACACAATGATGTGCTTGCCGGTCTTATCGTCTCTAAAGGGGCTGAACTATCCGCTGAAATAGCTATTCTACATAACTCTATTGGCGCTGTTCTTGGGCCAACAGACAGTTATCAGCTGATGAGAGGCATGAAGACCTTGGCTTTGCGTATGGAGCGGCACGAGAGTAATGCGCTGGCAATTGCTCACTATTTGCTGGAGCATCCAGCGATTGCGGAAGTGTTCCATCCAGGCCTGCCAGATCATCCGGGATTTGAAATTCAGAATCGCCAGTCCTCAGGTAATACCGGGATTTTTTCTTTCAAATTAAAGGATGCCAGATATGTAGAACCGCTTCTTCGTCACATCCGTCTTATTGCATTCGCAGAGAGCCTGGGCGGCGTAGAGTCACTTATGACTTACCCGGCAGTACAAACGCATGCTGATATTCCTGTAGAAATTCGGAATGCTGTGGGTGTAGACGATCGTTTGCTGCGTTTCTCCGTCGGCATTGAACATGCAGAGGATTTGATTGCTGATCTTGGCAACGCACTAGAGGCCGCACGGGCAGAAATTGAGTCGGAATAACTGGGATTTACTTTCAATCGAGTGTTAGTCAAAAAATAGAGAATAACTGGCAGTATCGCTTATTGCGATGCTGCTTTTCTTCTGGATGGGATTTAGCGAAGAATGTAAAAGCATTTTTCAAGCCGTTCGGATTGTGATAGGATGAGGAAATGAACTGTTCATTTCTACGAGAAAGGGTTGTCATCTGGAAAGAAGGCAACGTCTTTTCTTCCTGTAATTTTGTGATTCTACCAATACCCCTAAGGGTTTAAAAGGAGGATGCGAACGATGAGTACGATAGATCTTATTTTGGACAAAGCCCTACGGGGTGAACGTCTCCAATTGGAAGATACCATCCGACTGTTCGAGAGCAACGAAATTGAGAAAATGGGTGCTGCTGCTAACACTATAATGGAACGCTGGCATCCGGACCCGATGGCCACGTTTGTAATTGGTCGCAATATTAACTATACGAATGTGTGTGATGTCTACTGTCGTTTTTGCGCATTTTATCGCAGACCAGGCTCGGATGAGGGCTATGTACTGCCGGATGAGACGATCTACCAAAAAATCGCTGAGACCATCGCTGTAAATGGTACAGAAATCCTAATGCAAGGCGGAACGAACCCTAATCTTCCTTTCAGCTATTATACAGATATACTGCGCGGAATTAAGCAACGTTTCCCTGAGATTACAATGCATTCCTTCTCTCCTGCGGAGATTATGAAGATGAAAGAGGTCTCTGGATTATCGCTCGAGGAAGTGGTGCGTCAAATCCATGCTGCGGGTCTAGATTCTTTACCAGGTGGGGGAGCGGAAATTCTCGATGACCGTACACGCCGCAAGATCAGCCGCCTTAAAGGCTCGTGGCGCGAGTGGATGGACGTAATGCAGACGGCGCATAAGATCGGTATGAATACGACGGCTACGATGGTCATTGGTCTTGGTGAGAGTATGGAAGAACGGGCACTGCACTTACTTCGTGTGCGCGAGGCTCAGGACGAGTGTATTGCCAACAAATATGATTCAGAGGGTTTCTTGGCCTTTATCTCTTGGACATTCCAACCGGACAACACCAACCTGAAGCTGGATAGACAATCGCCTGAAGAATATCTGAAGACGGTAGCGATTAGTCGCCTTGTTCTAGACAACATTAAGAACTTCCAGTCCTCTTGGGTAACTATGGGACCAGAAGTTGGCAAGCTTTCCCTTCAATATGGCTGCAACGATTTCGGCAGTACGATGATTGAGGAGAACGTAGTATCTTCTGCGGGCGCAACTTACAAAGTAAATATCGAATCCATTACTCAATTGATTCGTGAAGCAGGCAAAATCCCCGCACAGCGGAATACGCGTTATGATATTCTGCGCGTGTTCGATGACGCTAATGCAAAGATTGATAATGATTTCATCATGCAGAACTAATACGGAATTCATAAGGACATATTTAACGCTTGTTTATCGTTCAGCCTCTTGTAGGGATGAATGATAAACAAGCGTTTTTTGGTGTGGGAATAGTTAGAATATTTTTATCAAAATAATAATTGCAGCAATGATTCCGACAGCGATAAGAAGATTTGAGACTTCGCTCCAAAAACCGGGTGAACCTTCAGTATGAAGTTTCCTTTGATTCACATCAAATTTAGCTTTCGCTGCGTCAGGGTCTGGTAAACGATTAAATTGGTTAGGGTTATTATTATCAAACATAAGAGGACCTCCTAGGTTGATTTTGATTAATTATAACATTTATTTACATGTGAACATGAATTCAATAATTTATTACATTTTTGTATACACATTATTATCCATAAGTGATATCATAATCATATCAAATGAATATCTAGTGGAGGTGCTTTTATGAAGGAGAAGACGCTTCGTCCTGTCAGCGGATTTTGGGTTATCGCATTAATTGCAGTTTGTTTGGTTGGTGGAATATATGGTGCTGTTCTGGAGTATGCAGTTGTGTCGGTTGTATTGTTCGTTGTGGCGGCAGTGCTGTGTACGAGTATTACGGTTGTTCAGCCGAATAAGTCAGTCGTTGTAACCTTTTTCGGCAAATATGTAGGAACTATCGCTACGAGTGGATTGTTCGCAGTCATTCCGTTCAGCATACGTAAGACGGTTTCCCTACGAGTTCGTAACTTTAACAGTGTGAAGCTCAAGGTCAATGATGTCGAGGGTAACCCGATTGAAATTGCCGCCGTTATCGTTTTCAAGGTGATTAACTCCGCTAAAGCCCTTTTTGATGTAGATAAATATATGGCTTTCGTAGAGATTCAGAGTGAAACAGCACTGCGTCATGTGGCCAGTAAATACCCGTATGATAACTTCAATGAATCTGGTATGTCCCTGCGTGCCAATGCAGACGAAATTGCTAAAGAATTAGCGACTGAGCTTCAAGAGCGCTTGTCCTTGTCTGGTGTGGAGGTTATTGAAGCCCGGCTTACACACTTGGCTTATTCAACAGAAATTGCTAGTACGATGTTGCAGCGGCAGCAGGCATCAGCCATTCTTTCTGCTCGCCAAATCATTGTAGAAGGTGCAGTTGGCATGGTTGATATGGCGATTAAACAGCTTAAAGAGAGCGGTGTAGTGGAGCTTGATGAAGAACGTAAAGCGGCGATGATTAATAATCTGATGGTGGCGATTGTATCGGAGCGCGGAGCGAGTCCGGTCATCAACGCCGGCTCGTTGTATTAAGGCGGTGCATCATGGCGGCCAAGAAAAGCTTTCCATTGCGGATCGATCCAGATCTGCATGAGGCGTTGGAACGTTGGGCGGGAGAGGAATTTCGCAGCGTAAACGGACATATCGAATACTTGTTGCGTGAGTCTTTGAAACGTGCAGGCCGCTTACCTGAAAAGAAACGCCGAGAAGAGTAACCTGTTAAGGACAGCGTCCATTTCATGGATGCAGAACTGTCCGTGTGGGTGACTGCTAGCGGGTTTACAAAATTTTGACGCCTCTTCAGACTTGACTGTCAGGGAGGACAGATTTATAATTACTCCATAATTCACGTTAACAGCATTGACAAAGATATGAGTTGATTGTTCAGGACCGTTCAGAGAGAGGGAACATTGGCTGTAATTTCCTCCGGTAGCCTACTATCGATTTACCCCTTTGTAGCTGCGGTTATGAATTCCCTGAAATGGGATAGTAAGAACCGCCGGTTCATGGTCGTTATTCCATGCTTACGAAGGATTCTGTTTCAACTCCGTGTTAAGAGCGGATTGAGAGAATCGAATTTGGGTGGAACCACGGGTGCAATCGCTCGTCCCTTTGCGGGACGGGCGTTTTTTGTATGCGTGGATATTTCCGTTCCGCAAGCTTAAACTGGCCACTAGGCTTAACGATATGAAGGAGGAATTTGAATGTCAGTAAATATTAAGCTTCCGGACGGTTCTGTTCGGGAATATGCAGAGGGTAGTAGCATTGATGATGTAGCAGCTTCGATCAGCAGTGGACTTCGTAAGAACGCGGCAGCAGGTAAACTGAACGGTATTGTTGTGGACCTGTCCACTCCACTTGAGGAAGGCGCACTAGTAGAGATCGTAACTTTGGATTCACCTGAAGGTCTTGAAGTTATGCGTCACAGTACAGCTCATTTGATGGCACAAGCTGTAAGACGTTTGTACGGAACTAAGGAAGTAAAACTTGGAGTAGGTCCGGTTATCGAAGACGGTTTCTACTACGATATGGATCTGGAGCATCCTCTTAACCCAGAAGATCTATTAAAGATCGAAAAGGAAATGGATCGTATTATTTCTGAGAACCTTCCAATCGTACGCAAGGAAGTAAGCCGGAAGGAAGCTCTTGAAATATTCGGTGAGCTAGGCGATCCTTACAAGATCGAATTGATCGAAGCACTTGCTGAAGATAGTGTAATTACAATCTATGAACAAGGTGAATTCTTCGACTTGTGCCGTGGACCACATGTGCCGTCGACTGCTAAGATCAAAGTATTCAAATTGATGAATGTAGCGGGTGCATACTGGCGCGGTGACAGTAAGAATAAGATGCTTCAACGCGTCTATGGTACGGCTTGGATTAAAAAAGCGCAGCTGGATGAGCATCTTCGCCTGCTCGAAGAAGCGAAGAAACGCGATCACCGTAAGCTGGGTAAAGAGCTTGAAATCTTTACTTTTAACCAATTAGTTGGACAAGGCTTGCCGATCTGGTTGCCTAAGGGTGCCAAACTGCGCAGCATTCTAGAACGTTACATCGTGGATCTGGAAGCAAGCTTGGGATACCAGCATGTATACACACCAGTTCTGGGTAATGTTGAACTATATAAAACTTCCGGACACTGGGAGCACTATCAAGAGGACATGTTCCCTAAGATGACTATTGATAACGAAGAATTTGTTCTTCGCCCAATGAACTGTCCGCATCACATGATGATCTATAAGAGCTCTATGCACAGCTACCGTGATCTTCCGATCCGTATCGCTGAGCTTGGTATCCAGCACCGTTATGAAATGTCGGGAGCGTTGACTGGTTTGCACCGTGTGCGTTCTATGACTCTTAATGACTCCCATATTTTCTGTCGTCTGGACCAAATTAAAGGGGAGTTCATTCGTGTAATCGAGCTGATCCAGCAGGTCTACAAAGACTTCGGTATTAATGATTACCGTTTCCGCTTATCTTATAGAGATCCTAAAGATACTGAGAAATATTATGATAATGATAATATGTGGGAAACTGCTCAGCGGATGCTGCGCGAGGTTGTAGAAGAAGCGGGACTGCCGTTCTATGAAGCGGAAGGTGAAGCAGCATTTTACGGTCCAAAATTGGATGTACAAATCAAGACTGTATTAGGCAAGGAAGAGACGCTATCCACTGTGCAAATCGACTTCTTGTTACCTGAAAAATTCGAGCTTGAATATATCGGTGACGATGGTCAAAAACACCGTCCAGTCGTTCTACACCGCGGTATTTTGGGTACAATGGAGCGTTTTGTTGCTTTCTTGTTAGAGAACTTTGCGGGATCTCTGCCGCTTTGGTTGTCTCCACAGCAGGTTAAAGTCATCCCTGTATCCACTGCCTTCGACGATTATGCTAAAGAAGTTACTGACAAGCTGCGTCGCCGTGGCATCTCCGCTGAGGCAGATCTACGCAATGAGAAGCTTGGTTATAAGATTCGTGAAGCTCAATTGGAGAAGCTGCCATACATGTTCGTAATTGGCGAGAATGAGATGAATGCTCAGACAGTTTCCATCCGTAAGCGTGGAGAAGGCGACATTGGAGCTAAGCCGCTTCAAGAAGTTATTGAGCTACTGGCTCAGGAAATCGCAGACCGTGTAATCTAATAAAACCTTGTAATAATCAACATCAAAAAAACGTTTAATAACGACCTCTGTCATATGCTCATGAGGATCAAAAATTGATCTTCATGTATAAAATTTTGTGAATCGGGAAACCTTCGCTAATAAGGGGGAGGTTTATCACATGAACAAAATGGGCATATTTCAGAGGTTTTGGTGTCTTTTCGTCACAATAGTTCTGCTGTTGACTGTTGCAGGTGTCATTCCTGAATCAAAGCATCAAGCAGTTGTGGCTAACGGTATAGGAGACACATTACAGCACACGGACTTTGGCAATGCGCTATCGAACAAGTTGCAACATACGCAGGCTAACTCTGGCTCATTGAGTACCAAAGAGCAACCAGTTGTACTTGCGACAGGCCGCGCCACATTATTGTCAAATGATCAACATTCTAGAACATCTGTATTACCTGCGACAACGAAAAATAAACCAGCAGCTACATTGTCACCACAGAGCACCAAAGCGCCAGCTACCAAAGCTCCAACTACCAAAGGGAATGGGGGCGCTGGTTCTTCAAAAGCACCAAATTCTGTTCCTGTAGCTGCGCCAGCAGCTGACCAGATTATCACTTCAATGAAAGTGATGGCGACGGGTTATACTGCGGGTTATGAATCTACAGGTAAAACTTCAAAACATCCCGAATACGGAATCACCTATTCAGGTGTGAAAGTACGTAGAGATAAGAATACAGTCTCGACCATTGCTGCTGACCCTAAGGTAATACCGTTAGGGAGTATATTGTATATACCTGGTTATGGGTACGGTATAGTCGCTGATACAGGATCTGCCATTAAAGGGCGGAAGATTGATTTGTATTTTGCTACCACGAAACAGGTGTATAAGGAATGGGGCAAAAAATCAGTTGAAGTTCAGCTCATTAAGCGCGGTAACGGTAAATGTACTGAAGCTATGCTGAAGAAGCTAAGCCAGGCGATTGAGACTTATAATGCCGTACCGCAATCTCTGCTGGAAGAATCCATTTAACATTTAGGATTTGTATTTCAATGAATTTGGTGGATTGAACTTATTTTCACTTGGTCATGCATAATAGTGACATCACCTTGCCATAATACGGACTGGGGCAGAGCATTAGCCTCATCCGAGATGTTCTCTTAGTAAGCATTATCTATGCTGCATAAGAGATAAGGGAGGTGAATTCCGTGGCTAATAATAAAAAATCTAAAGTTCAAGACAATTACAAAACACCGAATGAAAAATACAATGCTGAGTTTGCTGTTGAGAATGACGGCGCTACTAAGCAAAGTGGAAATACTTCTAAACCAGCTCAGAAACCGCAACAATAATGCGCTACTGATGCAGAAGACTGCTGAATAAAGAGACCGTCCCAGATCAGTTTATAACTGAGGGGCGGTCTTTTTTTCATATATATAGTAGTATATAGAATAATATCCCATACGTCTCGGTCTAGAGACTGAGTGGGAGTTCCTTCTCTCGCCGCTGTTTATGAGCGCTTTCTTCCTGTAGACTAAGGCTATAAGATTGAAGAAGAGAGCGTTCCACTAATTTAAAGGGGAAATGGAATATGAAAAGAAGGTTCACAAGTCAGATTTTTGGTGGCCTGATCTTGATAGGGATTGGAGCCATGTTTCTACTCAGACAATTGGGTTACACCGATTTCAGCTTAGGCTATTTGATCTCAAATTATTGGCCTGTTATTTTGATCCTAATGGGGATGAAGCGACTTCTGGGGACGGGAGACGAACATTCAAAAGGTGGATCTTCACCTATTGGCGGTTTTTTCTTTCTGGCGATCGGAGTGTTCTTCCTTGGACGGAACTTGGACTGGTTCGATATTTCGGCCGGGGATTTTTTCAAAATGTTCATTCCAATCATGCTTATTGGTGGCGGACTTTATGTGATTTTTAAACCAAGAGGTTCAGTACCACCAGTGCCACCTGCTCCAACGTCACCGAATGATCACTTTCCTTCAGGAAAAAGCTCACTGGATGTGGAGCCGCCAAAGCCGCTGGATTCCACGCTAGATGAGCAATTTGAACAGAAATTCGGCAAACCTTCTGGTGGGCGAGACTGGAATATTAATCTTCAAAAAGATGAAGAAGAGGATGAGGACGGAACGGGAGCTTTTAAGTCCACCGCTGAATCACGTTGGCAGGAGAAACAGGAGCGCCATGAGCGCAGACGTCAGGAACGTCATGAGCGTCACGCTAGAAGACATGGGGAGTGGCATGAGGAGTTCCAGGAATCAGAGAGTAACAAGGAGTCGACCAATCGCTCTGCTTTTATCGGGGATGTCCACATGGGGCGCGAGCATTTTCAACTGAAGAACACGAATGTCTCGCAGTTTATAGGCGATACTGTCCTTGATCTGACGAACGCGCAAATTGCTTATGGAGAAACGAAAATTAATATCTCCGCTTTTATAGGTGACATTAAGGTGTATATTCCGAATGATATGGATCTGGGTATTTCAGTGAACAGCAGTTCTTTTATCGGCGATATGGAGGTTCTGGATCAGTCTCGCAGTGGATTTATGAGCAGTGTTCAATGCAAGACACCTTACTATAAAGAAGCCGGCAAAAAAGTTCGCATTACCGTAAGTGCTTTTATAGGTGACATTAAAGTTAAAACGGTGGGTTAGATGGGGACGATCATCAGTAATACCAAATGGTTGTTGACGTTCTATTTTTTGCTCAGTGGAGGAGTAAGTGCTGGGTTAATGTATGCGGGCGCCTGCCTTGGTTATATCGAAGTTGAAGATTATCGCATGTGGCTGTATCTGTGCATCGGTATCGTGTTGTGCGCCGTAATTATCGGCTATATGGCAGGTCAGCGGATTCAGCGCCGGATTGATCATCTGGATTTGAACATGCTGCAGGTGGCAAAAGGAAACCTTTCTGTAAGGATGCCAGAGAGCGATGACCAGTCTTTTGCGAGGGTGTATCACGAATTTAATGTCATGATGGATACAGTTGAGAACAAGATGCAGCTACTGCAGCGATTAGGTGAACAAGAGGTTATTGAGAAGGAACAGGCAGCGGAGAGCGCGGTGCTGGAGGAAAGAAGGCGTATGGCCCGGGATTTGCATGATACGGTGAGCCAGCAGCTTTTTGCCATCCACATGTCGGCTTCTTCGCTGCCTAAAGTGCTGAAAGTCAATGAAGCTCAAGGGCAGTTGGTAATGGATCAGTTAATTGCAATGTCACAGATGGCACAAAAGCAGATGAGAGCACTCATTGCACAGTTGCGACCGGTGGAGCTGGAAGGCAGGAATCTGTTCGAAGCACTGGAAAAATGGTTCCCGGACTATTGCCGCCAGAACGGTTTAAAAGGAATGAAGGAGCTTGAACTGCAAGGAGAATTGTCCGAGGCAATTGAACATCAGCTGTTTCTGATTATTCAGGAGGCCATGGCGAATATTGTGAAGCATGCTGGGGCTAGACTGGTTAGTCTATCGCTGCGTGAAGGGTCGAGACAGGTTGTGCTGAGCATTAGTGATGACGGTCAAGGCTTTGAACATATACAGCAAAAACAAGGTTCGTACGGTCTTACCACCATGCGTGAGCGTGCGGAGAAGCTGGGCGGACAAGTGGAGATTATTAGTCGTAAAGGTGCGGGAACGACCATACGCGTACATATCCCTAAGTTTGTGCAAGGGAACTCTGAGTCAGAGGGAAAAAGAGCGATAGGAACAATTACAGAGGACGAGGAGGAATAGAGCATGAGTGTCATAAGAGTATTGCTTGTAGATGATCACGATATGGTACGGATGGGTCTCAAAACATATCTGATGCTGGAGCCGACGTTTGAGGTTATAGGAGAAGCAGCCAATGGACAGGAAGCGCTGGAAATGCTGCGTGCTGGTGGTCATGAAGGTTTGCCCGATCTCGTGCTGATGGATCTGATGATGCCTGTGATGAATGGCGTGGAGACTACTCGTGCGGTGCTGTCAGAATTTCCTGGCCTCAAAATCGTTATCTTGACCAGCTTCCTTGAGGATGACCTCGTCGTAGACGCTATAGAAGCTGGAGCAGTCAGCTATGTGCTCAAAACTGTGTCAGCAGAGGAGCTGATCTATGCACTGCAAGGTGCATTCCGTGGTATGCCAGTCATGACTGGCGATGTATCGCAAGCGCTGACACGTGGCATTCGCCAGCGAACTGTGCAAGGCGATTCCTCCGGCTTGACAGAGCGTGAGAAGGAGGTTCTGCTGCTCATTGCCGAGGGCAAGACCAATAAGGATATCGGCGAGGAGCTGCATATCAGCATCAAGACGGTGAAGACGCATGTTAGCAACCTGCTAATGAAATGCGAGCTTGATGATCGTACTCAGCTGGCTATTTATGCTCATCGGAAGGGTTGGGCTCAGGGGTAGGGTAGGTTGGTTATTGGTGCTTAAAAGTGGGCTTTAACAACGCTCGCAAGTAACCCTCCGAACCCGTAAACCAGACTTAGAATCTACACACTTTGCGGATTAGGGAAATCCTCCCTAAAATTAGTCAATTATCCGTTCAAATTGTGGCTTTTAGGGAATTCCTCCCTAATCAATACGAGAATACGCTCTTTATGAATGAATCGCCCCGATAATTAGGGGGATTTTCCCTAATTCACGCTTGGCACACGATAAATCTCACATTATTAGGGAGGTTTTCCCTAATTAATTATTTAAGCATGTTGTATGTTTGGAAGTTCGGGCCGCGTTGTTTTCCGCGCCCGAACTTCTTTTTTTACTTCCCTGCTTAGGGATTGGGTATCAGAGCGAAAAGTTTACGTCCGCCTTTGAAATCATATTCCACCCGCAGGGTCAATTCAAAGGAATATGATTTCAACAGCGGTGTAGCCTGAAACCCAGTCCCTCCTAACAAAGGTGTGCCTCCTGAAACCAAATTCCGACTATTTGCCTATATCTTTTATCTCCGCTTAAATTGTTTTTAATGTGACCTTAAGGTTTAAAGTACAAAATAAGAAACAAGAAAACAAATTAATCCTTGTCAGGATGACAGGGTGCAGGAGGAATAGAACATGGACGATAACAAAAATAATTTCAATCGTGACAATGGACCGGCACCGGATCGGGAATGGGACAATAATAACAATAGCAGCAATAATAACCCGTCATCTGAATCAGGATCATCATACTACTATTCTTACGGTCCATTTAAATCTTTGAATAAAGATGAAAGTAACGTTGACGGAAGTGCTCAGCATTACAATCGGATGGAGCCGGAGCGGGTAGAGATTACACCTCCACAGCCCGTAAAACCACTCCCATATAACAGTTCATTCCGCAGTACAGGCTACGATGGTAATGGCGGTGGACGAGGTGGAAACGGCGGAGGCGGTTCTGAAGGTGGCGGTGGCTGGCAATTTAATAAAAAGCCAAAAAGCTCAGTAAAAACAGTATTGATTTCTTTCCTAGCTGGTATGGTCGTTCTCTCCGGTTCAATGTTTATGGCGGATCGAGGCAACTGGTTCACAGGGGATACAGCCTCAACCATTGCAAGCTCAGGATCGAATGGTACAGCGAAGACGACGGATGAGAGTGCTAATGTTACACCTAATACTACTACAACATCATTGGTGAAAGGATCTCGTGATGTAACGGGGGTAGTTGATGCGGTTGGACCAGCAGTCGTCAAGATTGAGACATTAGTGAAATCGGGTTCGCGTAATGGAAGTTCATCCAGTCCGAATTTGAGTGATCCGTTCTCTCAATTCTTCTTCGGAGATCAATACGGTGGAAGTGGTTCTTCACAAAATGAGCAGGATTCCAAGTCAGGATCAGATTCGTCATCACAGCTTATCCCTCAGGGTATTGGAACAGGCTTCATTTATGAGAAATCTGGATATATTTTGACCAATCAGCACGTCATTGAAAATGCAGATGTAATCCAAGTTACAGTGGATGGCGTTACCAAACCATACGAAGCAAAATTGCTGGGCTCTAGCAAGGATCTGGACTTGGCAGTACTGAAGATTGAAGGAGACAAGGACTTCCCTACAGTTGCTCTTGGAGATTCGGATAGTCTGAAAGTAGGATCAGAAGTGGTTGCTATCGGTAACCCGCAAGGCTTCGATCATACTGTAACTTCCGGTGTACTAAGTGCAAAAGGACGTAGTATTGATATTGCGGAAGAAGATGGTAGTGGAACACGCAACTACAAAAATCTGCTGCAAACTGACGCTTCTATCAACCCTGGTAACTCCGGTGGTCCACTGCTCAATATGAATGGACAGGTAATTGGTATGAACGTAGCGGTTAGCACAGATTCCCAAGGTATAGGTTTCGCTATCGCTGTGAATACGATTAAAGAAGTCGTAGATAAACTGGAAGCGAACCAAGCGATTCCAAAAGAACCAGTTCCATTCATTGGAGCAACGCTTATGACAATTACAGATGAGGTTGCTAAGCAAATGGGCACAGATATTAAAGAAGGCTCTGTTGTAGCAGATATTATCTTTAAATCGCCAGCATATGCCGCTGACTTGCGCCCTTACGATATTATTACAGGTGCGAATGGAACAAAGTATGCAACGAACCAGGATCTGATCGCTTTCATTCAAACGCTAAAAGTCGGTGACAAAGTAACACTAAATGTAGTGCGCGATGGTAAACCAATGGATCTTTCCGTTACCATCGGCAACAAAAATGATTTTGATACGACTACTGGGCAAAGTCAGCAGAAATAACACCGGACGGTGAATAACGCGGAAGGGGCAACCCTTCCGTTTTTGTCTAATCATGGTGTGACTGCTACAATATAAATAAATAGAAATGAACAATGGGGGCTGCTTGATGCGACCGAATATTCTTATTATTGATGATGATGAAAAAATTATCTCCATGCTACGCCGGGGGCTAGCCTTTGAAGGCTACGATGTAAAGACTGCGGTAAATGGAGCGGATGGTTTACGGGCAATCCTAAGTAGCGATCCGGATGTAGTTATTTTGGATGTTATGATGCCTCAGGTAGACGGCTTTGAAGTATGTCGTCGTTTGCGAGAAGGGGGGAGTAATGTGCCTGTTCTAATGCTTACGGCCAAGGATGAAATTGAGCATCGTGTGAAAGGACTCGATCTAGGTGCGGACGATTATTTAGTAAAACCATTTGCACTGGAAGAATTGCTTGCTCGGGTACGTGCACTGCTTCGGCGTAAGAGTGAGCAAGGTGGAGGTGGTGAGCAAGCCGTTACTTACGAAGATATTACTCTGGATGTGGATTCACGTGAAGTGACACGCGCCGGCAAGAGACTAGAGCTAACGGCAAAGGAATTCGAGCTACTACATCTCTTTATGCAGAATCCGAAACGGGTGCTATCGCGGGATCTGATCATGGATAAAATATGGGGATATGATTACAGCGGTGAATCTAATGTACTTGAGGTATACATAGCTATGCTACGCCAAAAGACGGAGGAGCATGGCGGTAAACGCCTCATTCAAACGATCCGGGGTGCCGGTTACATTCTAAGAGGTGACAACTAACATGTCTATAAGATTGCGGCTGACTGCTTGGTATTCAGGGATTTTGGCCGTTATGCTGCTGGCCTTATCAGCCGCAATTTACGGTTTTGTCTATTTTAATACGTATGGCGACTTGAAAGATCGTCTAAGAGTGCAAGCGGAGCAGACGAAACCCTTGTTTAAAGTTGATCGCTACAACGGTGAGTTGAAGCTTGGCGGAGTCGGTCCTGAAAACTCCAATTTGTATACACAAATTTATACTTATGGCAGCAATAGTTTGTCACTATCGGAGAATATGATTAACTTTGGCCTTCAGTTTGATTATCCTGCTCAAGATAAAGTTGCAAAAGGATTTCGTAACGTAACTGTAGACGGTAATCAGTTCTTGATCTATGAAATGCCTATTGAGCTAGAGCATTTTAATAATAATCCAGTTGCTGTATTACAAGTTGCTGCCTATGTGAGTGAGCAGAATAAGCTCTTGGAGCGTCTGAAAAATATATTACTCGTCGGGTCTTTTGCTACCTTGATAGCAGCGTTCACTTTTGGTTTATTCCTGGCCCGTAAAGCGATGAGTCCCATTGGAAACGTCATTGAAGCTGCAAATGGGATTCAGACGGGGAATGACCTAAGCTCCCGTATTGAATATGATGGACCACCAGACGAAATCGGTCGTCTCATTGAGACTGTCAATAACATGCTTGGACGTATGGAAGGGTTCTATACAGAGCTTGAGGATTCTTATGCGGCACAGCGTCGCTTCGTTTCCGATGCATCACATGAGCTGCGGACTCCGCTAACGACCATTCGTGGGAATATTGATCTGCTGCAAAAAGTATGGGAGATGGAGCCGGGCGAAGGGAAGATGAGCGAGGCAGAAATTCGTCAGCTCTCGATGGAATCGGTGAAGGATATCGCGGACGAGTCTAAGCGAATGAGTCGTCTGGTAGCAGATATGCTCTCTCTTGCGCGTGCTGATACAGGACGGACCTTTGAGATAGAACCAGTGGCACTGGAACCCATGATGACTGAGATTGCGCGTCGGGCATCATTCCTACCTCGTCAAGCGGAGTGGGTTACAGGAGATATGTCCTCCTTAAATGGAAAGTATGTTGTTGGAAATAAAGATTATTTACAACAAATGTTGTTCATTTTTATTGATAATGCATTCAAATATACACCTTCCGGCGAGGTAAGTTTAGATACCGTCTTCTATCAGAATCAAGTTGGTATTCGGATCTCCGATACAGGTATTGGTATGGATAAAGATGAGGTTCCATATATCTTTGACCGCTTCTACCGTGCTGATGAATCGCGGGGAATTACGGAAGGCATCGGGCTTGGCTTATCCATTGCGAAGTGGATTATTGATGAACATGGTGGGTCTGTGGAGGTTGTTACACGTCAAGGTGAGGGAACCACTTTTGTGATCTGGTTGCCGCTTCTCTTTGCTCCGCCGCTGGAATAGGGTATAATTTAAAGTGTGTCCTATTACAGCAGTCAACGAAAGCAGAAAGTTGGTGAAGTCATGGAAGTCATTAAAATTTCTCCCCGGGGATATTGTTACGGAGTAGTCGATGCTATGGTAATGGCACGGCAGGCTGCGCAAAATCTCGATCTTCCCCGGCCGATTTATATACTGGGCATGATTGTGCATAATAGTCATGTCACGAATTCATTCGAGGACGATGGCATTATTACCTTGGACGGTCATAACCGTCTGGATATTCTCGATAAAGTAGACAGTGGAACTGTTATATTCACTGCTCACGGAGTTTCACCTGAGGTGCGTAAGATGGCAAGGGATAAAGGGTTGACTACGGTCGATGCTACCTGTCCTGATGTGACTAAGACGCATGATCTCATTCAGGAAAAAGTCGACGATGGCTATGAGGTTATTTACATCGGTAAGAAAGGCCATCCGGAACCGGAAGGTGCTGTCGGCATTGCTCCAGAGCATGTGCATTTAATTGAAAAAGAAGATGAGATTGCAACGCTATCCATCCCTTCTTCACGGATTGTGATTACGAATCAGACCACTATGAGTCAGTGGGATATTAAAAATATTATGAAAAAGCTTCTAGAGACCTTCCCAGGTGCCGAAGTGCATAATGAGATATGTATGGCTACTCAGGTGCGCCAAGAGGCTGTAGCGGAACAGGCGGGCCAATGCGATCTAGTGATTGTTGTTGGCGATCCACGAAGCAACAACTCTAATCGTCTGGCACAGGTGTCGGAAGAAATCGCAGGTGTTCCTGCCCATCGGATTTCTGATGTGTCTGAACTTAACACAGACTGGCTGAAGGGTGTAAATATTGTAGGGGTTACTTCTGGCGCGTCTACACCTACACCGATTACGAAAGAAGTTATTAATTATTTGGAGCAGTATGATTCCGAGAATCCCGAAACATGGGAGATCAAGCGTACCGTGAATATGGCGAAGTTACTTCCTCCGGTTAAGAATAAGAGTGCAAGTAATACTTAATGCGCTGTAATAGAACTTATATATTTGTGTTAGAACAAAAGCGTGTATCCTCGTCTATCGAGGTTACACGCTTTTCTATTTATATAAAAGCGTTCTCATCTAATAAATTAGGAAATAGGATTGACGACAATGGATTTTTGGAGTAAAATCACTTTAACGATTAAAAGCATAAAAGCTTAAAAGCTTAAAAGCGCACACGCGTCGTAGCGCGAGTGCGACCAGCGAAATTATTATAAATTATTAGTGTAGAGAGGAAGTTATTAAAATGATCGTCATTACATCCAATCAAACTCCAGAAGAGCAGGTTAAAGATATTATTGCAGTTATCGAAAGAGAGGGCTTGCAGGTACATCTCTCCAAAGGTGCAGATCACACCGTTATCGGTTTAGTAGGAAGTGTCACTCCTAAGCTTGCAGAGCATTTGCGGCAAATGAAGGGTGTGGAGAACGTCGTGAAGATCTCCAAGTCCTATAAGCTAGCTAGCCGTGATTTCCATCCAGAGGATACCATTATCGATATCAAGGGTGTGAAGATTGGTGGAGAGAATCTGGTAATTATGGGCGGGCCATGTGCCGTTGAGTCTCCAGAGCAGATTGATGAAATTGCCCGTCTAGTAAAAGCTTCAGGTGCTCAGGTACTGCGTGGAGGCGCATTTAAGCCCCGTACAGGTCCATACAGCTTCCAAGGTGTAGGTGTAGAAGGTTTGACTATGATGGCTGAAGCAGGAAAGCGTCATGGCCTGTTGACCATTACAGAGGTTATGACACCAGAGTATGTGGATATTTGTGCAGAGCATGCTGATATCCTCCAAGTGGGTACACGGAACATGCAGAACTTTGATTTGCTGCGCAAGCTGGGTACTTGTGGAAGACCCGTTCTTCTGAAACGTGGCTTCAGTGCAACCTATGATGAATTGCTCAATGCAGCCGAGTACATTTTGGCAGGCGGAAATAAGGATGTAATGCTCTGTGAGCGTGGTATTCGTACATTTGAGACTTACACTCGCAATACGCTGGATCTATCGGCTATTCCGGTTCTACAGAGCTTAAGCCACCTTCCGGTAATCTCTGACCCAAGTCACGGCACTGGACGTCGTGAGTTAGTTGAACCTATGGCTAAAGCTTCAGTTGCTGCTGGTGCAAATGGTCTAATCATCGAAATGCACACAGATCCGGACAATTCCATGACAGGTGATGGTGTTCAATCGTTATTCCCTGAACAGTTCGATAATCTACTTAAGGATCTGGAAAAGCTGGCTCCGATTGTTGGACGTAAGTTTTCAACTTCGCCAGAAACCGTTTCGGCGCTATAATTTTTAAGTATATAACTATCGTAGAAGTCCTCTTAACCCGCGGTATAGTGGGATAGTAGGGCTTCTTTTCTTTTGGATAAGTTATAGAAGGTATGAGTATTAGCAAAAATAACGGATTTCACGAAAGCGTTAGAATATCTTACATTGCTGAAAGAAATACCTGACATAAGCATTGACGATGTTAGGTATGAGATTTATAATGACGACAGCAAATAAAAATAAAACAAGAACATTTGCATACTGTGAGGGGCTTAATGTTCGGAACTTGGGGGAGGAAAAATTCATGTCGGTTGAAAAAGTGTTGCAAACAATTAAAGAAAACAATATCGAGTGGGTAGATTTTCGATTCGTAGATTTAGGTGGCCGTGCTCACCATATTTCTCTGCCTGCTTCTGAAGTGGAAGATGAAACTTTTGTAAATGGGGTAGCATTCGACGGTTCTTCCATCAAAGGCTTCCGTGGTATTGAAGAATCAGACATGGTTATGATGCCTGATCCGAACAGTGTGTTCATTGATCCATTTACAGCTCATCCAACGCTTAACGTAATGTGCGACATTTACACTCCTGATGGCGAACGTTATGAACGCGATCCTCGCGGTATTGCTGTGAAAGCAGAAGAATTCCTACAGAAGAGCGGAGTTGGTACATCGGCATTCTTCGCACCTGAGTCTGAATTCTTTATCTTTGACGATGTTCGTTACGAGAGCGGTATGAACAGCTCCTCATTCTTCGTAGACTCTGAAGAAGCGGCTTGGAATACAGGTCGTAAAGAAGAGGGCGGCAACATGGCGTTTAAAGTGGGTGTTAAAGGTGGATATGTACCTGTAGCTCCTGTGGATTCCCAACAAGATATTCGTAGTGAAATGTGTCGTCTGCTTGCTGAAACTGGACTGCGGATTGAGCGTCATCACCACGAAGTAGCAACTGCAGGCCAAGCGGAAATCAACTTCCGTTTTGATACTTTGAAGAAAACTGCTGATAATCTCATGACTTATAAATATATTGTACAAAACACTGCACGTCAGTACGGCAAAGTAGCAACTTTCATGCCAAAACCGCTGTTCGGCGATAATGGTAGCGGAATGCACGTACACCAATCAATCTTTGACGGAGACACTCCTTTGTTCTACGAAAAAGGCGCTTATGCTAACTTGAGCGAAATGGCTCTTCACTACATCGGCGGTATTTTGTACCATGCACCAGCTTTGATCGCTTTGACTAACCCAAGCACCAACTCATTTAAACGTTTGGTTCCTGGTTACGAAGCACCGGTTAACTTGGTATACTCCAAAGGAAATCGTTCTGCTGCAGTTCGTATCCCTGTAGCAGCTGTGACACCAAAAGGCTGCCGTATTGAGTTCCGCACACCGGATTCCACGGCTAACCCATACTTGGCATTCTCCGCAATGCTGATGGCTGGTCTGGACGGAATTAAGAACAAAATCAACCCACAAGAACTGGGTTATGGTCCTCTGGACAAAAACATCTACGAATTGTCCGATGCAGACAAAGAGAAGATCCGCAGCGTTCCAGGTAGCCTGGGCGAAGCACTTGATTCTTTGGAAGCTGATTACGAGTTCCTTACTGAAGGCGACGTATTTACTAAGGACTTCATTGATAACTATATCGCTCTGAAACGTTCTGAAGCACAAGAGGTTGCAATTCGTGTTCATCCACATGAATATTCTCTGTACTTCGACCTGTAAGATTGCTAAAAAAATATAAAGCTTAAACAAATAAAGGTGTTCCAAAAGCCATGTAAATGGCTTAGGAACACCTTTTGTGTTGATCTGGGATTGTAACAGACGTTCTGAGTAAACATCCACGTTTTTTTCTTCTATAGATAAAGGCTTAACGCCTTGTCGCCACTTTATAAAGTAAAGGATTATCTAAAGGTGGTCTACACTAAACCTGGCTCTGAAGCGCCACAGGATTCTCTTATGATGAGCTCTGGTCCACGCTAAATAAACGTGTACCTGACTGCTTGTTAATCAGGTCGTGCAGCATTAACGCAGCTAGTCGGCTGATCTTATCTTTATTTTGTCTGATCGTAGTCAATAGTGGTGTTGTGTAATAGCTGATCAGAATCCGCGAAGCTACCGATGTAATCAAGTTCGCGGATTAAACCAGGATTGTTGCCTGATAGCTTTAAATCGAAATAGATACCTCAGCTAATTTCGCTATATCTTTGATATTAGTGCCTCAATTAGTCTTCTTTTTTTATAAAAATGCTCCTTGGAATATGGGGAAAATGTATTTCAGACTGTTTCCATGTGAATTATAATTTTATATTACGAAACTGTTTCGTAAATGGTTTTGTAATTTTACAGGTAAATATTCAATGGATAATTTAACTGACTAACAGATTAATCCATGATATAGAAGGTTTTTTTTAGATAGAAAGTTAAAAAACGCTCAAAGCCAATGAATGATAAAAAGGCTTTACAAAGATAAATGACGATGTAATAATAAAAATAACGAAACCGATTTCGGACTGTCCGTGTTAAAGTTTCGCGATTACACGGAAAAGCAAGTTGTGATGTCAGGTTTCTTCTATTAATAAAGAAAAATATTTGAACGAAACGGTTTGACTGTTTCAACAACAAGGACAGAGTTCATCAGTGTTCGGATTGCGCGTTAAGTTTTTTGGTAGCGGCGAAGGTGTATTGGCAGATGAGGTTTAAGCTTAAGCAGGTGTGTAAATGAGAGGATGAAGATAATGGACCATAAAAAAATTCATGGCTTTGAATTCACCGGAAATGATGGGGAGTTCAGGCTTCAGCAACCGGATCGAAGTAGTTTTTTATACTTTCCTCTAGTAAATGAGGGGGGGATGATGTCGACTGTAACCCCGAAGCTTCATGGTCAGGTGACAACAGGTCATAATACATTTTTGACACCGCCATTATCTGTTGAAGATTTGCATAATTCACGCGCTTCACGTAATTTCTGGGTATACATCGAAGGCAAGGGCGCTTGGTCCGCAGCAGGAAATTCTGCTAAGCAAAATGCAGCGTTCTACACCGCATCTGCTGATGACGCAGTATTGGAGGCTGGATTCCTATGGCATCGGGTCACTCGCAGCAACTCAGAGATGGGTGTAACAGCTGAGATTACTAGCTTCGTACCTAGTGGTAACGATAAGGTAGAACTAATGAAAGTTAAATTGACGAACACGGGAACAGAGAAGCTTACTCTAACGTCGACAGCCGTAGTTCCGATGTATGCCCGTTCCGCAGATGATCTGCGGGATCACAGACATGTAACCTCCCTACTGAACCGGATTTACACTTCAGCTTATGGGGTTGAGGTTCAACCTGCACTTTCTTTTGATGAGCGTGGTCATCGTATTAACCATACCACTTACGGTGTATTTGGAGCGGAAGGCGACGGTAGTCAGCCTGTTGGCTTCTTCCCGATTCAAGAGGAATTTATCGGTGAAGGTGGAAGCCTTGACTGGCCAGAAGCAGTTATTCTGAATACTACTCCAGAGATTGGCAAAGGTGGGGGCGTGGATAGAGAGGGTTATGAAGCGGTCGGTGGCCTTTGTTTTGCTCCAATTACCTTGTCTCCTGGTGAAAGCCATTCTTATGTCGTAGTTATGGCAATTGATAGTGATAGAATGAACGTTGAAGCGATGATGAGTAAATATGGTACATCTGAAGCTTTTGATCAACTACTAGAGGAAACTAAAATCTTCTGGGCAGATAAAGTGAATATGGTTGAATTTCATACAGGCGATTCGGATGCAGACCAATGGATGAAGTGGGTTACTATCCAACCGGTACTTAGAAGGCTCTATGGTAACTCCTTCTTACCGTATCATGATTATGGTAAAGGTGGGCGTGGCTGGCGAGATCTTTGGCAAGACTGTTTGGCGCTGCTTATAATGGAGCCTTCTGAAGTTCGCAGCTTACTCTTCAACAATTATGCTGGAGTAAGAATCGACGGCAGTAACGCAACTATCATCGGTCAACAGCCAGGTGAATTTATCGCTGATCGCAACAATATTCCGCGTGTATGGATGGATCATGGGGCATGGCCGTTTTTAACAACGATGCTCTATTTGGATCAGAGCGGTGATCTTGATTTCTTGTTGCAAGAACAGACTTATTTCCGAGATACTTTTATGAGTCGTTGTAAGGAACGTGATACTTCTTGGGATACCTCTGCAGGCAATGATCTTAGAACAGCTTCTGGGGAAATCTACAAAGGTACAATTCTGGAACATATTTTGCTGCAAAATCTTGTTCCATTCTTTAATGTAGGAGAACATAATAATATCCTGCTCGAAGGCGCGGACTGGAATGATGGTCTCGATATGGGTACGGATCGCGGAGAGAGTGTGGCTTTTACATCTTTCTATGCTAGCAATTTATTAGATATATCTCGGATGTTGCGTACTCTTAAGACTGCTAAAGGTCAGGAAACGGTTGAATTGGCAGAGGAAATGCTGCTGCTGCTGGATACGCTTAACGAGCGTGTGGATTACGGTTCTGTATCAGGCAAACATGAGAGACTGGATCGATACTATGCTGTCGCACCAAATGAGGTAAGCGGAGTTCGTGTATCTATAGATATTGATAAAGCAGCTGACGATCTGGAGCAAAAGGCGGAATGGATATTCAACCATTTGCGCAGCAATGAGTGGGTACAAAGTGAGAATGGCGATGGCTGGTTTAACGGTTATTATAATAACGATGGTGAACAGGTAGAGGGAGAATTTCCTGAAGGTGTTCGTATGACGCTTACGGGTCAAGTGTTCCCGCTTATGGGTCATGCAGCAGCTCCAGAGCAAATTCCACACATTATTGCTGCTGTAGATCGTAATCTATTCGATGACAAAATTGGCTACAGACTTAATACCCGTTTCGGTGGGATTCAGCAGAATTTAGGTCGTGCTTTCGGCTTTGCCTTTGGCCATAAAGAAAATGGGGCCATGTTCAGTCACATGACCATCATGTATGGAAATGCGTTGTACAAACGTGGTTATGTAAAAGAAGGTTATAAGGTCCTCGAATCTCTTTACAGCTTGAGTACAGACTTTGCAAAAGCTCGCATCTACCCAGGTATTCCTGAATATATTAACGAGCAAGGCAGAGGAATGTATACGTATTTAACAGGCTCAGCAAGCTGGCTCTTGCTAACCATGGTCACTGAAGTATTTGGTGTGAAGGGCAAGCTGGGCAATCTATTGCTAGAACCTAAGTTAGTAAAAGAACAGTTTGATTCCGAGGGTAAAGCATCTATTAAGACAATCTTTGCAGATCGTGAGTTAGAAGTGGTCTATAAAGCCACAGGAAGCTTTAACTACGGAGAGTACCAAATACACTCCATTACCTTGAATGGCAGCGAGGTGACGCTGCAGTGCGGCTCAGAAAGTGCGATTATTCCACGCGAAGAGCTACTTGCTCTGCAGACAGAGAAGCGTCACGTGATTGAAGTGATACTCGCGTAATCTTAACAAGATATAAATAAAACGTCTGCACCGTTATGAATAGCGGCTGCAGGCGTTTTTTTAGAAAACAATTTCCTTATATTTCTACAAAAAAATGATATAATGGGCCTAATTTATTTATTTAATGATTGAAAGGGTGTATGAAGGATGGGTTGTAGGCTGTCAAATGGCGTATTATCTGTTGATATCGCTGATATTGGAGAAGAGTATAAAGGGACTCGTTTTGACTGGACGGGGTTTATCACACAAGTTACGTTAGAAAAGGGTAAACATACGTTTTGTGTGCCAGAAAGCTTAAAGGAAGGCGAAGGTACTGGAGGCGTTGGACTGTGCAACGAGTTTGGCATTTCCCGGGCAATTGGATATGATGAAGCGCCGACTGGAGGGTGGTTTCCAAAGCCCGGAATCGGATTGTTACAAAAACTGGATTCTCAGAGCTATAGCTTTCATAGCAAATTTTCACTAAGCCCTTTTGCGGTTGATATGGAGGTTAAGGATGATTCAGTTACATATACTGTCCAGCCGATGGAAAACAATGGATACGCGATGCTTTTGACCAAAACGATTTCTATAAAGGACGACCAATTGAAAATTGCATATGAAATGCATAACAAAGGAGATAAACCATTCCAAACCGAGGAGTATGTCCACAATTTCATCGGAATTGATGGTTTGAACATAGGTGCAGATTTTGAATTGCGTCTCCCGAGTACGCTCAAAGTAGAAGAACCAGAATCTCAATATACGAACAACTTGCTTGAGGTATCTGGTAATACCCTCACTTGGTCAGAAGAGCCGGATAAAGCATTTTACTGCAAGCTGAGTGGTTTAGAAGACCTGAAAGCTGACTTCAATTGGGAGTTGGTCCATAAGCCTAGTGGAACAGGTGTACGCGAGAGCGGAGATTTCCCAGTTGCACGAATGGCACTATGGGGAGAACGCCATGTGGTGTCACCTGAAGTTTTTGTGAACATTAGTCTTTTACCGCGTGAAAGCAAGTCCTGGAGCCGAACTTATCATTTTTTCACTACATGATAAGCGCTATTCCGAGCTTTCATGTGAATAATTATACTTGATGGTGTGTGATATTATTGCTATCATAAGCGATATCCATATTGATAGGAGAGAAAGGGTGGGGAGTAGTTTTGAATAAGAGAGCATACAATTTTAATGCCGGACCGGCAGCATTGCCGCTGACGGTACTGGAACGCGCACAAGCGGAGTTTGTTGATTTCCGGGAAAGTGGAATGTCTATCATGGAGATGTCGCACCGTGGAGCAATCTACGAATCCGTGCATAATGAAGCGCAGGAACGTCTGCTTTCGCTCCTCGGCAATCCAAAAGGCTATAAGGTATTGTTCTTACAAGGTGGAGCAAGCACACAGTTTGCTATGATCCCTATGAACTTGATCTCTGAGGGCCAAGTAGGTAGTTATGTAATGACAGGAAGTTGGGCTGATAAGGCTATTAAGGAAGCTAAAATGCTTGGAGGCGCTCATGTAGCTGCTTCTTCAGAAGATAAGAAATTCGTAGCGATTCCTGAGTTAAGCTCGATCAAGGCTGCGGATAATGCTGCTTACCTTCATGTAACTTCCAATGAGACCATCGAAGGAACGCAATATGCGGAATTCCCGGATGCTGGCTCGATCCCGCTAATTGCAGATATGTCTAGTGATATTCTATGTCGTCCAATTGATGTGAATCAATTCGGAATGATCTATGCTGGAGCACAGAAGAATCTCGGTCCTTCTGGTGTAACTGTAGTTATCGCCAAAGAAGAACTGCTTGCAGAATCACCTTCTAACATTCCTACAATTATGCGTTACAGTACTCATTATAAAAATAACTCTCTTTACAACACACCTCCATCTTTCTCAATATACATGGTTAACGAAGTATTAAAATGGATTGAGGAGCAAGGTGGTTTAGCTGGCATCGAAGCCAAGAACCTTGAAAAAGCGGGTCTGCTTTACGATCACATCGATGGAAGTGACGGCTTCTACAGTGGGGTTGCTGAGAAGAGCAGTCGCTCCATTATGAACGTTACCTTCCGGATGCAATCGGAAGAACTCGAAAAGCGCTTTGTTAAAGCCGCTGAACTGGAAGGTTTTGTCGGCTTAAAGGGACATCGAAGTGTGGGTGGCTTGCGTGCTTCCATCTACAACGCAGTTCCTTATGAAAGTGTAAAAGCACTTTCCGATTTCATGAACCATTTCCGGCAAACTCAAGGTTAATGAACTATATCGTAAACCTTCCGCCTATGGGTGGAAGGTTTTCAGTTTGTTTGGAGAAGATATGGTTATGCACAACAATTAAACATCAGGCTATGAAGCCTATTGAGAGGAAGGAACCATACTATGGCACTCCATATCGTACTAGTTGAGCCGGAAATTCCGGCCAATACCGGTAATATTGCACGTACTTGCGCAGCAACAGGCACTCATCTTCATTTGGTTCGCCCACTCGGATTCCGTACAGACGATGCAACACTGAAAAGAGCGGGACTAGATTACTGGCATGCCGTTAATATTGAATATCACGACTCTTTTGCTGAGGTACTTGAGAAGTATAGCGAGGGACGCTTCTTTTATGCAACGACGAAAGCCGAGAAAAAATATTGCGACTTTGATTTTCAAGATGGAGATTTCTTTGTCTTTGGTAAGGAAACGAAGGGGCTTTCTGCTGAAATTCTAGAAGCGGGTAAAGAAACAAAAATGCGCATGCCAATGAGTGATGCTGTGAGATCGCTGAATTTATCGAATTCTGCGGCTATTATTGTATATGAAGCACTTCGACAGCTGGATTTTCCTAATCTTGTTTAAAAAAAGACATTTTTTTGTTTTTTTTCAGCAGGATTCGACATTTTGATAACGAAATATAATGAATGAGCCGAAATAAATAGTAGCTACAAATTATTAGTTAACAGGAGAGGTGTACGTTAGATATGAAACCTGCTGGTGTAGTTCGCAAAGTGGATCAGCTGGGTAGAATTGTTCTGCCTAAGTCCCTGCGTAAAAGGTATCAGATGAATGAAGGCGACCCGGTTGAAATTTTGGTACAGGGTGACCATATCATCTTGGAGCGCTACCGTCCAAAATGTGTTTTCTGTGGATCGATGGAAGGTGTGAGCGAATATAAAGATCGTTATATTTGCTCTGCATGCCTCTCAGAAATGACCCAATTGCCAAGGCACGCCTAGGAAGTACATATTTACACATTTAGAATTCTGACAGCCTATAGTTTTCTAAATAAAGAAACTGTCTCATTCGTAGATTTCCTCTACTTATGGGGCAGTTTTTTTATAATGGCATAAAAAATGCCTCAGAAGCCGAGTGGCTGCTGAAGCATTAGTGGAAATATAAGAAACGGGTACCGTCCCTAAAAGGTCGGTACCCGTTTCTCCTTGCTTACAAGCCTTTTGTTTTGTCGTCGTTGTAAGATGAGGTAAGGATGCCGGCCATAAATAACACAAATACGAGCGTTACGATCCAAAAGGTTAATGAGAACGACATACTGGCACCTCCAAAAGCGAATGTATTCGTTATCAAGATTATAACCTGCAAATCAATAAAAATAAACGCAAATGTGATATGTTGCATAGACAATTTACTATAATCATTCAAAAAACATGAAATTTGTTGGTACAGCTCTTAGATTTCCGTCGGATGGTTTGTTGACCACTCTTCCGTTGAAGATGAGCGAAGACGATCCTCCACCGTCTAGATTATAAGCATCAGTCACACCCATGTCATATAACTTGTTCTGTATTTCCTCTAGCTGTGCTCCAGAGCTGCCTAGCTCATTATATCCGTCCGCTACAAAGAGCAGAAGCTGATCATCCTTATAATTACCGATAACTGTACGTGGCGCCCGATTGGGGGTTGTTTTCCACTTTTCGGGTATGGGAACTTTGACGTTGTTCTTAATCAGAACGGGTACAAAGGTTGCACCGAATACAGGCTCGAGTTGATCCAGTTGTGCCCGGCTGTAAAATTTTCCACCGATTAACTGTCCGGATTTGTTCAGACCCACGAAGCTGAGGTCCTTGAACGTTGGCTCGAAACCGTAAAGATACTTTCCATCAACCACGGTCGTGCTTAAGGGATAACGTTTTCCGGCTTTATCGGCAAAGCCTCCAGCATTAATACCTGCAATAGCGCCATGACTTTGTACAGCATGCATAGTGGTTTCTGCGCCACCAGTAGCCTCCTCAGCTAGACTCATCTGCATCGCAGTCGGGTCCTTCAACTTGATCTTTAAAGCATAAGCTTTATAGTTGCCTGGATTCAGATGGTATAGCTCGATTCGAATTCGGTCACTGCTAAGAACCTCAGAAGGTATCCCAAGCTTGGCGGAGATCCGGCGGTTATAAATGAGCTCAGGGCGGCTAGCCTGGGTCTTCGCTGTTTCGACCAGCTTATTCATCTCAGCAGTGGTTTTTTTATATAGATTGGCGCTAGCGCTAACTGCATCTATGGTGTAGGATGCAGTGCCATGGGCTAGGGTTAGGTCTTTTTTTAGGACAGCTGATTCATTCAGAGGCCCAGAGATAGGTGTGAATTGGCCTACATCAAGGTCCAACTCGAGCGATGGCCGATACCACGACATACATATCAGTAAGCCAAGAAAAGGTGCGGTTAGAAGCATAAAGAAACGGTTCACTCTTTTGACTGGCGTCATCATTTGATCAGATCCATTTCTTTCTTCAAGGCTTCTAACTGTTTTCTGACTTCACTCAATTGCGTATATAGCTTGTTACTATTGTCTGTCTTGGCACTAGCATTATCTTTAGTAAAGGTTAATAGTTCGTTAAAGCTTTGCACAGTATTCTGTAATTCCTTAACTTCTTCAGTGAGAACGGCAATTTTCGACTCATAGTCGGTCTTCAGAACGGTAAGCTGCTGTTGGCTTTGAGTGCTAATTTCGCTAAGCACCTGCTGCTTCAGATGGTTCGTGTAGCTGTATACAGCATATACGCCAATTCCAATCATCACGATCCAGAACAGTAAAAACCATTTTACGGAAGGGCCGTTTCTCACAGCAGTACGGCGCGAGTGTACCGGGGACGTTTCCGCTAGCGGTTGCATTTGATCACCTCGGGTTGGTCTTTTTTTCAAGTCCCCATTCTATCAGACTTTGACTAGTTTCGCAAAAATGAAAGAGATCGTGAAAACTAGAAAAAGTAATTGCATCCTATTAAACTACTGCGATACAATTTCTATAGATTGGAATTCTGATAGACGTACTCAAGGTAACCAGCGAGAGGATCATCGGACAAGTCATCATACTTCCTTGCTTGCGTTTAAACCGGAAACGCTGCGGCGCTTTCCTTTCTGGATGACTATATAGAGCAGGAGGTCTGGGCATTAATGATGAAGGTTTGGAAGGTGGTCATTGTGGGATGTCATCCTACAAGTATGCTGGGGACAAAATTGATTTTGGAAGAGGGAGGAGAGCTTAAAGTTCTAGGCATGTATTCGACTTGGAACGAAGGCTCTTCCATCGTTAGGGAAAAAAATCCCGAGCTAGTGCTAGCAGACTATCATATGCCTGAGGGTAATATTGAGAGTGTGCTGTTAGATATGAAAAAAAGCTCACCAAACTCTCATTTTGTCGTGATGACGGATGAAGACGGCAGGGATCTGCTTCAGCCCCTCATAGAGCTAGGAGCCAGCGGGATTTTCTCCATGGGAGCTTCTCCCCATCAGCTTTTACAGCTGATCCTGGGTTTGCGGGTGGGTTTTCTTTCCATGCCGCTAGAATGGATAGAAAAAGGATCTTGGCCGATTTCGACATCTAAAGGACTGGATGATGTTCTTCAGCTGACGCAGACAGAGATGTTTATTATGGAACGAATCGTACAGGGGATTACCTATGATAAAATAGCGCTCGAAATTGCAGTAAGCCGTCGTTCGATTGACAATTACTTGCGCAAAATTTATGTGAAGCTTGATGTTTCGACGCGAGCACAAGCCATTGAGAAATTTGCTCTTTTCTCAAGACAAAGCAGGCAAATCTACGCATAATCCAAGCTATACGACATAATGGCTGTAAAGGCGGAATATTCTTGAAATAGAAGAATACATATCACGTTGAATGGTTAACCGTCCTTGGAAGAGGATAACTAAGCCATTTCTACTTGGTACTAGGGAAGGGGGATTTCGCATGCTTTACCAATTTTCTGCTCGCGCACACACATTACTATCGTCACCGCTTCTAAGTATTCGCACCCAAACACGGAGAAGCTCCATGATATCGCTTGCTGAAGAATTACCAGCGGAAGAACTGTTCCCATTATCACTTCTTGCCGAAGCAGCCTCTACGGTGATATCTGCAGATGCAGGGGCACTTCAGTATGGTGATCCTGCAGGGTATGGGCCACTTCGGGAGTGGCTTGCCGGGGATTGGCTCAGAGAAAAAGGGGTAACTGTTACCGAAGGTGGAGTTCTGCTAACAACGGGTAGCCAGCAGGCTATTGATTTGTTGTCGCGGGTATATATTGATCCAGGAGATCGTGTATTAGTAGAAAATCCAACCTCTCCAGGATTCTTGCAAACGCTTCGGATGCAGGGGGCCATCATTATTCCCGTAGAGGGTGATTTGGACGGGCTTGATCCAGATCATTTGCGGAAGCAAATTGAACTGCATAAGCCTAAGATGCTGTTCGCAACCCCAAGCTTTACGAATCCAAGTGGCATCCTGTGGAGCTTACAGAGACGGCGCCAGGTGTTGGATCTTTGTATCGCGTATAACATCCTAATTGTGGAAGATGATTCTTATGGTGATTTACATTTCCAGAAGTATGGTGAACATTGGGCCACAAGATATCCATCCTTGTATGCGCTGGAAAATATAAGTGATGGCGGACACGTATTGTATATCGGTTCGTTCAGCAAGACCGTTGCGCCTGCGCTGCGGACGGGCTGGGCTGCAGGTAGCCGGGAAGTAATAGGGATGATGGCTGCTGCCAAGCAGATGGCGGACTGGCAGTCGAGTGCATTAAATCAGCGGCTACTGCATCATTTGTTGGATGTGTCTGCTTTTGATCTTCGTGAGCATATCGCTCAGCTGAACCGAGAATATAACACCCGCCTGAAGTTAATGGTGGAACTACTAAAACGTCCAGCTTGGAAAGGGAGCTCCTACGACTTGCCGTCAGGAGGCATGTTTCTATGGGTATCTCCGCCAGAGGGAATGGATGCTATGGCGCTGTTTAAATGTGCCCTAGGTAAAGGAGTGGCTTTTTTGCCAGGACCGTTATGTAGCGTAGATGGAGGCGGCAATCACATCCGTCTTAACTTCAGTCATCCCGGTCGGGATGAGCTGCTGCTCGGCATGAATCTGATGAGCGAGGCGGTTAAGGAGTTTACGGCTCGGAGTTAGGTGTGGGCTGATGTGGTTGATTAAAGGATCTTGCTGACTGAGTAAATAGCGTGGAGATGAATGGACGGATGGAAAGACTGGAATGGTCAAAAAAGAACGCAGGACGCGCTTGAACCGATTATTAGGATATAATTTACATTTGGCATGACGCAGCGTATGGTGTGAGATCATTTTAGGGAAATCTTCCCTAAAACTGGCCAATATGAACTCTGAAATGGAGCTTTAAGGGAATTTCTCCCTAAAAAATAAGGAAAAAACCTTTTTAGGGGCGAATCTGGCGAAAATCAGGGGGAAATTCCCTGAAATTCGCTTTATAGCGCGTAAAGTGAAGATTTTTAGGGAGGATTTCCCTAATTTTTAGTGTGTCAGCAATACGAACGTGGTAGGAAATCAGATACTAATGTGGCAAGATTGGAATACCCAAAAAGCATCCCGTAGGTGGGATGCTTTTTGGCGTTGTTTAGACATTGCTGCGTTTGCAATGGAATATACGTATAAAGCCCGAGTAAAAGATAAAAGCCTGAGCAAAAGATTAAGTTGAAAGAAGCTTCGCTTAAGGTAGGGCTAGCTATTGTTAAAGATTGCTGTCATGGGAGGCGCCGCCAGTTATAGCGGCGTACTCCACTAGCGCGGCCTGACCGGCTGGGGTCAGGCTGTAGCGCCCACGGCTGACACGGTGGAACCAGCCGTAGTAGTTGTGCTGAAGCATAGCGGCGGCGGTGGGTACGCCGCTACGCTTCCGCAGCTCGGCCGGAGTGATCCCGGCCGAGCGCGTACTTGAGGCAGCGCTTGGGGCACCGCTTCGCGTGCCAGCCGCCGCTGCCTCCCGTGCTGCCGTGTCCCCGGCAGCACGCCCCTCCGGCGCTGAGCTCAGCGCCGGAGCCTGTGCAGCGGTGCTCGCCGCTGCACGTTTGCCCGCTGCGAGCGAAGCCTTCGCAGCGGCCTTCTCGGCAGCGACGGCGGCTTCCGCCTCCGCTGCCTGCAGAGAAAGCGCGACACGCAGCGCTTTCTCGCGGTAGGCCGTCACGAGCTTGACGCGCGTGCTGCCGCCGATGTTATAGTCACCGCTGCGCTCGCGGAACTCATAGAGCAGGCGCTCGCGCCGCCGCTTGTTGCTGCGCTGCGTAGGCGGCGTCTCGTCCGGCTCGACGAGCACCTCGACGAGCGGTGCCTTCGTCTTATAGAAGACAACGGTGATCAGTCCGAGGCCGAGACGGCGGCACAGCCCGCTAAGCTCACCCCAGCGCTGGTTCACCGCGCCTTTTTTATCACGGACACGTTCCACTGCGAGATAGACGTTAGGGCTAAGCTTTAGTCGTTCGACCCCTTGCAGCAGCAAGGCGAGGTTGAACGATTTTTTCATCTCCACGATTAGAGGGTGCTCTAAATCTTCACGAATACCCACCAAATCGCAAGTTCGAACCTCACCTTTGATGCTGTATCCTTGCTTTTCAAAAAAAACCTTCAAAGGAGCATACAGCTCCGTTTCATGTCGTACCGCCATAGTGTCACTCCCGTAGCCATTTTTTTCGGCTTTCCCATTAAGGTTTTACTGCGATTTTATGATTCTCTATTATAGCACAGCAAAAAAGAGGTCAACTATTCAGCGCTTTCCGCATAGGTATGTAATACACTTTTTATCGCTATAGGAGAGCAAGTAGGAGCGCAAGAGGAGGCAGCGAGCAATGGACATTTTTGAGCGAATAGCTTCGTATCGGGCTGAGAACGACCGTTTGGCGTGGAGCGGGACCTTCAAGCAGTATATAGAACTTTTGAGAAAAGACCCCTCTCCCGCTAAAACGGCTCACTCCCGCGTTTATGACATGATTAAGTCACACGGCGTAGAGGACATAAACGGACGCAAGCGGTATAAGTTTTTTGAACAGGAGATTTTTGGACTTGATCGCGCAGTCGAAAAGTTGGTCGAGGAATATTTTCATTCTGCAGCACGTCGGCTTGATGTTCGAAAACGGATTTTGTTATTAATGGGACCTGTCAGTGGGGGGAAATCGACCCTAGTCACGCTGCTTAAACGTGGTTTGGAACAGTACTCGCGGACCGACGCGGGTGCGGTATACGCAATAGAGGGCTGCCCGATGCATGAAGATCCGCTGCATTTGATTCCGCTAGAACTACGTCCAGAGATTGAGAAGGAGCTCGGTGTACGCATTGAGGGCAACTTGTGCCCTTCCTGCCAGATGCGGCTGAGAAATGAATATGCGGGTGATATTGAGCAGGTCAAAGTGACTCGTGTTATTTTGTCAGAAGAAGAGCGGGTAGGTATTGGTACCTTCAGTCCATCCGATCCGAAGTCTCAAGATATCGCCGATTTGACCGGCAGTATCGATTTCTCGACCATTACTGAATTTGGTTCGGAATCTGATCCGCGCGCTTACCGTTTTGACGGAGAGCTGAATAAAGCTAACCGTGGGCTGATGGAATTTCAGGAAATGCTCAAATGCGATGAGAAGTTTCTGTGGAACCTGCTGTCACTTACGCAAGAAGGCAATTTTAAGGCTGGACGCTTCGCTTTAATTAGTGCTGACGAAATGATCATTGCACATACCAATGAAACGGAATATAAATCATTTATTTCGAACAAAAAGAATGAAGCGCTTCAGTCCCGTATGATTGTCATGCCTGTCCCGTATAACCTTAGAGTGTCGGAAGAGGAAAAAATTTACGCGAAGCTGATCGCCCAGAGTGATATGAATCATGTGCATATTGCGCCGCATGCGCTGCGTGCCGCTGCTATTTTCTCGATCCTCACCCGTTTAAAAGAGAGCAAAAAACAAGGCATGGATCTGATCAAAAAGCTCCGCATGTATGATGGTGAAGAGGTCGAGGGCTACAAAGAGGCAGACCTGAAGGAAATGCAAACGGAGTATTTGGATGAGGGCATGTCCGGAATTGATCCACGATATGTTATCAACCGGATTTCCAGCGCTTTGATTAAAGGTGATCTGCAGTGCATGAACGCACTGGATGTGCTGCGGGCAATTAAAGACGGTCTGGATCAGCATCCATCGATTACAAAAGAGGAGCGGGAGCGTTATTTGAACTTCATCTCCATTGCTCGTAAGGAATACGATATTTTGGCTAAAAGCGAAGTGCAAAAGGCCTTCGTATACTCCTTCGAGGAGTCGGCTAAGACATTATTTGAGAATTATCTCGATAATATTGAAGCCTTCTGCAATTGGTCCAAAATCCGTGATCCACTGACGGATGAGGAAATGGAGCCAGATGAGCGGTTAATGCGTTCGATTGAAGAGCAAATTGGTATCTCTGAGAATGCTAAAAAAGCGTTCCGTGAAGAGATTCTGATCCGGATTTCCGCGTATTCACGCAAAGGGAAGAAATTCGAGTACAACAATCACGACCGCCTGCGGGAAGCGATTGAGAAGAAGCTGTTCACAGATCTCAAAGATATCGTCAAAATCACCACCTCGTCCAAAACGCCGGATGAAAGTCAGCTCAAACGGATCAACGAGGTGTGCGCCAGACTTATTGATGGACACCAATACTGCCCAATTTGCGCGAATGAGCTACTGAAGTATGTGGGAAGTCTGCTCAATCGGTAAACGTCAAGCAAGAATACAATATGTCTTTAAAAGAGAAAACGGTCAAGTTCAGGGCAAACTAGCCCTTGAACTTGACCGTTTTATTTTCATGAAAAAGGGAGAGATATAAACTTGGCCCGTCCATTCAATTACATGTGGTCATTGCAGATTGTACAATAGAAAGCGCTCTTTCAGCTCAAAAAATTTCTGTTGCACAAAATACAACGAGCCTACCCGAACGTAACCTTACGAACCACTTGCTCATGTGTAACGGACTCAGGTACAGCTATTTGCGCATTTTGATGCTTTTGGGGCGAGTTGCGGACTCGAGAGACGTTAATCATCATAATCAGGGGCGATATCGTGTGTTTTCAGTCCGATAAAGTCCCTGGAGTCCGTTAGCATCCCAGAACAGCGCATTTGTTGGTAATAAGAGCTTTGGAGTCCGAACGCATTGTTGATCAAGCGTCCATTATTCTCCTTCAGAGTAGTATATCTTTAATAAAATATTTTGAGGATAATTACCAAAATCTTGTCCGAAAATCGTAAGTCCGCCTTTGTTTTTAGAATTTTCGTCAATACCAATCTTTAATTTTATGAATGGGGAATCCTCGATATTTAAATTTGCAAGTGTAACAGAGGATATTTTGTGACCATCCATTCCAGTATCTTTCTTGGTGACTCTTAAATGCTTTAGCAAACCATATTGGCTTAGACCGTTTGCCCACCAATTTGGTGTCAGCTTTCCACGTACGTCTGAGAAATTACCTGGCGCAGTCCAAGTTCCTAAAAAAATATCATTGATATAAAAAGAAATATCACTTGGCCAAGTATTGTTGGATTCAGGAAATTCTGAAGATAATTCTAGGGATAATTCTAATAATTCGGCTTGGCTATTTCTTTTCAAATGATTTGGAATTATATATTCAACAAAACCATCTGCAAACCACAATAACGAAGCGTCTACACGATCATTAGAAACGAACGCACGTTGATCATCTAAGTCTCCAATTACTTTTGTTGAGCTAGCCAGTCCACAAGTAGGGACGACTGAGAAATTAGAATAATAACCTAATTTTATTTCACTAGTAATTTCCTTAAAAGGAAGATGTATTTTTTTGGGGAAGTTGATTTCAATATGATCAACATTAAGAATAAACTTCTTTTTTCGACTATCAGTAATTTCTGAGTTTTCTTGAAGTTTAATTATCTTAGAATCTTCTAGCAATCGAATATCGCGTGAAATGATAGCTTTGCTTAATCCTAGCTCTATGGCAAGCTCACTGACAGTTAGAGGTGTATTTAATAACAATTTGATGATTGAAACTCTTGTATCGGATGCAAGTGCTTTCAAAACGGAAATGCCATCTTTATCAAGCTCTATTAACATATTACCTCCCCTTGCAAATTAGAATTTCATTCAATGTTGAACAACCTCATTTTGAGAAAATTATATAAGGTAGTGAAATCAATGTCAATTTTATACTCTAATAAACTCGATATAGTTAACTTTTTTGTAAACATAAAAAACGATAGGTAAATAAGGTTTATGTATAGTTGACAATAAAGTAAAAGTTTGAAAGAAACGTTGTTATTACGTTGAAGTAGCGCTTTCATTGTGATAATGTTTGGTTTGAACTTAGAACAGATTTACATAAGGTTAATTTTAATTGGGAGGTCTTCGAAGTGAAATTGAGAAGAATGTTAACTATTTGTGGAACAGTTTTGGTGGGAGTATCACTTTTATCAGGATGTGGGAAAAATAGTGATGTAACTAGTAAAGATGGAAAAGAAGAGATTCGAATTAGTTGGTGGGGAGGGGATTCACGCAATAAAGCTATTCAAGAAGCCATTACTAAGTTTGAAGAACAAAATCCAAACATTAAAGTGAAGACAGAGTTCGGCGGCTATGGTGGATATCAGGAAAAAATGACTACACAATTAGCTGGAGGAACAGCGCCTGATGTGATCCGTTTGGATTCCATGTGGATGGATCAATATAAAAATCAATTAATGGATTTGAAGGAGCTTGGTGAAAGCATTGGAATCTCTAATTTCTCTGAAGATGTGCTGGCACCTTTAGAATCTGACGGCAAGTTATTAGGGCTGCCACTTTCAACTAACTATAGGCCATTACTTTATAATAAAACAGTGACTGATAAGTACGGAATTGAAGCACCTCAATCTTGGGATGATGTTTTTGCAATGAGAGATAAGCTGCCTGAAGATTATTATCCAATGGCTAATTTTTTCGGTTCAAAATATGCTTCTCCGATCGTGTTTTTCTCGATATTAGCACAGCAAACGGGACTGCCGATTTCTGATGATAATGGCAATATGAACTATAAAGAATCAGACTTTGAGAACTTGTTAACTTTCTATCGCGACTTGGTTGAAAAGAAAATTATGCCGTCCAAAAAAGAAGTGGATAACTCGGGTTCCATTGAAGGAGCACCAGCACCGGCGCTTATGGAAGGTAAGTGGGTAACTTTCTTTGAGTTTATAGCTAATACGAATACCATTCAAAATCAATTAAAAGAACAAGGATTTGATTTAGAAGTTGCTAGTTATCCATCAATGAAGGATGAGAAATCAACAGGTGTCTGGACAAAGCCATCCATGGTTTATTCTGTACCTAAAACAACCAAGCATAAAGAAAGCGCTGCAAAATTAATTAACTTCTTAATGAATAATGAGGAAGCAAACAAAATTCAAAAGCTTGAAAATGGTATTCCAGATAGTATAGCTGGAAAAGCGGTACTTGATAAAGAGCAGTTAATTTCTCCACTAACCTCTAAAATTTTGGAATTAGGTGAGAAAAAAGTGGATACCAATCTTTCTACTATGTACAAATGGGATACTGCAAAATTGAATGATGTGACATTAGATGTAATTACAAAACTGGATTATGGTGAAATGGATAAAAAAGAAGCTGCAAATGCTTTATATACAGCTTTTAAAGAACAAGAACAAAGCTTTAAAAAGTGAGAAAGTAAGTAATTGAAACAAAGGATACACAGGATATGAAAGTCCACCTTCATGTCCTGTGTATACAAGGAGGAAAACCGTGAAAAGGAATAAGTATACAGGCTTGTTTTATTTAACTCCGTGGTTAATAGGAATCTGTTTCTTTGTTATCTATCCTTTTTTAATGTCATTCTATTATAGTTTCACCAACTATTCGTTATTAGATGAGCCTGCTTTTATAGGTTTTGATAATTATATAAGAATGTTTACAAATGATCCTACCTTTTGGGTATCGTTAAAAGCCACGATAAAGTTCGTAATCTTTACCGTACCTTTAAAATTAATATTTGCATTATTTATTGCCTATATCATGAATTTCAAATTAAAGGGAATCGGTTTTTTTAGAACCGCTTATTATATTCCATCTATATTAGGGGCTAACGTAGCTATCGCTGTTTTATGGCAGTTCCTGTTCAAAAGTGATGGATTAATAAATATGGCATTAAATATGGTTGGAATGGATAGTATAGGGTGGTTTTCAAGCCCGAATGGAGCCATGTTTACCATTGTCTTATTACGGATTTGGCAATTTGGTTCTGCTATGGTTATTTTTCTAAATGCATTGTCAGAAATACCTCAAGAATTATATGAAGCCTCATCTATTGATGGTGCATCAAAGTTTAGACAGTTTTTCTCAGTAACTTTACCACAGTTAACACCAATCATTTTCTTCAATTTAATTTTACAGCTAGTACAAGCCTTCCAAGAGTTTGATGGACCGTTTTTAGTAACGGGCGGTGGCCCGATGAAGAGTACTTATTTATTACCGATGTACATTTATGAAAGTGCGTTTAAGAATTTTGATATGGGTTATTCCGGAGCGTTATCTTGGGTGTTATTTGTTATGATAATGATCTTTACAACGATCCTATTCAAAACGTCAAGTAAATGGGTATTCTACGCTGACGGAGGGAAATAACATGGAACAAGCAATAAACTTCAAAAAGAATAGAAATGAACGAGTGAAAAAGAAAGTTAGTGTTTTTTTCAAATATTTCCTTTTGATCTTAGGCACATTGCTTATGCTCTATCCGATTCTTTGGTTATTTGGTGCATCTTTTAAAAGTAACACAGAGATTTTTAAATCCATTTGGTTTGTGCCTAGCTCTTTTGATTTCACACCTTATGTTGAAGGGTGGAAGACTTCTAGCCAGTATACATTCTCAACCTACTTCTTAAACTCATTTTCAATTGTAATACCTAAAGTGTTGTTAACGTTAATTTCTTGTACGCTGGCTGCCTATGGATTCGCAAGATTTAATTTTCCTATGAAGAAAATTCTTTTCCCAATGATGATAGCAACACTCTTTTTACCAGGAATCGTTACTAGAATCCCTATGTATATTTTTTGGAAAAATGCGGGTCTATTAGATTCTTATATTCCCTTAATTGCGAATTCTGCATTTGCTTGCGATACATTTTTTGTTTATATGCTGATTCAATTTTTCAGAACGATTCCTACGGAATTAGATGAGGCAGCAAGAATAGACGGCTGCAACTCTTTTGGGATAATGACGAGAGTGTTGGTTCCGATTATCAAACCAGCGCTAATTACGGTCGCTTTATTTCAGTTCATTTGGACATTTACTGATTTCCAAGGTCCATTAATTTATATTTCTTCAGTAGATAAGTATCCCGTTGCAATTGCACTTAGAATGGCTTTAGATACGACGTCAGCAGATTTTAGCTGGAATAAAAACATAGCGATGTCAATCATTGGATTGTTGCCTTCTATTTTAATCTACTTTGCTGCTCAGAAGCATTTTATTGGTGGATCTACTGCCGGAGGAATTAAAGGATAATAACTTAACTTCGAGGTGAATAATCGTGAATAATTTTACAATTTCAGCATTTGCTGATGAAATCAGTCAAGATGTTAATGAACAAATTCGGATTTTAACACAAAATGGTGTTTCTCATATTGAAGTTCGCGGATTAGATGGCAAAAATGTAAGTGAGTTGAATTTAGAAGAAGCTAAAGAATACAAGGGGAAATTTGATGCGGCAGGCATTTCAGTATCTAGCATTGGGTCTCCTATTGGGAAAATTAATATCAATGATCCATTTGAACAACATCTTGAGCTTTTCGAACATGTGTTGAATATTGCTGAAGTTTTCGAAAGTCCATTTATTCGTATGTTTAGTTTTTTCATTGATGAAAAAGAAAATTATGATGATTACGAGGAACAAGTGATTGAACGCTGGCAACAATTTTTAGAAGTAGCCCAAAACTACCCAAACATTACTTTACTTCATGAAAATGAAAAAGAAATTTATGGCGATACTCCTGAAAGATGTCTTAATTTGTTAAATAAGTTGAATTCATCACAGCTGAAGGCTGCATTTGATCCGGCTAACTTTGTACAATGCGATGTGGAAGTTTATCCGAAGGCTTTTGAAATGCTACAAGATCATATTGTTTATATGCATATTAAAGATGCGAAATATAGTGATCACGAAGTAACTCCAGCGGGTCATGGTGACGGGAAAATAGACGCAGTATTGAACAGCTTGTCGAAAAATAACTTTAAAGGTTTTGCCTCTTTGGAGCCACATTTAACGATGTTTGAAGGCTTTGCAGAATTAGAAAATAGAAATGTTTCTGGACTTAAAGAAGATGATAATATTCGTTTATTTAATGTAGCAGCAGGGGCATTGAAAAAAATTATCGTTGATGATATGCAACAGGAGTGGAAATGATGAAAAAAGTAAAATTTGCAGTTATTGGTGCTGGTAATATTGGATCCTTTCATATTGGTTATCTAAATGATGGAAAGGTGTCAGGATGTGAATTAGTAGCAATCTGCGATACGAATCCAGCTAAATTAGAAAATATTCAAAAACAATATGGTGACAAATTCAAACTTTATAGTACGGATGAAGAGGTATTTCAAGACCCTAATATTGATGCTGTAATTGTGGCAACCCCTCATTATGACCATCCCGTGTTGGCAATCGCAGCAATGGAAGCTGGAAAACATGTGTTAATAGAAAAACCAGCTGGTGTGTACACGAAAAAAGTTCGTGAAATGAATGAGGTTGCAAACAAACATCCAGAACTAACCTTTGGCTTAGTTTATAACCAAAGAATGAACCCATTTTATCAAAAGGTTCGAAAGTTGGTTCAGGATGGTGCAATAGGAGAGATTCGTCGAACAAACTGGATTATCACAACTTGGTATCGTTCGCAAAGCTATTATAATTCTGGTGGTTGGCGAGCAACTTGGAAGGGTGAAGGTGGTGGTGTATTACTAAATCAAGATCCGCATCAAATTGATTTGTGGCAATGGATTTGTGGTATGCCAAGCCGAGTATATAGCTTTGTTTATTTCGGGAAACAACGTGATATTGAAGTGGAAGATGAAGTAACAGCTTTTGTAGAGTATCCTAATGGCGCAACTGGCGTTTTTGTAACCTCAGTATCAGAAGTTGCTGGAACAAATCGCCTTGAAATTATGGGTTCTCAAGGGAAAATCGTAATCGAAAATAATACACTACAAATGTGGAAAGCAGTTATTGATGAGAAAGAATTTAATGCTACTTGGGATGGCGGTTTTGGTGAGCCAGAAGTTTGGAAAATCGATGTACCGATGGACCCATTTAAAGACGATGGTCATATGAAAGTGACTCAAAACTTTGTTAATCATATTTTACATGATGAAGAACTATTAGCTCCAGGAACAGATGGAATTAATGGATTGAGTATTTCAAATGCTATGCATCTCTCAACCTGGTTGAGAGAGTGGGTAGACTTGCCGATTGACGAAGATAAATACTATGAGGAATTGAAAAAACGCATTGATTCTTCAAAAGAAAAAGAAACAGCAGACCAAGTACTTGATACAAGTACAACCTACTAGTGATTGTTGATTGAATAGATTTAAAGAACTTCAATATACTTAAAATTTATAATAAGATAGGTGCAAATTATGATAATGAGAAATGAGTATCCACGACCACAACTAGTTCGAAATAGTTGGAAGAATCTGAATGGTGCATGGGATTTCTGTTTTGATGATAACAATTCGGGTTTGAAAGAGAAATGGTATCAAGGAAATAAAGAATTTGACAGACAGATTCAAGTACCTTTTGTCTATCAGGCAAAGGCAAGTGGAATAGGTGATGTTAGCGCACACGATATTGTATGGTATAAAAATCAAATTGAAATAACAAAAAAACAAGGAAAAAAAACAATATTACATTTTGGTGCAGTTGACTATTTAGCGGATGTTTTTGTTAATGGAGAACATGTTTGCCAACATGAAGGAGGTCATACTTCCTTTGAGGTAGATATTACTGATAAGTTGGTTGCTCATGAAAAGCAATTAATTGTAGTTCGAGCGTTCGATCCCCAGAAAGATGAAAGTATTCCTCGTGGGAAACAGTTTTGGGAGGATGAAAGCAGAGGTATTTGGTATACAAATACAACGGGGATTTGGCAAACGGTATGGATAGAGGAAGTTTCGGAAACGTATATTCAAAAGTTACGACTTACACCGCTTTATGATGTAGGAAAAGTAGAGATTGAAGCTGTGCTAAATAAAGAGTTGCCTGCTGGAATTCTTGAATTTGAGATTTCTTTTAAAGATCAACTAATCGCTAAAGGAACTCAACAATTAGTTGAAAAGAAATGCGTGTTTGATGTGGAATTGTTGCAGGAACGGATTTTCCGCCATAATTTTCACGATGATGGCTATTCTTGGACACCAGAAAACCCGAATCTATTTGATTTGAAAATAGATATAGTTAGCAATGATACAACAGTTGATTCAATTTCTAGTTATTTTGGGTTAAGAAAAATCCATATTGAAAACGGAATGGTTTATTTGAATAATAAACCGTACTATCAAAAATTAGTTTTGGATCAGGGCTATTGGCCAGAAGGTTTATTAACGGCTCCATCCGATGAAGATTTTATAAAAGATATTCAGCTTGCACAAGAAATGGGCTTTAATGGTTGCCGTAAGCATCAGAAAACTGAGGACCCAAGATTTTTTTACTGGGCTGATAAAATGGGCTTTTTAGTATGGGGAGAATGCGCCTCTGCGCCAATCTATAATAACCAAGCTGTAAACCGACTACTGAAAGAATGGGCTGAAATCATAGATCGTGATTATAATCACCCTTCCATTGTGACATGGGTTCCACTAAATGAAAGCTGGGGCGTTCCTAAAATTCATTTTGATCGTCAACAGCAGCACTTCTCTCAAACCATGTATCATTACATTCATTCAATAGACACTACTAGGTTAGTTATCTCTAATGATGGTTGGGATGCGACCGAAACAGATATATGTGCTATTCATAATTATGCTCATGGATCCAGCGAGGAAAAGCAGAAATATCAATTCTTCAAAGAAACTTTACGGACGAAGGAAAATATTATTCATTATCCATCTACTTCAAGAGATATTTATGCACAAGGATTTGAAAATAAGGGAGAGCCGATTCTTTTAACAGAATTCGGAGGAATTGGTTTTGATGTTTCTGGGCAGCCCGGCTGGGGATATACTTCTGTTGAGAACGTTGAAGAGTATTTAGAAGACTATCGACGTCTTATGGAAGCCGTATTTTCTTCAGAAATTCTTTGGGGATACTGCTACACTCAGTTGACAGATGTTGAGCAAGAAATAAATGGGATTGTGACTTATGATCGGCAACCAAAATGTGATTTAAGCAAAATAAAAGAGCTGAACAATATGTTTCATTTATCTCGAATTTAATAAAATGATTGACTTGTGAAAAATATTATTTTGAAATCTTCACAAGCAAAACTTCCTGAAACAATGGATAAACGTGAAAAAATCGTGAAATCGTTTAGAGATTTTGGGGGAGTGGGCTTTTAAAGTATGCGTTAGAGTCTGCTCAATCGGTTAAAAAGAATACAAGTACATTTGCAGGCCGCCAATTGGCGGTCTTTTTTTATACTGTCAGAATGTTTACGTGCATCAATAAGTGAAACCTGCAGAAGTACATTTTTTTATATGGTAAAGCTTCTTGATCTGGTGATTCCTGCGAATCTGCAGGTTTCTTGCGCTGTCAGACACTTTCAAGCCTTAAGTAGGGTGAATGCGTGTACTTTTGCAGGTTTTGAGTCGGATGAGGAAGATACCAGTGTAAGAAGCTGCAGATTCGCAGGTTTCTATAGTTTGGTTATGGCAAGAATCAGGTAGTGTTCATCAGCTCAGCAAAACAGGAACAATCCTCCTCGTTCGCAGTTGATATAATGAAATCACCGTACGGGGGAGGGCTGGTGCTGCACTTGAATTACAGTAAAGATATAGAGAAGTGTGTTGAATATATTGAGACTCATATCAAAGAAAATATAACGGTGGAAGAAATAGCCGCTGAGGTGGGATATTCGGTGTATCATTTTTGCCGAGTGTTCAGCTTATGCAAGGAAATGTCCGTGATGGAGTATGTGCGGAGCCGGAAGTTATCTTTAGCGTCGATTGAATTGTTTGCCGGTAGAAGGATCATTGATATTGCGCTGGACTATGGTTTTGAGACACAAAGCGGATTCACTAAGGCCTTTCGTAAGGCATTCGGATATAGTCCGACACAATATGCCGCACGGATGGACGGATTTATTAATGGAAAAACACTATTTGAAATCGGAGGTTTTATAATGAACCCTGTTATTGTTAGCAAGCCTGCATTTAAGGTCGCTGGGTATGGGATCCAAACTAATGTTGCTGGAAGTATGTACACGAAGGATATTGCTTCTTTTTGGAGCCACTATGAGGGTGAGAACCTAGAGTCAAAAATGTACAAAATACTAAACCCACCTAAACACGGAGAAGTCGGTTTGTGTATTCCATCCTCAGACAATGGCAATGCCACCTATCTTCTGGGTGTTATTGTGGAGGACTATTCCAAGGTACAGGACGACATGCTGACGATGGATGTGCCAGAGGCTGAATATGCCGTGTTCACAACGCCGCCAGTGGATACTTCAACGGATATCGAACAAGTAGAATTTGCGCAGGTCATAAAAAGCACATGGAAGTATATCTTCGAAGAATGGTTTAAGGATAGTGGCTACGTCTATGATGACAGCAAGCTGGATTTCGAATTCTATGACGAACGCTGCCATTCGCGGCCGGATACGGTGATGGAGATTTATGTTCCTGTGAAAAAATCGACCGAATGATTTGAATGAAATTCTTATAGCAAAGACTGCTCGGTGATGACAGTAACTACGGGAATGTTTGGGCTTTCGGTCGCTGTTGTCTCCAGATGTTCTTGATTTTACCGCTTATGCGGATAACATCCGGAGACAAAGGCGAGCGCTACGCTCCTACAGTTCCAAACTTCCCTAAGTTACTTCACCTCAGCAGCATTTGCAAAGTTCAATTATTCAGTCGATACGGGGTGTCGACGTAAGAAGGTCCGCAGCGGTTTATACGCTGCGGGCTTTCTTGTTATAGGGCGTACTCTCATTCTTTAAATAAACTTCCGCTGCACCTTCTTGCTATCGTATGAAAACAGTTTTAGGTTCAATATAATTGCTTCATAAATGTAGAGGGAGATTGTCCATAAATCTTCTTGAAGACCCGGCTGAAATAAAATTGATTCTGATACCCCAGTAGATCACTAATTTCATTAAGTTGTAAATGGCTGTTACGCATCAAAGCTATAGCTTTGTTCATTTTCAACTGTGTATGCGCACTAATGATACTCTGTCCCGTTATTTTCTTGAACATGGAGGAAACATAGCTATAGTTCATATTGAGGTGAGCTTGTAAAGCTTGAGCATCATAGGGTTCATGTATTCGATCGGTCAAATGCAGCATGATTTGTTCTACAAGCTGTTGCTTCGAATTAGGAGCAGTGTCGTGCTGTGTCAGTTGAGTGAAGAATTCCAGGAAAAATTGATATACCTGATTACTCGTCCGAATCATATGATGCTGAGTGGGATAATGAACGTTCTTAAGGATATTTACAAAAAACTCTTCTGTACGTATGGGCGCAGTTCCGTATTTTGGTAACGGAATATGATATTTATAGAAATCTGGATAGTAATACTGCAATTCGGGCAGTGGAGCATGGTCTTTATATTGCACAGATGCATCTTCTTCTGTATCAAAATGAATCCAGTACCATGATGTTCCTGCAGGTGTTTCTGGTAGCCCCCAGTGGTGCAAGCTTTTATTTAAGAACAAGAACTCGCCTTTACCTACGGAATAGTGGATGTCTTCTTCAATCACTTGCATCACACCTTCAACAACGAACAGGAAGACATGATAGTCGAGTACACGATCAGGATGGATATATAAGGTGTCCGTCGTGTTACAGCCCATATCTCTGACTAGCGGAAATCGGTCTGCTGTGATGTGAACGAATGCATTCATAATAAGCTCCTTTTGTTATTGGTATGAACCAAAAAAAGTATATATCAAATCTAAACAGCGTGCATGTGATCTTTGTCAAAGTCTATCTATAATATAGATAAAACTGAAGAGGTGAGTGAGCGCAATGGCTGTTAAGAACATGCTGAATGATATTCCTTCTAACGAAGTTCATTTATTGAAAGGACCTTTAAAAAAGAGATTTGAGATAAATAAATCATATATTATGAGTCTGACAAATGAAAATTTACTTCGTACCTTTTATTTAGAGTCAGGTTTGTGGAGTTACAGTGGTAATGGTGGTACAACGAGTGCAACGACCACAAGTATGGAAGGACCTGACCAATGGCATTGGGGCTGGGAATCTCCCACCTGTGAGTTACGAGGTCATATTATGGGTCACTGGTTATCTGCGGCAGCACGTATTTATTCACAGACGAAGGATCCGTTAGTTAAGGCCAAAGCAGACTATATTGTATCAGAATTAGCACGTTGTCAGGAGGCAAATGGAGGCGAATGGTTAGCTGCTTTTCCAGAAACCTATATGCACCGCATTGCCAAAGGTAATTTCGTATGGGCGCCACATTATACAATCCATAAACTCTTAATGGGCTTGAATGAAATGTATACCCTTGGAGCGAATAAGACCGCGCTTCAATTAATGAAAGGGATAGCAGCCTGGTTCTATCGCTGGACAAGCAGCTTTACACAGGAACAAATGGATGAGCTGTTGGACTTGGAAACCGGGGGGATGCTGGAGACTTGGGCAGATCTATACGGTATCACAGGTGATATTCACCATTTAGAGCTTATTCGCAAATATGATCGTCGTCGGTTTTTCGATGCTTTATTGGAAGGGCAAGATGTATTGACGAATAAGCATGCTAATACGCAAATACCGGAAGTATTAGGAGCGGCAAGAGCGTGGGAAGTGACGGGAGAGGAGCGCTATAGAAAGGTCGTTGAAGCTTTCTGGACATGTGCAGTTGAACAACGTGGATATGTGGCAACAGGTGCGGGCGATAACGGGGAGCTCTGGATGCCAGCTGGCGAGATGTCAGCACGACTTGGTGTTGGGCAAGAGCATTGTTGTAACTATAATATGATGAGGTTAGCCCATATGCTGCTGCGTTGGACAGGAGATCCAGCTTATGCAGACTATTGGGAGCGTCGGTTCTATAACGGTGTATTGGCTCATCAGCATCATGAGACGGGGATGATCTCCTATTTCTTAGGTATGGGACCGGGAAGTAAGAAAAATTGGGGTTCACGGACACAGCATTTCTGGTGTTGTCATGGCACATTAATGCAGGCGAATGCAGCTTATGAACAACAAATCTATTTACAAGATAAAGCAGGAATTGCCATCTGTCAGTGGCTACCTTCGCAGATGAAGTTAATGGTGGAAGGACAGCAAATATGTCTTCGTATAGAACAAGAAGGGCAGCATGGCATATATCCACTGAATAATTGGTCTGTTGAAGGGATGACGACGATTACGAAGGTGAACATTCCGTCTATACCAACTCATCGGCCGGATTCATTTATTTATACAATTACAGTTCAGGTAGAAAAACCATCCGTATTCTCATTGAAGCTTCGTATGCCATGGTGGATGGTTGGGGGACCGAAGATTGTTGTAAATGGTGAGCAGTTCTCGGCTCAGAATATGACAGCTATGACGTTTGTGGAATTGAACCGGGAATGGCAGGATGGGGACGTTGTATCAGTAGAGTTTAAGAAGCATCTTGTGACGGAGGTTTTACCGGGTAATTCAGAGATGTATGCTTTTCTGGATGGTCCGATCGTACTTGCGGGTATTACATCTGCGGAGCGGATATTAATAGGTGACCCTCAAAATCCATCTTCTATAGTGGAACCCGATCAGGAACGTAACCATAGTTGGTGGAACCCAGGTTATTATAAGACGAAGAAGCTTGATCATGGTATTCGTTTCATACCGCTCTATGAAGTGCAGGATGAGACGTATTCTGTATATTTTCCTATCCATTAGCGTGTAAAGGTGCGATATTGTTGACAACCTTTAATTATCAAGAGTTATGGAATCGTATCGTTAATAAAATTGAAATCGCAAAGAAGAATTTTTTAATTACATATGCAGCGCGAGTTTGAGTAGTCCATCTGCTTAATGCTCGCGCTTTTCTTTTGTTTTAAGTTATGAAGCTATTTTAACGAATATAAAGAATACAGAGAAAGCTATTTAATTGAATGTACGGTCTTACGGTTTTGAATCCATGCCTGTTACGATCGAGCCCGCTTGTATGGTGCTAAACCCAGGTGAGAGTAGAGCGATTGCCTTGACAGTACAGTTGAATTATGGAATCGCACCAGGAGGTTATGAGGAGATTGTGTTGCGTGCAATTTAGTAGTTTGTTGGTATTTAGGGTATTCGTTAAATATTGATAGCAACGTAAGCATAAGAACGATGATTATATATACCATTCTTCAAAATGGGTATCTATAAAAAAAATAGGAGTAGCCATACACTTGCTGTGAAGCATGAGCAGATGGGAGGAAGATGCAAGGGTGCGAATTAGCTTGATACAAAGCCAGCATTTTTTATATGACGTTAAACATCCCGGGGAATATTCAGTAAACCACTTATTTGCAAGACGAGATGCCGTACTTCAAGAAGTATTTACATTGAGTACAGCGGCAGCACAGCAAGGAACAGATCTTATCGTAACAACGGAGTCGGTTAATATTTCTTTGTTTTCTGGGGATGATCGATATGATTTGATCCAGACTGCAGAAGCCATGGATGGACCACTTATAGCCAAATTTGCTGCATTAGCCAAAAGCTATCGAACATATATCGTAGCTGGTCTGTTTACAGCAAGAGAGGGCAAGGTTTACAACTCAGCAGTATTATTTAATCGAAATGGTGATATCCAAGGCGTCTATGATAAGACACATTTGACTCCGGGAGAGCAAATGCAACTTACGGCAGGAAGCCAGTACCCTATTTTCGAGACAGAGTTCGGTAATCTGGGTATGCTGGTTTGCTTTGACATGCAGTTTCCAGAAGCGGTTCGTGAATTAGCTCTAGCAGGGGCAGATCTAATCGCTTGTCCGACGTGGGGGTGGGAGAACTTGTATGGGCTTTGCCGTGCGTATGAAAGCAGTGTGTATATTGCTGCGGCTAATGCTTTGCCGCCACATGGTATCATGTGGGATTGGTGTAATCCATCCTGTATTGTTGATCCGATGGGCAAGGTGCTTGCTGTAGGGCCAAAGGATCAAGCTGGAATCATTCGTACAGAAGTCGATATTCGTAAAGAGCCTGTAGAACAGTATACGGATTCCCCAGGAAATCAATCCATGCGCAAAATTCGAGCTTCTCTTCGTCGGCCAGACACGTATCATTTGACCGTACATGCTAATCCACCCTTATTAGATCGATATAAGTAAACGTAGTTGTGTACAATGTATTTTCATGTAAAAGGATGGGATATAACATGATTGAAACATCACCGCAAAAAGAAAAGCTATTAACTCTAATTCAGCAAGCAGAGGATGCACTGAAAAGCCATGAGAAATATACTACACAAGGTGCGAAGCTTGCGCTGAAGGATATGATCTGTGAAGCACAAAAGGCGGTAACTCGGAAAACACAATTGTCTTTCCGGCGGAATCGCGAATTCTATGATCCTCGTCCTGAAGAAGAGATTCTATTCGCGACACATCGATATACGATGGTACCTCCGTTCCAACAGGAAGGTGACGTTTATACACATTATGGACTGGAAGAGGCACTTACTTGGTTTAACACTCAAGATATGCGACAAGGTGGAATGGAGAAACTTCGGGTACGAGCAGAGCAATGTGTGGATGCAGCAGACAGACTGATGGCGCAGGCGAAGACGGGAACAGCGGTAGGGAGTCTAGACGAGGAAGCTGCTTGCCGTGCAACAAGTGCGTTGGAGCATGTGACAACGTTAATGAAAGATGCGTCGATTAGTGAACATCATCTGGAGCATCTCGCTCAGGCGGTTGTTCAAGTTTATGATGCCCTTCGTGAATTGCGATACTCACGAATACTTCGAACAGATACCGATCCAAGCACATCTCTTTATTTGACACAGCCTGCACTGGAGCAGGTAAAGAAGGTTATCGAAACAGATGTGTTAGTGCGAGAGCAATATGACAAAATTACAGAAATGACTAGACAATTCAGTCTTGAGGATATAGAAAAAGCTGTCTCTTTCATTATGCAAGAGGAAACGGATTATGAAGAGTTGAATCGGCATTTTTATCTATGGAGCTCCACGGATAAAATTGTGAATTTCAAAGCTCCGAAAGATGCTGAAAGGGCATCAATATCTTTTGTATTGCCGTCTGTTGAAAATGAGCAAGATGGATTAGGGCATGTATGGATTGACAATGTCCAAATATTATCAGCGAGTGGAGCGAGTTTGGATATTCATAATGCGGGATTTGATGAGGGGGAAGAAGCTCCTTTTGACTGGAATCCTATTGAAATAAAAGGACATCCACAATTTCGCTGGGAATCGGAATATCCCTATTGCGGAGGTGGTGATCGCTGTGTGATTGAGACAGCAAACCCATCTTCCCAGGTATCTCGAACGTATAAATCAGGTGACCGTAAGCGCTCATTATTTATTTGTAATCCAACAGGACAGGACGAAGGCGCATGGGGTTATACTCATCATTTCCCGATTGTTGGAGATATGAATTATACATTGACCTTTGAAGCTAAGCTGGATGGGAAGCTGAAGCATGGTCTGAAGGCAATCATAACGTATCAGAATGCACAAGGCCAATCAGCAGGTCAATATGAATATCAATTTAATCGCAAATCCTCCATTCCAGGAGGAAGGTTTCAATTAGCGATGCAATGTGATGCGATTCAATATGCATTCACACAGGATTTGATGTATGCCCATAAGGTTAAGAATGCCATTCTCTATATGCTTCATGATTTCTGTCAAGGAGCAGAGCATTGGATGGTGATGAATTTAAGACCCGAGGGTAGTGACAGCTATGGGGCTGTTCAGTGTGGACGGTTGTTATGCGCGGTCGCGGTTAGTTATTCTTTCATCCGACAGACGGATGTGTTCTCTTCTGATGACAAGGAAAAGTTCTATGGACTTGTTGATTATCTGCTGCGGTATGTATTGGATTTAAGGGATCGCACCGAATGGACACCGTATGAAGCCCAAGAAGGTTGTAGCAATTGGCAGACGGATATGTGTGCAGGTGCCGGATTTATGATGATGATATTAACGGATTTCCCGAATCGCTTGACTTGGTTATATAACGCAGATGCCGTATTGAGAGCACAATTGGATTTGAATGTGAATGCGGACTGCTCATGGCCTGAATCCATCCGGTATCATCATGCAGCGCTAGAGCGATTTGCCGGTTATGCCAAGGTTGCACATAATGTACTGGGCGAAAATTGGTTCGAAACGACACCGCTCGCAAGTATGTTCGGTTACAGTATTGAAATGCAGACACCGGGATACACGTACTTTGAGGGTAGAGTGGGGACACCGCCGTTCGGAGATCATATGCTGAATGGAGGTCAGGAATTTGGAAGCTTTGCAACATACTTAATGGATATTGCCGATGTAGACCCAGCATTGGCAGACCGTATGTATTATACGTGGTCAGCTGCTGGGAAGCCATTCAAGAAGATTTGGGGAGAAGGGACCGTACTAGAGAATATAATGGGCCAAGGAAATACGTATTCTCCTTTAACAGACTTTACATTGACATCTACGCAAGCATTTCCACAATCAGGGATTTATATTTTTCGTAAATCGTTTGGTACATCGAAACAGAGTTATTTTGCTATAATGTCTAGTCCTGAACCTATAGGACATGGGCACTTGGATCAAGGCTCCTTTGTATTATATAAAAATTCAGTACCTCTTGTTATGGATGCAGGCATCGAAGGATATTTCGATAGCAGCACGAGCTGGTATATTAGCTCTTACTCTCATGCTTGTATGCAATTTGCTACAGCGAATAAACATATTAAGCGCTATAGCGGTGGCGCAATTAATCTATCTGCAGGAACGTACTCTCTGGAGCGCGGATGGGTAGATGTGCCTAAAGCTAGTGAAGTCTTGGGAGTTTCTCTGGGAGAAGCAACGGATCATATAACAATCCGAATCGACAATCCAGAGGGACAAGGAAGACATATTCGACATGTTACTTATGTGAAAGAACCAGACCTATATATCATTCGCGATACTGTGGAGCAATTCGAAGGGCAGGTACAATTTAATCTACCTGTAGCTGCTAGAAGTTCGGTAATAGAGAACCAACGTATCTATTCTGAGGGACATTATGGTGTTGATCTAGAGACAATCTTCTTAACACCGTTGAATCATGTACATGTAGAAAAAGGACGCACAACAGCTTTCTTCCCTATGCAGAATGAAGAGATTGGCATGATGGATTACATTCGTGCAACAACTGCTGCGGAACATGGTTTCTTAACTGTGCTCTATCCAAAGGAGCATGAAAAGCCAAGACTGCGTACAGAAGTAGACTCGTCTGGATCTATACGATTGCTTACAGGTGTTCATAATGTTCATATCCAGCTACAAGAAGGCGATTATGGTGTGCATGTAGTGAGTATTGAGGAATAGTGACAAGGAGCGGACAGATAATGAAGCATTCAATAGAGTTATTGCAAGAGTGGAATGTAAAAGGTGAGCAAGGCTCCGCAGGGTACAGTTTGAATCAAGGAATACTATTAACATATCCTGTATCAGATCATGCTGTGGGGTGGATTCCATACGGCTTCGAGCGAATAAATGATTCAGCTATGGATGTAATGAATTGGTTCGGACTATTCTTTCGATTGCATACAGAAGCTGAAGCTACACAGATTAAGATCAAGGCAACTTTCGCTGATGATCTCGAAGTTTGTACAACGTTATTCCTTGCTGGCGCAGGGAGTCACGATGTTCGGGTACGACTGACGGACTTTGACATTGAAAGAGCGAAAGCGAATATTTGGCGATTTCTGCAAACGATCGAGATTCAGGGGGATGCCGTGCTTAAATCTGCGCAATTAAAACATGGAGAGCGATTGCATGTTCATGCAGATGTCCGCGGTAAGGCTGGAAATAAGGGAGATCTCATTACTTATCCTATGACGGTATACAATTGTACGGATGCGGATCAACATGTACAAGTCAAGCAGATTTCGGAGGGATGGGAGTCCCTCATAGCGGATATTACGCCAAAAACGTTTATTCTAAAACCTTATGAACAGAAAAATGTAGATGTGACTGTCCGTTTGCATGATTATATGGTACCAGGTGGGCATGAGAAAACACAGCTTCATTTTATTGCAAACGGTGACAGTGGAAGTGCTGTTCACCTTGAATTATTGACATTATGTCGCTTAAGTCATCCGCATATCTATTATAATGAGAAGCAATGGTCAGAGCGCCGTGAACTGATTAAGAAGCATGATATCTTTCAACCAGGCTACCAACAAATAATAGAAGATGCAGAAGGATGGATTGTCAAACCACCAGTACCTGTAGGTGAGCGTGATTATTGCTATGAAACACACGAGGAGCATTATATCATGTCTGCTGCTTATGCGTATGCTTTGACAGGAGAACGGAAATATGCTGAGAAGGTAGCCCAGTTTCTAAAATATTTTGTGGATGAAGAAACGGGTTATCCGAGGAAGAAGAAGGGGTGCTGGCATAGTTATGTCCAAGAGGGGCACTTCTTCCAGCATTTAGCTATCCCGTACGATATTATATATGATGCGGGTGTACTTACACCTGAGGATCACAAAGCGGTGGAGAAATCATTCCGTATCTATATGGATATTCTAGATCTTCACATTCAGAATGGACATATATCCAATTGGTTGTTATCTGAGATTACGGGGGCATTCTATTGCGCATTAGCAATCGAAGACATGGAACGCGCGTTGCGATTCGCCTTTGGTCCTGGTGGCTCAATTGAGCAATTAAAATATGGCATGTTTAACGACGGCTGGTGGCATGAATGTTCAGTAGGATATAATACCTGGGTGTCTTCAATGTATATTCATACCGCGCACGCCTTACTACCCTATGGAATTAATGTGTTGCATACACATTTTCCGATTCCATTTAATAGAGAAGTAGATAGCACCTATAATGGTAAGCCGCCGAAGATTAAATATGGGATGTACAATGAGAAATGGGGAGGCAATCGCAAAAGCTACGTTCGTATAAAGGATATGTTCGACGCTACGATTCCATTTCTTGACTACAGAGGCATACTGTTTGGGATGAGTGATTCGGATGAGAAAAAATTAGAAGGGGTACATTTTGGCTCAACGTTTGATCTTGCTTATACGTATTATCAAGATCCTGAGTATATTCCCGTGATACGAATGAATCAACAGGTGGATCCGATCTTTGGACATGCCGAGCTGCCAGCTTATGAATCGACCTGTAGTAAGAACAACGCTGCAGCAGATAATATCGGGCTAGCTATGGTTCGCAGTCAGACCGCGCAGCGTGAGCAGCGAGAACAGATTCAGGCTGTCCTTCGTTACGGATCACATGGTTACGCTCATGGCCACTTTGATCGAACTGAATTGCTATCTGTAATGAGATATGGTCGGAGCTTTTTTAATCCTGAACATGTGTGGTGGGGGTATCTGCACTTCATGTATAAATTTTATGTGCAGAATTCCAATACGAAGAATATGGTTGTGGTCGACAATAAAATGCAGGTACCTGCAGATTCTAAGCTTACTCTAATGTACAGTGGACAAGCTTTGCAGGTGGTCGCTGTGGAGACAGAAACCACATGGGCCTATCCACCATATGGGGGAATGATTTATCAGGAAGGAGAAACGTTGGAGGAACGCTGCACCTTCAATGCTTGCTCGTTACCTCCTTCCCCAGAAGGTGCACAATACGGTGAAATATCGGAATATACAGAGTCGATTTTTCAAAAACGTGTAATGGCCGTGACAGATGATTATATTGTGTTATTCGACTACATTGAAGGAGGACAGGAGCATCAATATGACTGCCTGTTTCAAATTAAAGGTTTTAGAGGATTAACCGCAGATCAATTGACATATACAAAGCACACAAGCCAGTGGAATGATAATTCTTTATCTGATGCACAATTTATTACGGATTGTCACTGGTATGATGTAGAGGGAACAAGTACGGCTCGATTTGAAACGATATTTGGTGAAGGAGAGGATCTACGCGGTACTCGTTCATTCTATAATGAACCTGGTGTATTGAAGATGGATGTGCATACAGCGTGGCCGCGTCACTCTGAGCAGATTATTGGACGTGCGGCGGAGGACCACGGAATTGCAATTCCGTTTGAATATTTTGTAGAAGTTGATGAGCAGGTAGCAGCTCAGGGCGGTTTTGGAGCCTGGATACTGGGTCAAGGTCAATGTGATGTGGATATTCGTGATGCCAACGTCTTAACATTACGTATAAAAAATCATCCGATCGTAACAGAACAGAAGTACCCCATTAAATCGAAGCAAGGATTGTTCTGGGGAGAAGCTTATATCGTGACATCGGATGGTCATAAGCTAACTTTAAGTGATATAGCTGGTATGGAGATGCATAACACTGATCCTGGATATGGAATTGGAAAGGACTATGAAGGCGGGCGGGTTACAATCGTAGGCAATGAATATCCGCTAGCTATTCCTGCGAGTCCGCTTGACCATGATCAGGATGCGATTATCCGTGTGAATCTAACAGGGCTTGATGCAGTCAAATTCATTGGACTTATTGGCGCAGATGCATTCCCCGGAGATGAAGATCAGCGTCGCCGCACTTATGGAATACGATCCCAAGGAAATAAGGGACGATTCATAACGGTGATTGAACCTTATGAGAAGTTGAGTGTTATTGATCATGTTGTTGCTGTAAGCGAGAATGAAGTTCACATTCAATTAAAGGATGGACGAGTGCAAACATTAAGGGTTCATGCAATTGAATCACTAGCTTGTGAAGTGGAGTTACAGGAGCGCCTTGGTGATAAAATGGTTCGAGAAGAGTTAGCTGCATCGGAAATATAATATGTTATTGAATTGAAGAGTTAGGGAACGAAGCTGATGGCTTTGTTCCCTGTTTGTCGTCGCGTGGCATTAAACTTTAATCATATCATTAAATAATATACCTTCTCTCAATTCATAATTTTTCGTATCCTAGTATAGGGATAAATATTAATTCATCTATAATAGAAAAAAAGATAAAATTTTAAACACGAATAATATCTCCAAAATAAACATCATAGGGGGAAAATCTTATGCATACATTCAGAAATTTTTTACTTAAAAAAAGCTTTCTCATTCGCATCATCCTGTCCTATGTTGTTGTTGGATTGTTAATAATCGGTGTGCTTACTGTAACGATCACCTCCAAGTTCTCGGATAATTTAAAGACAGAATTGACGCATTCAACAGATAAAGAATTAGAGCAATCTTACAATACGGCTAATATCATATTAAGTTCAACCTATCAACAGTTTGCGCACGCATACAGTTCAGATGATATTCAAGCTGGCTTGTATGCGAACAAGATTGATACCATCCTTATGGGGAGAATAGGTAATGAATTGTCGAGTCTAGTGATAACAAATCCTTTGGTACATTCTGTGTATCTGGCCAATATGACGAACCATACGGTATTCTCTTCGCTAACAACAGCGAGAAGTTTTGATGAATTTTATGATAAGCAAATCTTAAAAATGTTGGAGGATACAGACCCGTTACGCGCAAGCATATTTGTGCCTCGAGAAACATCATTTACATATGATACGAAACCCTTTTCTGGCAATCTTATTTCTGTAGCCTATCTAAGTACTCGAGTTGGAAAAATAACGAATGGGGCATTAATTCTTAACTTAAACCAACAAGTTCTCCAAAAAATGATGATGAACGGAGAGGGGAGTAGATCCTTTCAATCGATGATTCTAAACCGGCAGGGGACAATTATTTCGCACTCTGATCAATCTATGATCAACAAAAAATTAGACAACAATGAGGCGATTAAAAATATTTTAAATAGCGACAAAGAGAAGGGCATCATCGAAACGAACATAGATGGTATTAATCACCGTATCTTCTATATAAAATCGGATAGCTTAGAATGGGTGTTTATAGGAGATATCAATTACAATATACTCTTTAGTCAAGTAAGTGCGATTGAAAGATTTATATTAACAGTAACATCCATTTTATTAGCTGTAGTACTGTTATGTATTGCGTTTTTTACTCGAATGATATATGCCCCTATTCAACAGTTAATTAAACATACAAGTAAAGCAATGGAACATCGACTTGAGGGACATGTAATTAATGAATTTGAAATGTTATCAGATACATTTCGATACTTGGAGAATAAAGTGTTGGATTTGCAGACGAGTGTCGCTGGATATCAATATGGGGAACGACGTGATCTTTTGCAGCAACTGGTACGTGGAGGTTGGGGACTGGAGAAAGATATGTATAGAAAGCTTGCTCATATTGGAATTCACCTAGATGACATCGGATATCAAGTGTGCATTTTACGTATAGATGCTTATGATGAGTGTATAGAAAAGTATAGCACGAATGACATTTTTCTATTAAAGTACGCGATTACAAATATCGTTAATGAGGTTGGAGCAACGTATTATAAGACGTATTGCATTGATGATGGTGAGGATCGAATTATCATTCTATTATCTAAGACACAGGATACATATGAACATGTTCAGCAGTTCTTACAAGAGATTCAAGCTAATGTTAAGAAGTATTTGCGACTATCGATATCTGCCGCAATTGGTGAATATGTAAGTCGACTACAAGAAGTACCCGACTCGTGGCAAGCCGCATTTCGTGCATCACGATATCGACTGGCCTATGGTCATGCGTGCATTATTCCAGTGGATATTGAAGTTGGAAGAGATATGATATCTAGTACATTGTCAGCTACATCCGAAAAGCAAATTACAGATAGTATGAAGATAGGTGAGATAGAACGAACGCATGAATTATTATCAACCTATATTCAATTGATACGAATTGCGACGTTTGATGAAATGATGTTATTACTGAATCAGTTATTATTATCGGTAACAAGGACGGCGAAATCTATGTCCTCAGGCAATCAGGCTGCTTTGCAAATGGATATGGGATCCTTGAGTCAGCAGTTAAATAGTAAAGAGACCTTGGAGCAGGTGGAAGAGTGGTTCATTGCCTTGTGTGAGAATGCCATTCAATCAAGAGACAAACAATCCTCACAGAAGAATATCGTAATCGTTGAGAAGCTGAAGCACTATATTCAAGAGAATTACGAGGATGCCAATTTAACGGTTGAGATGATGGTTGAAGTAGCTGGACTATCCGTGAATTATATGAGAAAAGTATTTAAGGACATTATGGGAATCTCTATTAATCAATTTTTGAGTGATGTACGTTTCGAGAAGGCGAAGGATTTGCTAATAACAACAGATTTACCGGCTAATCGAATTGGTGAGATGGTGGGGTTTAGTAATACCAAGTACTTTTATATTTCGTTTAAAAAATACAGTGGCAAATCTCCGGATCATTTCCGCAAAAGTAGCACAACGATAATGGAATAAAATGAGTTTGATAACCCTTCTGCATTTTTGCAGAGGGGTTTATTTATGAATTGAACCATTAATGGGATTTTGAACACATGAATTAGTGTAATATTAAGCTTTTTATTGCTTTTTTGAGCTTTCTTAATCATCAAATTGAAATTACAGTAAAGCTATCAACAGATGTACACAGACTGAAGGAGGATATGCATGAATGAAAATTGTTGCGAACGCAAGTGACACGCGGATTCGGTTAGTTAAAAAAAGAGGCGTTGTCGGAAGCTTTGTTTATGAGTTAATAAAAAATAAATTCCTTTATCTATTGGCTCTACCGGGAATGATTTGGTTCTTTATTTTTGCTTACTTGCCCATGGGAGGAATCGTGATTGCCTTTCAGGATTTCAAAGCTGCCAAGGGTATTATGGGAAGTGAATTTGTAGGACTTAAAAACTTCATGTTCTTTTTTCAATCAAATGATTGGATAAGGATTGTATTCAATACGGTGTTTCTAAATATTCTCTTTATTATCTTTAACATGATTGCTGCAGTTGCAATCGCGATTATGGTAACGGAGATCGGAGGAAAGCGATTTAAGAAAATAACGCAATCCGTAATGATCTTCCCTCACTTCTTATCATGGACAGTTGTAGCCATGTTTGTTATGGCGTTCGTATCAACGGATGGAGGTTATCTTAATCAAATTCTAGCTTTGTTCGGAGCTAAGCCGATACAATTTCTGTCTTCACCGGAGTATTGGCCTGTTATTCTGGTGGTATTAAACATCTGGCATGGAGCTGGTTTTAGTTCCATTGTCTATATGGCTACGATTGCGGGAATCAATCCGGATATTTATGAGTCCGCTTCCATTGATGGGGCAAGTCGATCCCAGAAAATTCGATTTATAACCCTTCCATTACTGAGACCAACGATCATCTTATTATTAATTCTTGCCGTGGGTGGAATTTTTAATGGTAACTTTGGAATGATCTATGCCATTATTGGACGGAACCCGCCGTTATACCCTACTACAGATGTTATTGATACGTATTTGTTCCGTGCAATGATGGATTTAGGAGATATGAGTATGTCTGCAGCAATTGGTTTTATGCAGTCGTTGATTGGATTTATTCTTGTCCTAACGGTAAATACGATTGCTAAGAAAGCTGCTCCAGAATCTGCAATTTTTTAAATTATAACAATGTATAAGTTTCATGCTATACATTATCTTTATAATTCTCGTATAAACGCTTATCGTCCTTAATGGACGCCGAAGGCGTTTTAGCTTGATAAAGGATGTGAGTTGCGATGATGATTAAGGAAAGTATCGGAGATCGATTATTGAAAGTAGCCTTTTACGTAATTATTGCATTATTCTCGATATACTGTTTAATTCCATTCTGGGCAGTAGTAGCAAGCTCTTTTGCCAGTGAAGCTTCAATACTTCGTGACGGATATACCTTCTGGCCAAAAGAATTTAGTTTAGATGCTTATAAATTGATATTTCAAGACATCACGATATATCGTGCTTATGGCGTGACATCTATTGTAACCATAGGAGGTACGATTATCTCGATGATTTTGACGAGTGCCTTATCTTATGCCATATCTGTGAAATCTATGAAATATCGCAACCATATTGCTTTCTACGTATATTTCACGATGCTATTTCATGGTGGGTTAGTTGCTTCTTATCTTTTGATTTCTAAGTACTTGGATATGAAGGATACGATATGGGTATTAATTATTCCTAGCTTGCTGAGTGCCTGGAACATGTTCTTGCTGCGAAATTTCTTCGCTTCCATAGATGATTCCATTGCAGAATCGGCGAAAATTGATGGTGCAAATGATGCATATATTCTATTCCGAATCATTCTACCCATATCATTACCAGCGTTAGCAACTATAGGTTTATTCTATTCACTAGCGTATTGGAATAAATGGTTTGATGCTGTACTTTATATTAGTGACAAAAATTTATACCCTTTACAATATTTGATTCAGAGAATTATGAACAACTTGGACTATGTGAATCAGATCTCTGCAGATGTATCCATACCTAACTTCATCGCTCCTACGATGACAGTTCGTTTGGCAACTACGGTTGTAACGATTGGGCCAATTATCTTTCTCTATCCGTTTTTACAAAAGTATTTTGTTAGAGGTCTTATGGTAGGAGCGGTGAAGGGTTGAGCTCACTTGTAGTATGCATACTGGCTTTAATGTACTTTCACATATAAAGGGAGGCAAAAAAATGAAAGTTAAACAATTTGGAATGCTAATGTTATCTTTAGTTTTATTAGGTTCAACGGTTGCTTGTGGTAGTAAGGAAGAGAGCAAGGGGACAGACGGGGGATCCAGCTCTGTTGAGTCGGTAAAATTAAAGGGAATGTTATTTGGTGAAGAGCCAAAGGATCTTTCGTTAGTGATGCAAGAGTTTGAGAAACGGACAAAGGATACATTGAATACAAAAATCAATATTGCTTGGAATGCACCTGCTGACCATAAGCAGAAGGTCAAACTAGCGATGGCTGCAGGCGAATCGGTAGACTTCGTATTTGATGCAGACTTCCAGAACTTGAGGGAGCTTATTCCTCAAGGGGCTTACGCACAACTGGATAAATACTTTAATAATGACGAATACCCAGGATTAAAGAAAGCGTTCTCCTCAGAATTTGTTGAAATGAACAAGCGCTATGATAACCATCTGTATACGATACCGTTTACGCAATATTTCTACGATATACCGGTTGTCTTTATCCGTAAAGATTTACGAGAGAAGCTTGGATTCCAGAAGCCGATTGAAAGCTATGATCAACTTCAGCAATACTATGATAAGGTTCTTGCTACTGAGAATGGTATGACGCCTCTTGCTGTCCAAGGCAATGGAGGCTTCCAAATGATGTTTACCCCAGAGAGACCTGATACGAATATCGTACGACCAATTAATTTAGGTGGTATTACATTTTTGGTGCACCTCTCTGACGATCTGAAGATAGTGAAGGATATCGTAGCACTGGGGGATCCAGCTTCTGAATATGCGAAGTTGCCAGCGCCATTTAATACGATGGATTCAGCATTTATTCAGTATGATAAGTTCGCCGAATGGAGTAAATATCTCGAGAAGGATGTATTGAGTCAGAAGGATCGTAAGGCATACTTTATGTCCGGAAAAGCAGCTTCATTCTATGGAACTCTAGCGGATTATGCAGCATCGAAGAAACAATTGAAAGAAACGATTGCAGGAGCAGATTTGGAATTCTTCGTAATCAATGACAAAATGCGCAATATGGAAGCAAAAGCAATTACCACAAACTATAAGTCTAACAACTCAATAGCGATTCCAGTCACGAGCAAAAATATTGACCGTACGATGAAATTTTTCGACTGGATGTTCCAGGATCGTGCGAATCATGATTTATTCGAGTTCGGGATTGAAGGAAAACATTGGGAAGCTGTTGGCGATAATGAATACAAGCAGCTCGATGCATCCAAGAATTATAACTTCCCAGGCTATGAGTTTACTTGGAACCCGACGACAATTCGCTTGTCTTCCGATTTGGATGAAACAGCAAAGAAATATTTCGAATATTCCGCGAAACCAGATAGCTACTATGCACCAGCATTAGCCAGCTTCCAATTTGATACGTCGAATGTAAAAGCTGAATTTGCAAATATTCAATCAAAGGCAGATCCATTCATTCAGACATTGAAGGCAGGTCAAGTGAAGGATTGGAAGTCTGATTTTGTTAAGCTGAATAGTGATTTGAAGGGCTTGGGATTGGATAAAATTCGTACAGAGTTGCAAAAGCAAGTACAAGCGTATTTAGACGCTGGTGGCAAATAAGACAGTATACATTAATTCAGCTCATCAAATAAAGAAGCGGCAGACCATGACGTATATACGCGTCCTGGTCTGCCGCTTTGTTTTTCAAGTAATAAAGCAGTATTCTCTTATTTTTCTTTAAATAAACTTCCGCTGCACCTTCTTGCCATCGTATGAAAACCGCGCCTTTTTCTCTTCCACAACTGTCTGTAGATGAACGGTCCGTCCCCATAATGAGTAAATATGCGGAAGCGTACGCTCCAGATACTTCAGATCCAGCTCGATACTTTCATATCGGTGGGTTATAAACAATTCGCCATTCTTCTCGAAATCCGCATCTTCTATGACCAAGTATGGAGACCCGCCATTGACGCGGGCGAGTACGAGCTGATCCCGCACGTTTTCCCACGCTTTGTCGGTGATTTTCCATTCCGGGCCTTTTTTCTCAAAAACATAAAGATCGAGATCGTTCACCAGTTCCTTGGACAGATAGCTACGTAGAAAAGAGGTATCGGATTCGAGCTCACGAACTTCAAATATTTTCTCGCGGTCCCAGCGACGTTCGATGTCTTCGAAGATTTTTAGTCCGAGATAGTATGGATTCAGGCTCTGCCGTGAGGGCTGTACGACGGAGGAATTCAGCTTGGCGTATTCAACGGTTTCCTCTACCGTTAGATCGAGTTCGCGTACGATGCGCTGATGCCAGTAGGAAGCCCAGCCTTCGTTCATGATCTTCGTCTCCATCTGCGGCCAGAAATAGAGCATTTCGTCATGCAGCATCGTCATAATGTCACGTTGCCAGTCCTCTAGGACGGTGGAATATTGCTGGATGAACCATACAATATCTTTTTCAGGCTCAGGTGGGAAAGCACGATTTCCGGAGGATGCTTCTTGCGGTCCGGAATTGCTTTTGTCTAGATTCCATAACTCGTCATAGGGATTGGATGGCTTGGAGCCACCCTGAGGAGCATCCTTGAGTTCCTTCATTTTAGCTTCCAGCAGATGGGTCTTCCCTAGCTTGCGCGGTTGAATCAGGCTGGGATCTATATGCTCTTGAATGGCAAGCACCGAATCGATAAAACTCTCCACAGCATCGGTGCCGTAGGTTACTGAATAGCCGGCGATCCGATCTGCTGTAGCTGACATGCTCTCGACCATATCCCGGTTGGACATGGAGAAACGCATGTTATTTTTGAAAAAATCACAGTGCGCTAGCACGTGAGCTACAATCAGCTTGTTCTGAATCAGCGAATTCCCGTCGAGCAGGAAGGCATAACAAGGATTGGAGTTAATGACGAGCTCGTAAATTTTACTCAGCCCGAAATCGTATTGGGATTTCATTTTGTGAAACGTTTTTCCGAAGCTCCAGTGACCAAATCGTGTAGGCATTCCATATGCGCCGAATGTATAAATAATATCTGCGGGGCAAATTTCATAACGCATGGGATAAAAATCCAAACCAAAGCCCGTGGCTATTTCCGTAATCTCGGCGATTGCCCGCTCCAGTGCATTAATTTCTCCGCTTGGCATGTTTCTGTTGCTCCCTCCTGAATATGTCCATGATTCCAACCTGAATAAACCCTCACTAAATGGGGTTTGGCTACCTGTAAATGGGTCGATCAATATAGTTCATATTATGTATATGGATGGGAGGGGGGGAGTATGACGGCAGGGTGAAAATGGCTCAAAGTTTAACATGGTATAGGTCATTTCATTCGGTGTAGGTCGATTAAACCCATTTATGTGACAATGTATTAATCAAAAGTGGACTGAAATACAATGTATTACAATGTATTTCATGTATTGAATTGTTAAAATGTAAGCGTTTTCCATTTATCTCATTTGCTTAATTCATAAGGGGGAATTACTGTGAGCTCAAAGTTCAATGGATTAAAATTTACTCGACAAGTGCTATGTGGAGCATTTGCAGGATTAGTTCTACTTACAACAGCGTGTGGGGACAAAGGCACTGATTCTGCAAAAGGTACAGATTCAGAGATAAAGCAGGAGGTTGGTGCAGCAGAATTTAGCTATACACTTCCTGGTAAGTTTGTTAACTGGATTAACGATCTAAAGTGGATGCCTGAATTAATGAAAGAGACGGGCGCTAATGTGGAATTTGTTAATGGAGGAGATGGTGAGCTTTACTATAAGAATATCGATTTAAAGGTCGGATCTGGTAAATTCTCAGATGTTGGTATGGTGCAGCTTAGCCAAGCAGAGGTCTACGGCACCAAAGGAGCCTTTGTCGATTTAACGCCTTATATTACGCAATACGCGCCAAATATCAAGAAATATATGGATGACCATCCTGAATACACGCAATTAATTACAAGCAGTGATGGGAAAATATATGCATTGCTTCCGCAAACCCCGAAAACATCCATTGTAACCTTCTATCGTGAAGATATGTTCCAGAAGGCGGGTATAAGTGAATTACCGAAAACCATTGATGAGTTCACAGAGGCGCTGAGAAAGCTGAAGGCAGCTTATCCGGATAACAAGAACTTTTATCCGTTAGGCGGACGTGATAACTTCCTGAGATATCAATCCGCATTTGAGGCAAACGATCGCGTTGATGCTGAAGGTAAGGTTCATGGTCTGTACAATGTTGGTCAGAACAGTGATTTGAAGGCACCAGGCTTCAAAAAATTAATTGAATGGTACATTCAACTATATAATGAGAAGCTCGTTGATCCGGAATGGATTAGTGGACTTGCGAAGGAAGAAAATTGGCAGACAAAAGTTCTGAACAACGATGTAGCAATTAGTAATGAATTCTACACTAGACCTTCTTGGTTTATGATGAATGGTGGTCAGAAGACAGATCCGAATTTCAAGATGAATGTGATGCCTCCGTTCATCACGGATTCTGGGGTGCAATCCAAGTTTCCAACAGCTCCTGAATACAAATTAGATCGAGCCTTTGTCATTAATGCAAAATCGGCTGATAAAGCACCAGCAATTTTGAATTTCCTTGATTATTTATACACCGATAAGGGACAAACGTTCTTAGGTTGGGGTATTGAAGGTACGACTTACAAGAAAAATACGGATGGCAACAATGAGTTCATAGTGGATTTTGAAGAAGAATCTACCAAACCACTTGGAACACGTGCTTGGACTTTCTTTCAAGATCGTATGACGTTCCCGGTACCGGCTAATAATGAAGCATTCTATCAATTTAACGCGGATTTCACGAAATCTTTTGCCAGTGATTATTTCAGTAAATATACGGAATCATTCCCTATCTTGAATTATAGTACGGATCAATTGAAAGAACGTAGTAATTTTACCGCTAAGGTCAATGAAGCATTGATGTCTAATCTAGTTAAATTTGTAACGGGTAAACGTTCAATGAGCGAATGGGATGTCTTTATGAAGGAAATGGATGATTTAGGTTACTCCAAAATTTTAGAAATTGACCAAGCTGCATATGATGCCGTGACAGAAAAATAGAGGAGGTATCGCTATGGAGCTCAAACAAACGCAACAGGTGACATATACCGCTCGTAGTAGATTACTTAAGCATCTATGGAATACGAAGCTACTGTATGTATTGTTATTACCTGGATTGGCTCATTTGGTACTGTTCAAGCTTGCTCCGCTTTTCGGTTTAGTTATCGCTTTTCAGGACTACAACACATTTCTGGGGATTTCAGGTAGCGAATGGGTGGGGTTAGATAATTTTATTACCTTTGCCAAGGATCCGTATTTCCTTGTATTACTCAAGAATACGTTACTGCTCGCAGGATACAGCTTACTATTTGGATTTCCTATACCGATCCTGTTCGCTTTATTCTTGAATGAAGTTCGTAATGCATTAGTTAAACGCTTTACACAGTCACTTAGCTTCTTCCCCTATTTCATTTCATCAGCCGTTATGGTGAGTATTCTATACACCTTACTATCACCGCAGACAGGGCTAGTGAACAGACTGCTTGATGTGTTGGGACTACAATCGATTTTCTTCATGGCTGAGCCTGGATGGTTCCGCAGTCTATATGTTGGGATGGGGATATGGCATTCCTTCGGCTATGGCTCGATCATCTATTTAGCTGCAATTGCCGGAATAGATCCACATCAATACGAAGCAGCGGATATTGATGGCGCAAATCGCTGGCATAAAATGTTCTATATCACGCTTCCATCCTTATCGACGATCATCGTGACCATGTTCATTCTGAATATCGGAAACATCCTTTCGGTAGATCTGGACAAAATCCTGTTAATGTACAATCCAAGCATTTATGAAACCGCTGATGTTATCCAAAGCTTCGTCTATCGTCAGGCGTTTGCATCGCAAGGATTTCCAAATTACAGTTTTGGGGCAGCTGTAGGACTCTTTCAATCCGTGGTAGCCATGGTGCTGGTTGTTAGTGCGAATTCTATATCTAAGAAATATTCTGAGACCAGATTGTTCTAGGAGGTACGTATGAGCAGAAAGAAAATAGAATGGTTCCCTATCGTGAATAACACATTATTGATTTTGCTAGCTCTCATATGTATTTATCCGTTTCTGAATATATTATCTGTCTCATTGAGCGATGGGGTACCGGTTATTCGTGGTAAAGTTTATCTCTGGCCTATCGATTTCAATATTGAAACCTATAAATATGTACTAGGTAATACTCGATTAGGAATAACGCGCGGATTATTCAATTCTATCTTCTATACCGTAACAGGGACAGTGGTAGCGATCTTGCTTACCTTCGTTACTGCTTATGCATTATCGCGCAAAAGATTGAAAGGTCGTTACTTTATCATGCTGTTGTTCCTATTTAGTATGATTTTTGATGCTGGGCTCATTCCAAGCTACATTGTTAATAATGCGCTTGGCTTGGTAAATTCAAGATGGATTATGATCTTACCAGGTGCACTTAGTACCTTCTTATTAATCATCGCTCGCTCATTTCTAGATACGATACCGAGTGAACTAGAAGAATCTGCATTTATCGATGGGGCCAACGAGTGGCAGATCATGACGCGTGTTTACCTGCCGTTATCTACCCCGGTGCTTGCAACCATAGGTGTGTTCTACGCTGTTTCAATCTGGAATTCATTTATGACGCCTTTGATTTATTTGCAAGATCAGGCGCTTCATCCGTTACAGCTAATTCTGTATCGTCTAATTATTAAGCCAGATGGTGGGACATCATTCGAGAATTTGACTGTCAACGGACATCAGATCTTACCAGACAACATTGAGGCAGCAACGATATTCTTAGCCATATTCCCAATCTTATTCGTGTATCCGTTCGCACAAAAGTACTTCACAAAAGGGATGATGTTAGGCTCAATAAAAGGTTGAATGGCTAGATGGCTTGTTGAGACAGAGATAATTTCTTTTAGAATATGAGCAGGGAGGTCATGCGCTTGAGTTTCACGATGATTCAAGTCTTAAAGGAGCAATACAAAGAACCGAAAGATGGGTACAGTGTCAAATGGGCATATGTCGAGGCTTGCATCCTAAAAGGATATCTTGATAGCTACGAGTATTTTGGGAATGAAGCAGATTACCTATATGTGAAGCAATTTGTAGACCAAATGTACGATGTGAATGGTGATATTCCTGGTATCAGACTTGATAAATATAATATTGATCAGATTCGAATGGGTTCTGTATTATTTCAGTTATATCAAATTGAGCAGGATCTACGTTACAAGCAAGTGCTGGATCTGCTTTATGAACAGCTGAAGGTGTATCCGCGGACGAAGTCGGGAAGCTTCTGGCACAAGGACAATTATCCCAATCAGGTGTGGCTAGATGGATTATACATGGGACAGCCATTTTATGTTCAGTATATTAAACAATTTGAAGATGTGAAGAATTACTCGGATACGATTCATCAATTCATAAATGCCCGAAAGTTTCTTTATGATGATCAAACCCATTTGCTTAAGCATGCGTATGATGAAAGCCGTGAGATGTTTTGGTGTGACAAGGTTACGGGACATTCTCCCCATGTATGGTGTCGCGCTATTGGTTGGTATGTCATGGCATTAGTAGATGTACTTGAACTATTAGAAGGAGAGAACGTAGATCGTGAACAGTTAGTAGAATTATTGCGAGAAACCATTGAGGAAACAGTGGTATATCAACATGACGATGGAATGTGGTATCAAGTTGTGAACATGCAAGACAAAGAGGACAATTATTTGGAATCGAGCGGAACGTTAATGCTTTCATATGCCATCCTAAAAGGTGTCAGACTCGGATATCTTCCTAATCGTTTAGCGGTTCATGGAGAAAAGGCTTTTCAAGGAACGGTAGATAGATATGTTTATGAACAGGATAGCGAAGTGAGATTAGCCGGGATATGTAAGAGCGCAGGTCTAGGAAGGAATCCTGATACTGGTATTGTACGTGATGGAAGTTATCACTATTACATACATGGTGAGCGGATCGTAGAAAACAATGGACATGGCGTTGCACCACTGATAATGGCATTCCATGAAATGTTATTGCTAAATAAAGGGTAAGTTTATACAATACGAATCTCAATCTTCAGTTTGCGGTGTGGGAGATGATAACGCCGTCCCTGGATCACTCCATTTGATCTGGTACAATTAGTAAAAAAACGTACGCATATCAGAAGGAGGTCAAACATAGTGTCAAATCCAGATGAGAAGAAAATCCATAACTATCAAGATTGGCTGACATGGGAGGGGAATTGGGAGTTCATTAACGGTAAAGCCTATAGTATGTCTCCAGTTCCAACCTCATTGCATCAATTTATTGTAGGAGAACTTCAATTCGCTCTACGGACATTCTTCCAGAATCGGAGTTGCTATGTGTTTGTGGCTCCGTTTGATGTGTTCTTCAGTGAAAGTGAAGAATATCAATCACCCGATCATATTACTGAGCCAGATCTTTCGGTTGTTTGTTCGAAGGACCAAATAGCTAAGAATGGCTGCAACGGTGCTCCGACCCTAATTATTGAAGTGCTGTCACCTTCCACGGCATTGAAGGATTTTAATGAGAAGTTCAACTTATACCAGAGGCATGGAGTTCAGGAATATTGGATTGTTGATCCTGGCAATCGAACGGTTCATGTATATACTTTGGAGGATGGCACTTACCAGGTGCGTCACTTATATACGGAGCTGGAAACGATACAATCCAACATCTTTAAAGATTTACAAATTCCAATGAACCATTTATTTAGTCTATAATAACAAACATAAACAGCCGGTGAGATCATTCTCGACCGGTTATTGAGCGTTTAAATACATTCATCGGTTCTACTTAAACGCCTTCATTCGCGCCAACGCTATGCGTGCATAAGTAGTCTAGAAAACCTTACAGCCATTAATTTTGATTTACGATCTCGTTCAGCAATTTGGTGAACTCTTCTTCGCTGTCACTGTAAGTGGAAATTCCATCTTTACGATCTTTCTGAGCTTGCTGAAGTTGGTCCAGAACGCTCTCATCTTTGAAAAGTACTGAAGTCATTCTCTTCTTTTGTTCATCTGTGAATGTAGGTTGCTCTTCTTTCCTTTGTTGCGAAACGTTGAATTCAAAGTTTTCTTCGATTAATTGGACTAGATCTTTAAGTTCAACATACGATTTATCTCTAAAGCGTTGCTCCAATTGCTCCTTAGAGATGGACATTCTGCTCACCGCCTTTTCGTTATTATATGAGAAGCTAGATGGATTACTTATATTAAAAATCCACTTATTAACACCTAATCAACGTTTCGTTGTATCTCGAAGAAATTCATTATCTACAGGTATAAATTCAAATCAAACCTAATCTTTTACTTTGTCGAATACATAACAAGTCCCGCTAAATCAAGCACAATATTAGCATCTATCATCAAATCCAGTCCTAATAATCCATTAATCAAGAGCTTCTCGTGAAGTGATCCAACATCCAATTTATAGTTATCAATATGAAAGTTACCTAACTGAATTGAATCAAATGTTTTGCGAAAGCAGCTTTCTTCACCACCGATACCGAACGCAGTGACGATTTCATCTCCAGTCTCAAAATAAACGCCAATATCTGCTACAGCATCAGCAGAGAGTAATGTGTGAGAGGCACCTGTATCAATAACAAGTTTGTCTATGGTGATTGTTTGTCCTTTAAAATTCAAGGTTAAAGATGTTTGCAACAGTCCATCGACAAATTCAATTTTCATGCTGAACAACTCCCCGCAAACCACGAAGTGTACGAATCTCAATCTTCAGCTCGTCATTTGCGGTATGAGACACGATAACACCGTCCCTGGATTGGAGCAGTTCTTTCGTCGCTTCTTTCGGGTCTTGAATGGTACGGATCAATGCCACTTCATCAACAAACTTGGTGTTGCCTTCGGTATGTGACGCAAGAATTTGCAGTTTGACGTATTGATCGGGATAAATCTTACGAACTTCTTCCCATTGCATGACTGGCACCTCCGGTTCAGTTTGTTCTTTAATTGTATCAGATATTGGACAAGGAGAAGCGCATGTAATTTTTGAAAAAAAATCAAATCGTGTAGACATTCCATAATCGCCGAATGTATAAATAATATCTGCGGGGCATATTTCATAACGCATGGGATAAAAATCCAACCCAAAGCCCGTGGCCATTTCCGTAATTTCGGCGATTGCCCGCTCCAGTGCATTAATTTCTCCGCTTGGTATGTTTCTGTTGCTCCTTCCTGAATATGTCCATGATTGCAACCTGAATAAACCCTCACTAATGGGGTTGTCTACATGTAAATGGATCGATCAATATAGTTCATATTATGTATATGGGTGGTTGGGGGGGGATGACGAGAGGGTGATTTCATTTGTAGGAAAGGCTATTTTTCATTTTCGACCTCATTGAGCAACTTGACGAACTCCTCTTCGCTGTCACTGTATGTGGGAATTCAGTATTTACTGTCTGTTTATAAGTAATTGAGAGGAGTTACGTAAAGTAGAGATAAAATATATAAGATAAACAAAATATATAATGATTTTTGTCGTTTTAGTTTTATAATTTACTATATATATTTATATCAATGTGATAGCTTTCCAAAGCATAACCAAACTATTAACTCCAAAAACCCTTTATTTTTCTAGTGATGGAGTTGAGTCGGCCTGTGAAAGTGGGCTGACAAGACGTTTAACATTTGAAGTATTAATAATTGCTTGATAACTAGGCTAAGGAGCGGACTATCATCACAGAAGATAGTTCACGGCATGGAAACTAAGAAAGGAGGACCGTCATGAAAAAAGATAGTATTGAAAATTTAGAAAAATGGAGACCCATGTCTACGGTTGTGGAATATCTCAGTGTAAGCCGTGAGACTGTTCTGCAATGGATTGATAAGAAGGGGATGCCCGCACACAAAGTCGGGCGGCAATGGAAGTTTAAGATATCCGAGATAGATGAGTGGATCAGAAGTGGTGGTGCAGCAGACAAACCCAATACAGTTAATGCAATAGAAGAAAGTGATAATTAAAATTATATGACTTAATTCGAGAGAATGGAGGTTTACTGTGATGTCTGATATGGTGCTTCTAGCAAGCAAAAATGCCTCTAAAGTGGCAACTGTGGCTTGCCCAAAATGTGGTAGGATAAGCCGTCAAATACTAAAGGATGAGTATAGAAATTCAATCATTGCTAACTTTAATAGTTCACACATTTGCCCAGTTTGTAATACTAAGTATAGTTCAACATCTTGTGCTGAGAGTGGCAAATATTCTAACTCATATGATCGATATTTATCTCAAGGCGAACAATTATATAACTCTGATGTTAATACTGCCTACATATCAACACAGAATCGTAATTTGCAGAACTTTAACAAGACATCAGGTGCATCTGGTAATGACGCTATATTTGCACTCAGTTCAATCCTCCGCCAAATGGCATCTAATAGAAATAGAGAAGCAGAAGTATCTGCAATTGAAGCTACATCATCTTTACCAGAGGGTCATAAAGCTGATAAATTTGCCACCTACAATCAATATCCAAATTCTATTGAGAATTCAAATGTGGTTAATGAAAGAGTATCGCTTACGGACATGCGACCATCCGATCTAGAAGTTGCATCTACAACAGTTGCCATCATTACCGTTGGAGAGTCAACGAAAGGCCTGGAAGTAGAAAATATCGAACCCCAACAGAATAAACCTTCTGGACCAAGCCCGATGTACGAAGCTCTTAAGATTCCAAAAGTGGCACCTATAGGTGATAGGAACCACTCAAACGAAAAGGTATTGAAGCGAAAGGTAGAGCATTGGAAAAAGCAACTATTAGATCTTTCAAAGCGAAATAAAATGATTAATTACCGTGAAACAAAACGAGCGACACTGAAAATACTGGATCCAGAATTTACAGAGTTGTTTAACCGTCTTGCTGTTACTGAGGAACAATTGACCTTTCAACGTCCTATTGATAAAGATTCTGACCTTCGAACCTTTTCAATGCTATCTCTTTTAGAAACATTATCATACCCTATCCCTGTTCATGTTGGGGACATTAAGACCGACGGTTCACTACTTGAGAGGAGGAATGCACTTAATAACCTTCGTTCGAAGTCAAAACTTGCAAGAGATGAGCAAGGGACAAATATTCTATATTTATCATTTGGTTTTATTGAATGGAAAGAGAGTAATTCAACAAAAGCTCAGTGGATGAAGTCGCCGGTATTAATGATGCCTGTCTCGTTGAAACTTGAGTCGATTCAAGCACCGTATACCCTCTTACGCTATGATGATGACATTGAAGTGAATCCGACACTCGATTATCTTTTTAACGAGCGTTACGGTATAGATTTACCTACTTTTGAGCTTAACGGCGAAGACAGTATTGTCCAATATATGCAAACTATTGAGGGAATTGCTGACCAACACGGTTGGAAAGTGATTCGGGAAGTAAGTCTTGGATTGCTATCGTTCCTCAAAATTAGTATGTATCACGATCTAAACAATAACTATGAGCGTATGCTTGAAAATCCTGTAATTCGCGCGATAACGGGAGACATAAATGCCGCAAACAATGTACCGAGTGAACTGACTCACTTTGATATTGACCGTGTCTCACCAAATGACTACTATCAGGTTGTGAATTCGGACTCGAGTCAACAGGAAGCGATTCTGCTTTCAAAAGCAGGGGTCAGTTTTGTTATGCAGGGACCTCCAGGTACTGGAAAAAGCCAGACTATAACAAATATCATTGCGGAAGCATTGGCGGATGGCAAAACCATTCTCTTTGTATCTGAAAAAGCTGCTGCTCTTCAGGTCGTCTATAAAAGACTTTCTGAGGTAGGGTTGGATGACTTCTGTCTTGCGTTGCATAGCCATAAAGCAAATAAAAAGGATATTCTTGATAGTATAGCAGCTAACCTTAAGCTGCCTCGGAAAAGGATTAAGGATAGTGCTTTGTTCGAACTAACAGAGTTATTTCAGAACAAACAGAATTTGAATCAATATGTGCGAGAATTACACGAAGAAGTTCTTCCGTTAGAGAAGAGCTTATATGAGATATTCGGTGAACTCATTTCGCTACAGAATGTTCCTTACATTCAATTTAACGTAGCAAGCCCTGCTGAGATATCTTCAGCTTCTTATAACACGATGCTTTATTGTGTTAATAATTATGCGAAAGCAATGAAAAACTTCGGGCAGAAGCTCTCTGACAATCCGTGGAGAGAGACTGTTGTGAAAATGGTAACTCAGAATTTCAGAGATGATTTACTCCGGAACATTTCGGGTTTATCCGATTCTTTAAATATGCTAGATAAAGAGTTATCGAATACATTATCTACTTTTGAGTTAGAAGAGGCTTGCACTTGGTATGGTGCGTTACGCATTACTGCTTTATTTTACTCAATAGAGAGTACTCCTTTGTTTCCTCCGGAATGGGCAAAGATGGAAAGCCGAAAAAGTCTTCTTGATGAGGCTAAGAAGGCTAAAATTGAAAAAGAAGAATACCTTACTGCATTAAGCGATGTTCTCAAACATTTTAATGAGAGTATTTTTAATGAAGACTTGCCAACTTGGTTAGATGCTGTACAAAAAACAATCAGCGATATTTTTAATATCAACGGTCGATTGTCACTTAATAATAATTCGATATTAGAGAAGATAGATGAATCTCAAGAATTAACTAATGATGTGCTTAAGCAGTTGGAATCCGTTATTACTGCATATGAACTGGGGTATAAGCTGCTGCCTTTGAATGTTAAAACACTAGAAGATTTAAAATTATATTCCACTGTTATTTCTGATGTTTTAGAATCTCCAATTATTATACGTGAGTGGTTCGATGAGTCCACATTACATAGCGCTCGGAAAATGTTGTTGGCTGCGAGAGGGCATGCTGACACCATAGGCATATTAAGAGATACGTTTAGAATTCAGTGGGATTGCAAAACTATTTCGCATTCAGTATGTGAATACCAGAAATCGGCAAGCGACATTATTACACAATTAAGGCCAATTGCGGACGCCTTAGAGCGGAGCATTACAATTTTCCCAATTCTAAGTAACAGTACCATTAATGATGCAAGCATATTGTTTCATCACATTTCAGATCTTTTTAATGCTCCCGGTGTTAAACATAACTGGTTTGATGACAAGATTTTCGCAAATGCAAAGCAAATGTTGAAAGAAGCTTCAATTCACGCATCCTTGTTAATAGATAAAGAAAATCACCTATTACAGGCCTGGGATATTAAAGCATTAAGTATAGATGCCGATGATATGTTGCTTAGGTTTAAGACTGAATACACATCGATCTTAAAAATATTTAAGACTTCGTATCATTCTGATATAAAAAAAATACGCAGCGTGTCAAAAAAAGTAGGTGTGAAATTCACCGTTAACGACATTGTTGATCTGTTACAAAATATTATAGATATTAACGAAGAAAAGAGATGGTTTGTTGAGAACCAGCAGGTTCTTTTTGATTGTTTTGGTGATTTTTACTTGGTTGAAAAGTCTGATTGGGCAGCGATTGAGGCTGGATTATCTTACATTGAGAGCATTTTTGCGCTATTCCCGCATGCCACTGTTCCTAAGAAAGTAATTGATATCATATGCGAGAAATCATCACACACCAATAGCTATGCTGAACTTGCAAAAACATTGCCTTTGCTGAGCGATGGTAACCTTAAAATTGTAGAGGGGCTTATAGGCGAAATAATTCCTGATTGCACCAATTGCAACATAATTGATTTTATGCTGCCAAGATTTGAAAGGATATTTGAAGTATGCGGGATGTTAATACCATTGGTACAACGCGATGAGTTATCATTGCTTGAGTTAAACACGCTTGATGCTCTCATCAAATATATTGATGAGGCAGCCCAATTAGGGATTGCTTTTGAGAATGTAGATATTCGAACTCTACTTAATAACCTCATAATGCTTTCCGATGAAAAACGCTGGTTTATTATAAATCAAAATACTCTTGATGAAAATTTTGGTCAATTTAATGTTGGCGAGTTATCTGATTGGACTGCCATTGAGACTGGAATCTCATTTACTGAACGAATTCGTTCGCTATTCGTTCTTTTCTACAAGTCCACTGTGCCTCAAAGGGTTGTAGATCTGTTATGCGATAAATCAGCCCATGCTTCGGAGTATGCAGAATTGACGAAAGTGTTACCTGCTATAAATACAGATGAACTTATGAGCATCAATGAAAATATTGGAAAAGTGTTATCAGATTATTCCGATTATGGAATTCAAGAATTTTTGATTCCCTTTCTTAATCGTCTCAATGAGCTAAACAATTCATTAATTGATTTGATTCATAAGATGAATGTTCACGTAATAAGCCAAGTTCCTAATCATGAGTTAATTGAAAAGGTTATAGCTGCCTGTAAGGTAACTGAAAAACGCAATATTTTGGATATTTCTTGTCGACATTATGAAGAGAAATTTGATAATCGGATTGCGGGTCTTAAGACAAATTGGGATGCCATTATTTCTGATCTAGAATCTGTCTCAGCACTGTTTGAAAGCAGCGAATCAAGTCTGATGGTGGAAAATTTTGTGTCGTTATTCTGTAATGATGCGGATTATAGAAATAGAATTATTACTACAAAAAACAAATTGCACTCCTGTATTGAGGAAAATAAAACCAGGTTCACTGAATTTAAAAAGCTGTTTGCAACAAAAGTTGATCTTGATAACGTCAAAATTTCTGAAGTTGTTGACAAAGTTTCGTCCTGCCTAAATAACATAAAATTGCTTGATAATTGGATCTCATGTGTCGAGACAAAAGCCGCTTGTGATGAGCTTGGGCTTTCGGATTTTACAGAGAGAATTGAACAGCATGATAATACTCTTGAGGATATTCCAAGTATCTTTAAGAGAGGCTTCTTTACCCTTTGGACACAGTCTGTATTCGGTAGTAAAAAGACTGTTGAATACTTTAGACGCCAAAATCACGATGAGAAAATTAATCGTTTCGTTTCTCTAGATGAGAGGCAGCTGTTAATCGCACAAGAGCGCATTAAGCAAAGTGTTATTAGTGGTATCCCTGACGCAAACAGGGTTTTGGCTGCTAACGATGAACTAAGTATTCTTCTAAGGGAAATAGGCAAAAAACGTCGTATTATGTCTTTGCGTAATTTATTCAAATCCATACCAAATCTATTGTTAAAACTGAAGCCATGTATGATGATGTCTCCCCTATCTGTAGCTTATTTTTTAGAGGCAGAGTCATATGAATTCGACATGGTGATTTTTGATGAGGCATCTCAAATTTTCCCACAAGATGCCATTGGATCAATTTTTAGAGGCAAGCAAGTAATTATTGCAGGCGATAGCAAGCAACTACCGCCATCAAACTTTTTTGCTACAAGTACCAGTAACGACAAAGAATATGACGAGGAGGATGATGAAATAGTCGGTACGGAGATATACGATTCCATATTGGAAGAAACAACAGATGTCCTGCCGAATCGCACTTTATTATGGCATTATCGCAGTAAACATGAAAACCTGATTGCATTTTCGAATCAGGAAATCTATCAGAACGAACTAGTCACATTCCCTAGTAATGTAAGTCATGGTATTGACACAGGTGTAGAATTTGTCTATGTAAAGAATGGTGTTTATGAAGGCAAAGGGAGAAACACATCCGAAGCCCGCCGTTGTGTGGAGCTTGTTAAGCGACACATAGAAAGGACCCCAAATCGCTCGCTTGGTATAATAGCATTTAGCGAAAGCCAGCAAAAAACAATTGCATTGGAGATACAAAAGTTCAGAGAACAACATCCAGAATATGAAGGCTTTTTTGTCGAGAATAAAGAAGGTGAGTTTTTCATAAAGAACCTTGAAAATGTTCAAGGCGACGAGCGAGATACTATTATATTCAGCGTAAGCTATGCCAAAACAAGAGAACAAATTGACAATAATCGTTCTATGGCATTACGTTTTGGACCTCTTGGTCAAAAAGGTGGGGAACGTCGCCTGAACGTAGCCATAACTAGAGCAAAGAGCAATATTAAGCTAGTTAGTTCCATATTGCCTTACGATTTGAGTCATGCAGAGTCTGAGGGAGTAAAAATGCTGCGGCAGTACATTGATTTTGCGATGAATGGTGCTGTTGCTTTGGGGATCGATCACATCGAGGGCAGAAAAGATGTGTTTTTGGATGTAGTGGCGGAGTACCTCGTGAATCATGGTTATAAAATCAAGAAGTATGTTGGTTGTTCGGGCTACAGAATTGATTTGGCAGTTATCCACCCTCACAATGATGATTGCTTTGTTGCAGGAATTGAGTGTGATGGCTTCTCCTATGCCGCTGCCAAAAGCGCGCGAGACCGTGACCATTTACGCAAGTCTGTTTTGGAAGCTATGGGTTGGCGCATCTACCGTGCTTGGTCACCAGAGTGGATGGTCCGGCAGGATATTGAAGGTGAAAAGCTTTTGAATTTCATCGATACTGCAATAATGGAATTTAAAGAAGAAATAAGCTCGGAAGTATCAGACCCGTCAGGCAAAAATGTACTAGTTGAGTCGTTCACTGAAGAAATGGAAGCTGAAAACGAATTGCAAGTTCAGGCAAGCGTACCATCGCTGAAAGCCGACTTGAGTAATCCATACGACTTTACTGAATACACGGAGGCTGTATGGCACGAAACACCTGAGATAATGGAGTTCTTCGGTGACGATAGAGTGGCTGAAGAAATCAAGTATATTGTTGGGATTGAACAACCGATATATATTGACTTGCTCTATCAACGCATGGCTGGTGCTTTTGGTAATCAAAAAGCGACGTCACCTGTAAGGAATATGGTCGACAGGGTAATAAGAGGTAATCAATTAAAAAGTCTGATTGTTATAGATAAAGAAGGATTTGTTACCTTTGCGGGTTTCCATGACTTAAAAGTTAGGATTGCATCCGATGGAAATTCGCCCAGAAAAATTGATTTTATCTCTCCTGACGAAATTGGGCTTGCGATGCTGACTATCGCCGAACATGCTATCGGGCTTACCTCGGATAGTTTAATTGACGCCACAATAAGAGCGTTAGGATATGCAAGGAGAGGCGTTCGGATGTTGACTTGCATGAATAATGCACTCGACCGACTGATTAAAGTTGGTCGTATCAAGTTGGTTGACGAGAAGGTGCGTGTAATCGGAGGTGGACGCTGTGAATAAGAGAACCATAATTAACTCGGAGCTTCAAGAAACTCCAAGAACAGCAATCAATAATGATATTGGTGCACAATATCAGCAGCGAACTGAAAGTGTATCCTTAACCAATGACCTTTTGGCTGCGGGTACTGTTCTCCATGATAAATATATCATCGAGAAGCGCTTAGAAGTCACCTCTGGGGAAGCTGACCTATATCTCTGCTCCTGCAAGAACGAAAAATATGTTGCCAAACTTTATAAGCGTCAGGCAGCGATTAAGGAGGATGTTGTAAAGCGGTTGTTGCAGATCAATTCTCCTTATGTCGCGAAACTCTATGAATCATTCACATACATTGGGTTTCCAGTCGAAATTCTTCATTATTTTAAAAACGGAAGTCTTCAAGGGAAAAATTGTTCTTTGGAAGAATTGATGAGGATGATTATTCCTAACATTAACGAAGGTTTACAAGTGCTTCATCAAGTAGGAATTATCCATAAGGATTTGAAACCATCCAATATAATGATGGCTGATGACGGAAAAAGTGTCGCTATAATTGACTTTGGCATCAGCTCCGTGATGAACGATAGTGGATCTGTGGTTGTGACTAAGACAGGCATGACACCAGAATATTCTGCTCCGGAAACCTTCAAGAATTTATTCCTTGAAGAATCTGATTATTATTCTTTTGGGATAACGCTTTTCGAGTTGTTCACTGGTTATGTGCCTTATGCCAATATGAGTGCGGAAGAAATTGGGCAATATGTGTCAGTTCAGCGAGTTCCTTTCCCTGAAAATATGCCGGCAGTGCTAAGCGATTTTATTTCAGCATTAACATATTATGACATTACTTCTCGCAACAATAAGAACAATCCAAATCGCCGATGGACATACTCCGAAGTGAAAAAGTGGCTTGATGGCGAAAGCCTCATCATTCCCGGTGAAGGTGTTGGCAATGTAGGAAAAGGTGCAATGCCGCCATATCACTTTATGAATCAGTCCATAACTGATCCAATAATTTTAGTTGAAGAATTTTCTAAAAACTGGGAAATGGGCAAAAAAGATCTTTTTCGTGGACTTGTTTCGGCACATTTTCGTATCTTCAACCAGGAAATCTCAAAACATTGCTTGGCTGCAGAAGAAGAAGCAAGCAAAATGAATGGAAAAGACGATATTATCTTTTGGAAACTTTTATATAAACTGAATCCGAATTTAAAAGGGTTTTATTGGAGAGGTAGAACTTTTGAAAGTCTTCCTGCTCTTGGTCGTAATATGCTTGACAATCTATGGAAGAAAGACAAAACTCAAGATAAATATTACGAGAGTGTCCTGTCCGAAAAACTATTGACGGAATACGTTATATCTGCGGCACCTAAAAACGATTCTCTAAAAAGGGCAGCGGCGTCAATAGAAGAATTCTATCAACTGGAGAAGAATGAACACTCTAATTTGACAAAGACATTCTACTTAATGGCATACACACTTTCAGGTCAGAAACTTCTCAACATTGAGGGTCATCGGTTCCGAACGGTCGAGGAATTGTCTGAATATATGCGTGAGCGACTTGAAGATTCTTTTGAATTATTCGAACAGCTTTGTCACAAATTGGTTGACTATGATGGTAACCTCGATAATCAGCTTGAAATGTGGCTCACTACCATTGGCAAAAAGAGAGAGTTAGATAATTGGAGAGCTCTTATGAGTGAATAGAGAATGAATGAGGTGGGAATATGAGCGGGCCTAAAATATCAGTGTATGAAATTTCAGCGCAGCAGAAACAGAATCTTCGAGCGCAGCTGAACTGTATCCAACTGAGCTCCGTTTGCTATGAGGAAATAAAGAAATCTGTAAGTTATCTAATGGGATTAGGAGGTCAGATACATTCACTAATTTCTACCTTTAATCTAGTGAATCAACGAACTGAGGATTGCTCTAAAGAAATTCATACCTTAACTGATTTTCAAGCTACACTTGAACAAGATTGTTCGGCATACCTGGATGATCTATCGCAGAACAAACCCATTGTTCAGGTGGGTAACATTACAATGTCTGACGTTGAATTAGATATTAAGAAAGAACTACTTACTAAACTGCGAACTTTACGTAGAAAAGTACTCTCTCAGCAGAAGGATATTGAGGATTCATTGCAGGGTTTGGAAGCAAGAGCAACGCAGTGTAAAAAAGCTATGGAGTGTGAAATAGTTGAAGATATAGCCAGTATACATTCATTTTTCGTCGCACCTGTTGAAGATGCTGATGTGAAACTTGAGGCTGAAAAGAAAAAACTCGAAGAACATATTCGAGCGTTAATGTTGTGTAGTGATTGCTCTGCTGACCTTAAGGATAAAGCTATCAGTACAGTAGCATTACTTTCTAAAATTACAAAGCAAGAACAGCTCGATACATTCTACGCCGTTTCAATACAGCCTTTGCAACGGGAATTTGAGGGCGCTCGTATACAAGTTCAAGAGCGGAAGGAAGGGTTCAGGGATCTTCAAGTACGCTATGCTACACTATGTTCAATCTCTGGGATTCAGCCGGAAACATTCACATTAGAATGTAATGGGCTTGAAGCAATTAAGAAGGATGTTGCCGCTCTTGAAAAGCAGGTTGTTATGCAAGCTGAACAAGAGTATATCAGTGATTGTGTTAATGAGGTTATATCTGAAATGGGATATGACATAATCGGTAACCGGTCTGTGACAAAACGCAGCGGGAAGCAATTCCGAAATGAGCTTTTCTCGTACGGAGATGGTACAGCAATCAATGTGACTTATGATACTGATGGACAAATCGCTATGGAACTTGGGGGGATTGATAGAATAGACCGAATCCCTACTTCATATGAGGCTGATGCCTTGTACGAAGACATGGAATCCTTTTGTTTGAATTTTAAGGATTTTGAAGAGAGGCTCGAAACCAAGGGCGTAATGATAAAATCGAGAGTATCTATGGCTCCGCCTAGCACTGAATACGCTACAATTATTAATGTTGCTGATTATAATATTACTACAACGAAACCTGCAAGGGACATAGCAGTTAAGGAAAAAAGGTCAAAAAATTCAGCAAAACAGATGCTGCGGAAGGAGAATAATTGATGATATTAACCAAATTTAAGGTGTGTCCTGCCTGCAATGAGCATAATCCTCCTGCATTATTGGAATGCAAAAAGTGTGAAACAGATCTTACTGGAATTAAGATTGTTGATGAAGCGGGACTATCATTTGTTAATGAATCTGTTAAAAGTGTAACTGTCTTAAGTAGTAACTACAGTCTTGTAAAGACATGTGATTGTGGCACAGTTAATTCCCCTCAAGCTCGGAAGTGTTCTTCATGTGGCGAGGATATATCTGATATTCGCGCAATGGAAGTACAGTCTTCATTAAAAGCGTCCAATAAGGCTGTGCTTCGTTCTATTAACGATGAATTTATTTTTCCTCTTGAGACGCCTGTCACAATCATTGGGCGCGAAGCAGAAATGCGGCAATATCTCGAGGTCAAAACTTATGTTAGCCGTAAACATGCAAAGTTCACTATTGTGAACGGAGAAGTCTATGTTGAAAACATGAGCAGTACAAACTATACGTTCGTAAACAACACACTAATCCCAGCCAATATACCGTATTTGCTTAAAAATGGAGATGAGATAGGGATAGGTGGGAAAATGATAAATGGTGAGCGGCAAAACCAAGCAGCATATTTCATAGCAGAGGTATCGGTATGAACATAGCTAGAATCCTTTATCCAGTGAAGGCTTTAGGGCCGGGGAATCGAATCGGTATTTGGGTTAGTGGATGCCCAAGGAGGTGCTTGGGTTGCATCAATCCAGAACTATGGGAACAACGTTCAGAATATGAGATTACTCTCTCTAATTTAAAAGAACTGATAGGTAATGTAGTTGATACCCATAATGTAGACGGGTTCACCATAACTGGTGGTGAACCAATGTCGCAACCACAGGAACTTGCTGAACTCATTACTTATCTGAAAACGATAAGTAGAGACATAATTATCTATTCGGGATATAAATATGATGAACTTCGCTTACAAAATTCTTGTTTTATTGATGAGATCCTCGGTACAGCTGCGGTGTTAGTAGACGGAGTATATATTGAGGAGTTGAATACAAATGTTGCTCTCAGAGGTTCTGAAAATCAAAATGTTATTGTCTTGAACAATGAATACAAAGCTTTTTATGAAAATTATATGAAGACAGCTGACAATAAGATTCAGAATTTCACTACCACCGATGGCATTGTATCTGTGGGCATACACAGGCGAGAATTTAAAAAGAATATTTCTAATAAAATATTTCATCGGGAGGTATGACCGGTGAAGATAATTATTGAGAGGGGCTCGCCATGAAGAACTACATTCCCAAATGGCATCGTGAACTAGGTATATTCAGTAAAATCAAGCCGCTGATTATCGTCGAAGGAAATGTTCTTGATGTTTACCAGTATCCGGTTGAAGGAGGTATTTCTAAAGGAAGTATCCTCCGTCTGCCCGAATATCTGCATTACTATTTCAAAGATATGGGGTATCAGACAGTCACCTTTTTTGATAGTATACAGGGGTTTTATAATTCTAGTGAAGATGGCAACATTGAAGCATTTGCTAATCTCACGGATTCTAAGCTCGACGGAAATTATATACGTGCGGAGTTTGGCGGTAAAAGCAACTCTGCCGCTTCGATTGTTCGAAAAGCTGTTGGGCAAAGTATCAGTGCCACGGCGATTATCATGACACTTGCATCACGCTATATAACATCGCCAGATAGTTTGACTCAGGCTGAAGTGGACAGCTTCGTAAATTTGCTTCTCTCCTCTCTTGAGGGAAAGGATGTCCGAACAGAAAGTGGTGTTCTAAAAAATATTGTTGTAATGATAGTAAACAAACTCAACGATATTCCCGCATGGTTTTATCATGACAATCCCAATGTTAAAACCATTATGCTAGGGGTTCCATCGCGTGAAGAACGAGAACTCCTTGTAAAAGGAGAAAATTTTTCAAGTTTCTTCGCTTCGGATGTTTATGAAGCAGATATTACTTATTACAAAGAGCATCCGAATGAACTTAACAAAGTACAGGACAAATTTATCGGGTTAACTGAAGGGTTTTGTTTTACGGAAATAAATGGGTTACGTCGACTTTGTAAAAATGAACGTATCGGCATAAGTCAGATGCCATCGGTCATTGATCTTTATAAATATGGGATAAAAGAAAATCCATGGGACAATCTCGATGTGAATGCATTCTCCACGGCACATGATGATTTCAGAAAAAGAATTAAAGGACAGGAATATGCGATAATAAAAACTCTTGACGTGGTCAAGCGAGCAGTTACTGGTATGTCGGGGCTTCAGCACTCCTCTCACACCAAGCCAAAGGGCATCTTGTTCTTTGCTGGACCCACAGGAACCGGCAAGACAGAAACTGCTAAAACCCTTGCTGAAAAACTATTTGGCGATGAAAATTGTTGCATTCGTTTCGATATGAGCGAGTACGGTCAAAGTCATAGTGACCAAAAACTCCTTGGAGCTCCTCCAGGCTATGTTGGATATGAAGCAGGTGGGCAATTAACCAATGCCGTAAAGGAGAATCCCTTCTCAATCCTTTTGTTTGACGAAATTGAAAAAGCACATCCGTCGATATTTGACAAATTTCTTCAGATCCTTGAGGATGGCCGTATGACCGATGGGCAGGGAAATACGGTGTATTTCTCCGAATGTATTATCATTTTTACGAGTAATCTCGGAATTTTCACGCGCAACGAACTGGGTGTCCGAGAGGCAAATGTCACTGAAAAGATGGAGTACAATGAGGTTCAGGCGAAAGTACGTCAAGCCATTGGAAACTACTTTATGCTAGAACTTGGTCGTCCGGAAATTCTGAATAGAATAGGCGAAAACGTTGTGGTGTTTGATTTTATTCGGCCAGAGGTAGCAGAAACTATCCTCGATGCACAATTAAGGAAGATTGTCACTAACCTGTCAAGTGAAAAACGAATTGAGTTGAGTCTGAGGGAAGAGGCTCGTGCTACACTTCTTGAAAAGTCTCTTGGCAATCTCTCCAATGGAGCGCGAGGAATTGGAAACATTGTTGAGAGTTTGCTTATTAACCCGCTGTCACGATATCTCTTTGATAATGCAATAAAAGGTGATGAGAGTATCACTATCAATTCTATTGACGCAACAAATATGCCATATTCGATCGACTGCACAAGAGGTGGCATATGAAAGTTTATGTTTCAGTGCAGTGCGGGGCTGGAAAAAAACAGTGTGAGGACATTGTTCTTATAGGAGATATGCTTGTTTGTGGAGGCAATGCAGAATATGCACTACAATTAAAAGGTTCTGTTTGTATAGCCGATGGAGTAGGCGGGAACGCTGGTGGGAATTTTGCCGCAACCTTTGTTGCTGAGGGAGTAAAAAACATAAACTTAGAGCAAATAGTCAATGAAACGGAACTTCAGCAAAAATTAGAAAACATTAATATTGCTTTGATTACTGAGGGAATTAAGAAGGGGCTTTCAACAGCAGCAACTACTCTAACAGGGATCGTGTGTTCAGGAGACAAAATACTTCTTGTTCATATTGGTAATACTAGATCATACGTTCTGCAGGGGGGCTATCTTAAGCAGTTAACAACAGACCATACGGTATATAACCGCCTGTTGAAAATGGGGAGAATTGATGACGCTTCTCAATGCAGGAAAAATGAAATAACAAACTGCTTTGGGGGCGGAAAGGCAATCTTATTCGACAGTATTAGCATTGCAGAGTTACAAAAATTTAATACATTACTGCTGACATCGGATGGAGTTCATGATTTTATCGGAATAGATGAGTTGGAAAGTTTAATGATGGCCGGAATATCTGAAAAAGAGATTTGCCAAAGTATTGTACAAGCTGCCATTGAAGCGGGCTCGAAAGATGATATTTCAGTTGTCATAATCAAAAAATAAACGAACTACGAATTACAAGGATTGTTGATAGCGTTAGCTGTGAAAGGTCAGGATATTGAGTGATTGTGAACTAAGACACATATTTTAATAGTACGTGGAGTAAATTACACCAGAAAATGCTGGATAAAACTTAACTTCTTATGTATATCAGCTTCTGTATAGCCTTCTTTATCTTCGTAACCATTACGAAGGTGGGGAGGTTTTTTTATTTACAGTACTTACCTACTATGATATCTATACTGGAGCATATAAAACGGTATCAACATTTTTATCGTGACCGCTATCGAGATCCTAATTTTGTCATGTGTTTATCTGAACTGCTATATTCCTTGTTGGAAAATGTAATTGAAGATACGACGTACGCAAGCTTTCTCGCCTATGGCAAGATTGGCTTTATTGGACAATGGATTAAGAGATTCGACCTATGAAATGGCACAAAGACTATCGAATGTCGGGAGAATATCACTCCACCAAATTCGGAACATCCATGTGAGTAACTGATTTTGTGATCCAACGTATCATGAAAGAATGAAGAAAAACGAGGAGCATTTGAGTCGATGGGTTGTTCATGAAAGCTTGACTTAGAGTTAGCTCTAGAGCGTACAATAGACACATAAATAATAACTGTCGAAAGTGAGGATTCATGGATATGCAATATGTGAAGCTAGGAAATACAGGCATGGATGTATCGCGCATTTGTCTAGGTTGTATGAGCTTTGGTGATGTTGAGCGGTGGAACCATCCGTGGTTACTAAACGAAGAGCAGAGTCGGCCGATTATAAAAAGAGCGCTGGAGCTCGGCATCAATTTTTTTGATACGGCAAATATTTATTCGACAGGTGCGAGTGAAGAAATTATGGGCAGAGCCCTTAAGGATTATGCCAATCGTGATGAAATCGTTCTTGCAACAAAGGTATTCTTCCGTATGAAGGAGGGGCCAAACGGTGCGGGATTGTCTAGAAAAGCCATCATGAATGAGATTGATCAGAGCTTGAAAAGACTCGGTACGGATTATGTAGATCTATATCAGATTCATCGGTGGGATTACGATACGCCAATCGAGGAAACGATGGAGGCGCTGCATGATGTAGTGAAGGCGGGGAAGGCGAGACATATTGGGGCCTCCGCCATGTACGCATGGCAATTCCAGAAGGCATTGCATGTTGCTGAGCAGCATGGCTGGACGCGATTCGCCGCTATGCAGAATCATTATAATCTCATCTATCGCGAGGATGAGCGCGAGATGCTGCCGCTCTGTAAAGAGGAGAAAATCGGAGTGATTCCCTATAGCCCGCTTGCTTCAGGAAAATTAGCGCGCGCTTGGTCCGAGACAACCTACCGTTCGGAGACAGACCAAGCCCAGAAAAGCAAATATGGTCCGACGGCCCAGCAAGACCAATTGGTCGCGGAGAGACTTATGCAAATCGCAGAGGAGCGTGGACTTCCACGCGCTCAAGTTGCCTTGGCGTGGATGCTGCAGAAGGAGCCTGTAACAGCGCCGATTATCGGGGTCACGAAGATCGACCATCTTGATGATGCCGTCGATGCGCTCTCAGTAACATTAACGCCTGAGGAAATGCAAGCTTTAGAAGAGCTCTATGTTCCGCATCCAGTTGTAGGTGCTTTGCCACCGCGATAATCTGTTCGTATCCCTGTCAAGTAGATCGATGAAAAAACCTAAAACAGCGCGCACCGATTCGATCAGTGTGCGCTGTTTTTGTTTACCTTATAGAATTTAAAACATTTTGAGGTGAAGGATATCCTAACGCCTTATTTTCATTTTCTGCTAAAGATAGGGCATGGAGCACTATTCAACTTGTGAAAACGGAGGGAAGTGTTGGTGTAACGGACACAGATGACCTTATATGCTCTAAAAACCTGTTTTTTTCGAATCAAACGGACACCAGCGCCGTTATTCGACCTAAATCACCTGAAAATGGGCTTGTTTTTAGGGAATAAGTGCAATGGGGTCCGATAACCCGACTAAATGTACACATTTATCAGAAATAAGGGCCATACGGTCCGCATGTGGAAGCTCCCTACGAAGGTAGTATTGGATAGCGTTCGGAATTATGGATGTACGGACCGAGTGGACCTTATATCCTCGAAAATACATGTTGTAGTCGAGCTTACGGATAAATGTATGCGTAAAATTGAACACAATGTATCGCTGGTAACGTAAACGAGCCAAATGTATGCGAAAAATAGAACACAATGTGCCGTCGGTAAGATGAACGAGGCACACCGTAATTCTCCCTAAATCACCCCCTGATTAGGCTTGTACAGATGTACTTGGCATTGAAAAAAGTAGAAGAAAGCTCCCAAGTAGAATAGAAAGGGACGGATATGGAATGGAAAAGCGAAGCGGTCGCCTTTGAACTTCTTGTTTCAACCGATAAAATATAATAAAAGAAACAAGAAGTAGAGCAGCGATTGGAATCCATATCCGTCCCCCCCACACCAGCTGAATCGTAAAGATTTACTCACGGATTTTTAAAGGACCGAGCCGTAGGTGAGGTTTTTCTTAAATCTTCCGGGCATATTCCAACGCTTAGTTGCAAGTTATTCATACTTTTAAGAAAAGTGTTCTGTATTCACTTGGAGTCAAGTTCATTATTCTTTTAAATACTTGGCCAAAATAGCGGGGATCCATAAAACCAACTGTTTCTGCAATTTGGCTTAATTTGAGATCACTATGTTCTAATAATTCTCGAGATTTATCTATACGAAATCTAGTTAGATAATCAATAAAATTAACTCCTTTTGTTTCTTTAAACCATTTGGAAAATGAATTGGGATGCATGTTAAAAGCTTCTGCAATAACATCAAGAGAAAGCATCTTGTCATAATGCATATGAATATGCTCTAACACATGATTAAGTTTGATCAGCTCTTTAGTCTGCGTTTTCATATTACATATTTTATCTAAAAAGTAACATATTTCGTTGAGCATAAAATCCTCAATAATCTCCATGTTTTCAGCCTTTTTTAACGTTTGTAAGAAACTCTTCTTTTTCATGCTCCATTCATCTGCAGGGAAAAATGGGAACATTATCAATTCGCCTTCTAGAATAGAAATAAATGATGTTAGTAATTGTTTTATGTAAGGTGTAGAAATAAGCTTGGTTTTCATTTCTTTTAAGATATCAACGATAAACTCATTTAAATTTTTAATTTTCAATCCTTGAGTGTGACTATTTAAGTTTATAATTTTTTTTAATAAGCCTATAACTAGTAGCATTTCGTTATCTTCGTTTGTTTGCTCTGAATATTGAAATATTCGTTTGTTAGGTACTAAGAACTTCTCATTAAGTGCACTGTTTACCTCTATATATGCAGTAGATATTTCATTTGGATCCTTCTTGATGGATGAGATTCCTAACATAATATCGTGATTCTCAAACATTTCTAATAGAGCATTAGTTTCTTCATCTGTTACAAATGTTACCCATTCTCTTTTACTAATTTGTACAAATTTATGTGAATCCATGATCATAGAAAGTTCATCATTGATTACTTCTTTATGAATGTAAATGAGTAGAAGCCGAAACGTATCTGGTAGAACAATATCAGTTTTTAACATATTATTTTGAATGTGAATATCTATGGTTTGATTTCTCAAAAGAAAGTGGTACATCATAGTTTCCTGAATTCGTTTCTGTTCTTCTTTTTCCATTAAATACTTATACGCTTTAGTGAATACGAGTTCAAAATCCTCATCAGTTGTAGGTTTCAATAAAAAGTCAAAGACTCCGTGTTTGATAGCTTGTTGAGCATATGAAAATTCATTATATCCAGTTAATAGAATTACTATTATATCTGGATATAACTCTTTTATTCTCTCACTGAGCGCTATACCATCAATTCCTGGCATTTTAATATCGGTCATTACCAACTCTACAGGGTTTGCATTCAACCATTGAAGTGCCTCACGTCCATTGTTACAAGCGTGAACTGCCTCAAACCCAAGCTTTTCCCATTTAAATGAAAGTAGACCATTTCGTACGATGGGTTCATCATCAACAATTAACATATGATAGATCATTGTGAAGTGCCTCCTTTGAGAAAATCTTTGAGCAGCCATACTTCTACAATAGTTCCCATATTCTCAATGCTATCAATTTTCAATCCCCATTCCTGTCCATATAACAACTTAATCCTCTCATCAACGTTATTTAGGCCGAGATGTTGGGAATGATCACTGTCGTTTGGTTTAGGTAATAATAGTTCCTTTAACCTTTCTTCAGGAATTCCTACACCATTATCTTGAATAATGAAAAAAACTTTGTCCTCATATTCCCCACCCTTTATATGAATCTCTCCTGGATCCTCCTTGGGTTCTAGCCCATGAATTACAGCATTTTCTACTAGAGGTTGTAATATAAACCTAGGGATTTTGTATTTAAGAATTGAATCTGGTACATCCACATAGATATGGATTCGATCCGAAAATCGGATTTCTTGGATTTGAGCGTAATATTTTATATACATTAACTCTTCCTCAATTAGAATATATTTATCTGTTTTGGAAAGAGATAATTTAAATAACATGGACAAAGCAGTTATCATTTTACTGATGTCGGGGATATTATTCATTCTTGCCATCCAATTTATGGAATCTAGTGTGTTATAAAGAAAATGAGGATTGATTTGAGCCTGTAATGCGCTCCATTGTGCTTCATTTTTTAAGCGTTGCTGTTCATATACCTTTTCAATCAGTTCCCTTACTCTTTGTACCATCCTGTTATAGCTTTTTGCGAGCATTCCGATATCATCATTTGTTCTAATCGTCATTCGTGAGGTGAAATTACTATTCTCTACATCATGCATTAAGCCAATAACTTCTTTAATAGGCTTTGTGAAATAACGAATGATCCAAAATACTAATGTCAAAGTTATTAGGAGAATTACAATTGCAGTGTTCAGAAAATACTCGCGAATTTGTCCTGTCCCCTTAAGGATATCCTCTCGTGGGATTACAGAAACAAAAATCCAATCTACGCTCTCTAGCTGGTGTATTGTGACTAACATTTCCATTCCATGTAGGCTGACATACTGGTATTTTGTATTGTGCGAATAGTCAAGGCGATCAATTATCTCACTAACAGCCTCATTACTATCAATTAAGGAGTGATGGTTCTTATCTATTAGAAATAAGAAACCTGTATTATTAGGTTGGTATTTTTTGATAATTGTATCTAAACGGTAACTAGGCAACATAATTCTTATAATCCCTAAAGGCTGGCCATTCTGAGATATAACTCGGGAATATTCAATAAAGTCCTGATCCTGATTTTCTGAGAAGAACCAGTAAGGTTGACCATCACGTTTCATGACCTCCTGAACCCAAGGCTCAGATTCATCTATAGGATACATAGAATACCCTCCTGTAAAAGAGAAACCATTAAATCCAAATAGATCAATTCTCTCAATATCCCAGCGCGAATATATATATTGACTCAATGCTTGTTTAATATTCCCAGCATCAAGCACTTTATCGTAAATCGATGAGTAACTTTTATTGAGGGTATCTAGTACAAGTTGATTTGTGGCAATAGTAGTTCCAAGCCATTCTAACTCTGAGAGATACATACTTATATAGCCATCACCTTGTTTAAGCGCTTGCTCAGTAATGTCATGAGCTTGATCTTCTAAAAGCTGGTTATATTTTAGATTAGACAAATACCCACTGATAGAAATGGGGATGATGCCAGTGAGTAGAACAATAAGTAATATTTTGCTCCTAAAGCTAAAGGAAAATTTATTGAACATAGCCCACTCCTACAATCATCAGTGATTTCTATATATAAACTTATCACAGGAGATTAGCTACGAATACAAAAAATGCAATATTTGCCCTTTTTGTTAATTGAGAGATAACGTTAAGAGCTGCTTTTCAAAAACTAAAATTTTCAACATCAGACGAAATTTTTAACGTTGTAGCTGAATGATGATAGCGTTTACAATTTGAGAGTAGATACTACAACCTTGTAAAGGAGGTCATAAGAATGACTAAAAACAGAATCATGTTGTTTGTCACTATCTTAACGATTATTACACTACTTAGCGCATGTACACCTGGGGGAGCAGATAAGGTATCATCCGATGATCAATCAGCAAATGGCTCCAAAGAATCAGTAGAGCTACGGTTTTCATGGTGGGGATCACAGGTCCGTACAGAAAATACGTTAAAAGTCATTGAGTTATTTGAAAAGAAATACCCGAACATTAAAATTACGGGTGAATACGTCGGTGGAACAGATGGGTATTGGAACAAGATTAACACCCAAATTGCTGGTGGTAATGCCCCTGACCTGATCCAATTAGGGAATAACTTTCCCGAATATGTTAGTCGCAACACATTGCTAGACCTTAATCCGTACATCGGTAAAAAAATTAATGTTGATCATATTGATAAAACCACAATTGCTGCTGGACAGGTCGATGGCATAACCTATGGCATTAGTCTTGGATCGAACAGTTTTGGAGTCGCTTACAATACGGAGCTAATAAAGAAGGCAGGGATGGAGCCGCCTAATGGTGATTGGACTTGGGATGGGTTTGGCAAATATGCTGCAGATTTGACGAAGGCGCTGGGTAAAGGGATATACGGTACGGTAGATGAGTCCAGATTTCCATTGCTATTTAATTTTATGGCACGTCAATCAGGTCATAGCTTATATCGGGATGGCAAGGTTTCTGTGGTAGAGCAGGATTTTGTAAATTGGCTATCAATGTGGGATAAGTTCCGTAAAGAGGGAGCGACTACCACTGCTGAAATGGCAGCAGCATATACAGAGTCACCAGATAACTCCAGCTTTGTAGAAGGGAAGACAGCAATGCATTTTATTTGGTCTAATCAAGTGAATGCATATCAAAAAGTAATGAAGGATGAAATAAACATCGTACTTCCTCCAAATGGCGGTCAGAGCGCAGAAAAAGGATTATGGCTGCAACCTAGTCAGGTAGTGAGCGTGAATGCAAAAACAAAGTATCCTGAGGAAGCTGCTATGTTCATTGATTTCATGGTGAATGATCCAGAGGCAACAATGATTTTAGGCAATGAACGAGGCATACCAGCCTCTGCTACGGCGCGTGAGGCATTAATGAAGAATGCTACACCTCAAGATAAGAAAATCTATGACTTTATAGATATCGCAATACAGAACTCCACTACAAATGACCCAGAGCCACCAAATGGTAATGAATTTACAACTGAAATGCTTAATATAAGTCAGTCTGTTGCTTTTGGGAAGAAGAGTATCGCAGAAGGTTCAAAAGTTTTATTTGAAAAGGTACTAACCACTGTAAACAAATAATAGAGTCCAAATGATTGGACCTGAATCGCTACCAAAAATTCGGGTCCTTTATTCCCAATAAATTATGGCTTACGAGGTGTAATTATGGCGAGATTATGGAAGAAAAATGCGATTCCGTACCTTTTTTTATTGCCTTGGCTCATTGGATTGCTAGCATTGACTGTTGGACCAATGATAAGCTCCGTTTATTATTCATTAACCAATTATGATGTCATTTCTTCTCCAACGTATATCGGATTTGATAATTACAAAAAAATGTTTATGGATGACCCGCGGTTCTATACATCATTAAAAGTTACATTTATATATGTATTCACATCGGTACCACTAAAGCTGATCTTTGCCTTGCTCGTAGCAAGTTTAATGAATAAAGGGTTACGTGGGCTAACTTTTTATCGGACACTATATTATCTTCCTACATTATTAGGCGGAAGTGTGGCCATTGCTGTGCTGTGGCGTAAAATCTTCGGTGCAACCGGAATTGTTAATCATTTTCTGCTTCTATTCTTTGGTATTGAAGCGCCTGATTGGATTGCGAATCCAGAGTATTCACTCTATACCATCGTTGCGTTGTCAGTGTGGCAATTTGGCTCATCTATGATTATATTTCTCGCAGGCTTGAAGCAAATTCCCCAAGACTTCTATGAAGCAGCGCAAGTAGATGGCGCAAGTAAATGGAAGCAGTTTTTGAAGATTACGATTCCTTTGTTAACACCGGTAATCTTTTTTAACCTCATCATGCAGCTTATTTCAGCATTTCAAGCATTTACCCAATCCTTCATTATTAGTGGAGGTACAGGAGGGCCAATTGATTCCACATTGTTCTATACGTTGTATTTATATTTAAAGGGCTTCTCATTCTATGAAATGGGCTATGCTTCAGCAATGGCCTGGGTTTTACTAATAATTATCGCATTCTTTACATTCATTATTTTCTCAACATCAAAATCCTGGGTACATTACGGAGACGGGGGGAAATAGTATGATCAGGTCAATACAGTTCAACAAATTACTGATGCATATTCTTATTATTGGTATAGGCTTATTTATGCTATATCCTATTCTATGGTTAATCTCTAGTTCTTTGAAGCCAGGATATCTTATATTTACTAACTTAAGCTTATGGCCGAATGAAGTAACGCTGAACAATTATCGTGAAGGCTGGGCAGGCATTTCGCGTGTTGGCTTTATCACTTTTTTTAAGAATTCTTTTATCGTCGCCATACTCTGTGTCGTAGGAAACTTAATATCTAGCTCCATGGCGGCTTATGCGTTTGGCAGACTCGAGTTTTCTTGGAAAAAGTTCTGGTTCGCTGTCATGCTTGTAACGATTATGCTTCCACATCATGTAACGATTATCCCGCAATATATTCTTTACAAGCAATTGAATTGGATAGACACCTACTACCCACTAACAATTCCTAAATGGTTAGCAACGGATGCATTTTTTATCTTTCTTATGGTTCAGTTCATACGGGGACTTCCTCGAGAGCTGGATGAATCAGCGACAATTGATGGCTGCGGAAAAATCCGAATTTATTGGAAAATTATTATACCATTAGCGTTACCCTCATTAATCACTACGGCAATTTTCACATTTATATGGACGTGGGATGATTTCTTTAGCCAGCTACTCTACATTAATACACCGAAATTGTACACAATACCACTCGGACTGCGATTGTTTATGGACTCGAGCAGTGAATCATCGTGGGGAGCGTTGTTTGCGATGTCAGTACTAGCCCTGATTCCGAGTCTAATTGTATTCTTCAGTCTTCAGAAATATTTTGTCGAGGGGATTTCTACTTCAGGTATTAAAGGGTAGATGTTCTGGATTTCTCTTAGTATATGAGCAGGGAGGTCATGCGCTTGAGCTTCTTGATGATCCAAAGCTTAAAGGAGCAATACAAAGAACAGAAAGATGGGTACAGTGTCAAATGGGCATATGTCGAGGCTTGCATCCTAAAAGGATATCTTGATAGCTACGAGTATTTTGGGAATGAAGCAGATTACCAATATGTGAAGCAATTTGTAGACCGAATGTACGATGTGAATGGTGATATTCCTGGTATCAGACTTGATTATTATAATATTGATCAGATCCGAATGGGTTCTGTGTTATTTCAGTTATATCAAATTGAGCAGGATCTACGTTACAAGCAAGTGCTGGATCTGCTTTATGAACAGCTAAAGGTGTATCCGCGGACAAAGTCGGGAAGCTTCTGGCACAAGGATAATTATCCCAATCAGGTTTGGCTAGATGGATTGTACATGGGACAGCCATTTTATGTTCAGTATATTAAGCAATTTGAAGTTGTGAAGGATTACTCGGATACGATTCATCAATTCAAAAATGCCCGAAAGTTTCTTTATGATGATCAAACCCATTTGCTTAAGCATGCGTATGATGAAAGCCGTGAGATGTTTTGGTGTGACAAGGTTACGGGACATTCCCCCCATGTATGGTGTCGCGCTATTGGTTGGTATGTCATGGCACTAGTAGATGTACTTGAACTATTAGAAGGGGAGAACGTAGATCGTGAACAGTTAGTAGAATTATTACGGGAAACCATTGAGGAAACAGTGGTATATCAACATGACGATGGAATGTGGTATCAAGTTGTGAACATGCAAGACAAAGAGGACAATTATTTGGAATCGAGCGGAACGTTAATGCTTTCATATGCCATCCTAAAAGGTGTCAGACTCGGATATCTTCCTAATCGTTTAGCGGTTCATGGAGAAAAGGCTTTTCAAGGAACGGTAGATAGATATGTTTATGAACAGGATGGCGAAGTGAGATTAGCCGGGATATGTAAAAGCGCAGGTCTAGGAAGGAATCCTGATACCGGTATTGTACGTGATGGAAGTTATCACTATTACATACATGGTGAGCGGATCGTAGAAAACAATGGACATGGCGTTGCACCATTGATAATGGCATTCCATGAAATGTTATTGCTAAATAAAGGGTAAGTTTAAACAATACGAATCTCAACCTTCAGTTTGCGGTGTGGGAGATGATAACGCCGTCCCTGGATTGGAGCAGTTCTTTCGTCGCTTCTTTCGGGTCTTGAATGGTACGGATCAATGCCACTTCATCAACAAACTTGGTGAAAAGATTTGTAGCTTGACGTATTGATCGAGATAAATCATACGTTTATAGGGGATTCCTCCCTATAAATGTATGATTTATGGTCTTTAGAGTGGGTTATAGGGAAAATCTCACTATAATTTTGCTGATTTGAGAGGAAATAGGGCTAATTAAGGTTTTTATATGGAGGAATTCCGTATAATCATGAATTTTTGGTTCTAATTATCCTATTATAGTGAGAAATTCCTTATATAGCTACATGGCTAAGGTTAATCTTGAAGATTTACAAATTCCCATGAAAATTTTATTTAGTTTAAAATCACAACAATCACAATCACAATCACAATCACAAACAAAAACAGCCGGCGAGATCATTCTCGACCGGTTATTTTTGTTCTCCAAAATTAAGCACTGCAGCTCATTATTTCGTCTTTGTTGAAAACTATGAAAACACTTTCTGAAATTTCCATTGACATGTATTTAGTTTTCAATGTATATTAAACAATGTTTTAAACGCTGTTTAAATGTATGTCGAGTTGAGGAGAGTTCTATGACGAAGGAGAAGATTTTGGACGCAACGCTGCATTTAATTAAGTCCGAAGGGTTCGATAGTGTCACCATTCGTAAGATTGCTGGTGAAGCTGGTACCAATGTAGCACTAATTAATTATTATTTTGGATCGAAAGAAAAGCTTATGCATGAAGCAATGAAGATGATCCTAGAAACATTCCGCTCGGCGTTTGACATATTTGATGTTGTGGAATATCCGCCAATAGAACGTCTGAGACAATTCGTTTTGACATATGCTTCATTTCTTAAAGATTATCCTGATTTGCTCAAGCGAATCCTTGGCCACGATCCTCTGTTTGAATCGGTAGCCGAATATGTACATTTTATGAAGCAACAAGGTTTCGAAAAAGTAAGTGCAGTCATGATAGAAGTGACAGGTGTAACAGATAGAAAGACGGTATTACTAATGACACAGCATATGTTTGCTGCCATTATGTCACCGTTCACCAAAGTTAATCCTGTTACTAAATGTCAGCCGAGCAATAGCATTCAATCGTCGCTATTCGATATACCTTTTTCAATTGAGGAGAGTATCGACTTGTTTTTCGAGCATTATTTTCACAAATATTCAGTCAAAATTTAGAAAGATGAGGTATCATAATGACTTCAAATGCTACAACAAAACCCCTTACGCAGGAAGGCGACACGTTCTCCCTGAAAGCTATACTGCCACCTTTGCTTGCGATTATTGTCGGTATGATTATGGTTATTCTGGACAGTACAGTTGTTAACAATGCGATTCCTAAATTAGTGGAGTATTTCCATACTGATCTAAAGACGATTCAATGGGCGATAACAGGGTACACATTGGCACTATCCGCAGTGATACCACTTGCCGGTTGGATGACCGATAAATTTGGATCAAAGCGTATTTTCCTTGTAACGATCGTGCTGTTTACGTTAGGGTCTGTTCTATGCGGCTTAGCCCAATCACCTGAACAACTGATTATATTCCGTATTATCCAAGGTCTAGGCGGAGGTATGGTTGCACCGATTGGGATGGCAATGGTATTCAAATTAGCTCCACCTGAACGACGTGGCTCTATTATGGGTGTTCTTGGGATCCCCATGTTGATGGCCCCAGCTTTTGGTCCTGTAATATCTGGTTATCTTGTCGATTATGTGAGTTGGCACTGGATTTTCATCATCAATTTGCCAATTGGTATTGTGGCCTTCATTCTGGGTAAGAAATACTTACCGAAGACTGAACCGCAGAAGTCAACACATCTTGATATTCTTGGGATGTGTCTTGCGCCGATCGCGTTCGCTATGCTTGCTTATGGTGTGAGCGAGGGGGGGACAGATTGGTCTTCAACAGGCGCTATTACAGGCTTAACAATTGGTGGTATCGCATTAATATTGTTTATTGTAGTGGAGCTTAGACAGAAGTATCCTTTGCTTGAACTGAAGGTGTTTAAATCATCGGATTTCACACGTGGTATTATTCTTACTTGGATCGTACAGATGGCATTGTTCGGAGCTACGCTGATGATTCCTTTGTATTTACAGAATATTAAAGGCTATACTGCACTTCATACCGGTTGGATCGTGATGCCGCAAGCGTTATGTGCCGGTCTTATGATGCCGATTAGCGGTAGGTTGTTCGATAAAATTGGAGCTCGTCCATTAGCGTTCTGTGGGTTGAGTGTTATCGCCACCGCGATGTTTATACTCTCAACGGTAAACGTGGATACACCGATTTGGATGGTTATTGTCGCGGTTTGTGTGATGGGGTTAGGTATGGGGTCAACTATGATGCCTCTTAATACTCATGTATTAAACTCAGCTCCACGTGATTTGGTTAGCCGTGTGACACCGCTCACTTCTGCAGCCCAACAGGTTGTCGTATCGTTCGCAGTTACAGGTCTTACAGCTTATCTGACATCTCATATCAATACTCACATGGCGACAATTGGAAAGACGGGAAATCCACAGACTGCCTTAGTAGCTGGTTTTGGAGATACATTTTTCCTGACCGCTTGTATCGTATGTGTTGGTATTGCTATGTCCCTTATCCTTCGCAAGCCTAGAATACAACAAGTTGCAAATATAGGTGAAGAGGTAGATCCAGCGATGATGATGGGTCACTAGTCTTAATACAGCCCCCAAGAAGGTCACTTTGTTTAAAGTGTCTTCCTTGGGGGCTTTTTTATGCATAGAATTGTCAGTTCATGTTTAGTTCATACACCATTGATAGGATACCCAGTATAATAATAAACGTTGGAAGGACGTGCAACATGAGTAAAGAAAAACAAACAGTAGATTATCCATTGTATAATGGACAGCCTTATTTCATGCCTATTGGCAAATGGGTAGTGATCCTTGCAGGTGTCGTTTTAGGTGTATTACCAATGCTCGTAGATATTCCTTTGATGTCTCTCGAAGTGCAGAACAAGATCAGTCCGTTTCTATTCACGTTGTTACCGTTAATCGGATTAGTGTGGGCAACGAAAGGAAAGTTAGGGATTATCTTCAAAAAGCCTAAAGTGAGTCATATATTATACGGGATTTTATTCTTTATTATTAATCTCATCGTAACGATGTCGGTAGGAATGCTGCTTAAATCGCTTGGAGTTTCTTTAGCAGATAATGCATTGCTTGGTCATGGGAATACACTATCAATTAGTGAGAAGCTCTGGACAATGTTTCAAACAGGGTTTCAATTGATCGGCGAAGAATTGATAACGATCTTGCCATTCCTGGCGATTATGCAGCTTTGTTTCATGGGCTTTAAAATGTCACGCAAGGCGTCCGTGCTCATTGCACTAATCGTAACAGCACTCATGTTTGGTGCATTGCATCTACCAACGTATCATTTTAATTTTACTCAGGCCATTCTGGGAATCGGAATCGCTCGAGTGGTTCTAACGCTTGCTTACATGAAAACAAAGAACATTTGGACTTCGATCATTGCACATATTTTAAATGACTGGGCGATATTTGGAATAACCATGTTAGGTGGCGCAGCGGCAGCACCGTTCCTGATGCATTTCTTGCATTAAGGGTCACAGATGATGCACAGTATTAAGATAAAGTGAAATTATGTATGTGACAAAAATAGCCTAACCCATGAGCGATTTCGCTTGAGGGTTGGGCTAGTCTTCATTAGGGCCAATTCCTGACCCGTTTTGTGACTTTTAAATTGGATCTTCTATATGGAACAGCCCATGGGTTGGAGTCAAGTTCTGTACTTTGACCGCGTTGAAATGTTAGAATGTTTTAGAGATTATTATTACAAGGAGTGATTTTTTTGCTAACAAAAATAAATCTCGCTGGTGAATGGAAACTGCAATTAGATGATAAGAAAGAAGGGTTATCCTTACCGTTCACAGATTCTATGTATTTACCTGGTACGACTTCACATGCTAGAAAAGGTCTTAAAAACGAAAGCGCTCTCGTAGAGTCATTGACCGATGATTATCTATTTGAAGGATACGCTTGGTTTTCGAGAAAGATTGATATTCCTATGGAACTAGTAGATAAAAATTGTTTTCTTTATTTAGAGCGGACAAGAATGACGAGAGTATGGGTAAATGATGTGGAAATTGGATCAAGTCATAGTATGAATGCTCCGCATCTTTATGATCTGACAGGACATCTTTCTTGTGGATCGCAGACACTTACGATCTGTGTGAATAATACCGATTATCCGACGAAGGGTGGACATATGACCTCTCCGGATACACAGACGAATTGGAATGGGATTACAGGGAGAATTGAATTGCAATTCTTTAGTGAATCCTATCTGAGTGGTATTCAAATCTATCCGAATATTTCGACACGATCCATACAGGTTACTGCCAATGTGATGGGTGAGGTTAAAGGGAAATTAATTGTTGCCGCCTCAAGCCTGAACTGTACCATTAAACATGATGTAGCAGAACAAGTATATGACATGCTCGATTCAAAGGTTTCTATTACGTATGATATGGGTCCATCCGCCATGCTGTGGAGTGAGGCAGAACCGAATCTTTATCAATTAAATGTTGTATTGCAGGATATATCAGGTGAGGTTCTTGATCGACAGGAGATCACTTTCGGACTTCGGGAATTTAAAGCGGAAGGGGATAAATTCACAATCAATGGAGAGAAGACCTTTCTCCGTGGCAAGCACGATGGACTTATTTTCCCGCTCACAGGTTTTGCTCCAACCAATCTGGAGGACTGGATTAGAGTGCTTAGCATTTCAAAGTCATATGGTATCAACCATTATCGGTTTCATACTTGTTGCCCTCCAGAAGCAGCTTTCACTGCAGCGGACTTGCTTGGCATATACATGGAACCAGAGTTACCATTCTGGGGAACGATTACCGAGCTGTCAGATGAAGGACATAATCCTGCGGAACAGGAATATTTAATCCAAGAAGGATACGCTATTCTAGAAGCGTTTGGTAATCATCCATCTTTTGTCATGATGTCGCTAGGTAATGAGTTATGGGGAAGCAGGTCTACTATAGATGCTATATTGAAGGCTTATAAGTCATTTGATAATAGAAGATTGTACACACAAGGTTCTAATAATCATCAATTTATCCCTGGAATATTGGAGCATGATGATTTTTTCTGTGGGGTTCGTTTCTCAAAAGAAAGACTGATTCGAGGTTCCTATGCTATGTGCGATGCACCGCTTGGGAATGTTCAGACCTTAGTACCAAATACACTTTGGGATTATGATGAGATGATCAGCCCTATGAGTCTAGATATCAGCAACATGGAATCCAACGAGACAGGAAACACCATTCAAATTCAGTATGGAACAGAAGCAAAAGATGTGAAGGTTGATGACATAACGAAAGAATGGATTCCTGAAATACCTGTCATCTCTCATGAGATTGGACAATACGCGACGTTCCCTAATTTTAATGAAATTCCCAAGTATACAGGATCGTTGAAGGCTAAAAATTTCGAGGTTTTCCGTGATCGGTTAGAAGAGAGGGGTATGGGGCATTTGGCTGCCAAATTCTTCGAATGCTCTGGTCAGCTGGCAGTAGCTTGCTATAAAGAAGAGCTTGAAGCTGCATTTCGTTCGAAGAAACTCGCTGGATTCCAACTTTTAGATCTTCAAGATTTCAGTGGACAAGGAACAGCGCTGGTAGGCATGTTAGATGCATTTATGGATTCAAAAGGATTAATCGAACCAGACGAATGGCGTACCTTCTGCAATGATGCTGTCCTAATGGCTAGATTTTCAAGCTATAACTGTGTTGCCGAAGAACAATTTCAAGCGCAGGTTGAACTATGCTGGTACCGCAATGATCATCCTGAAGTGTTTGAATTAAAGTGGGAGCTAGCGTCTGAGAGTGAAGTATTATCAGAGGGGTTAGTAACAGTGAATGCTCCAAGTCAGTCCAATTATTTGGATCTATGTGATTTGAACATCAGCTTGCCACACGTCAATAAGATGTGTAAGGCGAATTTGAATCTCAGTATCGTAGGTACGGATATCCGTAAAACCTATCCTCTTTGGATTTATCCGAGGCAAGTACATGTAGACTTTTCAGACATTCATTATTTTGATTCACTTACGAGTCAAGCGCTTTCCTTGCTAGAGGCAGGTGAGAATGTACTATTGGTGCCAAAGCCGGAGCATCTATCTAATGCAATTGATGGTTATTATTGCACTGATTTCTGGTGTTACCCAATGTTTCGTTCCATATCTGAAAGCATGAATCGCCCGGTGCCAGTTGGAACAATGGGATTACTTATTGATAAGGATCATCCGGTATTCGCAAATTTCCCATCTGATGAATTCTCCACGTATCCTTGGTGGAATATCGTATCGAATTCTAAATCTATTATTATGGATGGTATGGGCAAAGAATGGAGCCCAATTGTACAGACGATCGATAATTTTGAACGGAATCATAAATTAGGTCTGCTCTTTGAATGTCGTGTTGGAAAAGGTAAGCTTCTTATAAGTGCGATAGATGTTGAGAAAGTTTCTGAGGTGACAGAAGGAAGACAGTTTCTTTCTAGCATTATCAGTTACATGAAGTCGAATGACTTTAATCCTCAGTATGAGGCTGATCCAGCCGAGCTTGTAAAGTTCATTCGATAATACATTTTGAGCTGATTGGTTATCCAATCGGCTTTTTTTATATCTAGTTTTAGATCCAACTCTTTATCATCCGATATCCCCCTCAAGGGATACCCAGCCTCCATAAATATTGGTATACTTTAACAAATGATTCTACTTTTGGAGTGCTTAAGGAGGTTATGATCGATGAGATCAAGCGGTATTCTTCTTATTCTTATAACGCTTATAATAACCGGATGCTTTAACCAGCCAACAAATGGAGAAGGCAAATTCACGACTACCATTAATGAACAAGAAGATGTTATAAACAGCCATGGAATGATTGTTGAGAATCGTGAGAAGCTGGATGCTTTCATCCAAGACAAAAAGGGTACGCAACGCGTGGTTCATTACACGATTGAAGGTGATCCGATTTTTAATGACTTGAAATACACCGACCATGGGATTGAAATGCGGCATGATAATTCAGAAGATAAGTTTGGTAGTCCCCAAGTAACAATATACAATTGTCAGAACCTTGTTAGAAACGAAACGGATAAGCTTCTGTCGTATACCTTAACGGGATGCGAGGGAGAACAAGCAAAGCTCGAGCTGCTACAGATTCCTTTTGACGTAACGAAACAAGACAAGTTTGAGTTTGTTTTAAAATATGGTGTGAACTTAAAGAATGAAATCAACACCATTGATATGAAGCTAGTCAAAGATCTCCAGAATGGGGAGGTCGTCGAGGTTAGTGATTTTGGGCTTTCTGAACAGGAACGTGGGCAAATCTATAAGGAAATGGTTCTGGCGAATTATTTAGGTGAAAAAGAACTGTCCACCGAGTGTAATCGAAAACCTGCTGTAAGTTACGATTTATCGGTTCAGATCAATAATGGAGAGCGTCATTATCTATGGACGGAATGTAAAAATACGAAGGATGACGGTCAGATGACTGACTTGGCTCAAGCGATCATTAAGATCGTGCAGGCCGGAAGTATTTATAAGCAGCTGCCTGAGGTTAAGGGGCATTACGAATAATCTATATGAGTTGAATCTAAAACATTTTAAAAAGGAAGAGTGGCATTTATATCTATTCTCAGATCATTGGAGGCAGCATTCATGCACCGTATATTGTTAATTGAAGATGATGAAGCGATTAGTGAAATGGTTAGGTCCTATTTAGTAAAAGAGGGCTATGAAGTAGAAACAGCGTTTGATGGTGAAGTAGCGGAAAGGACATTCCGTACTAGCAGTCCATTTGATCTTGTATTACTAGATCTCATGCTGCCCAAACGCAGCGGTACTGACATTCTCCAGACGATCCGTGCAGGAAGTCTCGTTCCGGTATTGATCATGTCTGCCAAGGATAGTGATGTGGATAAAGCACTTGGACTAGGCTTTGGGGCGGATGATTACATTACGAAGCCATTTTCTATGATCGAATTGGCTGCAAGAGTGAAGGCGGCGATTCGACGAGCAGGTTATGCTACTCCCCCAATCCAAGTGGAAGCTCCGATTCCGGTGAAGCAAATGATCTCCATTGGTAGACTGACTGTGGATTTAGATAATTTCTGTGCGCTAAAGAACGGGGAAGAAGTGAAGCTAACGTCTAAGGAATTTCATATTCTTAAGCTGTTCGTCACGCATCCGGGCAGAGTCTTCACCAAAGCGCAGATTTATGCAAGCGTGTGGTCAGATGATTATTTCGGGGATGAGAACGTCATTAATGTACATATGAGAAGACTACGCGAGAAAATAGAAGATGATCCCTCCCATCCAGCGTACATCAAGACGTTATGGGGGATCGGGTATAAGCTAGGAGAACAACTATAATGAGTGCGGTGCTTGGTGTTGTCATTGTGCTCTTATTAGTCGTAATTGTGTGGCAATATCAGAATTCACGCAAAGCTTCAAAAGACCTGAGATATATTCATAACAAGCTGAGTAGTATTATGACTCAAGAATCACATGAAAGACTATTGTTATTCAGCAGTAATGTAGAGCTGCAAAATGTGCTGATTGATCTAAATCGGCTGCTCGACGTTAACCATAAAGGAAGTATTGAGCGTGTGAAGCTGGAGAAATCCATGCGTAATATGCTGTCGAATATTTCCCATGATCTTAAGACCCCGCTAACAGTAGTACTCGGTTATATTGAGACGATTCAGCAGGATGAGCATATGCCAGCCGAGGAACGGGATCGTCTGATGAATACAATTCATCAGAAAGCTAATGAAGTCATCCTTCTGATGAACAAGTTCTTTGACTTAGCCAAGCTGGAATCAGGGGATAGAGAAATTAGCCTTTCACGTATTGATGCAGGCGAAGTATGCAGACGCAATATCCTTTCTTTCTATGATATCCTTAGCGCTAAGGGCAGCGAAGTGAAAATAGATATCCCTGATGAGACACTTTACTTCATGGGGAACGAAGAGGCACTTGACCGGATATTGTCCAATTTGTTATCGAATGCGATTGCTTACGGGGATGCCGGAGGCATATTAGGCATGAAACTTTATAGTGATGAGAACAAAGTATACATAGAGGTTTGGGACAGGGGAAAAGGCATCAGTGAAGCTCACCAGGACAAAGTTTTCGAACGGTTGTATACGCTGGAGGATTCGAGAAACCGATCTTATCAAGGCAGCGGCCTGGGTCTGACCATCACAAAAAGATTAACGGAGCAGATGCAGGGAACCATTACACTAGTTAGTCAACCGTTTGTGAGAACGGTATTTACCCTTTCTTTTCGCAGATTGCGCTTCTAAGGGGAGATATTGTATCCAGCTTAAGATTTTCGTAAGAATTCAGTAATAAAAAAGAAAATTCTGCTGTGTACAATAAGAGCTAAGGAAGACGAGACGAAAACAAAGGGGAGCGCGGAAATGACTACGATTCTTCGAACAAGAAATTTAACGAAAACTTATCAAGGCAAAGAAGCCGTCAGCAATGTGAATATGAATATTAAACAAGGTGAAATTTATGGCTTTCTCGGACCGAACGGTGCCGGCAAAACAACGGTCATGAAAATGATCACAAACCTCGTTAAACCTACGAGTGGAGAGATCGAATTTTTTAATGAGAAAATGACAAATCATTCGTATGAAATGCTCAAACGGATGGGCTGCATTATTGAATATCCAGTGTTCTATGATAAGCTGACAGCCAAAGAAAATCTGATCCTGCATGGAGAATACATGGGCTATTACGATCCACAGGCGATTGGTGAAGCGCTGGAGCTGGTAAAGCTGACGGGTATCGATAAAAAGCCGGTGAAGCAATTTTCGCTTGGGATGAAGCAGCGACTTGGTATTGCCAGAGCCTTTATGACGAAACCGGAGCTACTCATTCTGGATGAGCCGATTAATGGACTAGACCCTGTGGGAATCAAAGAGATGCGTGAAGTGTTCCGGATGCTTAGTCGTGAATATGGGATGACGTTACTCGTATCTAGCCACATTTTGGGGGAAATCGAACAGATCGCTGATACTATCGGTGTGATCCGGCAGGGTGCTCTGGTAGAAGAAGTGGCCATGGATTCCATTCGCGGTCAAAATACAGAATATATCGAAGTAGTTACGAATGAGATCAGCAAAGCAGTGTACGTGTTGGAGCATAAGCTTGGCCTCAATAATTTCAAAGTACTGGATCATATTACAGTAAGAATATATGACGGTGGAATCTCACAGCGTGATCTGAATAAGGCGTTAGTGCTAGCAGATGTGGAAATTGAAACCATCAGCAAGAAACAACATACGCTGGAAGATTATTTTCTGCAATTGATTGGGGGTGAAGGCGTTGCTTAAATTAATATCTTTGGAGATTCGGAAGAATAAGCTAAAAACGCTTCTTACAGGTGCAGCAATCGTCAATCTTGCTATTCTTGCTTTTATGATAATGGTTTTATTCGTTGATCACAATGAGAGTGAACCGTCGTTCGCCTCTTTTGCAGAGTTGTTTGAGGGCGTGTTCGTTTTTGTTAAGGCTGCTTATATTATTTTCGCTTCCGTTATTATTAGCAAGCTGGTGATTGATGAGTATAAGAACAACACCATTACTCTTCTCTTCATGTATCCTATCTCACGTAAAAAGCTAATGACTGCGAAAATATTGATAGTGTTCGCCTTCACATTTGTTGCCATCATCGTGTCAGACATTGTGGTTGGCGCTATCCTAATAGGATTCAATTCTTTTGTAGGGCTTATTCCGGGTGAGTTAACCCTTCAAATGATCACTTCAGAGCTGATCAAGTTAGGTGCAAACGCATTTTACGCAGCGGGTATCGCTCTAATTCCATTGTACTTTGGGATGAAGAAAAAATCAGTCCCAGCCACCATCGTCTCAGCTGTATTGGTTGCTTCCTTAATTTCTGGTGGATTTGATCAAGCGCGCTTAGGTAATTTAGCGGCGGTGTCGATCTCGCTTGGCTTGCTAGGAGCAGGTATTGCCTATTTGGCAATTCGTAATATTGACCATAAAGATATAGCCTAAGATATTTACAGAAATCCCTCTTAAGAATCCTAGTGCGATGTTAAATCATCGTGGCTGGGTTCTGAAGGGGGATTTGGCGTTTATCAGCGACTGATTTCGGTATATTTGCTATAATGATCAAAATAGAAGATTTAAAAAATTGAGATGATTCCCGCTCGTTTTAGGGTAATGATAATGGATGAGAGAGCCTGAGGTGAAATGAATTGTGGATAAGGACTGGACGTCCATTTTAACACGATTGCTTTCGGAAGAGAGCGCTTATAAATCGTTATATGACAATCATCCTAATTTAATATTTGTGTTGGATCGGCAAGGTCGCTGCGTAGGAGCTAATCGTACTTTCTATCTAGAATCTAGCGCAGAAGCACCGTTTCAAAATACAGGTGTGATATTACCTAAGAAAAGAAACCTTGGTGATGTTGCTAATTTTGAGATTGCCCTGCAGGGAAACCCATCTAGCTTTGAGTTGCAGGATCTGGAGAACCCAAAAGGGGACGCTGTGAGGATTAACTTTATTCCTATCACAATAGAAGAAGGAATAGCTGGGGTATTCGCGATTATTCACATTGCTAACGGGAACTATCTTTCTCATTCGGAAGCATTGCATGTCTGGCTAGACGCATTAGCGGATTCTTTTAATGCTAAGTTACGTGATAAGTTAGAACTGGAGAGAAACTTCAAACCTATTTCTGCTGCTGCAGTCGAGGATAAGCGATCGAGCCTAATTCTGAATTGTGTCTCAGCAGGAATATTTGTGCTCGATACTACGGGTCGAACCCTCTTCATTAACCGAGAGGGAGCGGATATGCTAGGCTACCAGCCCGCAGAATTAGTTGGTCTGAAGCTTATGGAGTATATCCATCATATCCAAGGTGATAGCTCACGTTATTCGAGTCCTGAATGTCAGATCAGTCTTACGATTGAGGATGGAATTGTTCGCAGGAAAGACGATGAGATCTTCTGGCGTAAGGATGGAACCAGCTTCTTCGTCCATTATCAGGTGGCACCTCTTATGGATGAGGGGATGATCGAAGGTGCAGTGATTGCCTTTAGCGATATCACGAATGCGCGAGAAATCATTCACGCTAAAGAATCTGCAGAGCAGGCGGCGCAAGCCAAATCTGATTTCTTAGCGATGATGAGTCATGAAATTCGGACACCGATGAATGGAATGATTGGCATGTCAGATCTTTTACTTGAAACTAATCTTGGAGAAGAACAGCGAGGTTATGTCGAGATTTTACGAAGCAGTAGTTATACGTTATTACAGATCTTGAATGACATCCTTGATTTTAGCAAGATGGAAGCGGGTAAAATGCCACTGCAATTCGAAAAGTTTGATCTTCGGGAGATGCTTTCAGACATCATTGATTTATTCACGCCTAAAGCCGAAGAAAGGAAGCTGGCCTTGCGGTGGTGGGCAGATACAAGTGTTCCAACAACATTAATGGCCGATCCGATCCGATTGCGACAGATTATTGTAAATCTGGTAGGTAATGCTCTGAAATTTACAGAACAAGGAAGCGTCACGCTATCGGTTAAGAATATTCCACTTTCGGATTCAAAAGAATATTTATTGGAATTCTCAGTACGCGATACAGGTGTAGGGATTGCCGATAATAAACTTAATCTGTTGTTCCAATCCTTTTCACAGCTGCATCCGATCATCAACCGCAAATATGGCGGTACAGGATTGGGGCTCGCTATTTGTAAACAGCTTGTTGAGCTGATGGGTGGGACCATCTTTGTAGAAAGCGAAGAGAATAAAGGTTCAACATTCCGGTTTATGCTACCCTTCATAAAGGAAGAAGTCGAGTTAAAATTAACTTCAAATTAGATGGTTACACACAAATCTCCGGTCCATTGACGTAAGAAGCAATGGCCGGAGATTTGTGTGTACTTATTAATCTTCAAGCATATACATGAGACCTACAGTATGTGGGCCACAATGGCTACTAATAACACAACCTGCATGGATGATAGCAATCTCATTCACTAGAGTCTTTTCACGTAAAGCTGTTTCTAGGTATAATGCATCTTCTTCCGCCAAGGTATGCACAATGATAAGTAGCTCTTTATCCATCCGATTGACGTTAACTAAAGCATTTTGGAGCATTTGCTCCACGGCTTTTTCTTTTTTGCCACGGATTTTGCTAATAGGTACGATGCTCCCATCTACCAATTTCAGCACAGGGCGGATTTTGAGTAGACTACCAATGAAATTCTGCATACCTGAACAGCGTCCACCCATATATAAGTAATCGAGCGTATCTACAACGAATTCAGTTTCTACTAGATTGCGGCTGTGCTCCAGCATTGCTGCAATCTCTCTGGCACTGAGCCCTTTTTCAGCAGCTCTGACAGCTTTCATAACGAGAAGAGCAATGCCTCCACATAAAGTCTGTGAATCAATAACCTGTACACGCCCCTCAGGGAATTCCCCAGCAGCCAAAAGCGCATTTTGATATGTAGAGGATAGTGAAGTGGAGAGGCTAAGATATACAATATCATTTCCACTGCTAATTACTGGTTGAAAAGCGGCAATAAAGTCAGCTGGCGAAGGTGCTGCAGTTTTCGGCAATACTCCGCTTGCGGCTACACGGCGATACACTTCTTCTGGTGTGATATCTTCACCATCTTTGTAGGTTCCCTCTTCAAACACCACGTAAAGGGGAACGATGCCGATATTATAAGTATCCTTCCAGCCTTGTGGCAAATCGGAAGTGCTGTCTGAAAATATTTTTACAGTAGACATGAATTTCTCCTTCACCGATAATCGGACGACAATAGTCATTATTGAATTACATAATCTATTTATTATACCAAGATTGAGCCAATTCTCAAAATGAAATAGTAGGAATTCTGAAAGAAAAAAAGACTACCCGGGATTCCGAATAGTCTTGTCTTGGTAAACGTTAATCCTTTTTCATAACGGGTATCCAGATCTCACAGCGATAATCCTCTGCATCTGGTCTCCCTGGAAGGTATAGCTCAAACTCGGGCCCTCCTGTATGTTCGTAACCTGTTGCTGGGAACCATTCCTGGAAAATCCGTGCCCATACTTGCTGGATTGCATCCGGCATCGGTCCTACTGAGGTAAATACAGCCCAACTCGCAGCTGGTATCGTCGTAGAAGCAAAGCCCTGAGCATCCGTCTCTGGAGTGGCTTCGACAGCAATCCAATAAGAGAAGGTTTCTTTTTCGTGATTGAAATCTTTGCAAATACCAAGGATATCCTTATCTACACCGATCTCGATCAGCTTATCCGACGTACCGTTTGCGTTAGCTTCGATCCACAGCTGAGGGATGCGGCGTAGGTTCTCCCCATCTTTCGTTGTCATTTCCTCTACTAGTCCGATAACATTAAAGGCGTCTCTTTTCTCAATTCTGTAGTCCATTTCTTTATCTCCCTTCAGTGATAGATGGAAGGAGAGTCTAGGGAAGGCTTTGAGCTGTACCCCTGACTCCCGCGCAGCAGAAGGAGTAATTCCATGAGCCTTGCGGAATGCTTTGGCAAACGACTCGGGAGAGTCATATCCGTATTTTAGTGCGACGTCTAGCACCTTAACTTTAGAAATAGCGAGTTCCTGTGCAGCCAGAGTCAATCTGCGTTTACGGATATAATCTTTGACTGACACTCCGGTAAGCATATAGAACATACGCTGGAAGTGAAAAGGGGAGGAATAAGCCACCTTTGCTATATCTTCTATATTAAGGGTTTCCTCCATTTTACTCTCCATATAATCTAAAGCTTCTTTCATTCGGATAAGCCATTCCAAGTCTGCCATCTCCCTTTGATTTCATACTATCATGCCATCCTTTGCAAAGCCTGTTATTCCTTGCTCTCTAATGACAGGTTGCTGGAGGGTGAATGATCTTAACAAAATCATCCTATATAGGATAACTCAGGAAGGTGGACAGAGTCAGTCTTATAATTTGTACACTCTTGCTTCGTAAGGACGTAGGATTTCTCGTGTCGCTGATTCATCTGGGTAATTTCCAATGATTAGTTTAGTAACAGCATTCAGCTCTACAGTTAGATCTACGGTTTGTGGAGCCTCGTTGAAGTTCAGCAGGATCAGCCATTGTTCATCAGCTAAAGTTCTGGTATAGGCATAGATGTTCTCATGATCAGGCAGCAGTAGCTTATATTCTCCATATACCATAATAGGATTCTCTTTGCGTAAAGAAATTAGCTTCTGGTAGTAGTAAAAGATTGAATCAGAATCAGCCAATGCTTGCTCCACATTAATGTCCTTGTAGATCGGATTCACTTTGAGCCATGGTTCTCCCTCAGAAAATCCAGCATTAGCAGATGCATCCCATTGCATTGGGGTACGGGCGTTATCCCGTCCTTTGACATGGATAGCGTTCAGAATCGTATCATGATCTGCGCCACCCTCTGTTACTTTTTCACGGTACATATTCAAAATTTCGATGTCTTTATAATCTTCCAGAGCTGTGAATTTTACATTCGTCATTCCAATTTCTTCACCTTGGTAAATATAAGGGGTGCCTTTAAGTGTATGTAGTAAGGTTGCGAGCATTTTGGCAGATATCACGCGGTACTTCCCATCATCACCAAACCGGGAAACCATACGCGGCTGGTCATGATTATTTAAGTACAGACTATTCCAACCCTTCTCAGCTAGACCAACCTGCCATTTATGAAGAATATCGCGCAGCTTTGTTAATGTCCATGAGGCTACATCCCACTTGCCTCCCGGACCGGAATCCACATCCATATGTTCGAATTGGAACACCATCTGAAGCTCTTCGCGATCTTCGTCTGTGTAAAGAACGGCATCCTCTACCGAAGCCCCTGGTGTTTCACCAACGGTCATAATGTCATAGCCCGAAAGGACCTTTTGGTTCATTTCATGTAAAAACTCGTGAACTCGGGGCCCATTCATGAAGTAATCGCCACCCCAAGCAAGTTCTTCTGGCGCTTCACCCTCGTTTTGATAGGAAGGTAGCCCTTCTGCTTTAGAAATCAAATTAATGACATCCATCCGTAATCCATCCACACCCTTGTCGAGCCAGAAGGTGATCATTTTGTATAACTCCTCGCGTAGCTTTGGATTGTCCCAGTTGAGATCTGGCTGCTTGCGTGAGAATAGATGTAGATAGTATTCACCGGTCGTTTCATCTAGTTCCCAAGCTGGTCCGCTGAATATGGAGCTCCAATTGTTGGGACGTTCGCCTTTAGGTCCACCTGGACGCCAAATGTAGTAATCACGGTACGGATTATCCTTTGACGAGCGGGACTCTACGAACCATTGATGTTCATCAGAAGAGTGGTTAATGACAAGATCCATCATTAGCTTCATGCCACGATCATGCAGTCCGGCTAGTAGTTCTTCCCAGTCCTTTAGCGTTCCGAATTCATCCATAATGTCTTCATAATTGCTGATGTCATAACCATTATCATCATTTGGCGATTTATATACCGGTGATAACCAAATTACATCGACACCGAGCTTCTGCAAATAATCCAGACGTGAAATGATTCCTTGCAGATCACCAATACCGTCACCATTGCTATCTTGAAAGCTGCGTGGATAGATTTGGTAGACGACAGCTTCCTTCCAAAATGTTCTTTTCATTAATAGTCACTCCTTTTATAAGATATCCATTTAGGGAAAAAAATAAAGAGACCCTAAAAAGCTATTAGCTTCAAGGGTCTCTTGTGGTGTCGGTTTATACTGTGACGGAATTGCTATCAGCAGTGATGCTGCTTAGTCCGTTCACGGTATATTCTTTGTCATAGATAGTAATAGAAGCTGGGATATCCGTTTCATTCGTAACAGTAACCTGTGCGTCCGAAACGCTAACTTTCAGACGGGAACCACGGAACATGATTTTGAAAGAGTACGCTGTCCAGTGACCTGGGTTCGATGGGCTTAGTGCCAATCTGCCATCATGCACACGTAGTCCGCCGAAGCCATGTACGATCGACATCCAAGTACCAGCCATGCTAGTGCTGTGTAGGCCGTCTTCGGTATCATTGTTATAGTTATCAAGATCCAGTCTTGAAGTACGCAAGTACATTTCATAAGCTTTATCCTTATATCCCAGCTCGCTGGCTAGAATAGAGTGGATACAAGGAGATAGGGAGGACTCATGAACAGTGATCGGCTCGTAAAAGTCGAAATTCCGCTTTTTAGTATCCAAATCGTAACGATCTCCTAAGAAAAATAATCCCTGTAGAACGTCCGCTTGTTTAATGAAGCAAGAGCGCAGAATACGGTCCCATGACCATTTTTGGTTTAAAGGCAGGTTCTCAGGTGCCAGATCCTTGACTTGAATAATTTCTTTGTCTAGGAAGCCATCTTGCTGCAAGAAGATACCCAGTTCTTCATCCGCAGGATAATACATTTTAGCAATGATATCATTCCATTTTGCGGTTTCGCTTTCTTTGAGCCCTAGTTTGTTAACTAGTTCTGCATAGCGTGTGGACTCGTTCTTTTTCAGATAATCCAGAGCTTCTAAGGTATATTCCATAGTCCAGGAAGCCATCCGGTTGGTGTACCAGTTATTATTTACGTTATTTTCATATTCATTAGGTCCTGTTACACCAAGCATCACGTATTTGTCTTTACGGTCCGCGTAGTGAACACGTTCTTCCCAGAAACGAGAGATTTCAACTAGAACTTCAAGGCCATATTGACCTAGATAAGCTTTGTCTCCAGTGTAGTTCACATAGTTGTAAATCGCGTAGGCAATGGCACCGTTCCGGTGAATTTCTTCAAACGTAATTTCCCACTCATTGTGACACTCTTCACCGTTCATTGTAACCATTGGGTACAATGCGCCTTTTGTAAAACCAAGCTTACGAGCATTTTCCTTAGCCTTCTCCAAATGCTTGTAACGGTAGATCAACAGGTTACGAGCAATGGAGGAGTCCGCTGTACTGAGATAGAAGGGAACGCAATACGCCTCTGTATCCCAGTAAGTGCTGCCGCCGTATTTTTCACCGGTAAAGCCTTTAGGTCCAATGTTCAGACGGTCATCTTCACCATTGTAGGTTTGGTTCAGCTGGAAAATATTGAAGCGAATCGCTTGTTGTGCGGAAACGTCACCTTCAATAATGATGTCGCTTTCTTTCCACTTCTCTCTCCAAGCTTCGATTTGTTCTGTCAGAAGGGGTACAAAACCGGCTTCCTTAGCAGCTTTCAGAGCAGTTTGAGCGGCATCAACCAATTGTCCAAGACCGTGATTACGGGAGGTAACGTTAGCAACATATTTATAAATAACGATTTGATCGCCAGTTTGTACGGTTACATTCATTTTGCTGGCTACATATTTCTCTTGTTCAATCGCTTCAGCTTCAGTGTTGATCTTCTCGCCGTTGACAACGATATCAAAAGCCATAGCAGAGGTTACATGGAAATCGAGTTTTTTAGTCTTAAGGGTGAGGTGTCCACCTTCAGTTCCTGCTTGCTTCTCAACTTCATTCCAGAATTTCTCGTCATAGTTGGAATCCTTGTTCTTAACATCGCCGTCAAGATAAGGAGTGATCGTAATTTCACCTGCAAAATTAACAGGAATGATGGAGTAACGAATAGCGCCGATTTCTTGACGAGTCATGCTAACGAAACGGATACTCTCAACTTTAACTTCTTTACCATCCTCGAGTGTGGCAGTGAAGCAACGGGAAAGCGTACCTTCCTTCATGTTGAGAACACGACGGAAATCAGAAACAGTGCATTTCGCCAAATCTAGAGGAGTTCCATCAATGTCGATGTTAATACCGATCCAGTTTGTACTGTTTAGTACTTTAGCAAAATATTCAGGATAGCCGTTCTTCCACCAGCCGACCCGTGTTTTGTCAGGATAGTACACGCCAGCCATATAGCTGCCTTGCAAACTGCTTCCACTATATTGCTCTTCAAAATTAGCCCGGCCACCCATAAATCCGTTACCAAGACTAAATACGCTTTCAGAGATTTCTTGTGTCTGTGGATCAAAAGATTCTTCAATAATGGACCATTCATCAATTGTTAAATATTGTTTCACGATAACCGGCTCCTTTAAATATGTTGTGGGGATATATAATGAACTATATCTCTGCTTCGGTGCTTGTGAGTCGCTCCGCTGGCGAAGGTTGTTCCGATCGCTGTTGTCCCCAGATGCTTAGATTTGAAAATTAAAGGTTAGCATCTGGGGACAAAGGCGAACGCTAACGCTTCTACACAATCCTTTCGCCATCTCCACTTCAAGCGTACCTCTAGATATACATATATTTCATTTATAAGTGGGATGCAGCAGGGCGAATCACATTAACACTTTCAGTTGATTAATGTTTGTTAGACTTTAAGCAAAAGATTCTTTGAGCTGCGACACACTCATATGAGCGAGTGATGGAACGACGATATTCGCCGCATTGAGCGTTTCAGGTGAACCAATTCCAACGCTGAACATTCCAGCCCGGGTAGCGGCCTCAATTCCTGCTTCAGCATCTTCGAAGACAACACAGTGCTCAGGGGCAACATCAACTGCTTTTGCTCCTAGCAGGAAAACTTCCGGATCAGGTTTAGCAGCACTAGTGTGTGTACCATCGATGATTGCATCAAAGTAAGGGGTTAATCCGGTATTATTTAGAATCGTCATTGCGTTCTTACTGGCAGAACCGAGAGCGACCTTGATGCCATTCTCACGACACTCTTTCAGGAAATCAAGTGCACCTGGCAGAATCTCTGAGCTATCCATCTTCGCAATATATTCGACATAACGATTATTCTTCTGTTCCGCAAGCTTAGCTTTCTCTTCTTCATCAATAGTTAGTCCGCCGATTTCCAGCAAAATGTTTAGCGAGGCGGTTCTGCTGACTCCTTTAAGGCGTTCGTTATCTTGTTCAGTGAAGTGAAAACCTAATCCATCTGCAAGTTCTTTCCAAGCGATATAATGGTATTTGGCAGTATCAACGATGACACCATCCAAATCGAACAAGCAGGCTTTAATTTCCGTCATTGTAGTACCTCCTAAAAGTTGTGACGATATCGTGATCCATTGGCTGATCTATCTGAATCTGATTTCGATCGTATAAGCTTCGCTTAAAATGGTTAAGTTTATCTTAACCTCAGATCCGAATTTTCACCCTAAAAAGAACTGGATCAAGAAATATTTAATGATTTAGCGCAAACGTTTGTACAGACTTTCAAAAAATAAATGAAGCGTTTGATCGCTTCACTTATTCATTCTGTTTTGTTCTTAGCATGAGAGTACATGGATGACTCTCTCACGATCAGGCGATGTGGAATAACAAATCGGTTTGTATAACCAGCATCGTGATTCGGACTCTTGATATTCTGGATAAGAACCTGAGATGCGGTGTACCCAAGATGATAAATTCCAATATCAATACTACTGATCGGAGGGCTGGATAATTCAGATAATGGAATATTGTTAAAGCTTACAATAGCGAGATCTTCAGGAACTTTGTAGTTCAGTTCATTCAATCCGCGTAAAATTCCGAACGATACCATATCATCGACTGCAACGAGTGCAGTAGGCCGATTAGGCAAATTCATGAAAAAAGACATCGCTCTATATCCACTATCCTGTAGAAATTCACCTTCAACAATCCATTCATCACGCATTTCAAGACCGCTATTCTGCAATGCTTTACGGTATCCTGCGAGACGATCACGAGAAACAATTAGATTCGGTGGTCCACTTACGAAGCCAATTCGTTCATGCCCCATTGAAATAAGGTGGTTTGTAGCATCGTATGCTGCCATCACATTGTCGTTATCAACAGATAAAATATTCTCATATCGATCGCTTCGACCTACCAGCACGAATGGATAATCATTGCTCTCTAGAAAATCAATAACAGCATCATCCGTACGAGAGTACAGCAGAATAACACCATCCACACGACGACCCTTTAGAAGTCTTGAAACGGCTTCCAATTCTTCCTTCTCGTTTGCTCCGGAGCTAATTAACACATCATAGCCGGAACGGCTAGCTTGTGTAACGATCCCCCGGATTAATTCCATGAAAAATAGATTTGAGAACAGCTCTTCAGCTGGTTTAGGAAGACTGAAGCATATGCTGTTTGTAGTTTTCGACACTAGACTCTTAGCCATCATGTTAGGTGTATAGCCCATATCTTCCATAATAGCTTTGACCTTGCGGGAAGTTTCCAGGCTGATTCTGGGGTGATTGGACAATACCCGGGATACCGTGGAGGGAGATACTCCCGCTTTCTTGGCCACATCCTTAATGGTAACTGTCATAGAAACCTCCTTATGGAACCGTTTGCTTTACACAGTAATATTAATCTAAGAGTTCTAAATTGTAAATAGATAAAGTCATTTGGAAGGGCAATATTGCTACTTTTGGAAAGAGTATTAGAAATTTCAATGTAAATTTGTTTGTTTTCACCAAAAAAGTAGGAATGATTAAGCAAAAATGAACTTAAAATGTATAAATGATATCCAGTGTTTTCGAAATGAGCATTTGGTAAATGCAAACGTGTGGCTTGAATTTTTTTGAAACAATAAGTAAAGCATATTTTAAATTTGAATCGAGAATGAAATTTTAGACGATTTTAAAATATTGAATTCAATTCTAATGGATTCTCAGGTTATGTTTTCTTTATTTTTCCTTTTATGATAAATCGAGTTTGTTTAACATATAAAAATACTGGTTGACAATACCATAAATACAGGATTAGTATGTAAATCAAAATATAGCAAGCGTTTACATTGGGTAATTATGGGTTGATCTCAGTTGCGTTACGGAGTGAGTTTTATGTACTTAGGTTTGTGCACGACTAATTGCAAACGTTTGCACTATTTTTGTGTTAATTGAAATTTTTTTATTATGATAAGGGTGGTGATGCTGTTAATCCGGTTTGACGAGCCGCAACATAGACCTTCTCCAACTATAAGAAGGAAACCGCATGATTTCATTACATAAGAATAATCGACTACTTCCGAGAAATCATGTATCCGCTTGCACAAAGGGAATTCATAATCATGGGAGGTTTTACAGAAATGAAAATAACTTTATGGGGCAAGAGGTCGTTCGCGATCTTTATGATCGTTGCTCTTGTGTTCTCCAGTCTTGGGTTGCACCCAGTTAAGGTTTCAGCAGAAACGACGAAAGTGGTTTTAGTCGGCGATTTGCAGTCCAAGTTTATTTCCACTGGGGTGGAAAATCCCGGTAAGAATTGGGATGAGAAATCAGTAGTCACCCAAATGGTTTACTCAGACAAAGATAATAATCTTTATTCTTTTACTGGGACTCTGCCTAAGGGGAAATATAACTACAAGATAGCTCTGAATGATACTTGGGATGGAAGTGGATTTCCTAATTACACCAACCCTCAGAAGGTACTCGATGGTACAGATAATATTCACATTGAGCTAGCCGAAGAGACGACTGTAACCTTTTATTATAATGACATAACTCATAAAATAGCTGATTCAACGTACTACACTCCAATTGCTGCGGATAAGCTGCCAAGACTGACAGGAAACCTCCCAGCAGAGGCGTTATCCACTTTATCAGATCCTGATTTTGATGGTGTGTACAGTACTGCTATTACTGTGCCGAAGGGAGATTACACGTACAAGGTTTCTGTTCCGGGAGCCACAGAAGCAGAAGATATGTCATACCCGGAGACCGATCTGACGTTGAGCCTACCGTTAGATCTTAAGGTAACCTTCAAGTACAATACTGCAAATCATAGTGTGACCGCAGAATATAAAATCCCTACTGAACCTGTAGATGTTACTCCTGTTCCAGCGGGGCACATTCGTGTTCACTACAAAGCTAACGATTATACTAATAAAGCTTTATGGCTATTTGGGGATGTTAAAAATCCTACAGATGGTTGGCCTAATGGTGCTTTTCCTTTCCCTGAGGATCAAAAAGACTCTTTCGGGGCATATGTTGATGTACCGATGAAGCCTGGAGCTCAAATGCTCTCTATGATCGCTATGTCACGTACTACTGGAGATAAGGATGGAGGAGATAAGCACTTTTCGATTAAAACTCCACAAACGAACGAAGTTTGGATTACAGAAGGCTCCGATGTAGTCACACCTTACGAACCTGTTGCGCTACCTGCCAACACTGTTCGGATTCACTATATAAGATCGGACGCCAACCAAAGTCAGTTTGGATTGTGGATGTGGGGCGATGTTGCAGCAGAATCAACAGGTTGGCCGTCCGGAGCCACGCCATTCACAGCAGATCAAATTGATCGATTTGGTGCTTATGTCGATGTTCCATTGAAAGAAAGTGCCAAAAAAATAGGGTTTCTCTTAGTAGACCCGACCAATGGCGATAATAAAGACGGCGGTGATAAAGGATTTACATTGCTGGATCGTTACAATCAGCTGTGGATAAAAGAAGGAGACAACAATGTATATGTTTCTCCATTTGGTGAAACACCAATCGGCTTAGTTTCCGCAGAAGTGCTATCGTCGAGTAAGCTCATGCTTGGCTTTACGCTAACCGACGGCTTGGAAGCAGCATCATTAAAGAAGGAGATTACCGTTAAAGATAAAGACGGTGTGTCTATTCCTATATCTGCTGTAAAGATTACAAGCAAAACTTCGATTGAAGTCGATACGGAAGTTTTTGATCTGGCTAATATCCCGCTTAGCGTTACTTATTCGGGTAAAACAGTATCTGCGGTTACTGGCTGGAGAAATCTTGATGAGATGTACAACTATACTGGAGACGATCTAGGTGCTACGTATAACGCTGACAAAACAGCCACATTTAAATTGTGGGCACCAAAAGCAAGCTCGGTTGTCGCCAATGTATACGATAAGAATGACTCCAATGTGCTTGTGGGAAGTGTGGATTTAACACTCGGCGAACAAGGAGTATGGTCGGTCAATTTGAAGTCGGCAGATTTGACAGGCGCTACCACAAACGATGTAAGAGGATTCTTTTATCAATATGAAGTGACGAATGACGGTGTAACCAATAAGGTCCTTGACCCTTATGCTAAATCAATGGCGGTATTTACTACGGATACTACAGGTGCTGCTGGTGCTGGCGGGGATATAGTCGGTAAAGCGGCTATCGTTGACTTAAGCCAGACGAATCCGGATACTTTTGGCTATGCTGATATTGAAGGCTACGAAAAACGTGAAGACGCTATTGTATATGAAGTCCACGTTAGAGACTTTACATCAGATATATCGATCGTGGATAGTCTGGGGAGCGAAAGATGGGGCTCTTATAGCGCTTTTGAAAAGAAACTCGACTATATTAAATCTCTTGGTGTAACTCATATTCAATTACTTCCTGTAATGGCTTGGTATTATGGGGATGAAACGAAGATGGGAACTAGAGAGACAGATTATTCCGCTAAAAACAATGAATACAACTGGGGCTATGACCCTCACAACTACTTCTCTCCAGACGGTGCTTATTCTCAGAAACCAACCGATCCTGAAGAGCGGATTAAAGAATTAAAAGGTTTGATTGACGCCGTACATGAAGCTGGAATGGGTGTCATTCTGGATGTAGTGTACACACATATGGCTAAAAAAGAATTTTTAAACGACATCGTTCCTAATTACTACGCGTTCCAAGATGCGAACGGCAACTTTATCGGAGGTTTCGGAAACAATCTGGCCACCAACCATAAAATGGCTGAAAAGCTAATGGTTGATTCCGTGAAATACTGGTTTGAAGAGTACAAGATTGATGGAATGCGCTGGGATATGATGGGCGATGCGACAGCAGAGGCTGTTCAGCATGCTTATGATGCCGCAGAAGCGATTAATCCGAAGGCTCTTTTTATCGGTGAAGGCTGGAGAACATTCGGTGGTGCCGCGGCCGACCCTTCCCTTGCTGGGAAAGGTGCAGATCAGGACTGGATGGATAAAACGGATAGCGTTGGTGTGTTCTCTGATGAATTCCGTAATGAATTGAAATCTGGCTATGGTTCTGAAGGTCAACCTAGATTTATTACGGGCGGAGCGCGTCCGATAACGACAATCTTTAACAATATTAAAGCGGAGCCATCAAATACGCCTGCCGATGATCCAGGTGATATCGTTCCGTACATCGAAGCGCATGACAACCTGACGCTGCACGATGTTATTGCACAAACGATCAAGAAAGATCCTACAATTCCAGCGAATGAGCTTGAAATCCAAAAACGGATTAGACTTGGAAACATGCTTGTTCTAACCTCCCAAGGTACAGCTTTCATTCATGCGGGTCAGGAATATGGGCGTACGAAGCAGTGGAATGGAACCACGGTTCCTCAGGATAAATACACTGAAATGTTTGATAGCGAGGGCAAATCTTTTGGTTATTTCATTCATGATTCCTATGATTCATCGGATGCGGTCAATAAGTTCGATTGGGCTAAAGCAACAGATGAGCTACAATTCCCTGTTCAGACTACAACTAGAAAATACACTTCGGGTCTGATGGAACTGAGAAAGTCTACGGATGCTTTCCGATTGGGCGATATTGATTTGGTTAATTCAAATGTTAAATTAATTACTGCTCCAGAAGTGAAGACTGAGGATCTGGTTATTGCTTATTCAAACAAAGCAACAGATGGCACAGGGGTCTATTATGTCTTCATGAATGGTGACAGCACAGCCAGAACACTGACTTTATCGGAGGACTTGACGAGTGGTCAGGTGCTTGTCGACAATGATGAAGCTGGTGTTATTGCGATTCCGACTGAGAATCAGTCAGGTTTTAGTTTAACAGCAAATTCTATTACGCTAGAACCTTTAACTGCAGTAATTCTTAAAAAGGAAGCTGATGCTGCTGGAATTACAGCCTTGGAGCTTGACAGCACGAGCTACAATCTGCCAATAGGTCAAGTACACAAATCTTCTGCGTACGCGAAATATGATGACAACAGCAGAAGAAACGTTTCCCAAATGGCTACTTACACTTCTAATAACCCTGAAGTGGCTACAGTTACTAGTAAAGGTCAAGTGAAAGGGATTTCTGAAGGAACGGCCAGAATTATCATAACTTATGGTGGTATTTCTAAAACGGCTACCGTTACTGTTACCGACAAGCGATACGTCCAATTCACTTATACTCGTAGTGACAAGGACTATGAGGGTTGGAATATCTGGGTTTGGGGTACAGGAGCTAAAGTTGACCAGATTGATTTTACAACCATTAAGAATGGTACAGCGAGTGTTCTAATTGAGGTTGCTGAAGATGCGACTAAAGTAGGGTTCGTTGTTCGTAAAGGGCAAGGTGATGATTGGTCGAATAAGGATCCTTATGGTACTGATCGGTTTATTCCGCTGACACCGGGTGATGGGTTCATTAAAGTGAATGTCACCAGCGGGGTAAAGGATATTGAAATCAAGCCAAGCATTGGAAAACCGACCTTAAAGGACGGAACGGCTACTTTTAGGTATCGCGATTCTGCCTTGTTCCGTATTGGAAATGTTGATGCGATATCTTCTGCTATCGTAAAAGTGAATGGTAAAGAGTACCCAATGGTTTATGATTCCGTTAATGAATTCTTCACATACACGCTGAGTGATTTAAAAGTAGGCACGTATAAGTATACTTACTTAATCACGAAGAACGGAGTCACAACTGAATACACAGATCCAAGGAATACAGTAAATGATGAATCTTCTTTTGAATATCGTACCCCTGAAATTGCGATTACGACATCCTTGAGTCCAGAGGTAATAACCTCTAATCAGAATGCTGTCGTGACCGTTAACGCTTCTACTTTAGAAGAAATCATCTATACGGATGGATATATGGATTTGACCAGTCTTGGTGGACCAAGTAAAGTTCAACTGGATACGGTACTGCTGAAACAGACGATTGCAGTGAAGGATACAGTGACAGCAGGGATCAAGAATATTCCAGTAACGCTTGTAGACCAGTATGGTAATTCCCATACGCAAAACGCTACGATTGAGATCAAAGCAAGAACCTATTCAGGTGACAAGCTCGATTTCGACTGGGATGAAGCGCGTATATACTTCGCACTGACCGATCGTTTTAAAGATGGGGATACTTCGAATAATCAGAATGTTGATAAAAACCATCTGGAAGCCTACCACGGTGGTGATTTCCGAGGGATGATTGACAGTCTCGATTATTTGCAAGAGCTAGGTATTAATACGTTATGGATAACACCAATCGTAGATAATATTGATTTTGATCAAGGTAGTGGCTTTAAACAATACGGTTACCACGGCTATTGGGCTAAAGACTTTACAAAGCTTGATGAGCATCTTGGTGACATGGATACCTTCAAAGAGCTAATCGAGAAAGCACATGACAAAGGCATCAAGATCATGGTTGACGTTGTACTCAATCATACAGGTTACGGTCTTAAACCAGGGGATAACAAGCCGACGATTACAGCTGAAGATAAGGCGCGTTTTGAAGGAATGCTTCGTACGGATGGTGTAGCAACGGGTACGGACGAAATTAAAGGTGAGCTTGATGGTTTACCGGATTTCAAAACAGAAGATCCAGCTGTTCGTGAGAAGATTATTGCTTGGCAAACAGGCTGGTTAGACAACGCTCGTACAGAACGTGGAGACACGATTGACTACTTCCGTGTGGATACTGTCAAGCATGTCGAAGATACGACGTGGAAAGCCTTTAAAAATGCTCTGACTGCAATCGATCCAAATTTCAAAATGACGGGTGAGTATTTCAGCGGAACTATTGATAACAATGGTGGAATGCTCGAAACAGGTCAAATGGACGGCCTACTTGATTTTGGATTTAATGATGCAGCATTAGATTTTACTAAAGGAAAGATAAACAGTGTGGATTCCTATTTACAGCTACGTGAGTCGATGATTGATAATACAAAGATGATGGCTCAATTCCTTAGTAGTCATGACGAGAAGGGCTTCTTGTCAGAAGAAGTAGGTGGAGACAAAGGTAAGCTGAAGATCGCAGCAGCCCTACAAATCACCGCTAAAGGACAGCCAGTCATTTATTATGGAGAAGAGCTAGGTAAATCAGGTAAAACTGCTGGAACAATGTCTAAAGGAGAATTCAGTGAAAACCGTAAGGATATGCCTTGGGATCAGCTAGAAGCAGAGAAGTCACTTCATGATCATTATCAGAAGCTGCTGAATATTCGTGCAAAATACTCCAAAGTGTATTCCAAAGGTACGCGCACGAAGCTGGCAGGTTCAGATGATTTGGGGTATTTAGCTTTCAACAAAGCTTACTTGGGTGAGAACGTCGTAACGGTTATTAACACTAAGACTAGTGAGGAATCCGTAACAATTCCAGTACCGTTTGTTGCCAATTCGACGGCAAAAGATGAATACAGCGGTAAAACCTACACAGTATACGCTGATCAAAAAGTAATCATTGATCTACCAGGTAGAGATGATGGGGGTACGGTTATTCTATCTGGGGTATCTAAAGTAACACAAACACCTGGTGGTGGTGCTGCTGTTAACCCTACAACTCCTGCTGATACTCAAGTTATCAGTGAGAATAGCTTGAAGAATGGTAAAGATGGTAAGGTACAAATTGAGATCGCCTCCGGTAAGACATCAATCCTCTTACCATTGCATGCTGCACAAACGTTGGGAACTAATGACTTAGTCCTAAAAGTGGGGGATCTGTTAGTTACTATCCCTAACAAACTGTTAAGCACAATTCCAAGTTTAGCTTCAGGCACAGATGCGGAAGGTTCTCAAATCTTGTTAGAGCTGAAACCTTTGGCCCAGTCTGCTGCGAAAGCATTAGTAGATGGTTTTAATAAAGAAGGTGTAACCGTTACTTCGCTTTCTGATGTATTTGAATTGAGACTTAGCATTCTGAAGAAAGATGGTAGCCGGATTGTAGTCAAGAAGTTCGATGAGCCTATTACGATATCGTTTAAGATTAGTGGTCAATCGAATAAAGACTTATTGGGTATCTTCTATTTAGGCGATAATCGTGAGCTTGAGTACGTGGGTGGACAGCTGAATGGAGACGTGATATCTGCACAAGTCACGCACTTTAGTAAATATGCCGTACTTGAGATTGCGAAGTCGTTTAAGGATGTTCCAACTACTTATTGGGCATTCCACGCCATACAGTCTCTTGCTGCAAAACAAATTGTTTCAGGGGTTACAACAACCGAGTTTAATCCGAAGAGCAATGTTAGCCGTGCGGAATTTACCGCATTGCTAGTTCGCGCACTTGGTTTAAATGCGGAAGGGCAGGTTCAATTTACTGATATCCAGTCAGATGCATGGTATTCATCATATGTAGCAACAGCTTCTAAGCTGGGCATTGTTAGTGGTCGAAGCAAGGATACATTTGCACCGAATGCTTCCATTACCCGTGAGGAAATGGCTATCATGGTGATCCGTGCACTCGAAGCGAGGTCTGGCAAGAAGGTCGAACCTGTAGTGGGCTCTAAGGCATTTGCTGACGCTTCCAGCATTAGCAAGTGGGCAGCTAGCTATGTTAAGGCTGCAGCAGAGCTAGGACTGCTGCAGGGCAGAGAGAACAATCAATTTGCTCCAAAAGGATGGATGACCCGCGCTGAGAGTGCACAGGTTATTTATACACTACTAAGCAAGTAAGCTGGAATCCGGTGTGCTGATTTTTAGTGCACCGGAGTACTAGTTTCTGATTAGTAATATAAAGTTCATTCTTACTAACCATTAAAAGAAACAGGGTATCCCGCAGCTATCATAGCTAGTGGAATACCCTGTTTTGTTATGTTTTATACTGCTGGAATGCGTATGTGCTTAGATAATAGCCTTAAGTATTGCGAAACCATAAGCAGGCATCTTCACAATCAGCTTGCCGCGTTCTGTACGCATTGTATCGCCAGTGAATAAGTTCTCCCAATTCCGCTCGTCTACGTCAATACGGAACGTCTGAGCGGTCTCTTCGCTATTGATCAGTACAACTATAGTCTGTAGATCCAATCGGCGCTCATAGGCTATCTTACTGCCTTGGCGACCTGCCTCCAAGAAGGTGAATGTCCCCGTACGAAGTGCTGGTTGGTCATTGCGTATTTGAATGAGCTGACGATAAAATTCGAACAGATCACGATCCTGCTTCTCAGGGTTCCACTCCATGCATTTACGACAGCCTGGGTCACCCTCACCGTCCATTCCGAACTCGTCACCATAATAGATACACGGAGTACCCATAAAGGTGAACTGGAATAGTGCAGCTAATCGCATTTTATTTTTGTCCCCAGCAGCCAGTGTAAGCAAGCGTGGAGTGTCATGACTATCTAACAAATTGAAAGCAACTTCACTTGCTTGCAGTGGGTAGCGCGATAACTGCCTGCCAATAGAGTTGGCGAACCCTTCTGCATCAAGGCTGCCATGAACGAAGAAGTCTAAAACGGCATCAGTGAAGGGATAGTTCATGACGGCATCAAATTTATCACCTTCTAGCCACGGAGCAGATTCATGCCAGATTTCTCCAAGGATGTAGGCCTCAGGATTAGCACGTTTCACCACTTTTCGGAATTCACGCCAGAAATCATGATCGACTTCATTGGCCACGTCGAGGCGCCAACCGTCGATTCCTACTTCTGTGATCCAAAATTCTGCGACCTTCAGTAAGTACTCTTTAACCTCAGGATGCTCGGTATTAAGCTTTGGCATATGTGCTTCAAAGGCAAAAGTATCATAAGTAGGAATACCGTTTACAACCTGAAGTGGGAACTCACGAATATGGAACCAATCTTTGTAGATGGAGTCCTCTCCCTTTTCCTGAACATCCAAAAACGGAGCGAAGGTTCCACCTGAGTGGTTGAATACAGCGTCTAATAGCACGCGGATCCCACGTTTATGGCAGAGGTCGACTAGTTTTTTTAATGTTGCAATATCCCCAAAATGCGGATCAACCTTCATGTAATCCTCTGTATCGTATTTATGATTAGTGGTTGCTGTGAAGATTGGAGTGAAATAAATAGCGTTGACGCCAAGCTCGTTAAGATGATCCAGATGATCGATAACCCCTTGCAGGTCGCCGCCAAAAAAGTTGGTTGGTGTTGGCTCTGCTCCCCATGGCTGAACATCTGCTGGATCGAGGCTAGGGTCGCCATTTGCAAAGCGTTCAGGGAAGATCTGATAGAAAACAGCATCCTTTACCCAGGCAGGTGGAGTGAACACATCCACGGGGTTAATAAATGGGAACTCGAAAAGCTTGTTTGGATTTTCCGGCCGGTTCGTTTGAAAATCATTTTCGGTCATCCAAATTTTCTCGTTATCCTTTTGCAGTAAGAATCCGTATTTCAATCGGCGATAGATGGGCACCGAGGCGCATTCCCAATAATCGAACATAGCATCAGAGGTGAAAAGGGTCATGGGAATCAGCTCTTTTGTGGAATCCCAAGTGTATTTATCCCCTGCAAAAGCAAATACTTCTGTTAAATCTCCTTTTTTAGCGCGGAGACGCAAGTGAATCGTGCTCTCATTATAGGCATAAGACCAATTTAACCGCGGGCGATGGTACACTGCTTCCAGTAACATGAATAAATCCTCCTAAAGTTTTGTAAGCGATACTTCCCTGAACACCTTCGGCAAAACCACATCGAAAGCATACGCTTAGTTTTGTAAGCAATACTTCCCCGATCATCTTCGGCAAAACTACTTCGAAAGTATACGCTTAGTTTTGTGAGCGATACTTCACCGAACAATTCACCACAGCGCGTGGGTTTTAGAATGTCGCTATTGTTATTGGTTGCACAACTTTTTATGCAACATGCGCAAAAGATGGAGCAAATTTGCATATAACAAAGAGGCACAACCGCCGCGAAGTAGCTTGTCCGAGGTTGTACCTTTCATAAGTAACATTGCCTTTTAATTATATGGAACAGGAGGCAGACAATAGATGCAATGATTCATGTTGGATAGCCTCTTAACGATTTGGATTATAGCATGGAATAAAAGGGCTTTCAATACTCTTGTTCAAACCATTGCACAAATTTTCACTTGAGTATATGAGCGTTTCTACGGCTAGATATTTGTAAATCTATAGGAAAAGTGAATTTGTGGTATATCAGGGGCGAATAAAATAGAGATTCCATTTTTAAACACAAGAATAATTGATTAATTAAAAGATATCATGTGAAAAATGGAGATAAATGCCTATAGCGTTTATCAATTAATGGAAAATGGTCGAATATGGTATGTGCAAACGTTTTTAAAAACAAACGATACTGTTGTATGATGTATTCATGAATGAAGCGCTTTCTTGCTCTGCTAAATGCAGCTCTTGAAGGAGCAAGCTAAAAAGTGGAACTTTTTTTTTAGCTTTTCTGAAATCGTTTGCGCAAGTTTCTGCTCTACTATTTTACCATCTTAGCTTTTATAAAAATTGGGAGGGGTTAAAGTTATGAAATTGAAAAAAGTGATGGTCATCACCGCTGCTGTCTCTATGGCACTATCCGTTACAGCGTGTGGTTCGAGCAACAATGGGAATACCGGGGGGAACAACGCGGCAAAAGCTACTAATGCTGCTAATAACGTTACAGAGACTGCTGCGCCAGAGAGCACAGATGCAGCAGCAACAGAAGAGATTGTACCTGAAGATGGAGCGACTCTAATTGTATGGGAAAGTAAGGAAGAAAGACCATTCGCAGATGAGATTGCTAAGCAGTTCACAGCGAAATATAACGTTCCAGTCAAGATTGAAGAGTTGGCACCACCAGATCAAGTAACTAAACTTACTCAAGATGGTCCTTCGGGATTAGCAGCAGACGTTATCCTTATTCCTCACGACAACTTAGGTAAAGCGGCAAGTGCGAGCTTGGTTCTTCCTAACGACGTTTTCGGTGAAGAAACAAAGGCTAACAATACTGAAGCTTCGATTATCGGATCTTCGTACGACAACGAATTGTATGGCTACCCAAGAGCAGCAGAAACTTATGCATTGTTCTACAATAAATCACTCGTTAAAGAAGCACCTAAGTCTTTCGACGATGTTCTTGCATTCAGCAAAACATTCACGGATAAATCCAAGAACAAATACGGAATTATGTGGGAAGTAGGAAACCTGTACTTCAACTACATGTTTATCGCTTCCGATGGTGGATATCTGTTCGGTAAGAACGGTACGGATAAAGAAGATATCGGACTTGCTAACGATGGAGCTATTGCAGGACTTAAAGAATTTGTGAAAATGAAAGAAGCATTGCCAATTAAGAGCGGAGATATCAATAGTGATATCAAACGCAGCTTGTTCAACTCAGGTGATGTAGCAATGGATATCACTGGTCCTTGGGAGCTTGGAGGATACAAAGCAGCTCTTGGAGATAACCTTGGTATCGCACCGATCCCTACAGTAAATGGCAAAACATCTATCACATTCTCTGGTATCAAAATTTTCGCGGTTAACTCGTTTACTCAATATCCGAATGCTGCTAAATTGTACGCTCATTTTGCTTCAAGCAAAGACGCTCAATTGTTACTGAACAAAACGATCGGTTCTGTTCCTACAAACAACGAAGCGCTTCTTGATCCACAAATCGTTAACGATCCATTTGTTTCCGCTTTTGCAGCACAAGCTAAGAGCTCCCAACCAATGCCTTCTATCCCTGAAATGGGTAACGTTTGGAGCCCTGTAAATGCAGCACTTCCAGAAATTTGGGATAAAGGTGTAGATCCAAAAGCAGCAATGGACAAAGCCGTTCAACAAATCAAAGATTTGAACAACAGTTCAGCGCAATAAGGATCATAAACCACAGTCTTAACAGCATACAGTGAATCAAGCTGCCCGTCGCATGTTTAGCGGAGGGCAGCTTCTTATTTTCACTCGGAGAGGAGAACGGAAGCGAAATGCAGCGACATCGCACGAGGGCCGCAGTACTGTCGACGATTTTCATGGGATTGGGACAAATATATAACCGCCAATTCGTCAAAGGAATCATGTTTTTAGTTGTAGAAGCAGCCGCTGTTTATTATTTTATTCAGAATCTTGCTACTGCATTATGGGGTATTGTCACACTAGGAGAAAACCCTAGCCGTTTGGTAAAAGTAAAAGGCATCGCTAAGATGGTAGCTGGGGATCACTCGATTTATATTTTGATTCAAAGCTTGATCACCATTCTAATGCTTATCATCATAATCCTCGCTTGGTATTTGAACATTAAAGATGCTTATAAGACTGGAGAGAAACGCGATAACGGTCTTCAGGCAAACACCTTTAAACAGAGTGTTCGCTATATACTGGATTACAAGTTCGCTCAGACGTTCTTGGTCTTGCCGGGTATTGGTGTTCTATTCTTTACGATTATGCCAATTATCTTCATGATCCTACTAGCGTTTACGAACTATTCCGCACCTGATCATCTTCCACCCGCTAAATTGGTTGACTGGGTTGGATTTCAGACGTTCCGTAATTTATTGGTTCTCAAAACCTGGAGTCACACTTTTTATGGCGTATTAACATGGACGATTATATGGGCAGTTCTTTCAACGATCACTACATATTTCGGAGGACTATTGGTAGCCTTATTGGTGAGCCAAAAAGGTATTCGTTTCAAAGGAATGTGGAGAGTTATTCTGATTGTGCCTTACGCAGTACCACAATTGATCTCTTTGCTGCTCATGCGCAATTTATTTAACGGTCAATTCGGCCCTATCAACCAATACCTCGGGTATTTTGGAATGGGCGGATTACCATGGCTGACAGATCCATTCTGGGCTAAGGTTACCGTAATTATCGTTAACATGTGGGTTGGTATTCCAGTCTCGATGTTACTTATCATGGGCGTGCTGACTACAATCCCTCGTGATATGTATGAAGCAGCTGAGGTGGATGGAGCATCAGGTTATCAGAAGTTCCGTATTGTTACGTTACCGATGGTATTGTTCTCCACAGCACCTACTCTAATTACACAGTTCGCAGGTAACATTAACAACTTTAATGCGATCTTCCTATTAACAGGTGGTAGTCCTGTAAATGGTGATTATCAATATGCCGGTTCTACGGACTTGCTAGTAACCTGGCTATACAAATTAACACTTGATCAGAATAAAAACAACATGGCTTCGGCAATAGGGATTATTATCTTTATCATTGTTGCATCATTCTCCCTGTACAATTACCGCCGGACGAAATCATTCAAAGAGGAGGATATGATCCAATGAGCAAAAAGGTCGCGAACTTTATTCGCTTAAGTGGTAGTTACATCATCTTGATTGCTTTGTCGATAGCGGCACTCTATCCGGCCCTCTGGATTCTATTTGCTTCTTTCCGGCCTGGTAAATCACTGTACAGTAAAACGTTTATCCCTGAGCAATTCACCTTCGATCACTACAGAGAATTGTTCACATCACCGAGTTATATGTTTGGGACTTGGTATGCTAATACATTAAAAATAGCGATCTTCTCCATGCTTATCGGTGTAGTTCTTACCTTGTTAACTAGTTATGCTGTATCCAGATTCCGGTTTAAAGCGCGTAAAACAGCGTTATCTACCGTTCTGATCCTGGGTATGTTCCCTGGTTTTATGAGTATGATTGCCATTTATATGCTCCTTAAGGAGTTTAACTTGCTGGATACACATATTGCCTTGATTATCGTTTATGCTGCTGGGGCGCCACTGGGGGGAACCTTTATAGCCAAAGGATTCCTCGACACGATTCCTCGTTCTTTGGATGAGGCGGCTCGAATAGACGGGGCGAGCAATTTCGGAATATTTATGCGAGTTATTCTTCCATTGTCACGGCCAATGATTACTTACATGGCACTGACTCAGTTTGTCGGTCCTTGGGTGGATTTCATTTTCGCCAGACTTATTTTACGGACGAAGGAGAACTGGACTGTCGCAGTCGGAATGTGGGATATGGTTAACACGAATCAAAACACTAACTTTACCTTGTTCTCTGCCGGTGCTGTTCTGATCTCCATCCCGATTATGATCTTGTTCGTATTCTTGCAACGTTTGCTTGTAGATGGATTGACTGCAGGAGCTAGTAAAGGGTAAACAAATTTGCTTTGTATTAAAGAATGGATAGGGTACAGCCTTTGTACAGGAACGGAAGGCTGTACCCTTATTTCAGCAGGGGGTGAACTTAATGAAAAAGAAATGGACGCTAAACTTTAGATCAGTTGGAATAAAATTATTCGTAATTCTATTCAGTTCCATAGTGCTCTTATCCTCTGTGTTAGGCTTGACTTCATATTATGCCGCTAAAGATATCATTACGAATGAGGTTGCCGCAGCCTCCTCACAGTCTGTAGTTCAGGCAGCGGACAAGCTGGACTTTGTCCTGGCAGAATATGAAGCGCTTTCAAGACAGTTTGCACTCGATGCTGCATTAAAAGGTGATTTAGAAAAAATAAATAGTGGCGAACTTACAACGGTAGCCAAAGTTGCCGCAGAAGATCGGATTCGTAGAAAACTAGACGTAGTAAAAGGATCAGATGAGCGGATGTATGGCGTCAGGCTGGTATCCAAGAGCTTGGAAGAAGTGGCATCTTATAAATCTGCAGGTATCAGTGGCATTCGGAGTGATGAAGGTATTGCTGAAAGATTAAAGCAAATCGCAGATGCAAAAGGAGAACCAGTTTGGTTTCCCGTACGCGAAAAGGGCTTCTTTGATGCTTATACTGAACCGTCTTTAACCATGGGAAGATTGCTGCGCAATCTTTTACATCCTGAAGCGGAGTATTACATGCTAATTGAAATAAAAGGGAAGGCCATGACTGAAATGTTGTCTAATCTTCAGATTGGGATTACCGGTGAGACTCGAATTCTGAACACAGATGGTAACATAGTTTATGGTACGGATAATTCTAAATTGGGCCAACCCTCTTACATAAAAGTTACTGAAGGGCAAGATGTAGAACAGAGTCATTCATTTACAGCGGCGGATGAGAAGGGGAGTCCTCAGCTTGTCGTGTATCAGCCTTTAACGACTGCAAAGTGGACGCTCATGGGATATGCACCAGTTAGTGATTTTACGAAGTCGGCGGACAAGCTTCTTTATATCACGTTCTCTGTCGTGCTGGCAGCTGCCTTAATAGCGCTATTCATTGGCTATATTCTTGTTCGTTTGGTTGGTCGTCCTCTGGGTAAACTGGCGAGCTTAATGGAAGAAGGCGAGCGAGGAGACCTTCGTGTACGAACTAATTTTAAAGGTAAGGATGAGATTGGCCGGCTTGGACATAGCTTTAACAAAATGATGGAGCAGATTTCTCTGCTTGCAAGTCAGAGTGAGCTGTCAGCGGATGAAGTACTTGGTACTTCGGAACAATTAGTTAAAGCATCAGGTACAACCTCACTTCATGCTAGAGAGGTTGCTTCCGCTACGGGTGAGATTGCACTTGGAGCAGCAAGCCTCGCTGTCGAAGCAGAAAGAAGCCATCATAGTGTTGAAATCATTGGCAGCAAGATGAGTGAAGTGACCAAACTAAATACAGTGATGGACGCTTCAGCGGAGCGAGTCATTGAGGTTAGCGATCAGGGGACAGCTTTGATGAAGCTGTTAGTAGAGCAGAGTGAATCTACGGTGGAGATGATCAATCGAATACAAGAGAACTCCAGCAAGCTCAGAGAGAGTACCCATCTAATTCGCAGTATTCTTAGTCCTATGATTGCTGTAAATAAGCAAACCAATATTTTGGCGCTAAATGCTACCATTGAAGCGGTAAGAGCTGGTGCAGCAGGCAGAGGGTTTATAGTGATTGCTGATGAAATCAGACAGCTCGCTAATCAATCGAATGAGTCGATTCAATCGGTCTCCAAGATTACGGAAGAGATTGGCCTACACATTGAGAACACTGTAAAAGATATTAATGAGGCCGCTCCAAAGTTCCGTGAACAGATTTCTTCTGTACGTGAGTCATCGACGATATTTGCGAGTGTCAAAGAGGAAATGGAACATTTCATGGGGCATATTAGTGAATCCTCTGCTTCTATCCTTGAACTGATAGAGTTTCAGCGTCAATTAGGTGAATCTATGGCCAGCGTCAGTTCCATTGTGCAGCAGACGACGGCTTCGACGGAAGAGGTAGCTTCAATGTCTTCACAGCAATTTACTGTAAGTGAAGAGCTTGTAGCCTTATCTCAAAAGCTAGAGAGCTTAGCAGCAGACCTTAAGCAATCTATGGTTTCTTTTCAAGTATGAGAATTAAATCTTTATAGTAATAACAATAAAACGAGTAACTCTCCTGTGTATTGGAGTTTTGCTCGTTTTTTCTAGTTTTATGATTTTAAGTAGCTCTTCTTGTCTTTGAAGTGGTTTGGGAGATACACTTGGTTTAACATTTTAATAGAAGAAAGAAGTGATCAATTGACGAATTTGCATCAAAGTCTTAGTGGGAGTCTTTTTCAGAAGGCATTAATTGAAGGGGATTATAGTCCTCATTTTTTTGCTTACTATTATAAACAGTGGAACAACTATAGTATGTCTTATCATCAGCATAATTCAACCGAAATCATGTATTTGATCTCCGGGAGCTGTATCGTAGATGTCCATCCAAGAGCGGGTCAAGAAGAGCGGTTTAGGTTGAAGCGGGGAGAATTGATTATCCTCGATGCAAATGTCCCGCACAGACTGATTGTCGAGGCTGGTGTGCCCTGTCGGATGCTGAATGTGGAATTTGGATTTATGGAATACACAGGGGTTGCTCCATCTGTCGGCAAGCTCGCACGGGAAGAATCGGCGCTTTTTGAACTGTTGCAGATTCCCTTTTCCAGTTTAGTCATGCCAGATCCTGAGGAGATCTATCATGTACTGAAGGGACTTGTACTGGAGCTTGATCAGAGTGGCGGGAACGGTGGAAGTATGGTTGATTTATTGTTCTGTGAGCTTCTGCTACGTTTATCTAGATTGCGTCAAGAGCAGCTTCATACTAGTCAACAGCCATCACAGCTCTATGTGCGACGGAGCATCGAGTTTATGCATCAGAATTATGACCAGAGCATTCAGGTTAAAGATATCGCTGCCGCGGTCAATCTGCATCCCGGATATCTGCATCGTATTTTTAAGACACATACAGGCCGAACACTCAGCGATTATTTGAACATGCTGCGGATGGAGAAAGCGAAGATGTTGCTCGGACAGAGCGATATCCCGATTGCTGAGATCGCTGATTATGTAGGAATTAGCAGCAGACAATATTTTCACCTCCTGTTCAAAAAATACGCCGATCGCACGCCTGTACAATATCGAAATTCCATTGAACGTCACTCCTGGAGCTATGAAGAGATGGATCTTCAATAGATAGGTTAGGATTTTTGACACCTTCATTCAAAAGAGGTCATGATATTGGTTACGCTTTCCATAGCTCCCTTGCTACAATGGACAGGAACAACCAATTCATTACCGGAGGATGATAAGGATGTCATTTAAAGTTTCTTTTATAGGAGCAGGTAGTATCGGATTTACTCGTGGATTGTTGCGGGACCTTTTAACTGTACCGGAATTCAAAAATATTGAAGTCTCATTTATGGATATTAATAGTCACAACTTGGAGATGGTTACCGAGCTGTGCCAACGTGATATTAAAGAGAATGGATTAAATATTCAAATCCAGGCGACAACGGATCGAAGAGAAGCGCTGAAGGATGCTAAGTACGTATTTTGTACTATTCGCATGGGTGGACTGGAAGCCTTTGCTACAGATGTGGACATTCCATTAAAATATGGGGTTGATCAGTGCGTAGGGGATACCCTTTGTGCAGGCGGCATCATGTATGGACAGCGCGGGATTGCAGAAATGCTGAATATATGCCGTGATATTAGGGAAGTAGCTGCACCGGATGTGCTTTTGCTGAACTATTCGAATCCAATGGCTATGCTGACTTGGGCTTGCAACAAATACGGTGGTGTACGGACGATTGGTTTGTGTCATGGTGTGCAGCATGGACATCAACAGATTGCAGATGTGTATGGACTGAAGAAATCGGAAGTGGATATCGTTTGTGCGGGCATCAACCACCAGACCTGGTATATTGCTGCAAGCCATGAGGGTAAAGATTTGACTGAGGGACTTTTAGAAGCTTTTGAGAAGCATCCGGAATTCAGTCGGACGGAAAAAGTACGGATCGATATGCTGCGCCGCTTTGGATTTTACAGTACTGAATCCAATGGGCATTTAAGTGAATATGTGCCATGGTACCGTAAACGCAGCGATGAAATTATGGATTGGATTGACCTCGGAAGCTGGATTAACGGTGAGACTGGTGGATATCTGCGCGTCTGCACGGAAGGACGTAATTGGTTCGAGACTGATTTCCCAAACTGGATGAAGGATCCGGCACTGGAGTATAAGGCGGAGAACCGCGGAGAAGAGCATGGCTCTTATATTATTGAAGGGTTGGAGACAGGCAGAGTGTACAGAGGTCACTTTAACATCGTGAACAACGGCGTGATCTCTAATCTGCCTGATGATGCTATCATCGAAGCACCGGGTTATGTGGATCGGAATGGAATCTCCATGCCGCTTGTAGGTGAATTACAGCTTGGACCTGCAGCCGTGTGCAACGTCAGCATTTCGGTGCAACGTCTTGCTGTTGAAGCCGCTGTACATGGAGATGATAAGCTACTTCGTCAAGCCTTTATGATGGACCCGCTGGTAGGTGCAGTATGTAATCCGAAAGAAATCTGGCAGATGGTCGATGAGATGCTTGTGGCCGGAGAGCAATGGCTGCCTCAATATAGCGAAGCTATTGCAAAAGCGAAGGAACGGCTGTCCACCGGAGAGCTGATCCCAACGAATGCTAACAATGAAGGTGCGGCTCGCCTAAAGGTGAAGACGGTTGATGAGATGATGCAGGACCGGGAAGCAGCGAATAAAAATGCTGGTGAATCTGACAAAGGCAAGGACAGAGAGAAGGTTCACTAGGTAGCTCATCCCCTGATATTTTCGGATTCAGAAGACGCTATTTAGCAATTAATCGCCTTTTTAACGTAGTTTCGGACTCCAGTGCAGCTATTGCATAGAAAGAGGTTGATTTTTGGTGTTTTTTGTGCGAATAGCGGCTATGGAGTCCGATAGTAAGCCAAATGTGTTTAAAAGTCGCGTATAAGGTCATCTGAGTCCGAAGGCTGCTTTGTATGCGTGAATGTTACCCGAATCAAACGAAGTTTGGTATTTGGTTCAAAGCGGAGAACCTCCCAAAAAAAACGGGTGTCCCCTCAGCCATGAAATGGCTGAGGGGACACCCGTTTAAAGGGAGCTTATGTTTTAACAGTGCCTTTTTGACTGAAGAAGGTCTTCAGCGCCTGGTACACTTCTTTTTTGTCTTTTATGACATAATGCATGAATTGTTCGTGCTTTAGATGACGATAAGCGGACATTAACGTGCTGCTGCGGTTGTACTGGTTCACTTCGCCGTAGCCAAACATATTGCTTCGTTTCAGCAGTTCTCCGATTAGCTTCACACAACGTTCGTTGTCGGAGGTGAGGTTATCACCATCGGAGAAGTGAAACGGATAAATATTGTATTGCGCAGGCGGGTATCGGCTATCGATAATCTCAATCGCTTTTTGATAGGCGGAGGAACAGATGGTTCCCCCACTCTCACCACGAGTGAAGAAATCATGCTCACTGACCTCCTTAGCCTCTGTATGGTGGGCGAGAAAGACAATCTCCACCTTCTCATACTGACGGCGCAGAAAACGGGTCATCCAGAAGAAGAAGCTGCGGGCGCAATATTTTTCAAAAGAACCCATACTGCCTGACGTATCCATCATCGCAATAATGACCGCATTGGAATGAGGCGTTCGAATGTCATCCCATGTTTTGTATCGCAGATCATCAGGACTTATGCTGTGAATACCGGGATTGCCTCTGCTAGCATTACGACGAAGGTTCTCCAGCAGGGTGCGCTTCTTATCGATGTTGGACATCATACCTTTTTTTCGGATATCGTTGAAGATGATGGATTTAACCTCGATCTCTTCCTTATTCTTTGGCTTCAGATGTGGCAATTCCATATCCTGAAATAAGATGTCCTCCAGATCCTCCAGATTGACTTCTGCTTCCACGGTGTCTTGACCAGGCTGATCACCTGCTTTTTCCCCTTTGCCGGGCTGTGCCGACTGTGAATCGCGACCAAGTACATCGCCAACCTGACTTTCCCCGTCTCCCTGCCCTACATGCTTTTGCTTACGGAAGTTATAGATAATCCGATACTCATCCAGACTGCGGATCGGAACCTTCACAATCTGCTTACCGCCTGACAAAATAATATTTTCTTCGGTCACGAGATCCGGCAAATTATCCTTGATGGCTTCTCTGACCTTCTGCTGATGACGTTCCTGATCCTGATGGCCTTTGCGATGAAGGGACCAGTCTTCTTTTGAGACTACGAAGGAAAAGGGACCGGAAGATTGCGACAGGATGACCACCTCCCATGGAATATAAATGCTGACTGAAGGAACCTTAGGTAAAGAATAGTTGGGCCCCCGCAAAGTACCTGAGTACGTATCGAAAGCAAGGCTTCACTTTGTGGGGATGTTTTGAAAATATATTTCTACGAGAAACGGTTATCGTCTTTAAAAGACGACTACGTCGTTTCTTCTTGGGTTGTAACTAAAGTATATTCATGGGGATGGGGGATATGTGATTTCTTATTCACTGATCTCTTCCACGGTCAAAATATAACTGTTCGACAGGCTCTCGCCAGTGTATTCACGTCCATCTAGATTAAAAAAATATTGAGCAGTTACTAAGCCTTTAAGGAAACGACCTAGTACATGTTCACTTACCCTGACAAAATAATTAATGTTAACAGTAGCAGCAGCCTTGACCGTACCTAGCTGCAAGGAGCCTGTATATGAAGATTGCGGATTAGGAATGCCGTCAATTACAATGCTGCTGGGATCAAGAAGGCATTTTTCCGGTGTTAACCTATTCAAGGATATTTCTGCAGGCCAATTTCCACTATTCGTAAGTGAGATCCACAGCTGGACACGCTCTCCTGCTTCCACAAGAGTAGGCTTTGCATGAATTTCGAGAGAAATGACAGGTGTGACTATTAAGGTAGTAACTGTATTGGAACGTGAGGTTTGTCTTACTGTTCGTCCGTCCGGGAGCACAAAAGTATACTGCACACTGCCATGGTTTTGTACAGCTGCGACTGCATGAATGTTTATGGCTGCAGGTATACTCACTTGAAAGACTACGACCGCTGTAGTTCCCCCTCTTAAAGTACCAAGCTGAATGCCTTCAGCAGGGCGAGCGCCTTTTTGCATCACTCCGTTTATGAGAACACTATCCCATACGAAAAGAGTACCCGAAGGTATGGCATCCGTCAGGACCGCATTTACGGCCAATTTCCCGCTGTTGGTTACCGTAAGCTCGTATCTTAGGCTGTCGCCTGGAGATGCTGTAACATGATCTACTCTTTTGCTGATGGTGACTCCCGACTGAACGAGTGTGACAACCACCGTGTTACTCTCAGTTGTATTGGAATCATCATCAACGGTATAAGTGACAACTGCACAGTTGGTCAGCTCCGAGGATGGAGGGATCTCTATAACACGAACGCGAAAAGTAATATCAATGCTTAGGTCTTTATCAAGTTGACCGAGTAATATTCCTTGCGTAGGATCGGATTCTGGATAATAGATTCCACCAGCAATGACACTCCCTGGAATGAAGACGGCTCCGTTCGGAGTGGAAATCGTTGCGATGATTTGGTTTAAAAGACTGTTTCCTTCGTTGGTAAGCCGCAATGTGTAGGTAACTACATCCCCTATAAAAGAAGTTGGCGTGCTTGAAGACAACGAAGTAGAGAGCTGGTAGGAACGTAAAGAAACTAGTACGGAATTAGAATATAGATCTCCGTTAACGATTCTTCCCTCCGGTGTGGCAAAAGAAAAACGACCTAGCGCTTTATTTTGCAGCATTAATGAAGACGGCAGTGAAATGATGACGACTTGAAAGGCGATGCTCACTTGACTTTGCGGAGCGATAGAACCTAGCGTTATGCCCGAAGACGGTGTAGCCCCGGGAAGAGGCACACCGTCTCTAAGCACGCTGTTGGAAATAAAGGATACACCTTCTGGAAGAATGTCATACACCGTTAGCAAAGCTTCTGTGTTTCCATTATTAGCAGCCTTAATGGTATACACCAGAGTGTCACCTAAAGAGGCATGAAGTTTATCTGTACTCTTCAGCAATGAAAGTACCGGGCCCACGACCGGGGTGTTAACGGTATTGGAATAGACAATACCGTCAACACCCGCTGCCGAGTTGAAGAGTACCATGGATTGATTGGTTACGACAGGTTGGGTACGTGAGCCGGGAATCATAACGCTACTACCTGAACCTGGAAGGTAATGGTTGAAGTAGCACCAGCAGCAATCGTTCCGATGGCAATACCGGAAGCCGGGCTGCCATTAGGACGTGGGGTTCCGTCTACAGTGATGCTGCCTGTTACAAACTGGCTGCCTGCTGGGATAGGGTCAACCATGATGACGTTATTGACTGGCGAAATCCCCAAGTTGGTGACAACAATCGTATAGGTGATGATATCGCCGACAACGGCATCTATAGAGGTAGTGCTCTTAACGACACTCACATCCGGAGAAGAGACAGGGATAATTAGGACGTTTGAAAGTGAAGTTCCGGTGAGCAGTCGACCATCTGGTGGTGTGAATGAGAAAGTTGATGAAGCTTGATTGACTAATTGCTGCGGTGACGGGAGAGAGGCTACAGTAACCTGAAGGGTTATGGTCACTGTTACCGTGCTTCCCGGAGCAACTGCTCCAATATTTAATCCGGTAGACGGATCGGAGCCTGGTTGCGGCACTCCGTTAACTAATACGCTGTTTGGAACAAAGATAGCTCCATTAGGAATGGTATCAGTTATGACCACATTTGCTATTAGATTTCCGGTGTTCGTTACGTTCAGGGAGTAAGTAATTGTATCTCCGACCGTTGCTGCAGTTCTATCCGCGCCTTTGACAACAACGATGATAGGCTGATATACCGGAATAACAAGTGTATTAGAGAATGAGGATCCCGAGAATGCTCCAGATGTGAAGCTGACGGAAGCTTGATCAGTTAGCGTTGCAGGATTAGGCAGTACATTTACAATGGTGTTGAACGAGACATTAAATGATGCACCCGGTGCAAGAGTGCCGAGCGAGATACCATTCGCTGGATTGGCATTAGGCTGTGGAGTGCCATCAACGACCACACTGCCAGCAACAAACGAAGAACCTGCTGGTATTGGATCACTAATGTTTACGTTGCTGATATTAGCGATTCCACTATTGGTAACTATCAGGTTGTAGGTAATTGTATCGCCCACAACGGCATCTGTAGCTGGTGAAGACTTAGTTACGAGAACATTCGGTGAGGATACTGAAATAGTTGTCGTATTGGAATTAATCGAACTGTTAAAGGTACGCCCATCAGGCAATGTGTAAGCAAATGCTACCGATGCTTGGTTAATCAGCTGCTGGCTTGCAGGCAGTGTCGTAATGAGTACTGAGAACATGACAGACAGAGATGCACCAGCGGAAATCACACCGAGTGGAATGCCTGCCGCAGGATCTGCTCCCGGAGCTGGAGCGCCTTGAATAAGTACACTGTTTGGTACAAATGTCGTACCTGATGGGATGGTATCACTCAGAGTAGCCAAAGCCCCGTAATTACCTGTATTGGTTACGTTAATCGTGTAGGTAATGGTATCCCCAACTGTTGCTTGAATTGTGTTTGAGCTTTTGGCTGCGGCTAAAATTGGTAAGTAAATAGGTGTTGTTACAATATTAGAGAAGGCTACATTAGAGAGAACCCCTGAGGTGAAGCTGACCGTTGACTGATTATCTAGTAGGCCGGAAGGTGGCAATGAGACTGTATTCACTGTGAATACTACGGTTACAGTTACACCTGGTGCAATACTGCCCAAGGTTACCCCCGTGGAAGGGCTAACCCCCGTACGAGGCACACCATCTACTAGCACACTGCCAGATACAAATGTAGTTCCCGCAGGAAGGGCATCTGTGAATACAGCATTATTAACAGTCTCGATTCCATTATTAGTAATAGCGACGGAATATGTGATGGTGTCCCCAACCGTGGTTGATATTGTTGTAGTGGATTTAACTACAGCTAGATTAGGAGAAGAGACAGGGATAGTAATCGTATTAGATAGGACTGAGCCACCTAGTGTACGCCCATCCGGAAGCGTGAAGCTATAAGTCACTGTTCCCTGATTGACTAGTTGTTGTGGGTTTGGCAATGAGGTGATATTTACTGTGAACACTACTGCTGTTGTACCACCGGGAGGAATAACTCCGGCAGGAATACCCGTAGACGGATCTGCTTGCGCTAATGGGAGTCCATTAATAAGCACGCTGTTAGTAACGAAGGTGGTACCGGCTGGAATGTTGTCAGTAACGATTAAACTTGCTGGGTAATTCCCCGTGTTACTAACGGTCAGTGTGTAGCTGACTGCGTCACCTGTTGTAGCGTTATTCGTGCTTGCTGTTTTGACAACAGAAATGTTCGGCTGGAATACAGGAATAGTAACTGCATTTGAAAAAGTTGTACCAGAAAAAACACCTGAAGTAAAGGTTACGGATGCAGTATTGATGAGTGTAGCCGTGGGAGGAACAGAGGTGGCGGTAACGCTGTAAGCAATTAGCGCTGATGCCCCGGCTGCCAAGGTACCGATAGTTATCCCTGAAGCTGGACTCATATTCGGAAAAGGTACTCCGTTTACAGATACGCTGCCCGCCACAAAAGCAGCACCTGCTGGTGTTGGATCGCTTAGTAACACGCTATTAACAGCCTCTAAACCGTTATTGGTGATGTTTACGTTATAAGTAACCGTATCACCGATAGCTACCGAGGTAGAGGTTGAGCTTTTGACTACTACGATATTAGGAGCAGAAACCTGTAGTGTGACGGTATTAGACACAGCAGTTCCGCTTAAGGGTCTACCGTCGGGTGGAGTAAAGGTGAAGCTTGCAGAAGCTTGATTGCTGATTTGTTGCGGTGTTGGCAAGGAGACGATATCGACAGAGAAGCTGACAGAAATACTGGCTCCAGGTGCGACACTCCCTACGGATATACCGGTATTTGGAGCTGCACCTGGTTGTGGCATTCCGCCGACAATAACACTATTAGGATTAAAAACAGTCCCAGCTGGAATGTTATCGGTTAGGGTTACATTTGCGGCAAGATTACCTGTATTGCTTACGACGACTGTGTAGATGACGGTATCACCTACAACTAGGGCATCGAAATCGCCGTCTCCATCCGCGGCACTTTTTACTAAGGAGATCTGTGGCTGAGTGACGGGTGTGCTTGTAATATTAGATGAAGAAGATCCGGAGAATACACCGGATGTAAAACTGACGGACGACTGATTATTAATCTGTGATGGTATCGGCATCGTTATCCTCACCTCAAATGTTACGGTAGCTGTGGCGCCTGGACCCAGACTACCGATTGGAATACCGGCGGACGGAACTGCTAGCGGCTGGGTTATGCTGCCTACAATTACGGTTCCGGGAATAAAAGCTACATTCTCAGGCATAGGATCGCTGAGAATGATGTTGCTTACAGTAGCAATGCTGTTGTTTGTCAATACCGAGGTGAATGTTAAAATATCGCCTGTAACGGCAGAAATAGCGTTCACGCTTTTTACGACACTTACGTTCGGTGCAGAAACAGGGACAGAGAGCGTATTCGACACTACATTTCCTCCGAGTTGACGCCCGTCTGGGAGGGTGAAACTATATGTTGCCGAGGCTGTGTTCAGCAACATCTGTGAAGGAGGTAATGCAGTTATCGTGACCAGAAAGCTTACAGATACGCTGTCACCTGGTGCCAAAGGGCCTACTGGGATTCCTGTTGCCGGATTATATCCGGGCAGAGGCGTTCCACCGATGATTACACTGTTCGTGTCAAAGACGGCTTGAGGTGGAAGGATATCAGTTACCAACAGAGTAGTTGTAATATTCCCGCTGTTGCTGATCAGGATGGAGTATGACAGAGAGCCACCTACGGAGGCTTGGGCTGTATTAGCGCTTTTGACCATACTAATGATCGGCTGGTACACCGGTGTTACTACCGTGTTCGATAGTGAAGATCCGGTGAAGGCAGCAGATGAGAAAGAGGCGCTGGCTCTGTTTGCAAACTGCGATGGATTTGGCAAGGAAGCAACGTTCACTATAAAAGAGACCGTTATAGAGCTTCCTGCTGCAATACTACCAATTGATATTCCTGTACTTGGGTTAGCAGCTGCCACAGATGAACCACCAACAATAACGCTTCCTGCTACAAAATTACCTCCTGAAGGAATGGGGTCAGAGAGGACGACGTTATTCACAGCAACGCTGCTTGTGTTGGACACTACGACTGTGTATGTCAGATCCTCGCCGACCGCTACTGCAGTAAGGCTTGCAGATTTGGTTAGCGTAATATTTGGAGCGGAGACCGGAATGCTCAGGATGTTGGAAAGACTGGTTCCGGATAATGATCTTCCGCTTGGTAGTTGGTAGGTGTAGCTGCTGCTGCCCTGATTGTTCAGAACAGGTGGTGAAGGCAAAGATTGCACAGAGACAAGAAAGGTCACAGGAACACTAACCCCTGAGGCTACAGTACCTAAGTTAATTCCTGCTAGTGGAGAGTCAGCAGGCCTAGCAACTCCGTTAACCGTGACACTACCCGAAACAAAGGAGCTACCTGAAGGAATATTATCGCTGAGGATTACAGCTGCTCCAATATTTCCTGAATTCTGAACATTCAATGTGTAGAGAATATTGCCACCTACAGTGGCACTGGCAACGTTCGAACTTTTGACTATCTGGATTACCGGTTGATATACCGGAGTCGTAGTTGTGTTTGAAAGTGAAATACCAGTAAACGATCCCGAGCTGAAGGATGCAGAAGATCTATTCAATAGCTGTGCGGGACTGGGTAATGAGACCACGTTGACTTGAAAGGTGACGGCAACGGAATTCCCTGGAGGGATGGCACCAACAGAAATCCCCGTACCAGGATTAGCGGATGGCTGTGCGGTGCCACCGACCGTAACACTTCCTGAGACCAGTGAAGTTCCGGCAGGGATGCTGTCTGAAAGCGATACGTTGGTAACTGCTGCAATCCCGTTGTTGCTGATTATGGAGGTGTAGAGCAGAGTATCTCCTACAGCGACGTCAGCAAAGCTTGCGCTTTTGACTACGGTAACATTAGGTGTTCTAACTGGAATAGATAATGTATTGGATGAAGCTGATCCTGCTACAGTCCGCCCATCTGGAATCTGGAAGGTATAAGCGGCGCTTGCTTGATCGACTAGTTGCGGTGGAGACGGAAGACTGTTGACTAGTACGCGGAACTGAACCGTAGAGCTGCCTCCAGCAGCTATCGTCCCTATGGCGATACCTGTAGCAGGATTTCCAGCGAATGGTGTTCCATTGACGGTGAAGCTACCCGCAACGTAAGAACTTCCAGTAGGGATGTTATCAGTTAGGGTGGTTACAGCGCCGATATTTCCAGTGTTTGTGATTTGAAGGGTATAAGTGATTTGATCTCCGACAGTCGCATTTGCAATATTGGAAGATTTTACGATGTTAAGGATGGGAGAGTATACAGGTAAAGTTACTGTATTGGATGGAATGACCCCGGTCATGATAGGGCCTCCGGCTACACTTTGAAATGTAAAAGCAGCATTTGCGGTATTAGCGATATTTTGCGGACTTGGTGGTAATGAAGTGACTTTGGCTTGATATGTAACCGTTATTGAAGTACTTAAAGCTAATGAACCTAGAGGAATTCCCGCTGTAATATCAAAGGTTGGCTTTGCGACGCTAGCAACGACTACACTTCCGGTGACAAAGGTAGATCCTGCTGGCAGAGCATCGGATAAAACGACGCTAGCCGCACCCGCTGTACCGGTATTACTGACAATTACAGTGTAAGTTACCGTATCTCCGACGATAGGTCCGGACACATTGGCACTTTTAGTAACGTTTATTTTGGGTGCATTGATATCGACTTGTATGGCATTACCGTTGAGTACATAAGCATCGCCAGAGGTAGTTAATTGTAAGATCGCTGAAGACTGATTATTTACAAGTCTGGCAGACACGTCAACATTCGTAATATCCCAGCCCTGGCGACCACCGATGATGTTGGTGCCTGGATTTCCGTTCGTCTGATTGCGGGTTCCAAACGTTCCCGTTGTATTGAGGTTACCTGTATCATTATTAATTTGTGATGCGAAAAAATTGTTAGCAAAGTTGTTAGGTCCAGACAATGCTACGAGTGTAGCCGAGGTTGGACCGAACAAGGCCTGATCCCCTGAACGGTTTGCATCTCCTTCCTGTGCACTGAATAGTGCCCTGCCCCCAAGCGCACCTGTAATTGGTGTTGCGAATCCAGTTATCGTAGTTGAAACCGGGGCTGATGTTGCCTGTACAAGTATTGCGCCTGCTCTAAGGGACATATTGCGAAATGGGAGAGCTGTATTCTGGTAGATAACACCTAGAGTCCAGCCTGCATGGTTGGCTGTAGGGTCACCTGGAATTACAATTGTTCCGACAACGCCGCCTGTAGTATAGGTGCCAGCACCGCCTTGTTGAATGATGCTGGTTACGTTGGCGGAACGTACATATGCTGATGCACCACTTCCCAAATCGACTACGTTACTCGTTGCTGGATCGGGAGTAACGCTGAATGTAGTCCCAGCAGGAGTTATGAAAGAGACGGGGTTGTTTATGGCTGCACTGAGATTCACGGTTCCATTAATATAGGTACCGCCCCAGATCAGCTCTGCATATAGTACAGTGCTTCCTGAGGGTAGGATCAATATAGCTGCTGAACTGTTGCTCGTATAAAGACCTGTTGTCCCATTTGGATAGGTGCCAAAAATGGATGAAGTGTTAACAGTGGTAAAGCCGCCGATGCTGTCCTGTGTCCCTGGCACTCCGACCGTATCGGAGCGACTAAGTCCGAGTGTGTTGCCCGTAAATGTGATAGCACCGGTCGCATTAATCGTTGCCCGTACGACTAGTGGAATGATTCTCACCTCCTTCGAGGTTGATTTATTGGAAAAAAGTGTACCGTCCCTTAATCAGGACGGCACAGTTAATATCTGTATGTTAGCCTATGACGCAAATCGGGTATAATTGTATGTCCCATCAATAAATTATAGGAAGTTTTGTCTAATGTATGGTTTTAGCCTGCGCTTCATAAGAACACGGGGTTCAGCATAGTGACCTCTACTCATCAATTCCAGCTCATGAATGGAGATTTCTTCTTTGATTACGGTGAAATGGTACATGATTTCATGCACAACATTGGCTTGAAGGGTCTTGAGTATTTCTAATTCCTCTGTTTCATAAAGAGGATCTTCATAAGGGAGTTGGTAGAACAGCTCCATCCTGAGCAGGCGATAATCGAACGGTGGAACAGGTATGGGATAGTCTGAAATAGCTGGGCATACTGGACCTGATGGTGGCTGGAAAAAGGATCCTGTCAAATACCGCGGAGTATATTCATCAAACTTTTGCTTGAAGGCAGGATTGGACATATGGGCAAAGCTGTGGGCATAAGGGGCCAGAATGCAAACAACGGCTTTGTGGATGCAAATTCTGTGAATTTCCGACATAACCGCGAATAAATCATCCATATAGGGTAAAACACGACTAGCCATTACAAACTCGGCGGTATTGTCCGGCAAAGGGATGCCTTGGTTAATGTCACAGACAATATCCACATCGGGACCCGCGATATGATCGATCCCGAGATAACCTGCCTCTTTACTGGATCCGCAGCCGATATCGATTCTCAAGGGGACCACTCCTTAGGGATAAATCAGGCTCAACATTATTGTATTAACCCTGCTCCAGCCTGCATCCGGCGGATGCCTATTAAAGAATGGAAGTTATTAAAAAGTAAAGTATTATGAAACCTTAGCAGAGTTGATAACGTTTATAGGAGTAGGCTTGTGGAAAATGACTTTGAAAACAACCGCTAAACATAGAGGAGGCAGTCAACATGAAAAAACAACGTTCCTTACCCGCCATAGCTGCAATCGCAGCATTAACGCTTGCCTTAACCGCTTGCGGTGCTACTAATAATTCAGCGCAGCCATCTGCAGAACCAACTGCAACAGCTTCACCAGTACCAACAGAGGAGACCACTAGCACGCCTGTACCTACAGAAAGTACGAGTACAACTGCACCTACAGAGAATCCAAGTACTTCAGCACCAAAACCTACTGCAAATCCAGAAGCTAAAATTATTAAAGGAACAGGCGTTTACGTCGGACAAATAGATAGTCATTCTGTTGAGATTGAGACAAAAGAAGGTCCTACGGCTTTCGAGATTACAGCTGGAATGGAGAGCGTTCTTGAGAAGTTGAATACGGATGATCCCGTAGTTTTCGAATATGTAGAAAAAGCAGTGGAAGGCGATGCTACCGTTAAACAACGGGTGCTATCGAAGCTGTCACTTGCAAAATAAATGAGTTCTATCATTTATAAATAACAAAAGGGCTGCTCCTAATTGATTCAGGAACAGCCCTTTTGTTATGGCGTTTGATTTGAATGTTATAACGTCCCAGCATTAACTAAGAAAATAGTAACAAGCAACATAAAGAGTAGGATAATCACACCGTTGATGATTGTACCTATAACGCCGAACACCTTACGTCGCTTCCGGATGGAAAGTCCAATAATGCCGATGACAACACCAATCACATTAAGCGCTGAGAGAATAATTACAGTCATTCCTAGAAGCATGATAGACCGCGATGATTCAGCTAGTAGATTCGAGTTCTCGTTAACCATTGAAGAAGCCTTCACAATAATGAAGAGAAAGAGGGCGGCATAACCGAGAATGGTCACGAGACTGATAACGAAAGAAGCAATACCAGGTCCAGAGTGTTGTAGGTCATGTTCTACTTTTTGATAGGAAGATGCTGAATCAGCATCTGGCTGACTCATATTAGGTTGGGGATTTCCTACCTCTGCTGTAGGTACGTCAGATTTTGAGAGAGAATTAAGGTCCATGGGTTGCACTCCTTGAGAGATGTATGAAATGTTGTTAATAACCACTTTTTCATATTGATGCTAAAAAAGCAACCCCTGATTGTGGCTAATTCATAAATGGTTGCTGGAAAAAGCAACTGGTAATCGTTTATGATAGAAGAAGTCTAATATTAAGGAGTTGTAATCGTATGCAACGGAAACTTATGGCCTGGGGGGCTTTGCTAGCGATGCTGGCAGTAGGAGTAGGCGCTTTTGGCGCTCATCTATTAAAACCTGTTATCAGCGAAGAATATATGAAGGTATATGAGACTGGTGTACAGTATCACTTGGTACATGCGCTTGGTGTGATTTTGATAGCACTGGCTGTAGGTCAATGGGGAGAAAGTGCCCGGTTACGCTGGGCAGGGCGTCTGTTAATAGCTGGCACTATTTTGTTCTCAGGTAGCTTGTATGTTCTGAGTATCTCCGGGATTAAGGTGCTTGGAGCGATTACACCTATTGGTGGAGTGTGCTTCATAGCAGGCTGGCTATGTTTGGCTTTGGAAGCATTCTCACGTAGCAAAAAGGCATCCTAGACAACCAATTACAGAGGGTATATAAATAAGCATCCGTTCCGTGTAGGAGCGGATGTTTATTTAAATGTAACGTATACGTTTACATGAATTCGTCAATTTCATTGAGGTTAAAACGGTATACCTGCTTCTCATCCACATGGTAAACACTGATAGAATGGGCTTCTTCATCAAAGTTTAAAATACGACAGGGCATAGACACTTGTTTTCCATACCGATTTGCTCGTAAACGTACTAATTGGTTATTCTGAATATACTGACGAATCTTCCCGAGTGCATCAGCTGGCGTTTCAATTGCAGTCTGCTGCGCAGGCATTTCTATCTGTTTATTTATCGGTTCATCTAGCTGCTTCTTGGTGGATTGAGGTGGCAGCTTTAAAGAAATGGGAGGAGGAGCAGAACTTTGATTCAAGGCTAGTTTAGCGGAACGAAGCAAACTGTCAATGGTTCTCCCTAATTCGAGACCGGAGTTAATGTTGAAATCTGTGATTTTGTCATTATTGTTCAACATTTCAAGCAGATATTGTAATGCAAGCGGGTTGGTTTGGGCATTAATCAGGATGTCGACGTTAAATAAATAATTGCCGTCAGTGTGTTGTAGTTTTTTGTCCATAAATCCCCCAGCTTTTTCGATTAGAACATTCATTTGCTTATATAAGAATGTATATAAACTATAACATTAAACAAGTAATAATCATATAGTAGTGACTGGAGAAATCGGGACCATTGTACTGTTTTTTATGAAAAATATAGGACTACCGTCAGCACAATACCAAGAAAATTCGCATACATATACAACGTGGATGGTGAATAAAGGAGGTGCTGCTATTGGTTACCATGGAGCCCATTACCGTAGGTGAACATACGCTGATCGGAGTAGAGGTTAAGCTTCCGAAAACAACGCTGCTCTCGATCAGCACAAGCCGAGGTTATATTATGTGTGGTGCGCTGGATGTTGGCCTGCTCAATGAGAAGCTCAGTGATCGGCATATTATCGCGGCCCGGGCGGTTGGTGTACGTACACTGTCACAGCTGCTAGCTGCCCCATTGGAGTCTGTAACCATAGAAGCGGAGAGTCTAGGTATCGTACCAGGCATGACAGGCGCAGAAGCATTACTTCTTATGGTCTGACCGTACAATCTTACACAATCCAAAACACAAGAGGCCATAGGCCTCTTGTGTTTTTTGCAAGGACTAGAATTTGAACAAAATGAAGAGTGTCTCTATTGATAATATGGAAGAGTTCTCCTTGTTTCGTCGTACAGGCTAAGGGGTAAATTAAGAATAGACAAGTTGCTGCCGGACGAAGGAAAAAGTAGGGCCGGTAAATATAATGGATAAGGAAGGGATCATCTCATGGCTAAAGCATCTAATAAAGTAAATACAACTTCACTAGAACAGATTTTGAACCGTCAGGTTGCTAACTTGAATGTACTATATGTTAAAATTCATAATTTTCATTGGTACGTAAAAGGAGAACAATTCTTTTCTCTACATGTGAAATTTGAGGATTTATATAATGAAGTTACACTCCAAATGGATGAAGTTGCAGAACGTCTGCTAAGCATCAAAGGCAGTCCAGCAGCAACAATGAAAGAATATCTGGAGTTGGCTACGATTCAAGAAGCTACAGGTAAGGAAGATACGCGTGGTATGGTTCAATCATTGATTGAAGACTTCGCTACTATTTCTGAAGAACTGACAGAAGGTATCGAGCTTGCTGAAGAAATTAAGGATCAGCCAACATCTGACATGTTTATAAAAATTCGTGGTGATCTAGAGAAACATCAATGGATGCTTCGTTCCTACCTTAGCTAAAGATAAAGCATTTTAAATAGGGCTTCCTGCGGGAGGTCTTATTTTTTTCGTTAGGCAGGAAATAAATGTGTTAGGAAGATTAACGTTAAAATTAGCGAAAATATGCGAAACATCATAGGAAAAATAAAAAGAGATATTTGTAAAAAGACAGGCTTTGTTATAAAATTGTTGAGAATCATTGATAATCACTGTGATTCAATTTATAATAATTATAATGTGATATAGAATCTAATTGTGCTGGCAATCAGGGTCACCCTGTTTCAATACAACTTTTGATTTCGCAAATCGATCAATGGAGGGAATAATATTATGGCAGCAGATTTTGTCATTGAGGGACTTAAAGCGACGATTGAGGGAAAAGAGATTTTGAAGGGAATTAACCTTCAAATGAAAGGTGGCGAAATTCACGCCATCATGGGACCAAACGGTACAGGTAAAAGTACCTTGGCATCCGCTCTTATGGGTCACCCTAAATATGAAGTAACTGAAGGAACGGCAACACTTGAAGGTGAAGATCTTCTGGAGATGGCGGTTGATGAACGCGCACGTGCAGGTCTTTTCCTTGCTATGCAGTACCCAAGTGAAATTTCCGGGGTAACGAACTCCGACTTCTTGCGCTCTGCCATTAATGCCCGTCGTGAAGAAGGCAGCGAAATCTCTTTGATTCGTTTTATTCGTCTAATGGAAGCAAAGATGAAGGAATTGGATATGAATCCTGAGTTTCTACACCGTTACCTGAACGAAGGCTTCTCCGGTGGTGAGAAGAAACGTAACGAAATTCTACAAATGATGATGCTAGATCCAAAAATCGTGATTCTAGACGAAATTGACTCTGGCCTTGATATTGATGCTTTGAAAATTGTAGCCGAAGGCGTAAACTCCATGCGGAGTGAAGATCGCGGCTTCCTAGTTATTACCCACTATCAGCGTCTCTTGAACTACATCAAACCAGATTTTGTACATGTTATGATGCAGGGCAGAATTGTGAAATCCGGTGGTCCTGAGCTTGCACAGCGTCTGGAAGCTGAAGGTTATGAATGGATTAAAGAAGAACTTGGAATTGAAGACGAAACAGTAGGGCAAGAAGCGTAAGAAACGCCAGGAAGGAGGAGAACACTTATGACGACACAGACCATTCTTCCGGTGGATGCCGAGCGCTTGAGCGAATTATCGCATAGTAGCGGCGAACCGGGTTGGCTGAAAGAAAGCCGCTTGAAAGCACTTGAACTGGCAGCTACTCTAACACTGCCTAAATTAGAGAAGACACGGATTGATCGTTGGAATGTGAACAATTACGGTAGTTATAAAGCAAGCGAACCTATTGCTTCCTTGAATGACGCACCTGCTTCTATTTCTTCCTTGATCAAGGATCAAGAGGAAGGCAGCCTGATTATTCAGCGTAACTCTGGTGCAGTATATACAAGACTTGCTCCTGAGCTTGCAGCACAAGGTGTTATTTTTACGGATCTGCAAACGGCAGTGAAAGAACATGGAGATTTGGTGCAACGTTACTTGCATAAGGCAATTCAGCCTGATGAGCATTCTATCGCGGCGCTTCATGCTGCTCTTTGGACTGGTGGAGTATTCCTCTATGTGCCTAAGAATGTTGTAATTGAAACTCCACTTCAGGCTGTGCTGTTAACAGATGATGCGGAAGCATCCTTTGTTCCTCACATTCTTGTCGTAGCTGATACTAACAGTTCCCTGACATACGTTGATAACTATGTATCTGATAAATCGGAAGCCGGACTACACAATGGTGCAGTAGAGGTATTCGTGGGTGCTGGCGCTAAAGTACGTTATGCTACAGTGCATCAACTTGGCGTGGATACTACGGATGTTACTTACCGCCGTGCAGTTGTTGAGAATGATGGAACAATCGAATGGATTGTTGGTGAGATGAACTACGGGGATACAGCGAGTGACACTAAGTCTATTCTCAAAGGTAATGGCTCCAGCTCAGATGCTAAGGTCATTGCAGTGGGTTCGGGATCACAGAAGTTGAACTACACCACACAAGCTCAACATTTCGGCAAAAACACACCAAGTGACATGATCACTCGTGCAGTTATGCGTGATGCAGCTACTTCTATCATCAACGGAATTACCAAGATAGAGAAAGGTGCTACTAGAGCTGATGGGCAGCAAACAGAAAAAGTACTGATGCTGAGTCCAAAAGCCCGTGGTGATGCCAATCCGATTCTATTGATTGATGAAGATGATGTTACAGCAGGCCATGCCGCTTCCGTAGGACAGGTCAATCACGAGCAAGTCTTTTACCTGATGTCCCGCGGAATTACACGGCATGATGCAGAAACTCTGATCATCTATGGCTTCTTGGCTCCTGTTGTGTCGCAAATTCCACTAGAGGGACTGCGCAATCAGCTCCAATCTCTTGTGGAAAGGAAGTTAGGTCAATGATTAGCAACGCCATCCGGGAGCAATTTCCCATACTGAACCAGAATGTGAACGGACATCCACTGGTCTATCTGGACAGTGCTGCAACTTCGCAGAAGCCTCGTCAAGTGATTGAGGCGGTCAAGTCGTATTATGAGTGGGATAACGCCAACGTACACCGTGGCGTCCATACTTTAGGCAGCCGTGCAACAGATGCCTACGAGGGAGCCCGGGAGAAGCTAGCTAAGTTTATTAACGCCCGCAGCACGAAAGAAATTATCTTTACGCGCGGTACAACCACTGCACTAAATCTTGTCGCCTCTTCTTACGGGCCATCTGCGGTGGGTGAAGGCGACGAAATTGTCATCACCCTGATGGAGCATCATAGTAATTTGATCCCTTGGCAGCAGCTAGCTAAGAAGACAGGCGCTACTCTAAAATATATACCGTTGCAACCTGACGGAACGATTACACTTCAAGATGCTGAGCAGACGATTACGGATAAAACCAAAATCGTAGCTATCGCTTATGTATCCAACGTTATGGGAGTAACTCATCCGATTAAAGAGCTTGCGGCTATTGCTCATCGTCACGGTGCGGTAATTGTCGTAGACGGCGCACAGAGTACACCTCATATGAAGGTCGATGTGCAGGATCTGGATTGTGATTTCTATGCACTTTCCGGACATAAAATGCTCGCACCGACTGGAATTGGGGCTTTGTACGGCAAGAGGGCACTCCTCGAAGCCATGGAGCCTATTGAGTTCGGTGGTGAGATGATAGATGACGTGGGTCTCTATGAATCGACTTGGAAAGAGCTCCCTTGGAAGTTTGAGGGGGGTACACCGATCATTGCTGGTGCTGTTGGATTAGGTGCAGCCGTAGATTTCTTACAGGAAATCGGTATGGATGAGATTCACAGCCATGAGAAGAAGCTTGCAGCATACGCAGAGCAGCGTCTATCTGAAATTGATGGCTTGACCATTTATGGTCCCAAGAATCGTGAAGTTGGCGTTGTCACCTTTAATCTGGGTGACGTTCACCCGCATGATGTCGCTACAGTGCTAGATGCGGAAGGCATTGCCATCCGTGCTGGTCATCACTGCTGTCAGCCGCTGATGCGCTGGCTGGAAGCCAGTTCAACAGCACGTGCAAGCTTTTACCTCTACAATACTGAGCAGGATGTAGATCGACTGGTGGACGCTTTAATCAAGACGAAGGAGTACTTCAATTATGAACTTGGATGACTTATACAGACGCGTAATTATGGATCATTATAAAAGTCCTCGGAATCGTGGTTCATTTGAAGATGATGCTCTGAAAATTGAACTAAATAACCCAACTTGTGGTGACCGTATTACACTTCAGCTTAAGGTAGAAGATGGAATCGTGAAAGATGCCCGTTATAACGGTGAAGGTTGTTCGATCAGTATGTCATCGGCTTCGATGATGACGGAGGCGATCAAAGGACAAACGGTTGAACGTGCGCTTGAACTGGCCGATAAATTCTCCTTATTGATGAAGGGTGAAGAAGTGGATTTTGGGGATTATGAAGATATCGAGGCCCTTTCGGGTGTAAATAAATTTCCTGCACGAATCAAATGTGCAACGCTGGCTTGGAACGCACTTCGTAAAGGAATTGACGAAGAAGAGCAACATCATTAATAGAAGAACAAGGAGGCTGACACCATGGCTAAAAAAGCGCCTGATATGGAAGAGTACCAATATGGGTTCCGTGATGAGCATAAGTCGATATTCCAGTCTGGTAAAGGTTTGACGGCCGAAATTGTTAAAGAAATTTCAGCAATCAAAAACGAACCACAGTGGATGCTTGACTTCCGCTTGAAATCTCTGGAGCAATTTTATAAAATGCCGATGCCGACATGGGGCGGCAACCTGGATGATCTCGATTTCGATGAAATCCAATACTATGTAAGACCTTCCGAGAAGCAAGGGAAGACTTGGGAAGAAGTACCATCTGAAATTAAAGAAACCTTCGATAAGCTAGGTATTCCAGAAGCGGAACAAAAATTCCTCGCTGGCGTATCGGCACAATATGAATCCGAGGTTGTATACCACAGCATGCAGAAGAGCCTTGAAGATCAAGGGGTTATTTTTACAGATACCGACACTGCACTGCGTGAACATCCGGAATTGTTTAAAAAGTTCTTCGGAACGATCATTCCTCCTGCAGACAACAAGTTTGCCGCACTTAACAGTGCAGTTTGGTCAGGCGGAAGCTTTATCTATGTTCCTAAGGGTGTGAAATGCGAAGTTCCTTTGCAGGCATACTTCCGTATTAACTCCGAGAACATGGGACAATTTGAGCGTACTTTGATCCTAGCGGACGAAGACAGCTTTGTGCATTACGTAGAAGGATGTACAGCGCCGATCTACAGCACGAATTCCTTGCATAGTGCGGTTGTTGAAATCTTGTGTATGAAGAACGCTCGCGTTCGTTATACTACAATCCAGAACTGGGCTCCTAACATCTACAACCTCGTTACTAAACGTGCGGTTGCAGAAGAGAATGCTACGATGGAATGGGTCGATGGTAACATCGGTTCCAAGCTGACCATGAAATATCCTGCGGTTGTTCTTAAAGGCCGTGGAGCTAAAGGTTCAGTACTGTCCATCGCGGTAGCGGGTAAAGACCAGCATCAGGATGCAGGTGCTAAGATGATTCATTTGGCGCCAGACACAACATCCACTATTGTATCAAAATCGATCAGTAAGCATGGCGGTAAAGTAACTTATCGTGGTCTTGCTTCCTTTGGCCGTCAGGCAGAAGGTGCGAAATCGAACATTAAATGCGATACGCTCATTTTGGATAACGAATCCACTTCGGATACGATTCCTTACAATGAAATCATGAACGATAACATCGTTCTTGAGCATGAAGCAACAGTGTCCAAAGTTTCTGAGGAGCAACTGTTCTACCTGATGAGCCGTGGCCTCACAGAAGCTGATGCAACACAAATGATCATTATGGGCTTCATCGAGCCGTTCACCAAGGAGCTGCCGATGGAATATGCGGTCGAAATGAACCGTTTGATCAAGTTTGAGATGGAGGGAAGTATCGGTTAACCTTGATTAATCAAGGGGGACCTGCTTCACTTTTATAGGTAATAGCAAATACGTATTCGTAGTGATCTTGATGCTTTAATGCTCAAGTTACTCGGATACGTATTTTTATTTGGAAATCGAAGTGAAGTTTTCTTTTGAAAGGATATAATCCAAATTCTATGTAAAAAACCTGATAAAGGGTATCTTTGGGGTGCCCAATCTCGATGAGGATTATGATGTTTCTTAATTCAACAGCATTAAGGAGGAAACTCGAGTATTTTAAGACAATGATGGTCGTTTATCACCTATATATGGGTCTTTTTTCCGAAATAACGGGATAAACGCGCAAATCTACCCTTTGCCGCTTTAAATTAGGGATGATACACTGCATAAAGTCAATAAAATTGTAAGCGCTAAAAAAACTTTGTAAGCTTTAAGGAGGAGAGATATGGATGTTCTCAGGCAACTGCGAGGCTATTACCGAGAGAAGCTGCATTATTTGATTCTTTCGATTGTATGCTTGGCCGCCGCAACTGCAGTGGGGCTAATTACCCCCAATTTGTTAAGAAGGCTGATCGATGATGTAATTGTTCCACTCAAGTTTGAAGAGGTGCCCGTGTTGGCTCTCAGCGTGTTAGCAGTAGTAATCGTAAAAGCATGCCTACAATTTGCACATGGTTTTTACGGAGGGCGGTTAGGTAATTTTCTAGCATACCGGCTACGCAACGCTTGTTATGAGAAATTGCAATTTCTATCTTTCCGTTATTATGATACCGCGAAAACAGGAGATCTGATGTCCCGGCTGACCGGGGATTTGGAAGCGATCCGAAACTTTATCGGTTTTGGTTTTGCTCAACTGCTTAATGTGTTTTTTATGGTGCTTTTTGGTTCTATCATGATGTTCACCATTAATTGGCAGCTAACATTGGTTACACTGATTACTATGCCATTTCTGGCTGCTGTAGCTTTAAGATTTGAGTCGAAGATTCATCCGGCCTTTCAAGAGATGCGCCTTGCGCTGAGTTCTCTGACAACGGCTGTACAGGAGAATATTACCGGTGTGCGTACTGTCAAATCGTTTGCTAGAGAGGCTCACGAAGTTGAGAAATTCTCACACCGTAATGAACGTTATAAGAACAATCAGATTTTTGCCGCAGAGCTCTGGAGTAAGTTTTTTCCTGTCATGGAGCTTCTAGCATCAGTCAGTATAGCGATTCTGTTAGGCGTAGGTGGCACGCTCGTCATTAAAGGGAAAATGTCACTAGGAGAATTGGTTGCCTTCTTCAGCTTGATTTGGTACATCATTGGACCAGTATGGGGCCTAGGTTTTCATATTAATAACTATACACAGTCCAAAGCTTCGGGAGAACGTGTACTTGAAGTACTTAATCAAAGAATTGATGTGAAGGATAAAGAAGATGCCCGTGAACTCGTACCTTCTGAGGTTAAGGGGGATGTCGCCTTTAATCATGTAACGTTTGCGTACGGGAATAAATTACCTGCGGTTACTGACATCCATTTTGAAGCCAAATCGGGTGAGATTATCGGATTTCTTGGTGGTACAGGTTCAGGTAAATCAACCATTACACAATTGATGATGCGCGCTTACGATGTAAATGAAGGTAGTATTACGCTGGATGGCATCGATATTAGAGAATACAATGTGCGCAGTCTGCGGTCACAGATTGCCACCGTATTTCAGGAAACGTTCCTGTTCTCCTCGTCCATCCGCAACAACATTTCATATGGCTTGAAAAATGTAAGCATGGAGGAGATTATCCGTGCTGCACAGTTGGCAAAAGCGCATGATTTTATTATGGAGATGGCAGACGGTTATGACACTGTAGTGGGCGAACGCGGGATGGGTCTCTCTGGCGGACAAAAGCAGCGGATTGCCATCGCAAGAGCACTGCTTAAGAATCCGCGTATCCTCATCCTCGATGATGCGACCAGCGCTGTCGATATGGAAACGGAGCATGAGATTCAGGCTGGTTTCCAAGAGGTCATGAATGGGCGTACAACACTTATTATCGCTCATCGGATATCCTCCTTACGTCATGCGGATCAGATCATCGTCATGAACGAAGGTCATGTTCAGCAGCGTGGTACGCATCAGGAGCTAATAGAGGTTCCAGGTCCCTACCAAGATGTGTACCGGATACAGTATGCGGACTATCTATCAAGAGCTACCGGAAGAGGGGAGGAGTGAGGCATATGAAACTTGAAGCCAAACAGAACACCGCTACGGGAGCAAAGAGTAAAGCAGCCGAGCAGCAGACATTGGATGAACGCTTTGTATACAAAGATGATGATGTTATCGACAAAGCGTTTGACTGGAAGCAGTTCAGCAGACTATTCAGTTATATGAAGCCATACGCTAAACAGATGCTTCCTCTGGTTTCTATCATGATGATTCTGGGAACCATTACGAAGCTGACCGTTCCATTCTTGACAAGTTTAGCTATTGACCGTGCCATAGCACCTAAGGTTGGAAATCCCAGCTTAACACTTCTTTATTCGCTTACGGCAGGTGTGATCGTCTTATATCTCATTCAATGGATTGCTGGTGTGTACCGGATTAAGTACACGAACATCATCGGACAAAGAGTGATTTATGATTTGCGTTCTGACTTGTTCAAGCATATTCAGAAGCTCTCGTTTAACTTCTTCGATAAACGTCCAGCAGGCTCGGTATTAGTACGTGTGACGAATGATATCAACTCACTGCAGGATTTGTTCACGAACGGGGTAGTCAATCTAATGATTGACTGCGTTCAGCTTTTGGGGATAACCATTATACTGCTATTGATCAACTGGAAACTTGGTCTTGCTGTAATGGTTACCGTTCCGATCATGTTCTTTATTTCTACTAAGCTGCGCCAGAAGATTCGGATCGCTTGGCAGGATGTACGGATGAAGAACTCCAGAATTAATTCTCACTTGAATGAATCGATTCAGGGGATCAGGGTCACACAGGCTTATACACAAGAACGTGAAAATATGAATTATTTTGATGTTATGAATACCGACAGCAAAAAATCCTGGAATAAAGCATCTGCGATGAACCAAGCTTTCGGGCCGATGATTGAGATTACTGGTGGTTTTGGAACGATGATCCTCTTTTGGCTAGGGGCTTATCTGATCCAATCTGGTGAGCTTACAGTCGGTTTGCTGGTAGCATTCAGCTCTTATGTCAGTAACTTCTGGGACCCGATCAACCGTCTGGGCCAGATGTATAACCAGCTGCTTGTAGCGATGGCCTCCTCGGAACGGATCTTTGAATATTTGGATGAGCAGCCTTCGGTTCAAGATAATCCAGGGGCTAAGCCACTAGGCACTATTCGTGGAGATATTAACTTTAATAAGGTCGTCTTTGAATATGAAAAAGGTCGGGCGGCTTTAAAAGGTATCGATCTGGATGTAAAAGCTGGGCAATCAATCGCCCTTGTGGGTCATACAGGATCAGGGAAAAGTACGATTATTAACCTGATTGGCCGTTTCTATGATATAAAGAGCGGACAAATTACGATTGATGGAGAAGATATCCGTGAGGTTACACTGGATAGTCTGAGAAGGCAGATCGGAATCGTGCTGCAGGATACCTTTATTTTCTCAGGAACGATTCGCGATAACATTCGGTTTGGTCGACTGGATGCTACCGATGAAGAAGTGGAAAATGCTGCGAAAGCAGTGGACGCCCATGACTTTATTATGAAGCTTCCTGGAGGGTATGAGACAGAGGTAGAAGAGCGCGGTAGTGCCTTGTCCATGGGACAGCGTCAGCTTCTCTCCTTCGCCCGTGCACTATTGGCGAATCCACGGATTCTAATTCTTGATGAAGCAACAGCCAGTATAGATACAGAGACGGAGCTGAAGATTCAGGAAGCACTCAAAATCTTGCTTCAGGGCCGCACCTCCTTTATCGTAGCCCATAGACTATCTACCATCCGCCATGCGGATAAAATAGTCGTTCTGGACCACGGTGAGATCAAAGAGGAAGGAACCCATCGGGAGCTGACTTCTCGTGATGGTGTGTATAACGGTTTGATAGAAGCGCAATTCCGCTTCCTATAGTACAGAAGAACAGCCCATTCCCCCTTGCGAAAGCAAGTGAGGAGTGGGCTGTTTTATATTGTACGTCCAATTACTTTGGACGTTTGGGTAACCTACCTGTTACACGCAGCTCAAACAATTGGGCACAAATATCCTGATGCCACCGTGTATCCGTTGTTTGTTCCGCTAACAGTATTTCATTTTGTAGTCGAGCCATCTCCCAACAGTAAGTGGCGTTCACTTGCAGACATTGCTGCTGCTCCGTTTCTTCGGAGGCTGTAAGCTGGCGTAGACGACTTAGAGTGAACAGCTCGGCAAGACGTTCATGGACTGGAAGCATACTTATTACCTCCTAGAAATATTTAAGCCACATATTAGTCTCGCCAAGAAATTTGTAATTCAATCATCATGTGATTAATGATAGGAGGGTTACGAATGACTAGGGTTTACGAGCCAGGGAGAAGAGCTGTGATGAAGAGGGGAAGGTGGGGATTTAGGATGGTAAGGATCTAGGAAGTTAGGGACCTAGCATTCTGAATTCGGATCATTCTATTGCAGTATTTATACGCCTGTTGATTAACTAAATCATGGTATAAACAGAGATTTGTTCGCCAATCTGCCTAGCCTTTTACTATCACAACACTCACTTTCCCGTTTCCTTGCTTCCGTTCCTAGGATCGACACACTAGCACCTTCTCCGACTGGGTAGTTGCACTTTCTGCAACTATCCTGCTGAGTATGTTAATACTCCACCATTTTAATTGCACTCTGTGCAGTTAAAAAACGTTACTAGGAGCTTTCGGCGGATATTTGGCTGATATAAGTGTACAAACTGCAACTATATTGCCAAATCCTTTAAGGAAAGTTAGTTTAAGTGCACGAAATGCAACTATTTGTGTCTGGGATGATGTCAGAGCGATATAGGTACCAAGCGTCAGAGCAGCTGATACCTGCTTTATGGCTTGATTGCTTTGTGGTTTGGTAGCTTTTCACTATAAAATGTAACGTTCAATTGCACTCTGTACAATTGAATCGACCTGAAACCATCTAATTGTACCGTCGTCTAATGTATTTCGTGCAATAGATTATCGAGGAATCCACAAAAAAGACGGTGTTAGACTATTTTAATTGTACAAAGTGCAATGAAATAACCATTCTGTCTCTTTAATCAACGTTCTATTGCACAAAGTACAAACAACCCCCACGTCCACATAAGATCTCCCGCAGAGTGAGAACTAGTTAGCTTGGTTTCTTGGTCTGGTATTTACTTAGCCAATACAACGTTTCCCTTCCAAAAATTAGCTAATCAACACGCCTGCAGTATTTACAATAGAAAGCATCATTCAGCCTCACCAAATAGCATCTACTGCACTTTGTACAACTGAATTCGGGAAGTGAGCCATTATAGGGGATTTTCCATATTTTGATTGCACAAAATACAATAGAACTCCAATCCAGCTTCATTTCCATAAATTCTGTTGCACACAATACAACAGAAAAAAATCCCCCGAAAGAAAACGGGGGATCATGGAATACGAAAGATAGCTTTGAGGCTCCGATCTTTGCACAGCAAAGCAGGGGCCTCAAGGCAAGGTCACACTCGGAGTTCCTTCTATCCACACCGTCACAAGCTTCCACTAAACTTTCAGGTGTCCAGAGGGTGGAGCCCTTGGGACTCGCCTTGGAACAGAGAGTTTGGGAGGGATCGAAACGCCTTAGTCCATGTAAATTTCTACAATAGCAACGTTACGCTCACGGGATAAATCAAGAAACATTCCATCAATCTTTACCAATGGACGGAAAATATCAACAGGATTGTTCATGATAATCACACCTGTATCATCCGTACTCAGCAACACTCGCTTGCCGATGAAATTGGGCATTAAATGCTGGATAAAGGCTTGAACAGTTCTAGCGTTCAGTTTACCAAAACTGAGATTGTTTATTTCACGCAGGACGGAAATTAGCTCTTGCTTGGACTGATAGGCACGTTTAGAAGTCATCGCACTATAGATGTCAGCTACCGCTGCAATTTGTGCATAAGGGTGAATATCGTTTTTGGTTAGACCGCTGGGATATCCAGAGCCGTCCTCACGTTCATGATGCTGAAGGGCGGTTAAAGCTGTGTAAGAATCGTCCATCGAATTGCGTATGATTTCGTAGCCGTACTTAGTATGTAGTTTAATTTCCTCGAACTCATCTGGTGTTAGCTTCCCTGGTTTATTCAAGAGAGAGGGTGAAATTCGGCATTTTCCAATGTCAATCAAATAACCTGCTCGACCAATTTCATAGCACTCTTGTTTGGAATAACCAAGCCATATCGCAATATAATAAGAGAGCATGCCTACCTGAAGGGAGTGATTGTAGGTATAATTATCTTCGCGATCTAGTAGAAGCAAGAGGGATACTACATCTTTATGCTTGTCCAAAGTTTGAAGCGAAGGCTGAAGAATGTCGTTGACCACAGATTGGTTGAAGCTTCCTTTTAAAAGTGCTTCCATATAAAGAGACTCAAAGCCGTCAATCATGGTATCAAAACTAGTGGTCACCGTCTGAATTATTGAAGGTCTGCTGAGGGGGGATGCTTCTTCCTCTAACGTCTCGATATCAACATAATCAACTCCAAGCTGCATCAGCTTGGCGATATCACTGATCTGGAGCAGTGATCCTTTTGGTAATACATGTAAACCTCTTGAACTATACGCGTCCGCGTTGAGGTGATTACCAGGTTTTAGATCCGAGACGTGTACTCTCAATGCCTATGCCACCTTTTATCCGATTTTATCCAGAATATCAACAAAGTGCAGATTTTTCAATCAAAAAGGAGAAAAGATTATTTGTGGTTTGAATCGGTAGCCTTTTGATCAGAGCCTACCCAATGCTGACCTGATTCATTGATGTCTTTTTTCCAGACAGGAACCGTCTGTTTCAAACGTTCAATGGCAAAGCGACTGGCTTCGTAGCAGGTATCGCGATGAGGGGTTGAGACTGCAATGATCACACTTGCTTCCTTTAGACCTACAAGCCCAATGCGATGTGATATTGCGCAGTTTGCGTCCCAACGGTTCTTGACTTCTTGTCCAATCTCCTCCAGCTTACTTAAGGCCATAGGGATGTAGGCTTCATAATGAAGTGCAGTTGTACGTTGTTCTCCGGTCATTTCACGTGTAGTGCCGATGAACAATAAGGATGCTCCGTGATTAACGTCGAGGACAGCATCTAGAAGCTTCTCCGCGTTTAAAGGCTGGTCTGTTATGCTATAAAGACCATCTGTAGTGCTCTCATATAATGAACCATTCTCTCCTCCGGAAACTGGTGGAATGAGTGCAACTTCGGAAGACTCTGTGATGATAGAATCATCGGGAGCGTATTCCCGGTCAACGGCAATCAAAGAAGCTCCAATTTGGGATGCTGCATCCGGATAAGAGGCGGATAGAACTTCCTTAAGCTTTCCAGCTGTTAAGGGAATCTCAGTCACATGGAAGGATAGCGAAGAAGAGCCGATTGTCTCAGCCAGACCCGCGAACAGGCGGATAGTAATGTGCATTTTTATTCTCCTCTGATGTATGTTCTGATGTCTACAATATACCATAATGAGTCTGAAAATGTTATGCTAGGCTCTATAAGATCACGCGGCTGCTTCATTAAAAAGTAGCTTTACGGGTAGGAGGAATGTTGCTTATGGGGCACGTGCCGCAAAGACTGACCATACTTCATACCAATGATATTCATAGCCATTTTGAGATGGTGAGTCCGGTGGCAGCAGAAATCGCCATACAGAGGGCTGCAGCGGGAGAAGAGCCTGTACTGCTGCTAGATATTGGTGATCATATGGATCGTGCAGCTGTTGAGACAGAAGGCACTATGGGTCAGGCTAACATCGACGTACTAAACTTAACAGGATATGATGCTGTAACCATTGGCAATAATGAGGGGCTTACGTTTTCACAGGAGATTTTGTCGTCTGTTTTTTCTGGGTTACAATGTCCGGTAGTATGCTGTAATTTTGTAGAGTCTTCGACAGGAGAGCCACCAAGTTGGATGAAGCGTCATGTTATCTTAGAGAAAGATGGAATTAGAATAGGAGTGACCGGAGCAACTGCGGCATTTACTTCATTCTATTCCCTGCTCGGCTGGGATGCCTTAGACCCTGAGACAGCGCTCCGGGAACAATGCCTACTTCTAGCACCACAGGTGGATATTCTAATCATTCTATCGCATCTTGGACTTCCTACGGATAAAATATTGGCTGAGCGGTTGGAGGGTGTGCATGCCATTCTTGGTGGACATACGCATCATCTACTGGAGGTGCCTATTATGATTAACGGCACAGCTGTATGTGGTGCCGGTAAATTCGGCCGGTATCTCGGGCGGCTTCAATTTGAGCGGAAAGATGGTCAGTCTGATTTCAGCTTTGTGACGGGTGAATGTATTCCTATAGACCCAGTTCTACAGGATGATGTAATAGGACCTGCTGTAGCTATTCATTTGGAGCATGGGCGTGAAGCTCTTCAGACCATAGTTGCGATTACTGACCGTGAGCTTCCTTTGAGCTTGAAGGGAGAATCTCCCTTCGGCAATCTTTTGGCACAAGCAGTACGTAGATTTACAGGTACTAGTTTGTCGCTAGTGAACACGGGTCAGCTGCTGGGTCCATTGCCTGAAGGCGAGGTAACCACAGGGATGCTGCATGCGCTATGTCCTTCCCCTATCAATACTTGCATAATCAAGCTGAGAGGTATAGATATTCGCACAGCTGTGGAACAGAGCCTTACAGAGGAATTCTACAATAAGGTGATTTACGGGTACGGATTCCGTGGGAACCATTTGGGCAGCTTGGCAGTAGATGGATTAAAAATCTTGTACGACCCACTGATGATACCGTATGATAAGAGTGTTGCAGTTTTTGTCGAAGGAAACCCACTGGAGGATGATAGAGAGTATAATGTTGGTACGCTGGACATGTTTACTTTCAAGGCCGGCTATGAGACGATCGCGAATGGAAAGGATGCTTTGTTTCTATTACCACACTTTTTGCGCGATCTTTTGCGGATCGAGTTGCAGCGTCCAAACAGTCTAGATGAATGCATGCTCACTCGCTGGGAGGCTAAGTCTGAATAAGGCCAGCCGCTCACAATCTACACTTATAGACTCCATTTAACAGTGCTAGATTCCCAAAAATAGGAGGACATTATGGACACGATTACAGCTATTATTTTAGCAATTGTCGAAGGGATCACTGAATTTATTCCTGTATCTTCGACAGGACACATGATCTTGACTACGAAGCTTTTAGGTTTCGCTGAGCAGGATTCGATTATGAAGACTTATGAAATTGTAATCCAGCTAGGGGCGATTTTGGCGATTGCGCTTGTTTACCGTAAGCGAGTGCTTAATTTGCTGGGGATTGGACGTAAAAGCTCGGTTAGAGGTGGCGTTATGCCGGCATCTCGTCTGAACTTAATCCATGTGATTCTTGGGATTGCCCCAGCACTTGCTGTGGCATTTTTTGCCCGCGACTTTATCAAAAGCCTCTTTGGAGCTTCGACTGTGCTCTGGGCGCTTGTCGCCGGAGGGATTCTTATGATTGTCGCAGAATGGGTGAATAAACGCAAAATACGAATTACTGCTCATGAACTGGATGATCTGTCTTACGGACAGGCACTGGCGATTGGGTTGTATCAGATTATTTCGGTACTCTGGCCGGGCTTCTCTCGCTCCGGGTCTACAATTTCTGGGGGGATGTTAAGCGGGGTCAGCTATAAAGCTTCTGCGGATTTTTCCTTCCTTATAGCTATTCCTATTATGTGCGCGGCTTCCGGGTATGAACTGCTGGATTCGTATAAAAACTTCACAAGTGAGACGATTGGTTACTTTGTAATTGGATTTTTAATTTCTTTTGTAGTGGCATATTTAGTGGTCATCTTGTTTATGAAATGGATTCAAAAGATTCGTTTAACGCATTTCGCGATCTATCGATTTATTCTTGCTGCTATATTCTGGTTGTTTATTATGCGTTAATGCCTGTAGGCATAGGTGTAGAGACATCTGATTTTCTCTAAGGTACACCTGTCTTAACTTTCATAGAAACGGTATAGACAAAGCGTGTGACCCAAGGATTTCAATACAGAATAGCATTTTACCGTTAAAGGCAGGAGTGAGTTAAGTGCGCTTAGTATCCGTGAATCAGCTTCAAGCAGGCATGAAATTAGGTAAAAAAATATATAATGATGAAGGTCTAACTCTACTCTCGGACGGGGTGGAGCTTACTGATGCATTGATCAAGCGTCTTGCTAGGATTGACATCGGCTATATCTACATAGAAGATTCCATTACAGACGATATTGTGATTACAGGTATGCTTCAGGATGAGACGCGGAATCAAGCTCTAAAAGTAATTCGCAACCAATTCCAGGATATGACTAGTACTTCAGGAATTACTAAGGGATTTTATCATCTCGATAAAAAATTCTCCAAGATCATGGACTTTATCTTAGACGATATGTCTTTACAAGAAGATCCGATGATCATGCTGATGGATATGCACACTGCTGATAACTATTTGTACGTCCATTCCCTGAATGTCTGCTTGTACACTTTGGTGCTTGGCATTGCTCACGGGTACAGTAAAGAGGAACTTCGAGTGATTGGGCTGGGTGCGCTGCTGCATGATATTGGGAAGACACAAATCCCGATAAAAATCGTACAGAAACCCGGCAAGCTCAGTGATGAAGAATTCCGTCACATGCAGGCTCATACTGAGATCGGATTTCAGATTCTCAAGGATGAGCCGAACATTCCGCTACTCGCAGCGCATTGTGCCTTGCAGCATCATGAACGTATTGACGGTTCCGGATATCCTCGCGGATTAAAAGGACCTCAAATTCATGAATACGCGAAGTGGCTGGGTGTAGCGGACTCCTACGATGCCATGACCTCCAATAGAGTCTACAAAAAGGCTATGCTGCCACATCAAGCCGTTGAGGCACTCTATGTTGGTTCCGGTACATTGTACGAACAGAAGTATTTAGAGTTGTTTAGAGATCGCGTCGCTATTTATCCGCTGGGTCTTACGGTGAAGCTCAGTACGGGGGAGAGCGGGGTTGTGGTCAAAATAGATCCAAGTATGCCTCACAGACCCACCGTACGTGTGCTCACGGGTCCAGAAGGAGAGAAAGTCGCACCGTTTGAACGGGAGCTTAGTAAAGCCCTCTCCGTAGTTATCGTTGACGTCGCAGACCAAGGCGGTTCTCTGGAAACGCCAAATTAATTATAATAGCAGCGTGGAGAGAAGATTAGGCTTGTCCGAATATATGTCGGAAGCCTATTTTTCGTCTCGATGCTTCTATTTTGTTACAAGGCAAGGTAAGTAAAGACAGCTAGAATGACATCAGAAGTGCAGTTTTTCTGACTAACGTGGTATGATATAGGGCAAGACATCGTTCTTTCTTCATGATTTTGGGTTAATAATAGGAATAAGTTTTAAAGGAGCTAGTACAAATGAATGTTTTTAGACCATTAACATCTTCACCGAGGGAGCTGTCGCCAAGTTACGATCCGTGGGATCCAATCACTTCTCTACGTAAGCATGGAAGCCATGTGCTAACGAGTGTGGAATTCACCGTAACCAATTTATGCAACATGCGGTGTGAGCACTGTGCTGTAGGTGATAGTCTAACCTCTAGAGAAGGGGAAATGCTACCGCTTAAGAATATGCTGGACCGTTTAGAGGAAGTTGAGCATCTGGAGACCATTAGTATTACGGGCGGAGAGCCTATGTTCCGCGCTGGAACGGTGGATAATATCATTGTACCATTGTTGAAATACGCCAAAGAGCGGGGGATCAGATCTCAAATTAATTCTAATTTGACGATGCCGTATTCCCGTTATGAGAAGCTGCTTCCTTATCTGGACGTTATGCATATTTCATTTAATTATGTGAACGGTGACGATTTTCATGAAGTCGGTTTTGCGAACAGTGGTCATGCGGTTGCCAAGGAAGCCGCTTACCGGCTTTATAATACAATGATTGAGAACTCTCGTCGGCTAAGTGAGGATGGTATGTTAATTTCTGCGGAAACTATGATTAATTACCGTACCCACACAAAGCTGCCTGAAATTCATAAGCTGATTCTCGACATGGGAGCAAAACGACATGAGGTTCATCCAATGTACAATTCGAGCTTTGCTTCCGCTCTGCCAGTGCTATCTTTGAATGAAATGCGGACGGCGATCCATTCGTTACTGGACCAACGTGATCCGGAGATTTGGATGTTGTTTGGCACGCTTCCGTTTTTTGCTTGCAGCTTCTTAGAGGAAGATCAGAAATTGCTAAGCAGAATGCGTGCAGAGAATAATGTTACGCTACGTAATGATCCGGATGGCCGGAATCGTGTGAACGTTAATATGTTTACTGGAGATGTTTTTGTTACAGATTTCGCTGATATCGCAGCTTTTGGCAACATAGACAACCAAAAACTGGATGATATATTTATCGATTGGCAGACTAAGCATCCGCTGAATCAAAAGGTGAACTGTTACTGCGATGCAGCAGGTTGTTGCGGACCTAATCTGTTAGTAGCGGATATGTATTATCCGGAAGTGGATTTCAAAACAAGAAAAGCGATCAATCTGTAGAAATGAGGCGTTGTTAAAGTGGTGCATACGGAATTTGAAGTAGGGAGATTATTGCTTAATCTTTTGCTTGTTCTGGTGCTCGTATTATTGAACGGTATTTTCGTAGCAGCGGAGTTCTCATTAGTTAAGGTCAGGCAATCTCGCCTGACCCAACTTGTCAGTGAAGGTAATAAAATGGCTGGATATGCGCTCAAGGTAAATAAGAGACTGGATTCGTACTTATCTGCCACCCAGTTTGGGATAACACTCGCGTCACTGGGGCTAGGTTGGATCGGTGAGCCGGCCATTTCTGAGTTATTTATTGAGCCGTTAATGTATCAAATGGGGATTACCGATAGTACTCTGATTTCTACCGTTTCTGTTGTTATCGGATTTTCGATTATTACATTTTTACATATTGTACTTGGTGAGCTTGCACCGAAATCCCTTGCGATTCAAAAAACAGAAGGGGCAGCTCTACTGCTCTCGGCACCGCTGATGTTCTTTTATAATCTGTTCATGCCTTTTATCTGGATATTGAATGCATCGGCGAACGCATTGCTTCGTTTAGTGGGTGTTGAGCCAGCGAATGAGAGTGAGGCCGCCCACTCGGAAGAGGAAATTCGTATCCTGATGAATCAGAGTGCTAAGAGTGGTGTTATTGATAAAGATGAGATGAAGCTGATGGATAACATCTTTGAATTCTCAGATCTGCTCGCTCGTGAAGTCATGTTGCCTCGTACGGACATGGATGTGCTGTACAGCAATCTTTCGCTCGAAGAAAATATGAAAATCATAACCGAAACGAGACATTCGCGTTATCCGGTAGCCTTTGAAGATAAGGATCGTATTATTGGTTTTATTCATATTACCGATCTGCTGTTTGCTCCACCAGAGCAGCAGAATGATCTTACGACTCTGGTTCGACCGATCTTAAACGTACCGGAATCGATGGAGATCAGCCATACATTGCGATTTATGCAGAAGAACAAGGCTCAGCTAACGCTTGTTGTCGATGAATATGGCGGTACAGCTGGCCTGCTGACAGCAGAAGAAATTCTGGAAGAAATCGTAGGCGACCTGCATGACGAATTCGAAGATGAGCGTCCGAGTGTGGAACGTAGTGGAGATTATATTTCCGTTGAGGGCCGGATGTTGATTGAAGATGTCAACGATCTTACGGGTGTAGTAATTGAAGATGATGAAGTGGATTCTATTGGTGGCTGGCTATTTAAGGAGCTGGAAGGAAATCCTAGTAAGGGAAAACGAGTTAAAGTTGAAGATGTTGTTTTTGAAGTAGAGGAATCGACAAGACTGCGGATAACCAGAATTAATATCCATCATGAACCGCGTGTCGAGGAGGAAGAAACCTCTACTGAAGAAGACGAGGACAAAGAATAACCTATTGAAAATTGTAACGAATTGTTCCGAGTGATCAGGGATAAAATGAACTCCTCCTGCAAGAGCTGTATGGCTCATGACAGGGGGATTTTTTTGTGGACACATAAAGGACATAACGCTAGACTATGCTAATGTTTATAAATTGTTAGAAAGCGGGTTCTAGATTGAAAAAGAAGCTTCTTCTCGTTGAGGATGAAATTCGTATTCGTGAACTGGTGTCTGATTATTTCATACAGAATGATTGGGAAGTACTCGAAGCGGATAATGGAAGAGATGCATTGGTTTGGTTTGACTCACTGCTGCCGGATCTGCTGATTTTGGATATCATGATGCCTGTTATGAATGGCTTTGAAGTGTGCCGTGAAGTTCGTGAGAAATCAGCGGTACCTATCATTTTGTTAACCGCCAAGTCCACAGATGACGACAAAATCTACGGCTTTGAATTAGGAGCCGATGATTATGTTACAAAACCATTTAGTCCAAAGGTGCTGGTAGCTAGGGCAAATGCACTTATGAAGCGGGTTGAAGGGATCCATCAGCCTGAATCTAGCATAATAAAATTTGGTTCCGCGATGTTTAATACCTTGGCTCATCAGCTAGAGGTAGAAGATGCGGAAGTGGAGCTTACCCCTAAGGAATATGATCTTTTATGGCTTTTAATACGAAATAAAGGGATTGTCATTTCAAGGGATACGATCCTTAGTCGGATCTGGGGAATTGATTTTGAAGGAGATTCCAGAGTTGTGGACAGTCATATCAAAAAGCTGCGAAGTAAATTGGGTTATGAATCACGTTTTATTCGTACGGTGATTGGCACAGGGTATATGTTCGAGGAAGAGGCATGAGAAGACGGGGAATTACTTTCAAACTGTTTGTGATGACCGTTATCTTCTTCCTTTGCTTCTATGGCATGGTGATTCTAAGCCAATTGCTGTTGTTTGACAATTTCTATCAGAAGCAAAAAGAGCACCGTGTGGAGAAACACCTTAAGAGCTTTGCTGCAAGATATATAAGTGAGCCGTGGGGAAGCACTCGAACCTCTCAGGAGCTTGTCCGGTTTATGCTGCGTAATAAAACACAAATGGTTATTTTGAAGCTGGATGGAAAGATGAATTCAGAAGATCCATTTCATATAAAGCTAATCGATGATGATGGGAAGAGTATGGTTGTTTCTTTATCCCTTTTCATGAATCAGTACGGAGATGCGCTGAGAGCAGCTAACATTAAAGTAGATGATCTGTTGAGTGTTGAAGGCGAACTTCTGGATGTAGACAGTTCTTCACCTGCTATACTCTACCCCCTAAGTATTACAAAAAAAGGGGGAGGAACAATAGGGGAAACGGAAGAAGTTGGGACGATTCATGCATCTGGTACTGTAGCAGAAATTGTACTGCCTGATCTGAAAATATGGAATCCACGCCAAGGAATACTGTTTGAAGCTCTAGAGGAATGGTTTCCTTTGACGCCGGCGCAGATAGACGACTTCAAAAATTTGAAAATGCAGAAGCAAGATTGGATTGCTCCCTGGAGTGGGAGTCGCAATTCTGTGATTATTTTGCCCCTTAAGCAAAGTACCGGAGAAATTGAACTACTATTCACAATCACCTCATTACAGGAAGTCAAGGATTCGAACGAGGCGTTGCGTTGGTTCTTTTTATATCTGGGAATTGGCGGCATTGTCCTGATTCTGGTTCTTTCTCTCTTTTTTTCGAAAATGGTAACGCGTCCGCTAATTAAGTTAAATAACATAGCCAAACGGATGGTTTCTCTGGACTTTACAGGGGATACATCGATTCGACAGAAGGATGAGTTAGGCAGCCTTTCTAATAGCATGTTCACCTTATCACTAAGTCTGGATTCTGCTTTACGAGAGTTAAGAGAGGCCAATCAGCAGCTGGTTGAGGATATGGAGCAGAAACAAAGAATGGAGATCATGCAGCAGGACTTTTTTGCCAATGCCTCCCATGAATTGAAGACACCGCTCAGTATTATCAAAGGTTTTGCCGAGGGATTGGAAGACGGCGTTAGCGCCGGCAAGCAGGATCACTACATTAAGGTGATTATTGAGGAAGCAGATAAAATGGAGTTTCTTGTTAAAAATATGCTAGATCTAGCACGGCTGGAGTCTGGCACGATTAAACTTCGGAAAACTTCCTTTATGTTAAGCGAACTGACGGAAAAGGTGACGGACAAGCTGGTTCACTTACTGAGTGATAAACATTTGGAGGTCATCATTATTCCTGCAAATGAATTACCGATATATGCTGATGTGAACTGGATCGAACAAGTTGTGCTAAATTTTATGACCAATGCTATTAGGCATGCGGAAGAAAGAAGTTCCATCACCGTCAATATTGAGAGTCATGCCCAGTCTATTGTATTCACTATTCAAAATATAGGAGAATCAATCCCTGAAGATCAGCTGGAGCATATCTGGGAACGATTCTATCGGTCTGAGCCATCCCGCAGTCGAATGACAGGCGGTACGGGTCTGGGGCTTTCCATTGCGAAGCGAATACTAGATATGCACGCTTGTCTTTATACAGTGAAAAATACGGAGAACGGTGTCAGCTTTACTGTGACCTTTGAAGGTTAAACCGGATCAACAGAAATACTGCTATGAAAGGGGTGAAATTGTATGAAATTGAACTGGTTGCCTTCCATGTGCACACTCGGAAATTTGGGACTAGGATCACTATCCTTGTATTTCACGATTCAAGAACGATATAGCTTGGCTTTATTAATGATATTGCTCGCGGCAATATGCGATGTATTCGATGGATTACTGGCAAGGATACTGCAATGTACCAGTGAATTCGGTAAACAATTAGACTCATTGGCGGATATTATATCATTTGGTTTAGCGCCAACCTTCCTTATCTTGTTGTATAGGTTAGAAGATGCTCACTGGATTGGACCTGCAGCTTCGGTTTTCTTTTTGATCTGTGGCGCACTTCGTTTGGCCAGATTTAATATGTCGGCGCCTTCCAAAGGGTTCGTGGGGATGCCCATTACTGCTGCTGGAGTCATTCTTTCGATGATTTCTTTACTAGATGAACGCATGAAACCAGAACTGATCATCGTATTAATGGCATTGTTGTCCGTAATGATGGTCAGTCGAATCCCATTTCCGTCCCTTAAAAAATCCTTCAACAGGAAGTGATACACCCATGCCTTGGATTATTGAAATCATTTCGCAGTACGGATATTTAGCCATATTTGCCCTTATGGCACTTGGGATTATCGGACTTCCTGTACCTGATGAGGTATTAATGCTGTTTGTAGGTTATTTATCCTCGGTTATGGTTTTGGACTTTTCACTTTCGGTATTGGTTTGTTTCATGGGATCTATCACAGGAATGCTTATCAGCTATACCATTGGTTTAAGACTAGGGCAACCTGTGGTAGAAAAATTCGGCAAGTGGGTTGGCCTTACACCCAAGCGTTTTGCCAGTATGAAAAAATGGTTTTTACGGTTCGGCAACTGGGCCATTTTCATTGCGTATTTTATTCCTGGTCTGAGGCATGTATCAAGCTATATCTCTGGAATCAGTGCTATGTCTTTCAAAAAATATATACTCATAACGACTGCAGGAGCGCTAACCTGGTCTCTCCTTTTTGTTTCCATCGGCTTTTTTGTGGGGGCTAAGTTTTCCTTTTTATAGCCAATGGATGATCAGCATTATTAATCGCAATCGAATGGAGCAAGATCAATGAATGTATTCAAGCGATTCTACGCGAATATAACCACCAAACGCTTTTTTATTCTCGCACTTATCGGGTTGCTGCTGTACAGTATTCGAGGGATGCTTAATCTAGTGTTGCTGACGTTTTTGATTGCTTTTGTCATGAATAGCTTTCAGACATTACTTAGTAAACGAATTGGTAAATTTATGAAGGTTAACAGTAAGGTGATTATTGTTATTTTATACCTCGCTTTAATCGCAGTGATTGTACTGGCCCTTGCTAAATATCTTCCTAAGGTATTGGAACAGATTAAGCAACTAACCATCTTCCTTACCAATCTAAAAGCAGATGATCTCCCGCAGAACAAGATTACATTGTATTTGTATGATATGCTCAGGGACCTTAACTATCAGTCCTACATCAAAAGAGGCATTGATTATGTGTTGAAGGTTAGCAACTGGGGGGCGACTTTCGTTGTATCAACCATTCTAAGTTTTGTGTTTATTCTGGAGAAGAACCGGGTTGTCAGTTTCACTTCTAGAATGAGAGAGAGCAGGATTGCCTGGTTTTATATAGATCTGGAGTATTTCAGCCGAAAATTCATCGTTTCCTTTGGGAAAGTAATTGAAGCTCAAATTCTCATTGCCTTGTTCAACACCTGTCTTACTGTTATTGGCTTGGGGCTGCTTAACTTCCCATATTTATTTGCCCTGTCGATCTTGATTTTTCTGTTCAGTCTCATTCCAGTGGTTGGTTTTTTGATTTCGCTTATTCCGCTTTTAATCATCGGCTACAACATCGGCGGTCTGACAACAGTCACTTATGTGCTGGCGATCATTGCGGTGTTGCATTTTGTCGAAGGATATTTCTTGAATCCCAAGTTGATGTCCACAAAAATGAATTTGCCGATGTTCTACACCTTCATCGTGTTGTTGTTTTCTGAGCATTATATAGGTGTCTGGGGACTTATTCTTGGCATTCCCATCTTTGTATTTATGTTGGATATCCTTGAGATTACCCACGAAGATTCATCAAAAAAGTGAAGTCTTGATCTTAATACTAAATAAGATCCAAGTTATAAGCTGTTTCGGGTACTTTTCCGAAGGCAGCTTATTTGTCGTGCAATTGCATGAAAAATCTTGCTCAAGTGCTTTTTTTATAATTAACGTTTTATAATGTGTCCTGCTGTCATAAGTTAGCTAAGGGAGTAATAAAGAAGGAACAGGAACAAAGGAGGTACGAAAAATGGAATCACAGCTACGAAGTTACACCCCGTTTAGGGGCCCGTTCGATCCTTGCCCCCCGGTGCCGTTCAAGACCTATGTAGTTCCACCGAATCAGTTCATCAACTTTCAGCCCCCGGATCTTCCGCAGTTTAGTTTACAAGAAGCTTTGAGGCACGGCACGCTCTGGCCAGCACTGTTCAGTCCGTATGAGTCCAAGTGCAAAGGAGGAGGAAAGTAGACTATGGAAGCAAATCCTTGCGATCAACGCTATTATGAAATGCTTGAGCAGCTGCAGACTCTTGATTTTGCATTGGTGGAGTTAAACTTGTATCTGAACACTCATCCTGATGATTTAAGAAGTATTGAACAATTTAATCAGCTGACTTATGAACGTACCATGCTTGCGAATCAATTTCAGGAATTATACGGTCCGCTGCAGAATTTTGGCCGCGCTTATTCTAAATGTCCGTGGGAATGGAATCAGACGCCTTGGCCTTGGCAGGTGTAAGAAGGATGTACTGTAAGGAACTAAGTTTCTAGAGGAGGGAAGTTCCCGAATGTGGATCTATGAGAAGAAGCTGCAATATCCGGTACGGGTCGGTAAATGTGATATCCGGATGGCGCGTTATTTAAGTGAGCAATATGGAGGCGCTGATGGTGAGCTCGCCGCAGCCCTGCGCTATATGAATCAAAGATACACGATTCCGGATAAAGTGATTGGCGTTTTGAATGATATTTCTACAGAAGAATTCGCCCACCTCGAAATGATTGCCACGATGATCTACAAGCTGACAAAGGACGCTTCTGTATGCGAATTAGAGGAAGCTGGGTTAGGCCCGCATTTTGCGCAGCATGATCATGCGTTATTCTATTCGAACTCTGCGGGTGTCCCTTTTACAGCAGCGTATATTCAAGCTAAAGGTGATCCGCTAGCAGATTTGTATGAGGATATTGCGGCGGAAGAAAAGGCTCGGGCTACATACCAGTGGCTGATTGATATGACGGATGATGTGGATCTGCAGGATAGTCTTAAGTTCCTGCGGGAGCGGGAGATTATCCATGCGATTCGCTTTAAAGAAGCGGTGCAGATTATTATTGATGATCGGAATCAGAAGCGGGTGTTCTGAGAGATACTAAAAAAGAGTAAAGCGACCGATAGGTCACTTTACTCTTTTTTAATTTATACTGTATGAGATCGTGGTGCTGTTGACAGCTAATATAGAATAAAAAAGTCCGCATGTAGTTAAGAGTATAGGGACAGCCTATTGGAGTATGAGTAAAATCCAGAAGGTGACCTTATATCTTCTTTAAAAAAGGACTGAATTCTTTGAACCAAGCTTCTGGTAATTCAAAAAATGAAAAGAAATTGAAATGGTGGCAGTTAAGCTTATTAGGCGTTGCAGGTACAATTGGAACCGGGTATTTCTTAGGTTCAGGCTTAGCAATTTCTATCGGCGGGCCTGCAGTACTATTCGCTTATATCTTGGCTGCTATTGGAACGTATATTGTATTTGATGCGCTTTCACGTATGACAGTAGAACAACCAGAGCAAGGATCTTTTCGTTCCTATGCAAAAAAAGCGTTTGGCAGCTGGGCGGGTTTCTGCAGTGGTTGGGTTTACTGGTTCTCGGAATTGTTAATTATGGGTAGTCAACTAACTGCATTATCTATTTTTTCGCGCTTTTGGTTCCCAGCGGTGCCTATGTGGATATTTGCTGCTGGGTTTGCTTTATTGGGACTTGTCATCGTCTTTTTTGGGAATAAGGGTTTTGACCGAGTTGAGAATGTGTTGGCTGTAATAAAAATAGCTGCTATTCTCATGTTCTTAATCATTGCGGCTGCTCTATTGGTTGGTTGGATAGACGGAGGGAAGTATACACCGAAGGTTCCATTAAACTACTCTTCGCTGTTTCCTAAAGGAGGTCTGGGGCTGTGGTCTGCCTTTCTGTTCGCTTTTTATGCATACGGAGGGATTGAGGTGCTCGGAATTATGTCGAGTAGACTTCAAAAGCCAGAGGATGCACCAAAGGCAGGAAAGGTTATGCTGATCGCCTTGGTTATTGTATACATCCTGTCTATTGGTCTAGCTGTAATCATGGTGCCCTTTAGTGCGTTTAACTCGAAAGAAAGTCCATTTGTTCTGGCACTAAGTAGCGATCACTTGGCTTTCGTGCCTCATCTATTTAACGGAGTGCTGATTGTCGCTGGCTTCTCTACAATGACTGCGTCACTCTACGCTGTAACTTCAATGATGATTACCTTGGCTCAAGAGGGAGACGCGCCGAAGTTATTTTCTCGGAAGTGGAAGGATAAATATCCTTTTTATGCCCTTTCTTTAATCACCGTAGGGATTACGGCGGCTGTGGTGATGTCTCTACTGTTGCCAGGAAAAGTTTATGAATATATCACTACTGCTGCCGGCTTAATGCTGCTGTATAATTGGTCGTTTATCCTGCTGTCATCTGGAAAGCTGTTAAAAGGAAGTCGATTTAGCACGGTTAAACGTTGGCTAGGATTGCTACTCATTGGGCTCGCGGTCACAGGTACTCTTTTTCATTCACTCAGCCGCCCAGGGTTATATATTAGTCTGATGCTTGTCACTCTGATCGCTGTTTGTGATTGGATCGTGACACGTGTTCGAAAGAAACGTACCATGGATACGGATAAGGAACCGAGTAAAGGAAATCTATTGTTAGACATTCAGGGAATAATAGATTACTCAAAGGATCCGATAAAAATCATTCAACCGAAAAAAAACAAAACTTAATGAAAAAACAATAGCCGAGCCGCTTGTATACCAAAATAAAGCCCAAAACCAACAAGCGAAAGGCCTGATAGCACGGAGATCGATTTTAAAACACGGGTTGTCAGGACTTTACGGAACATGCTTGAAGCGGCTGCCATAGAGACATCCCAGATTAAAATTCCGAGTACAATAGCTCCGCTATAAATCAACAACTGCTGCATTGGATACTCCATGGCCGCTTTGGCCAAAATGGACCCGTATATCCCTAGCCAAAATAATATGGAAAGCGGATTGAATAGAGACATCAGTAAACCGGACCAATAAGACTTAGTTAAGGATGAATCACTGCTTCTCATACCGGTTTCTGAAATCACACCAGCATTTTTAATGCTCTCTATGCCCGTATACACCAGCACAAAGAAACCAAACAACCACAAGAATGCTTTAATAAAAGGGGATTCGAGCAGATGGATTACCCCAAAGTAAACTAGTAACATGAAAATGATATCTGCACTTATAGCTCCAAGCCCCACCACCCAAGCATGCCAGAAGCCCTTCCGAATTCCTTTGTCCAGTTGAGCAGCATTAATGGGACCAATAGGTGCGGATAGCGAAAGACCAAGAAAAATATATCCAATAAAAGTATTGATAGCATTCCCCTTCTCTCTAATGTTTGTGTGTAGTACTAGCCTATTCAAAAGAAACAATTTGTAGGACAACCAAAAAGGCCTCCGATTTATCGAAGGCCTCTTCAGCGTATAATCAACTAAGGAGAAATGGCTTTATTCGCTGCTGCAGCACATATCATCCGATACCCACTCCCATTAGGATAACCTTAGGATAAATCATCGCAATGCTAATGCCTGTACGGCGAACAAAATGATATAATTAACAAATGTGCTTAATGGCAGAAATGATCAGATTGTTGATCAGCGAAGGGGAGAGACTGTTTTGAAGAATACTATCATTGAATACTGTATGCAAAAGAAAGGAGCGACTCAGGAGCATCCATTTGGCCCAGCCCCATTGGTCATCAAAGTTGCTGATAAAATGTTCGCACTTATTTTTGAGGAAGCAGGGATGGCTGTTCGCTTAAACCTAAAATGTGACCCGGTCATTGCGGAAAACCTAAGAGAGCAGCATGAGAGCGTTCGACCAGGATATCATATGAACAAAAAGCACTGGAATTCAATCATGATCGATGGTTCCTTACCAGAGTGGGATCTCTTTGATATGATTGACCATTCTTACGATATGGTTGTCAAAAAGCTTCCTAAAAGCCTCCGAGAATCTATAGCGGAAGTGAACTAAATGAATACTCAAATGAAGGATCGTTTTGCCAAGCAAAGTATTCCTAAGCTGATTTTCTTGTTGGCTATTCCTGCCGTCGTAGCTCAGTTGATCAATGCCATGTACAGTGTTGTTGATCGGATGTTCCTTGGAAGAATGGAGGAGGGGGGAACGCTAGCCTTATCTGCTATAGGGATATCTTTTCCGATCATAATGTTGATTTCAGCATTTGCGGCTCTAATCGGAGCTGGCGGAGCCCCCTTAGCCTCCATAAAAATGGGTGAAGGTGAACATAAGAAAGCAGAAGAATTACTAGGAAGTTGTTTTTCTATGCTGCTAATGGCATCTGTAATACTAACAACTTTGTTTCTTATCTTTAAGTCTCCATTCTTGACGCTATTCGGAGCAAGCGACCAGACATTGCCACTCGCTAACGATTTTTTAGGCATATACCTATTTGGAACTGTGGCGGTGCTCATTTCTTTGGGATTGAATCCCTTCATTGCAGCACAAGGATATGCCAAAACAGCCATGCTCTCGGTATGCATTGGTGCGGTTGTGAATATCATCCTTGACGCCATCTTTATTTTTGAGATGAATATGGGAATTAAGGGTGCAGCGTTGGCTACTGTTATTGCACAATTTATTTCGGCCATTTGGGTAGTGGGGTTCTTAACCTCTAAACGTGCTCATCTGCGCTTGCGTCTATCCAACATTCGCATTAAACCTAAGGAAGCCGCTAGTATACTAGCATTGGGACTTTCGCCATTCATTATGAATTCAACCGAAAGCTTAATCCAAATCGTATTTAACACGTCGCTAGCTAAATTTGGAGGCGACATGTACGTGGCTGCCATGGGGATTATGGGAACACTGATGCAAATTTTTGGGACGCTAATATCTAGTTTTGCTCAAGGGGCACAACCTATTATAAGTTATAATTATGGAGCTCGCGATTTTGCTCGTGTAAAATCCACAATTATATATTGTAGTATTCTTTGCGCTGCTTTTGGATTGTCGATGTGGAGCATAGCGATCTTTATACCAGAGCTTCCTATTAACATTTTTACCAATAATCCTGAGCTTGTGGCTCTGACAGCTAGATTAATGAAGATATTTTTCCTTGGCACTTGTATTTTTGGTATTCAATTAGCTTTTCAACAGGTATTTATTGCTTTGGGCCAAGCTCGAGTTTCTATTTTTATCGCAATCTTACGTAAGATTATCTTGCTAATTCCATTGGTACTCTTGCTCCCAACGTTTATTAGCCCGAAAACAGATGCAGTTATTATTGCTGAACCCATTGCTGATTTTTGTGCGGCACTAACTTGCTGTGTATTATTTGGACTAACTATAAAGAAGCTTTTTAAAGATAGCTCTGATAAAGCTGGAGTATTATGAAAATGTTGATAATGGGTGATCAGAGGCGGGTATTCTGAGAGCAGAACAAAAAGAGTATAGCGACCGATAGGTCACTTTACTCTTTTTAATGTAATACATATCGCGGATCCAAGGATTCAGTTTGAAAGTCATTCTGTAATCCATAATAGCCCGGGGGAGAGTCTAGTGGAGGAGTTATAAACTGCGCTCCTACTCATAACGTATTCCGTTAGACATTTCATCCAGACGGTCCCAATCGAGCACAATAATTTCTTGTTTAACTTTATATAATATTTCCATGTCGGTCAGTCTTTGAATGACACGGTTTAAGTGGCGGGGTGTAGTTCCAATTAAAGAGGCTATATCTGGAATATAAGGCGTCTGAATTTCTTTTCCAAACTCCCGTTGAAGCTGTATCGTTAATAAATAACTTGCGAGTCGTTCCTCTACAGCGCCAAGTAAGTTCGTTCGTGATGCGGATGTGCAGGTTAGAAGCTTGTAAGAAAGATGTTTCAGCAATAAGTCTTTAAAGCTGTGGTTATCCATTAGGTCAGATTCAACCTTTTGTTTTGGGACAAATAAGAGGGTGGTTTGATGTACGGCTTCTACTTGTGATTGGACGACAACCTCTTGTACGAACTCAATATCTCCAAATAACGACAAGGGTGAGCAGAGACGTAATAACAAGGATTTTCCTGTCCCCACACTAGAAGAAACCTTTGTACGCCCCTCAACTTGAAAATAAATTCCGTCCAGCTCATCGCCCTCACGTAAAATAATCTCATTCTGCTCGTAGATACGTAAATGGATCAAAGAATATTTTGATTCAGGGAAAACCTGATCTAGATTAAATTGTGTAATATAATGTGATATAAGTTTTGGTTCCTGAATAGTTTTCATAGCTTACTCCTTTTTGGACATCGGTCCTTTCTATTATATATGAACTCGGTATGATAGAGAAAAAGGGGAGGATATAGACATGAAATTTATTTTTGACTTAGATGGAACCATTTGTTTTAGCGGCAAACCTTTGAGTGAACGAATCGTACAAGCTTTGGACGCACTTATTGAAAAAGGACATGAGGTCATTTTTGCGTCTGCCAGACCTATTCGTGATTTATTGCCAGTGTTACCTGCCCATATGCACCATTTTTCAATAGTTGGCGGGAATGGCGCGTTTATAGCAAGGGGTGGAAAGGTTATTTCGACAATACATTTTGACCCGCAGACCTCAGACAACATCTTGAAATTAATCGAAGAATTCGATGCAGCTTATTTGATTGACAGCCACTGGGACTATGCGTATTCGGGTACTGAGGACCATCCCATTCGGAGAAATGTAGACCCGGAACAACGCGCCAAAAATGTTAGTCCAGCTGAGCTGGAGGAGCTTGTAAAAGTAGTTATTTTGAGTAGTCTGAACGGTGAACAGTTATTAGATCAGCTACATAAATTACCTATTGTAATTTACCGTCATGGCCAAGAGGACATTATTGATATTAGCCCTAAAGGCGTAAATAAATGGACCGGACTACAACAATTAGGCATAGAACCTCAGCAATTTATCGCTTTTGGTAACGATGCTAACGACATAGAAATGTTTAGACATTCGGCTCACTCAGTTTGTGTTGGAGAGCACACAGTGCTTGGTGAATTGGCAACGGAAAAGGTGAGCAATGAAGAAGAACAAATTTTCAGGAAAATAATGGAGCTGATGGTTGAGCTGCAATAAGTGTCTGGATAGGCTCGATATATGCATGCAGTATGTTTCGGACTGTATAGTCGCTATTTCAGGATTTAGCCTCTTTTGGCGGAGCGTTCGGACTCAGGAGTCGTTATCTGGATAAAAAGCACCTATTTTTGCGCAAAAACAACTCAATAACGCCTCTGGAGTCCGAAAAACCTCGATTTTGCCCTTTTTTAAGCAAATAGCGTCATCTGAGTCCGATGGTGAACTTGGTCGGTCAATAGCACAATATCACAGGAGCTGGATTGCTCGGTGGCGCAGAACTCAGTAGCTCCACAGTTCCACAGCTACACGGATTATTAGCTCAAAAGCCCAATAGCTCAACATCTCAATAGCTTCACAACTCGTTTGCTCGGCGGCGCACAGCTCAATAGCTCTGTTTAACAGCTGACCTTTTTACCACACCGTCCGGTGCAGCAACGAGTGCGAAACCAAAGTCCAACCAAAAACCCTGCCATTAAATCGGCAGGGTTTTGATTGTATGAAGGAAGAAATAAGTGCAACAGCTATTCTAGATAAGTTCTTGGCGACGATGTAAATAACGATACAGCACACAACCGGATATTGCGCATATCGCCGCACATAATCCAATAAAGCCATATCCTGCTTGAAGTCCACGTAGCAAGCCTGTTTGCGACTCTGCACCGTAAAGCCGTTTCACACCTTCGATCACTGCACCTATAGCATAGTTACCAATCACGCTGCCCACACCCATTAATGTAACTGTAAATGTGATGGCAGTGTCGCTACCATGCGGATATCTCTTTGCGATAAAAGCCATAACCGTAGGATAAATCATCGCAATCCCAATGCCTGCTGCGGCGAATAGAAAGGCGAGCTTTTCTCCACCCAAAATTGCGGCAAATGTGCACAGGGCAGAGAAGGCTGAAAAGATGATGAGCGATAGATTGAATCCAATTTTATCTGTTACCGGTCCAAGCAAGAGCCTTGCTAACGAGAAACAGAGAAAGAAGGTGGACAGCATTCCAGAAGCTGTGACGGTATCCCACTCATATGCTTTTTCAAGGAAGTTTACGAGCCATCCGCCTACGGCAAGCTCCGACACAACCCCGAAGGAAAGGATAAGAACCATTAGCCACAAAGCCGGATCACGGACCAGCGTTTTTAATGGAATTCGGTCCTCATGCGGAAGATCGTCACCCGGAAACGTACTCCGTAAAGCAAATAGAATAGGTAGCAAAGAAAGGCTAAGCATAATTAGATACATCCCGCGCCAATCAAGTGTATGACCGAATACACTTACTGTCATTAACCCTGTTGCTAGCAGCGGAGCTAACGTGGAACTAAACCCATAAAAGAAATGGGATAAGTTCATCATAGTCCCGGTATTTTTAACGAAGATACGTGCTCCCAGAATGGCAAGTCCAATCTCAAGCATTCCGTTTCCGATATACATCAGGAAGTATGAAGCCGAGAAGAGGGGATAGCTATGGGAGATGTAAATTAGAACGCCTGAGAATACCATGGATGCGAAAGCGATAATACTGACAGCCTTGATCCCCCACTTACGAACCAATACAGCTGTAAAGGAACAGGCGATCAAATACCCTAGTGCGTTTAGGGATAACAGGGTACCTAGCTGCTTTTCATCCAGACTAAAGTCAAACTGAATTCTTGGAATGGCTGGCCCTTTAATATTTTCTGATATCCCAAACACAATAAACCCCAAAAAGATCGTTGCCAATTGCATGGCATAAATCTTATTAAATCCGCCAAAGCGCTTTTTCAACTTGAGAACCTCCAGAATCGGGTATCTTTATTGCTCGGTGTCTCTGTAATACTCTTCTTTAAGCTTTTCCCAGTGTTGTTTATCATCCTCAGTAATTTCTCTTAGCACTCTGCAAGGGTTCCCCACCGCAATTACATTGTCAGGGATATCTTTAGTTACGACTGAACCTGCGCCGATGATTACATTGTTGCCGATATTTACCCCAGGATTGATTACGGCATTTCCGCCAACCCACACATTGTTTCCAATGGTAATCGGTGTACCAAATTCGAGCATACTAATACGAACGTCCGTATCAATGGGATGGCCAGCGGTATATACGCCTACTCTGGGCCCAAAGAGAACATTCTCACCTATAGTTACTTTTGCTACGTCAAGGATAATGCAGTCAAAATTAGCGTAAAAGTTATTCCCGACGGTAATATTGCTACCATAATCACAGCGGAAAGGCGGCTCAACATGCAATGATTTGCCCGTAGACTCGAATAATTGCTTAAGTAATTCTACTCTATATTCGCCTTGTTCTTCCGTTGTATTGTTAAATAAACGGGTAAGCATTCTGGATCTTTTACTGTCTCTAGCTAATTCTTCACCACCAGCCATGTAGAGCTTTCCTGCAATCATATTCTCTTTGTTTGTTGCCATTCGTGATTCCTCCTGATGTTCTTGTTTGTTTTAGATCCATGATGCAAATGCTAGGGCAATAGACAAATTCTTACCGACGCTTCTCAACCAGTTGCAACGAATAGGTCAAACTTTCCAGCGTGATCGCAATTAATCCGTTCATGTAATAATCATCAGGGTGATCCAGCACAATTAGGTGAGGCATATGCTCTTCTGGAATGAATTCCAGACAATGTTGATAGATTTGTGGCACATCCTCTTGTCTAACTTGCTCGCCTGTGAGCGCTATAGTCTCAGGGTTAATAACTGCCGTCAATGAAGAGATGGTATGAGCTGCCAAGGGGATAAACGTTTCCGTCTGCCCTAAACGAATGAATTGCTCCTCACGCGAGATTCCAAACGGTAAAAATGAGACTTCGCCCGCGAATCTAGTATTACCTTTGTGAATATGCCCGTCGATCATCATTCCTGCACCTGGAAAGGCGCCTTTGATAAAGGTCAGCACGACGATGGTCTTATCCTCTTCGTAATCCTGTTGTTTATAGAATCCGTAAACGGTCAGATTCATATCATTTTCGACGGTGACTTCAACCTCGTATTTCTCTCTCAGCAGTGATTCTAAAGGAGCATCAATTAAGGTCTTGATATCACAAATATTGATGACACCTCTGTGGACCAGTCCGGGGATTCCAATACCAATTGCCTTGATGTTGTTATAGGCTTGAATTAGTGTACCTACTAAATGATCAATGGTTACTGCGTCAATACACTCAAGCTTCATATATCCATCATCCACACGTTCGCCGACAGAATTGGTCACTGCGTAGGTTAAGGATTGCTGACCATCTTCGATTTTGGCATAGATACATGCGATATAGGAGAAATCGACATTATAGATAAATCTTCGAGCTGGTCGACCTCCATTCGAAGCTTCTAGCTCAGTCTCAATGACTTCACCGGTCTCCATAAGTTCATTCAAGATATTTCCGCAGGTGGCAATACTTAACCCGGTGGCGCTTGCGATCGTTGATTTGGTTCCTTCTTTCATCGACTTCAAGGCTTGCTTGATAAGCTCCTGATTTATCTTTTTAACACGAATAGAATTGTTTGCGATTTGGGTTATTTTATTCACCTCTAGACTTTTGAAAATGGTTATTAAAAGTGTTGTTAATACTATAACTTGGTGTTTCGTAAATGTCTATATTAGATGAACTTAAGATTTTTCTATTAAGGTAGTTACGTGACTGCGGTGAATGTTTGGACTTCCGGCCGCTGTTGTCCCCAATTTTCTTGATTATATACTTTGTTTCACGGTTGAAATCCGGTGACAGCCCATGCTTCTGAAGCGAGCTTTCCTACGGAAAGCTTTCAGGCGGGCGCTATCGCTCCTACAGTTCCAAACTTCCCCTCCGCCACTTTTCCTTTTAGAATGTTTTAAAGTTCAAAATGTCTAGCCAATGATCCTATAATAAAAGATCGTCGCATGTAATTCACCATTAGCTGATATAGCAAAGCTCGGAATACGTCCCGCTTGTATGTAGCCCATTGAAGTATAAAGGAGGTTGGATGGGTCACCTTCTCTTGTATCAAGCACTAATAACTTCCGCTCTTCCTGCTTAGCTCTTTCTTCAGCCTGTTGCATTAGTGAACGAGCAATCCCATTACGGCGATAATTGGGGTGTGTCATTAGCTTTGCGATTTCGGCTCGGTGGCTTCCATTTGGTTTTGTACATAAATGTAGTTGTACGCTTCCGGCGATGATGTCATTCATTTTTGCGAGAAAAAGGATAACATCGGGAGCCAAGACATTTTGCCAATATAATGTAGCAGCTGATGGATCTAACGGAGGTAAGAAACCAATGGAGGCTCCATCCTCCACAACTTGTATTAGGAGCTCTGAAAGCTCATCAATAGATTCTTCAATTGTTAGTAATTGTTCTATTCTTACATTGCTCTTACTAGACATACCAATCCCTCCGATTTTCAAAGTATAAAACATAGCGAAATCATAATCGAATGCATTTAATTTGTATAACGAATTTTTAAGGGGGATTTTTTTGCGAAGTTAATTTAGAATTTCTGCAATTCACCCGATAGTAACAGTAGAAGGGGAATATACATATTGATCTTTAATTGGAAAAATATATATTCGCGAAGGGATTGTTACAGTTGAAGATGACAAAGCTATTGGTATTAAGTCTTATTACAGGAGCTATTGTAATATGCGGAAATGCGAGTTATAGCGTTAATGCTGACACAATAACACCTGAGAATACAGGAGTATATGAAGAAGTAGACGAGGAAGGCGACGAGGACTATGAGGAGGATCCGAAAGCTAGATTGTTCCCTGATCTTCAAAATCATTGGGCAAAGACGTTGGTATGGTGGGCGATAGGCAGCCAATTCATGGTTGGTTATGAGGATGGTAGCTTCCGCCCAGATCAGTCCATTACAGAAGCGGAATTTCTGAAATTGTATTATCTTTCTTACGGATATCCAAAGGCTACTAGCTTTGGTGAAGAGTGGACAGCTGCACCGTATAGAATGGCTAAGATGTGGAAACATCCCGTTACTGGGCTTCAGTATCAAGTGGCAAGATTTACCCCAATTACAAGAATGAACGCTGCAAGGTTAGTTGCTTCCGGTCTAGGAGTGAATTACAACGAAGTGGATTCAGTGATTTATCTGCTGGGGAATGAGTTACTTCCACTTCCCAATGAGCCAACTTTAGCTGGATTCAGAGGAAACGTCCCGCTTACAAGAGTAGAGGCTATAGAGTGGATGAGAATGCTCAAGCTTAAGGGAGTTTATACCGTAAGTCCTCGTCCAGAAGAACGATCGGAGCGTAAGCTATTGCCTCCGTTACCGGAACAGGGTACAGGCTTGAAGGATTTTGAAACATTTCCGGTTTCTGATCGTGATTTTGGAATAGCTGACAGTGGACGTAATCTTTTTATTGATTTTGGTAGTTCAAGAGGGTTAGTTGAGAAGCACTACGGGGATTCAACAGGCCAAGATGTGTTCAACTATGAAATGTATAACGAGATATCTGTACATTATGATACAGCAGGTCGACTAGATTCATGGAAGATAGACACAGATGTTGAAAAGGGGGGGCCTATCCGCACAGGTACATTTGGAAATATTCGGCCTGGAGTAAGTACAATGGCAGATGTGCTAAAGGCATATGGTACATACGTTGCAGTGAGTAACAATTATGGGATTGTAGTGAGTTACTGGTTTGAGAACAATGATGGAGTGTATGAGCCAAGGTTGTCACCTTTCGAGATAGAGAATATGGAGAATGGGTTCTGTATAGGGTTTGGTATTGATAAACAATCGCTGAAAGTTGAAAGCATACTGATATCTACAGCTCAACAAGCACAGTACCCTAGGGATTAATAGTGAATTGTACGGAGCTTTATTCATCAATTAGTTTTGACGGCATGTCTTTCTTAGGCAGCCGTTTTTTCTTTTATATGTTTTTTTACACGACCAGCTAACTTTCCGAGAACTCAATCGTTATACATACGAAGGGAGGTGCAGGATGAAGCCCGGGCAGCTACATCAGATACTTCAACCGAAAATGCTAGAAATCCAAAAATACTTGATTCGTCTCGGGGCACCTGCAGCCGACGCGGAAGATATCGTACAGGATACGGTGTATAAGGCACTTTTGTACATCGACTCCATTGATGAGAACAAATTCAGTGCATGGCTATATAAGGTTGCGATTAATCGTTATTATGATTTGTGCCGCCGCAGCAAGCGGATAGTCATTCCTATTGATGATGTGGATGTGCCAGACATGGAACTGCCGGAGGATCATTTGCTGTTAAAAGAAAAACGGGAAGATATCGACCGCGTTCTTGCGGAACTGCTTCCACTCCATAAGCAACTCATTATCATGAAGTACGAGCTGGAGTTGTCTTACGAAGAGATCGCTGAGCTTCTTGGGATCACGACGGATACAGTCAAGTCGGCATTGTTTCGCGCCCGCAAGCAATTTCAAAAAAAGTATAGAGGTGAAGCGGAATGACAGCACCATGGGAAGAAAAGGATGATCAGAACCTTTCAAAAGTAATTAAGAAAGCAAAACGAAAAACAATGATTCGTAATACGATCATTTCTCTGGTTGTGACAATTATAGTGTTGTTCGGCGGGATGTTGGGTAATGCCCATCTGACAAGCTGGTTAGCGATGCGTGGACTGGATGAGGAAAGGATCATGATGGAAATTAGTAGTCCTAACCTTCATGAGTTGAGAACTGAGCTGGATCTAGGCTTTTTATCGGGCAAAGTTGAACTGAGTACTTACAAGGTTGTTGAGGGTGTACCTGTCGTGTGGGATACTAAAAAGCTGGATTTTAGTATGAGCAGTCGTTTTTCTCTGCTTAATAGGGGATACTCTAGTATTAATGTTCCTGATCCAGTTATGACAAGCCAAAATTATGAATATTACCGAGGATATAATAGTCAAAATGGACAGCGAGAAATGATGTTTTATGTGCCAGGAGTGAATTACAACGGAAAAGTACTGAATGACCTGCCTGCGCTCGAACAAATGGAACCTGGCAAGCTGGTAGAGATGGCCGTCTCGTTTGATAAAGGCTATACACAAGCCGAAGTAGAGAAAATGCTGCCAACAGAATTGACGCAGACTTGGTATTGGGTGGATACGTATGACAACAAGAAAAAACTTGAATTTATCTCGAACGATAGTAGTCCAAATAAATACGCGTTGCCGGAATCAGCGAGACAAGTATATGGTTATGGCGTCAAATGGGAAGGGCTATTTAAACCGAAACCAGAGGATTTTTTACAATCACTAGCATTTGGGCTTCAGAAGAAGGGCAAGTATTACGGAGAGTTTGAGAGGATCTCGAATTATTTGAAAAAAAATAAAGTAGCGCCGGATGCCAGTGACGTACAGCTACTCGGAGTCGTCGTTACTGGAACTGCGAAGGAGCTGCAAAGTCTTAGAGGAAAGCCATATGTAAATACGGCAGTTCTCGGAGCGGTTGTAGATAAATATTAAATCTTATAGTAAAAATACTGAAGGGGTTGTCCCCTAAGTGTTCAACAGAGCAGCGATTCTCCTGTTAATGGAGGATCGCTGCTCTGCATTGTCCAAGCATTCAGACTCCATCATAATTAGGGAATTTCTCCCTATAATTCTGAGATCTCTGGTCATCCAACTATTAATTAGGGAAAACCTCCCTATAATTTAGCTGATTTGGTGGAAGATAACGAAATCACCCCGATTTTTAGGGAGGATTTCCCTCTTTCTACTCATTTATAACGAAAATCGGCTATTTTCAGGGAGTTTTTCCCTGCTATGAACGAATTAGTCAATACCCCTGTTTTCCCCTTTAAACCAAAGGGTTTTCAATTCCTTGGGCACAGAGACAAAATGCGAGTCGTCGGCTGGCAATCTGCTATCCGTGGGTTGGTTACCACATATTATGCCTACGTCGAAGGAGCTTCCGCAAACTAATTTCGCACGTCAGATCTGGGATCCTGTGCATAGGGAATTCACGGATTCTCCTCGTACCTTTCTCTTTGTCTCCATGCCCCAAGAATTCAAATCTTTTGGGTATACTTTTTGTGTTTTTTTCATTTCACCTACGCCATTTTCCGTTCTGCATCTACCGCTATTGACCAGATGAATCCAACTAACTCACGACCTACCGCAGCCATAGTTAAATTTCGGTGTTTCCCACGTCTGACTAACTTTAAATACTTGCTGTGTAACCGTTCTTGGGCTTTCCACGACGTTTCATGGACATGAGCACTCTGACCCTCTAAGCGCACTGCTAAATCTCCTTTAACTGCAGGACGGTGACGGTAACTCCATGCGGACTCCACCAGTGCACGTCGCACACCGGAATTTCCGGTTTTTGTAAGACTTCCTCTTTTGGTACTTGCTCCCGATGAATACTCCCGTGGCACTAGTCCCAGGTAACTCATGAGCTGAGCCGGTGAACGAAAACGCTCAAAATTTCCAATCTCGACAACTAAAGTCATAGCCGTCAGCAGGGCAATTCCCCGCAGACCTTGCAACGCTTGAATGACAGGTGCGTATGGACAGATCTGTGCTTCTTCTCGCATTGCGGCTTCAAGTCGCTTGATTCGCTCCTCCACTTCCCGGAGCTGTTGCAGGGATTCCGCGAAAACTTTTTCTTGAGCTACATTATTAAACTTCAACATAGACAGCCATTCCCGGTACCTTTTGGTCCAACGTTTTTTCATGCCTTCTGGCTTGTGAATTTGGTGACGCAACAGAAAATGAATGAGCCGTTGCCGAACCCGATGTAAGTCCTGCCTAGCATCTTCTCGTGCACGAATGAGATCTCTTAAGGCTTCGAGTTCAGGAGTCGGCACATGGATCGCAGTCAATTCTCCTGCGCGGTGCAGTTGAGCCAGTTTTTCAGCATCCCGTCGATCGGTTTTTATAGCATCGCCGGGACGCTGTGGCATACGCGAAGGTGCGATTACCACGCAGGAAATCCCCATTTTCGTCAGCCAGCGATATAAGTCGTACCCCGTAGGCCCGGCTTCATAGCAGACCTCCAGTGTAATCCCTGTACCTTTGATTTTCCGAATCATTCGAGCCACAGCATCTGGGGTATGAGATATGGCTCCATAATATCGTGCGGGTTCTCGACCCTCATCTGCAATCGCCACCGCAATTTTTTCTTTTGATACATCCAAACCTACGTATTTTATGGTATTCTTCATATTAACAGCTCCTTTCGCATGTAGCTCTGAAATGGTTGTCCTTCAACTTCCATTTTAACCTACGGTGTGCGAACAGGGGCTGCCTTTCGTTCATCATAACTAATTACTCCATGGGTTAAAGTAAGAATCCGTTATATAGTCTATTAATAAAAAAAGAAGCTGATCCATAAGTAGAATTTTCTACTTTTTGGACAGCCTCTTTTATAAATCAGTTCGCAGCCTAACCTACCAAAGCTACGTCCATTTGGCCGACCATAGCTTCATTTCCTTCAAAATTTGATGTAAATCCTCACCTTTTGGAGTTAATGAATATTCCACTGTAACCGGTACGGTAGGAAATACGTTGCGCTCAAGCACACCGTGTTCCTCTAAATGGCGCAACGTACTAGTTAACGCACGGGGGCTAACATTAGTGATTTTTCGCTGTAGTGCTCCAAAGCGTTGGGTGCCATTAAACAGCTCCCTTAGCACAAGAAAAGCCCATTTTCCGCCCAATACTTCAAGTGTTTTTTCTACATTACATTCAATAGTAAGTGGGGTTTTAGGGATATAATTACTGGTAGATTTAGCTGTATCCAAGGAATCTCCTCCTGTTTTGGTGCCACTATACTCTAGTATAGTAACTACTCTAGAGATCATATAATAAACTAAATTTCACTTCTTCCTATTATATACAAACTATTCTAGAATGAATATGTGCGTTAGGCAACGTGCCGAAATCATAACACGGAACTATGGAGAGGAGCAGTTATTATGAAATATCGTAGATTAGGTGGAACTGGCCTAAAAGTTAGCGAGATTAGCTTGGGAAGCTGGCTGACATACGGAGGATACGTAGAAAGAGATAATGCTGTTAAAGCCATTGAAACCGCTTACGACCTAGGCGTGAATTTTTTTGATACGGCAAATGTTTACGAAAAGGGTGCTGCTGAGAAAGTACTAGGCGAGACTCTGCGAAACTATCCGAGAGAATCCTATGTGCTCGCAACTAAAGTATTTGGCGAAATGGGAACGGGTCCTAACGACCGTGGTTTATCCCGTAAGCATATCACTGAGCAGTGCCATGCCAGCTTGAAGCGTCTCGGAGTAGAATACGTGGATATAATGTATTGCCACCGTTTTGATACGGAAACTCCAATTGAAGAGACCTTACGTGCGCTGGATGATCTAGTTCGTCAGGGTAAGGTGTATTATGTCGGAGTTAGTGAATGGACTGCGGCGCAAATGACGGAAGCGTTAGCTGTAGCAGATCGCTATTTGCTAGATCATATCGTGGTTAATCAGCCGATTTATAATATGTTCGAACGTTATATTGAAAAAGAAATCATTCCGCTCGGCGAGCGCCGTGGTATTGGACAGGTTGTATTTTCTCCGCTAGCTCAAGGTTTGTTAACTGGAAAGTATAACACCGATATTCCTGAGGATAGTCGCGCAGCTAAGCTGGATCGGCTGAAGAAGGCGATTACGGAAGAGAAGATTGACAAGGTTCGTCAATTGAGCGGAGTCGCTTCGGAGCTGAATATTTCCGTAGGAAATCTGGCTTTAGCTTGGATATTGCGTCAACCTAATGTGGCTAGTGCGCTGGTGGGTGCCAGTCGTCCGGAGCAGGTCGAAGAGAGTGTCAAAGCTTCTGGAATAGAGCTCACCGAGGATACTTTGAAACAAGTTGAAGCGATCCTTAGCTAGTTATAGGTCATGAAAAGGAGACCCGGTCATGGCGAAAGTAGTTGTTACTGGCGGAGCGGGATGCTGGGCTATTACTGACTCGGAATTCGCAAAGCAGTAATTGCTTCCCGTGAATCCTCTTAGAGAATCTGTTTTGTATAAATAATATTTAACGACGGTCTGTTCCTAAGGGAGCAGCCGTTTTTTTTTAGGTTTGTCTCGCTCAATGTAAGGTTATGGTATGAATCAGCAAATCATGAATATACTCTCACTACCTAAAATTCCGTTAAAAAGGAGTCCTGGCCATGCCAACACATCCCTTTGTCTCGCGTTTTTTTGTAAACTCTGATGCTCGTCGTGAGAAGTTAATTTATGATTTTCCGGAATCCTGGTGGAGCCGTCCCTTTGAATATGAGTGGTGTATTAACTTCATTTCTCCACATGGTGTGGTGCTGGATGCAGCTTGTGGTATTCCTCATCCCTTGAAGTTTTATTTAGCTGGGGTTTGTGCAGAGGTCTATGCTTGCGATATGGACAGCAGGGTTATTTACCGGGAGGCCATTCTAGATACAATTACAGATGAGATCGGGGAAAAAGCGGCGAAGCAGGTTATCGCGAGAAGAACTAACAACTTACATTTTGCTCAAGCCAATCTTACAGAGCTGCCTTATGAGGATGAGAGCTTTGACACTATTTTTTGCATATCGGTGCTGGAGCATTTGACCTTAGAGAATACGGTGGGCACTTTACGGGAATTTCACCGAACGTTGAACGAAGAAGGGCTACTCGTGCTAACGTTTGATTACCCGACGGTAAACCTAAGTCTTATGAATGATCTACTGCTGCAAGCTGGATTTCAGTATTGGGGGGAGACCGATTTCGAGTTGCCTTCTGATGCTGTGTATACAGATTTGTGGGGTGGGTTACATTGCTTCAGGGCTGTTTTGAAAAAATCAAAGGAATAACAGGTCTTCCTACTCTTAATTTAGTAATCTATTTCCAGTATGCTAGAATAGTAGCTAAAATAGATAACATACTGTTGATAGGAGGCTGAATTTTTTGAGATTCGGATCGAATGTTTTGCGCAGATTAGTACTCATTACACTCATGTTATCACTGATATTTCCTTCAGCCATTGCATCCAGTGCAGCTTCGCCATCCTCAGAGCCTATAAAGCTTGCTTTTGCCGGTGATATTCTCTTGGACGGTTTTGTCGGTGATCAGATCACCAAATACGGAGTGAACTTTCCGTTTGCGAAAGTCGCACCTACCTTGCAAAAGGCAGATATCGCCTTCGCGAATCTGGAAATGCCCGTGTCTATTCGTGGGAAGGCAGCAGAGAAAACCTTTGCCTTTAGGTCCAAACCAGCAGTGCTGGGTGGCTTAACCTATGCTGGGATTGACGGCGTGTCCTTGGCTAATAATCATATTTTGGATTACGGAAAAGACGCCATGCTCGACACGCTAGTGCATCTGGATCGAAACAAGATTGGCCATACTGGTGCAGGTAAAGATGAGGCTGAAGCATTCAAACCGTATACAAAGACGGTAAAGGGGAAGAAGATCGGGATCTTAGGCGTAAGCAGAGTGCTTTCAGGCCCTTCATGGCATGCTGGTAAGAATAGACCTGGAGCCGCCTCAGCGTACACCTCGCAGCCTATGCTTACAGCTATTCAGAAGATGTCTAAGGAGAATGATTACACGATTGTGTATATTCACTGGAATGAAGAGTTTAAGGATTACCCTGAGAAGTACGCTCGCACGCTAGCCAAACAGATGATTGATAGTGGTGCAGATATCATACTCGGCGCTCACAGCCATTGCCTGATGGGCATCGAATACTATAAAAACAAACCTATCTATTATTCACTTGGAAACTTTGTATTTAATCGTTCTACACGTGGGGGAGAGAAGACACTTCACTCGATGCTGGTGAACTTTGAGATTAATGATGCCAAGGTGACGAGTAAGATTACGCCAGTCAAAATTATAGGTGGCCAGCCCAACTTTATGGACGATTCTTACAATAGGAAGACAATCAAGCTAATGAATACCCTCTCTTATAATGCAGTTATCGATGCGAATGGCAGGGTCACGGAGAAGCAACTTTAATAAAATGAAGCGAGTGATCTCGTTGGATTGCGAAATGAGTGAAATAACTGCATTCTTTACAATTATTTTATAACTAAAACGGACCATTCTGAATTTAAGTGTATTCTATGCAACTAAAAACTAGAGAATCGACCTAGAGGGCAGTAAATCACGAGAATAGTTGTACGAAATACAGCTATATCCATCGGCCGGGGTATTGACGGTGGTTCTCCCACAAGGAAAAATAGCGAGACTGTTTGAGATTACTTTGTAAGCTTGCAATCAGGGTATAGTAAATCGACCAGAGATAGATTACTGGTCGGTTTTTTTTGTAATTAAATTCAATTAATTATGCTAAATTTATCCAATATTTGATCTTTCTATTAATAATATGTCATACTTATATTAAATCAGAGCATAGTAGAGAGTTAGAATGTCGAAAAAAGTAGATGCATAAAGCATAAATAGTCTGTATTAAATCTATTAAACGTATCATTCGCTCTAATATACACTGGAGTGTTTCCGGACTTGATGTATTGGGTAAAAGAGGATATCAAAAGGGTTACTCCGCAAGCTGATTTGTAAACGCAATGTTGAATATTTATTAATTTCAAGACGAATAATTTGGATGGCTTTACAGCATTTTGTCGAAACCGTACATATTTTTGTCGAATAATTGTCGATAAATATCATATTTTGTAGAAATAAAATTGACAGGGAAAGAATAGCACTTTAATATTAGAGTATAGCGTAATCATTACTATCACATAGAAGCCTACATAAGCTTTTAGCAAAAATGATTATTAATGTAATTTCAAGGGAGGATGTACGATGATGAAAGCGACAGGCATAGTAAGAAAAGTAGATGAATTGGGACGTATCGTAATTCCCATTGAACTACGTAGAACGATGGGAATTGACATAAAAGACCCGCTCGAGATTTTTGTAGATGGAGAAAAGATTATTCTTAGAAAATACGAGCCTACTTGTATCTTCTCCGGAAGCGCAGAGAACCTCATTAATTTCAAAGGTAAAATGGTAAGTAAAGATGTTCTTGATGAGCTAATCTCTAGCTTTGACAGAGTATAATCTACTGTTCACACATTTTTCCTAAAAATAGAACCGGTACAGCAAACACGATTTGTGCATGCTGCCGGTTCTTTTTTTACGTAAATATAAGGAACGATCAAGGGTACAAGCAGCACGGTGTAGCTCAAAGATGCTGATGGTTGACTATTCTGTAACGATTACCGATGAATAAACCTGCAAAAGTACATTTTCTAATGATACGTGGAGGGCTAAAGCGATAATTCCTGCAAATCTGCAGTTATTCTTACTTCAGATGATGTCACCGAGCTATAAGTGAGAATATACCTGCACATTTACAGGTTTAGGATTTAATGAAGAGAATATCTGCTCAAAAACTGTACTCACGCAGGTTTCTCTAGTTCAGCGAAAGGTGCGGATGAATAAGAGGGGATAGTATAATAGGAAACTTACTGTCTACTTGCCTCTTGTTTAGACTAGCAATGTGCAATCGATCATAGCTCATCTTTATGTTTCAACTAGAAATGTGGAGAGCATGGACATTCCGAAGTGATTTCATATATCATAAGGCTTGTACTGGAAATTTCGTGCAGATGAATGTGCTTACCTAAAGCAAAAGAGAATGGGGAGGAACAACAGATGAGTAATGAAGTACAAGGAACAGAACTGAACACGGTTCACTCGAAGTTGAACAAGCCGGAAGCGATTGTTTTTGATATGGATGGAACACTATTCCAGACTGAAAGTCTTTTATTGCCTGCATATCATAAAATGTTCGATATTTTGCGTGAAGAGGGACTATATACTGGACCGACACCACCGGAAGAACGTATTCTAAGCAGCTTAGGGATGCTACTGGCAGACATTTGGAAGAAGGTTATGCCCGAATCAGATGAGGCTGTGCACCGCCGTGCAGATGAACTGCTATTGCAGTTAGAGGTCGAAGGACTTGAAGCAGGAGGTACTTTACTGTACCCTCAGGTGGTCGAAACACTGACTGCGCTAAAAGAGCGAGGAGTGCGGCTGTTTGTGGCTAGTAATGGGCTGGAGGAGTACATTCACAGTATAGTTGTGGTGCATGAGCTTAAAGATCTATTCGAAGGATTGTATAGTGCGGGTGGTCAAGGGACTGCGACGAAGACAGAATTGCTACGCATTTTGCTCGACAATCATGGAATCAAAAGTGCCTGGATGGTGGGCGATCGCTCGTCTGATGTTGAGGCAGGCAAAGGAAATGGACAAACTGTCATCGGCTGTGCGTATGCAGGCTTTGGTCGTCAAGATGAGCTGAAGGGCTCCGATGTGATTATTACCTCCTTCGATGAGTTGATAGACTTGTACGACAATGCATCCGTTAGCGAATAGGAATATCGCGTTTTACATTTAGTATACGAATAAAAGGCAAACCTCATTTAAGATGAGGTTTGTCTTTTTTATTGTCAAGATTTCAAATGTAAGTGCAGGCTTTTAAAGCTAATAAAGATATACATAAACAAAGGAGATGATCCGATAAATTATTGGAAGGGGTTATTTACAATTTATTCCTTTCTATGTGTATGGAACCAGTAAGCAAGTCGAAGGAGTATAAAAAATGATAATGAGTTTCTTTTTTATTGCCTTAAGCGCTGCACTTGGAGTGGGAATGTGGTTTTTAGTTATAGGTATAGTCTTTTCTATTGGTGGTGGAGACATATTTACTGTTACTCATTATGATTCTTTATTTTTTTATATTATTGTTTTTTTGTTATGTATCGTGAGCTATCTTTGGTTTATAAAACATCTATTTGAAAAGAATTTAGAACTTTTGCTTCTTATCTGTGTGGGTACCACTATTCTCTTTTTCTTTCTAGCGCCTTGGATCATTTAATCAAAATCTTCAATACAAAGAGATATCGCTGGGAGCTGGATATTTCGCTTGGCGAGGGCGATCATCCCTTTGGAATATTACGGTAATGGGAGGGAGAGAAGCCAGACATTTTCTTAAACAGCCTTGAGAAATAATAAGGATCGCTAATGCCTACGGCAGAGCTGATTTCCTTGATGCTAAGCTCGGTTAGGTCCAGGAGCTGACCTGCACGCTGGATCTTTAGCCGCAGGAAATACTCAATCGGAGGAACTCCCGTCTCGAGATTGAACAAGTGAATCAGATGCTGCTGCGACAGCCCAACATGTCTGGAAAGCTCTGTAAGCCGTATGGAACCGCCCATATGCTGGTTCATATATTGTATGGCTTGCTCCAGATAATTTTCTCTTTTCTTTTCCTGCGCGGATTTATTGCTGTTGATTCCAATTCCGGACAGCAGCTGTCTTGCGGTCTGGGCTACATGAACATGGGTGGTCAGAGCGTACGTCCGCTCGGCAAGCAATTCGTAGGCAGGGTGGAACCATTCTATAAACCTAGCGATACCGCTGGGAGAAAGAGTGAGTGGAGTAGCGGACAAGCCGAACAAATGCACGAGTCGTGTTGCATGTTCTCCTTTAAAGTGAAACCAGTAAATGCTCCATGGATTCTCCGGCATTGCACCATACCTATGATGTGTGTCAGGTGGGATAACAATCATATCCCCTTCACGTAGTATCATCCGTTCCCCTTGATTAAGTTCAACCCAACCCTCTCCCGCTTCGCAAAAAATAAAAATATGCGCAGGGCTGCCTTCAGGACGCTCCCTGAAATGGTACTCGGCCTTCGGGAAATATCCGATGTCCGTTATATACAAAGAAGAAGTTAGTCCTTCCTGTTCCAGCTCCTTCATCCAGTAATCAGGGAGTACGTATAGCTTTTCCTTCATGAATCCTTCAGGTTTTTTAATATTTCCACCTGTCATTTCAGTACCTCCTCATATAGTTTCTATATAGGCTGAACATAAGAATTTAACAAAAATCGAAAAGGAACGGAGGGGAATATACAGAATAAGAATATAATCCATCACTTCCCGCATTTCGTCAATTGGAACCTCCTCCGCCAGAAGCTAAAGTATAACTATTAAGGCAAGGGAGGCTAATGAGAACATGAATTCAAAAACAATAAATCAAAAGCCAGAGGTTAGTGTGGCGGCATCCGGCAATGTTCATGTATGGGAAACGAGTGTGCTGATCCCTACGTATGAGGCTGGAGCGGCTGACCCCAATCCTATGTTTCTGGAGAAAAGGGTATATCAAGGAAGCACTGGTCGCGTGTATCCTCATCCAGTAATTGAGTCCATCTCGGATGTGAAGGTCGATAAGAATTACAAGCTGGTGATTCTGGAAAATGAATATGTCCGGATTGAAATTATGCCGGAGATTGGCGGAAGAATCTACCGGGCGTTAGACAAAACCAATAACTACGATTTCGTCTACTATAACCGGGTGATCAAACCGGCACTAGTGGGTCTGGCAGGACCGTGGATTTCCGGTGGTATTGAATTTAACTGGCCGCAGCATCACCGGCCCAACACTTTTGGTCCGGTAGAATACCGATACGAACAAACCGAAGATGGAAGCGCTACCGTTTGGGTCAGCGAAATTGATCGGATGTACGGCACCAAGGTTACCGCTGGCTTCAAGCTGTATCCCGGCAAGGCTTATCTGGAAATTAATGCTCAATTGTACAACCGGACAGCGGAGCCGCAAACTTTCCTCTGGTGGGCTAATCCGGCTGTAGCGGTAAATGACGATACACAATCGGTCTTTCCTCCTGACGTAACGGCTGTATTTGACCATGGCAAGCGCGATGTATCCCGTTTTCCAATCGCTACCGGAACTTATTACAAACAGGATTATTCTGAAGGTGTAGATATTTCTCGCTACAAGAACATTCCGGTTCCAACCTCGTATATGGCCTATAAATCGGATTATAATTTTGTCGGCGGATATGACCATGGTGTTCAGGCAGGACTGCTGCATGTGGCCAATCACCATATTTCACCAGGCAAAAAGCAATGGACCTGGGGGAACGGGGAGTTCGGACAAGCTTGGGATCGTCAATTGACGGACGAAGACGGTCCATACATTGAGCTCATGACGGGCGTATACACAGACAACCAACCTGACTTTACCTGGTTGCAGCCGTATGAGGAGAAAACCTTCACTCAATATTTCATGCCCTACAAAAACATCGGTGTAGTGAAGAATGCTTCAATCGAAGCAGCCGTTAACTTGGAGGTAGATGCCGAAGCCGGTCAAGCCGTTATCCAAGTGTATACAACCTCACTAATGGAGCAGGCAAAGGTGGAGCTGAAGGGAGCAAGCCGGAAATATATGGAGCAAACGGTGCAATTGTCTCCGAATGACGCTTTTAAAGAGATCATATCGCTGGATTCAGGTGAGCAGGAGCATGATTTGAAGCTGACCGTCAGAGCTGCGGATGGCAGGGTGTTAATCGCGTATCAACCGAAACGTCCGGATATTGAGCAGGTCCCTGATGCCGCGAGGCCGCTCGCAGAGCCGCATGAACTGCGCTCGACCGAAGAGCTGTATCTGGCAGGTCTGCATCTGGAGCAATATCGGCATGCCACTTTTGAGCCAGAGGATTATTATCTGGAAGGCTTAAAAAGAGACAAAGGGGATATCCGGCTGAATGTGGCTTATGGAACGTTGCTGCTCCGCCGGGGCTTGTACTGTGAGAGTGAGCAGTATTTCCGTGCAGCCATTGAACGTTTGACGTGGAGAAATCCCAACCCGTATGACAGTGAAGCGTATTACCAGCTGGGTGTCGCACTGCGTGGTCAGAATCGCCTAGAGGAGGCATACACTGCTTTTCACAAAGCGGTATGGTCTGCAGCATGGCAGGATGCGGGATACTTCTCCCTTGCGCAAATTGCCAGTCAGAAGGGTGAGTATACCGAAGCGCTTGATCTGGTGGAACGCTCACTGATCCGCAATTCACGCAACTACAAAGCCCGTAATCTGAAGGCTGCTATGCTGCGCAAGCTTGGTCTTTTTGATCAGGCACAGGCATTTGCCCTTGAAACAACCGGACTCGATGTTGCTGACTTTGGCGCATATAATGAGCAGGTACTGGCACTCGGGGCGCTGGAACATCCTGCTGCAAAAGAAGTTTTAGCGGGATTAAATCAGCTGATGCGGGGTGACGCGCACAACTATCTCAACCTGATCTCTGATTATATGAACAGCGGTCTTCTGGAAGAGGCGATTACGGTAGCTGAAAGAGCTGTTCAGGGTGGGGAATCCGTGTATCCGATGCTACATTACGCTCTTGGCGAGCTGTATGCACTTACGGGTCAGCCTAAGAAAGCTGAAGAGCAGCGTCTTGCCGGAAAGTCTGCTGATCCGACGTATTGCTTCCCGAATACCTTGTTCGAGCTTGCCCTGCTGGAGAGTACAGTCAAGGCCAGCCCGGAAGATGACAAGGCTTACTATTATCTAGGCAACTTCTATTATGATAAAAAACGTCAGACGGAGGCGATCACAAGCTGGGAGCGTTCACGTGAACTTAGAGGAGATTTTGCGACGGTTCACCGGAACCTCGGACTTGCTTATTACAATAAGCAAGGGAATCCTCAGGCGGCAATGGAGGCGTTGGAGCAAGCCTATGCCTGCTCTCCGGAAGATGTGCGGGTTCTGTTTGAACTGGATCAGCTCCGCAAGAAGCTGGCCTGGACCTCACTTGAGCGCCTCGACATTCTGGAGTCTAAGCGTAGTCAGGTGGAACAGCGGGATGATCTTTTTGTTGAATATGTTACGCTACTTAACAATCTTGAGCGGTATGATGAAGCTATAGCAGCATTAAGCTCACGGAATTTCCACCCTTGGGAAGGCGGAGAAGGTAAAGTAACCGGCCAGTATAAATTCGCCCATACCGAGCTTGGCAAACAACATCTGCATGCAGGACGTTACGAGGAAGCTGTTACCCACTTAAAGCAAGCGCTGGTATATCCACTCAATCTGGGTGAAGGTAAGCTAGATGGTGCCCAGGAGAACAATATTTACTATTATCTGGGTATGGCATATGAAGGCCTTAAGATGGGGAAGGAGGCCTTGGAGAGTTACACCGCTGCTTCACAGGGTCTGGAGGAGCCGACAAGCGCGATGTACTACAACGATCAGCCGCCGGAAATGATCTTCTATCAAGGTCTCGCTTGGATGAAGCTCCATAACGAAAAGGAAGCCAAACGCCGATTCAATAAATTGATCGATTATGCGGAAAAGCATATTTTTGATGAGATCAAAATTGACTATTTTGCGGTATCCCTTCCGGACTTCTTGGTGTTTGAGGATGATCTGGATCGTCGTAATGTGATTCACTGCCGGTATATGCGGGGACTGGGGCTACTTGGACTTGGCCGTGTCGATGAAGCTGCGAGAGAGCTGGAAATCGCTCTGGAAATGGAGCCGAATCATCAGGGGGCAATGATTCACCACCGGTTATGCAGTGCAGAAGCGAACTGATTGGTTAGGGATACAAACTCAGGCGGAAGGTTGTGAATATCTTGATCAAAGAAGGACGTTACACTGTGAGACTAGAGGCGGGCTGGAATTTCCAGCCTGATCCTCTGAACCAAGGTGAACGGGAGGGGTGGCAAGTTGACGGTTTGCCATCTCCGGCTTTGGTTTCCGTTCCTCATACATGGAATGTGCAGGAAGGTCTTGAGGAATACCGCGGGGCAGGCTGGTATGAACAAACTCTAAATATTCCTGATGAGTGGGCGAACAGACGGATACGTCTCGCCTTTGAAGGGGTCTACCGCGATACGGATATTTGGGTGAACGGTGTCAAAGCCGCCAGCCATTACAATTCTGGATATACGCCGTTTGAAGTGGAGCTTACCCCGAATATTCTTATCGCTGCCGAGAACCGGCTTGTGATTAGAGTGGACAATAGCAACAGTGATGAGGCATTGCCAATGAGCAACAGCTTTGACTGGGCGGATGACGGAGGCATGATCCGGCCGGTAACGCTGATCGTAACGGGCTTAGTGTCCGTTGAGCACATCCTGGTGGAACCTAAGGTTTGCTTCGCTGACGATGGCGGACAAACAGGTGGAAAAATAGCCGCCCACATCAAACTTTGTGAACCGGGGGATGCCGTCAGCGCGGATATCGCCATTTACCGGAATGGAGCGAAGATATGGCAAGGGACCGAAATGGTGCAGGCTGGAGTACTCTCATGGTCAATTGCTGACATCTTGCTGCCGGAAATTGATTTATGGCATTTTGACCATCCGCATTTATACCAGCTTGAGATTGTGCTGCGTACGGGGAATCAGGTACAAGACCGGGTAGTTCGCTCTTTTGGCTTCCGTGAGATTGTGGTTAAAGGGCATGAGCTATGGCTGAACCGCGAACCCGTCCGGCTGATGGGTGTGGAGTGGATGCCGGGCTCTCATCCTGAGGTTGGAATGGCAGAACGACTAGAGGATCTTACGGTTATGCTGGTGAAGCTGAAAGAGGCAAACTGCGTCATTACCCGCTTCCACTGGCAGCAGGGAAATGAGCTGCTGGACTGGTGTGACCGTAACGGTCTCTTGGTACAGGAGGAGATTCCGCATTGGGGGCAGCCGGCTGAGCCGGGTAAGATCACCTTCGAGCAGGCCATGGCTCAAGCGAAGGAGATGATTCTGAATCATTCCCACCATCCGTGCATCTTTGCCTGGGGGATGGGGAATGAAATGGACGGTCAATCCAAGGTAACACTTCAGTACATGCAGCAGCTTAAGCAGGAGATTCTGCAGCTCGATCCTTCGCGACTCGTTAATTATGTGAGCAATACGCTACAAATTAATCCTGCGATTGATGCCACAGGTGCCGGAGATCTGTTGATGTGGAATGATTATGTTGGAACCTGGCACGGCGATCTCGATGAAGAAGAGATCATTCGGCAGATCATTGCTGATTATCCGGATAAGCCAATCGTTATAGCTGAGTATGGTCTATGCGAACCCGCATATGAAGGCGGGGATGCCAGAAGAATAAGTATACTAAGAGATAAAACAGAGATTTACCGGCGTTATCCGCAATTTGCGGCGTTAATCTATTTCAGCCTGAACGATTACCGTACGCAAATGGGAGAAGAAGGGACCGGCAGACTTCGGCAAAGAGTGCATGGCTCCCTGGACATTTACAATCAGGCGAAGCCATCCTATGCAGCACTTCGCGAAGTTTCATCTCCGCTTCTGCTGTCAGAGGAACCGGTATGGAAGGACGGTGGGCTTGAGGTTACGCTGAAATGCCGAGACGATATTCCAAGCTATACTGTTAAAGGATATACGCTTTCTGTTTCACATACGGACGGATGTGTAATTAAGCAGGAGATTCCGGATTTATCCCCAGGCGATATTCAGACGTTATATGTTGAATTACCGCCTGACCCTGTCGGCAATCCCGTGCTGTCCATACATCGTCCTACCGGGTTCAGTGTAATGGAGCAGGAATTGACCCTAATAAGGCAGGAATAGTTATAGATTCATTTCTTTCGTGAATCTGAAAAGATCAGGAGCTGTCTCAAAAGTGGCGAATGCCACTTATGGGGCGGCTTTTTTTTGAAGGGGGAAATCCACTGATTATAGCCGATAATTGCTTTGAATGAATAGAATCATGGGATTTATCTCTGAAAAAAAGGTGGGATATCTGTTTGTTTTCGAGGTGTGAAGAAAGGTGTAAATGAACATGTGTGCCTGCATACGGACCCAGATGCACTTATTTGCGTATTTCAGTTCATTTTGAGCGAGTTCCGGACTCGAGAGACGTTATTGGTCATAAATAGGTAGGAAAACATACCATTTTAGTGATATAACTGCATTGGAGTCCGCTAATAGCGAAAAACAACTAAATTATCGCAAATAACGTCTCTGGTGTCCGCATGAAAGTTTTATCGCATGAAATACTAAATTTTCAGATAGCAGAATAGAAAAGGTACGGATATGAACGTCGAAGTCGGTTTAGTTTATTTTGCGTGAATAAACTCATCCTTCAAAGTAACTGTACCTTCCGAGGAAATAGCTTCATCGACAGCGAAAGACAGCCTAACGTCCGTTAAAGCATCCGCTAAAGAGTATACAGAAGTTCCTGTGCGCAGGAAGCTGGACATATTCAATAAGGCTTGTCCTATCCCTATCTCTTCATCAGACAGGGGAGCGGGATGAAAAGGGTTCTGAAATAGACTAAGCTGTCCTGCACGTAATTCATGCAAGGAGAGATTTTCCAGACTGCCTTCCTGTCCGCTTTGAATCCGTCTAATGGTCATATGCTCAGTCTCTTCGGTTCCCAGGCGGCGGATAATCTCATTATCGCGAATTTCCCCATGTGAACCGCGGATAAGTATTCTATTGGTACGGAGTGGCGAGAAATATTGGGAGCGGGTGAAGTCGAGCACGGCGCTTTTGCCGGACGGAAACACCATAATCGCGATATCCTGCTGCTCTGTCTTCAGGGCATCTTCGGCTTCCCTGCCCCTGTAGGCGTAGTCCATGATGGGAACCTCCAGCCGGCGGGCAGTGATTTCGCATGCTGTGCCAGTGATCGAGAGCCATTTACGGATCAGGCTGATGCCATGATAACCATGCGCTACAGAGACTTGAACATGGCCTACCTGACCCAACTGCCCGGATTGTATATAGGCGGTTCTTGCCTGATGGTGAGGCAGCAGCGGATATTGCTCGGCAACCTGAATCAGCGAAAAATCAATGGCACTGGAGCGAAGTAGTTCATATTCAGCTGGGGTTGAGGCGGTAGGCGTTTCAGCCAGCACAGGTATTTGCAGAGCTGAAAGCTCCAGCAACAGAGAGGAGGCAGCGGTCTTGGACACCGCCAGAACCACAAAATCACTCTCAGCCGCAAGCTGTTCCATCGAGCTGTATACGGTAAGGTTCCATTTCTCGATCAGCTGCTGGTATTTGGTACGGTTACGGATAAATACTCCGCTTACCTGAAATTGCTGCGGAAGCAGGTGGGCTAGCTTAAGATACATTTCTGCCCGCCAGCCGCTTCCGATGATCCCAAAACGTATAGGTCTATTCATTGTAATCATTAACTCCTTTGCAAGTCCGATTTGAAGGTATTTTATACATATAATTATTGTATATGAAAAAAATAAACATTACATATAAACAATAAGAAATATTCAGCAACAATTAATAAAAAAGCATATGAATAAATGGAACCTTTATCAATCAAAAAGACGCCCTCTGCTCCGTATAGATACGAGCGGGGGACGTCTTTTTGATGGCTTCTATATTGTTTGTTTATTCCTCAGTTGTCTTGGCTGTAGCAGGGGCCCCTTTGTTATTGTAAAGCCACAATGCATATTCCATAGGACGTACTAAGGCTTTACGATATGTGCTGCCGTCCCCTGATCGGGCGAACACTTCACGAGCAGGTTTTGGATTAACCTCCAGCACATAGATTCTTCCTTCGCGATCAATGGCGAGATCCAGTGCGAGCTCACATAAGGCTCCGAAACTTTCTTCAAGGAAGGCAGCGGCATCAAGTCCTAATTTCTCGGCAGTTCGCATGACCTTATCGGTCTTATCTTGATTACCCAGCCATTCCTTCAACAGCGTTTCCGCTCGAACCGCGCGACCACCGCCATGAAGATTGGAGGTTACGCTTCGGGCGGCACCGACCCTTGCTGCCATGCCTGTCAGCTCCCAGACACCTTGCCCATTCTTTTGAACAAGCATGCGATAATCATGGAACCGTCCGCCAGGTAGGCGTAGCGGAATACCCTGCTGGACGAGGAAACGTCCACCAATACACCATTGTCGAACGATGGAATCCAATCGAGAGATAGAGACCTTTCGAGGTGGAATAATCCGGCGGTCTTGGCGACGACCTTGGATATCAAATACACCTTTACTGTCCTTTACCCGCTCAATTCTAAGGATACCGCGTCCACCTGTACCGTTTGCTGGCTTGATATAGAGTACCGGGCTCTGCTTTAACATTCGATGTAGGTCGGCAGAGGAGTGATACAGTACTGTTTCCGGCATATGCTGCCGAAAACGGCTCTTTTGCGAGAACGTCTGGTGAATGGTCCATTTGTTGCGCAGTGGACGATTCAGAAACAGGAGATGTTTGTAACGTTCACGGAAACGAAGCAACTGCTGAAAGCGTTCGCTGCGCTGGATACGGCAACGATCATAAATCATGTTCGGGAAGGAACGCCATTTGCGTGACCATTTCCCGCTTTTGGGATCAAAGACAAGGGCATGGATCTGCTCTTTGCTGGGATGGATATCCATGGGTGTGAACACAAAAACATCCAAGCCGATTCGATTGCCCTCAATGATCATTCTCCGGTACACGGCCTTTTCTTCAAGCTGCTTGGCTTCATTCAAATACAAAGTAAGAATGCCTAAGACGGGCTCTGGCACAGGAGTTCACCTTCTTGTGGAGAAATGGTAGTGCTAAGGGTATTATTTGGTGACCGGATCAATAAAGTTGGCTTGCCAGTAGGGCCACTGGTAAGCGCCACTGCGGCAAGGCCAACATTGAAGCACATCTTCAGACTGGCAGTATTATCGCTGGCAACACAGCATTCCAGACGTCCAAGGCGCTTTAACTGAGCGGCCATAAGGGCGGTGCCGGTATGCTTATTACGGTATAAAGGGTGCACAGCAACGAGACAGGCTTCTTCACCAAAACTGGATACGAAGCTTACTCCTGCTAGCTGGCGGCCGTTTTGACCGCGTACGGTGGCGACTAGCAGCGAGACACCTGGCTCTGACAACTGATCTGGAGTTAATCGGGCCAGTACCTTGCAAGCTTGGTTTGTAATTCGCCGCTCCCCATGTTCTCTTATAAACTCAAGCAGTCCGGCTAGCCGCGACTTCCATTTTTTATCATCAGTGTCATAGATGGAGGATATCTGCATGCTGTGTCACATCCTTTAATGAGTTCTATTTAGAATGGCGTGCTAAGTGCTGCCCGTATTGAAAGATTCGCTCCAAGGAAAGCTTGCGAATCGCAGGCTCATCAAATTTCATCGGCCGGGAGTTTGCCTCAAAGAACCAGAGTCCTCCGTTCTCATCTACACCGAGGTCCATCGACATCTCCCCAAGCATAGAATCAGAGGCTCTTTCAATTTGCCTAGCGATTAACAGAGCAGTTGTAGGTACACTTTTTAGGATGGAGGCTGCTCTTTCGGTTCCAAATGTGCTTTCCAGCATGCTGGATGGCTCCTCTATACTGCCGCCGCGAGGTACATGAGTGGTAATACTGCGGGCACCGGCTAAACGCGCACCTATGCCGGTCATTCCCCAACCGCCTCTGCCATTTTTCTGCAGAAGTACACGTAGATCAAATGGTCGTCCTCTGTGAGTCGCCAGCTCAATGGCCTGCTGTACGATGTAGCGAGAGGTTCCTTTTTCTATTCCGATCCTTGCCCAGAGGCGCTCAATTGAAGCGGCTTTGTATGTTACATTTTTTTTGCCGCTTTGAATTTGCAGTCGATAGGGCAAAGTGGTATCTGCACGGTATTTTAAACGCATAATTCCTTTGCCTGCTTTGCCATTCTCTGGTTTAAGATAGAGGCTGGTATGATTATTTAACATGGCGGTAAGCGTGTTTGCGCTTCGTAAACGTCTCGTTTTTGGAACATGCTTCGAGGTGGCGTGCGAGCCCTTCAGCCATTCGAATAGATTCCATTTATTGAAAAAATATGGATTGTATAGCTTAATGCCTGGATGTTCCAGGCATTGAGCTATTTTGCGTACGACAGCAGGTTTTTCTTCATCCTCACGGGTGGGGATTCGATTATAGATGATTTGAGGAAGAGGTACAGGGACGCAGTACCATATTTTTCCGTTAGATGATGGGACATATCCGTTCACCATTCGTTCTTCAAGCTTCAAGTCACGGACGGTGACGACGTAGACAAGAAATCCCTGTTCCTTGCCTGTGCGAATAATGTCCCGGAAGTTATTGCGGTTGCCATTAAAATGCCTTACTTTGTCACTGGTTGTCAGTATGGCAATAACGGGTTTTGATTCATCCGGAATGTGGGTGCTCACATCTCATCCCTCCTGCGGAATTTGCTGAGGTATAGACAATGCTCCAAAATGTGCTCGATGGAAGCTTTGCCCTCAGCGCGCAGGGAAGGATGACGGAAGATGGAACGTCCTGGTTTGGCGTTGGCCTCGAACATCCAGATGTCTTCATCCTGATCAATGCCGAGATCAAAGCCGATTTCACCGAGCAAATGACGATGCTGGATTTCTAAGGATTCTGCCAGCTTGACGGCTGTACTCTTCGCACGCTGCAATACTTCATCTGCTCTGCCACCGAATACACGCCCGAGTGCCTGCCCAGGTGTAAGCAAGGCTCCCCCATTTTTAAGGTGAGTGGTGACACTGCCTCGGCCGGCTTTTTTAGCACCTATGCCGACTACGATCCATTGATTATTGCCGTTCTTATGCATATGGAATCGAAAATCAATAGGGCAACCATCAATTTCAATCAAACGTATTCCCTGCTGTACGATATAATTTTGAAGACCTTGCCCGTGCCGCGAACGAAGCATACGCATGAGGCTGTCAAAAGTTGTAAAGCGCAGTAGTACGTTTTTTCCTCCTTTGCGGTAACGGGCAAAGTATCCCTTCTTAGGCAGATAGGTCAGTCGGTAAATTCCGTGTCCCAGACTGCCTGCAGAAGGCTTGTAGTATACAAAGTGGTGGTGCTCCAGCATTTCTCTCATTTTTTCACTAGAGGGATTGCTGTGGGTTTCAGGTACATAACGGTTTGCAGCTCCGTCATTCTCTAGTAACCGATAGATGTCGGATTTATTGAAAAAGCTCCAGTTGAAGTAAGGAATTTTCTTGCGCATAAAGCGTTCGCGTAGCTGGTTGATATAGGGTGAAGTTTCAGCTCTCCGACTGGGTAGTCGATTGTAGACGACATCAGGTAGCGGAACCATCTTTCGCTCGAATTTGCCGCCTGCGGTTAAGAAATAACCATAGACCTGCTCCTGTTGCCAGTTAATATCACGCGGCATAAAGGCAAATATATAACATTTGTTACTGCCTTCTCGCAGCAATTGCTTTATAAAGCCAGTGCGAGAACCGAAGGGCTGAGCTGAAGATGCTGGTCCGTCGGACAATACACCGACTAAAGGACCAAGCTGTACTTCGTCGTTTTGCAGATTGCGTAAATAGATACCCCCAGATTTCGGAACCTTGATAGCACTCTTTACACCAGTGGCGAGGAATAGATGATTTCCGGCGCGCTTGATGGGCTTGATCATGGTCGGGATGGCATCTTTACCGAGCCTTAGGCGTATATTCTTCTTCCCGGTTAACTTCAAGCTTTTCATCAGTGCACCTGATACATATACAACTCTTTGGGGCTGCTTAGTGAAATGCACATTGCAAAAAGTGAGACTCATTTATGAATCCTCCTTAGGAACCATTGTTATCATTCTCCCGTTTATAACGGAGCTGTCCGTAGATAGAGATGGTATCCGTCGCTGTGTGTGTAGCAGATGGCGCGCATAAGACAGTGGATTCTCGGCGGCGAGCTTAGCAGCCCGGCGGTCGCCCGTCAGCCGGAATACCGTGCGCCCTGGCTTGGAATTTGCTTCTAGTAAATGAATTCGACCGCTAGAATCAATACCGAAATCTAGGCCGAGTTCTCCAAGTCTACCGCATGCGGCCTCCAGAAGAGGAGGCAAGTATGCAGCTTCTTTAGCAAGCTCCTGCATGATGTCTTTTCCGTCCTGACCATATTCTGCAAGTAAAAAGGGCAAGGGAGGAACCGCTGTTCCACCGCCATGCAGGTTCGAAGTCAGTGAACCAGGGTTACCCAGCCGAACGGCCATTCCAGTAAGATCCCAGCGGCCGAGGCCATTCTTTTGCATCAATACACGCACATCGAACGGTTGCCCCTTAGAATTAGTTAGGTGCAAATAAGGCTGTATGATATAGCGGCGTGTGCCGATAAATTCATGAATCCAGTTCAGTCCTTCATCCTGCGAGCTAAATACATATTGAAAGGGTGTATTTGACCCATCGCGCCCTCGTAATCTAATGCCTCCTCCAGAGCTTCGGTTCTGCAGTATGGCATGTAGTGTTCGTTTGCCGTGAGAGCCTGCTTTGGGTTTTAGAAAGACCCCGTATTCTCTTTCAGCGAGCATAGTGCTTAACTTGCGTGTACCGGTATAGAGTACAGTTTCCGGCAGTAAAATAGCTGCTCTTCGGTTACGCTTCAAGATCTCGTATACGCCCCATTTATCAGGTAACCCCCGTGACCAAGGTAGAGAGCGGTGAAGAAAAGAAAGGGCAGACGAAGCTTCTTTTCTTTCTTTCGGACTATTGTAAAAACAGCGATTATAAATAATATCTGGTGGCGGAGAAGTCGTATTGTACCAGCTTCCATCTTTCCATGTATAACCGGTTATAGATGACCCATCTGCCGCTACTCCGTCCGGATGAAATACGAGGACTTTGAGGTTATATCGCGGAGCTGCCCGGCATAAATGACTGCAAAATTCTGGTTCGGCGATCGGAGGATTCCCATGTCGACGACCCGTCATTATACCGAGGAACCCCATAGCTGTTTCAGTCATTGTGTCCTCCTTATAAACCGGCCAAATAACGGCAATATAGAATCATTTGCTTGACGGACGGTCTGATTTTTTGATCGTTTAGCGGTGTATTATCGTTCTTGGAAGGTTTGGAATTAACCTCCAGGAGCCATATACGTCCGGATTGATCCAGTGCCAAGTCGATTCCGAGCTCTCCGAAATGAGCAGGGATAAAGGTTTCTACCCCTCTTGCAATAGCAAGTGCTGCTCTCGGCAGCTGAAGCTGTACGCTATCCTTTGTGCCAGCAGGAAGACTACTCTTGCTAACGGCTTCGCGGACAGTGCTGAGACTGCCACCTCTTGCTAAATTGGAGACGAAATGATTACTTCCTGCGGTGCGAGCGACAATGGAGGTAACCCCCCATTTTCCACTGCCGTTCTTCTGTACAAGTGCCCGAAAATCTACAGGCCGCCTTCCGAGCTCCATCAAAGGTAATCCTTGTTGAATCTGGTAACGTGTTGTCTTCATCTTGGGAGCGATGGACTGGTACAGCTTAGCTAAAGTCGTATAGCTTTGCTTGCGTGTGCCTAATGAGGTAGTAGACAACAAACGGTAGCCTCCACCTTCTTCTTTGGAGATTCGGAGAATGCCTTTGCCGAGACTGCCTCGTACAGGCTTTAGAAATACACTTGGATATTGGCTGCACATCTTCTTTACTACAGCAAAACCGTTCAAAGCATGCGATTCCGGTAAATATCGCTGCAGGGTAGGGTCATGCGCTAAAGCTTCAAATACTTCTGTCTTGTCAAGAAATTTTTCGTTGAAGAAATGCGTTCCATACCGTGATTTTACATCCGCCAAAAAATGCTGTACGCTAGGTTTGTTCTCCACCTTTCGCGTCGTTAGCCGATTGTTGATTACATCGGCGATGGGCAGACTCATTTTCCTCCAACCCTCGTTGTATACCCAGCCCTGGATGGAAGAGCTGCTTGTTTCCAGCGCTTCCGGGGTAAAGAAATATACATAGGCGCCTTGTGCGTGGCAGGCATTTGTTAATTCTCGACAGAACATGGTAATGGGTCCAAACAGTCTGTCGAGATTATCAGGATGGTCACGACTGACGAGTACACCGATTAACGGTCCAAGTCGCAAGGTACGACTTACGGAGCTGTAAGAGGCGTTGAGGGTTTGTCGATGTTTCCATCCGGTCCGCCGCGCCAGTCCTTCGCTTACACGTAGGCTGTCGGCTTTGGGGGCCGGGATAATGGTAACCTCCTGCCGGAAAGAGCCGAAAGCCAGCTGGAGCGTTCCGTGAGCCGGGATTTTGAGTCTTTTCATGGATCGTTCGCCAAGCATTATAGCGTTTTCCTGCAGGATGCCCGAGTGGACCGTATGGACCGGGATCTTGAATTGGGACATCGGTGGATCTCCTTCCGGTAGGCAGCATGATGCCGGCAATTTGGTAGCTAAGGGTTACACATCATTCATCATATGGAGACATATGACCCTTGGTGATTGACCTACTCTTTAAAAACCTTGCCACATCATTTCAAAAGTCTGGCCCAAGAAGCGAAACAAGTATGGGATGAGTTGATATTTGGAAACTTAAGCAGCGCGTTCGAAGTGAGTTTTGTACGAAGTAACTCAGGAAGCAGCTGCTAACAAAACTTAGGCGTATGCTTTCGAAGTGAGTTTTGTACGAAGTAACTCAGGAAGCAGTAGCTAACAAAACTTAGGCATATGCTTTCGAAGTGAGTTTTGTACGAAGTAACTCTTGAGAAGCATATGCTAACAAAACTTTTAGGAGGAATCATAATGAGTATTCACGACAAAGCACATGAACTGGCGAAAGCCATTAAAGAAAGCAGCGAGGTAGCGGATATCACCAATGCGATGAAGCTGGTAGAAACAGATCCCGAAGCAAAAGCGATGCTCGACAATTTCCGTAATGGCCAATTGGAGCTTCAACAACGGATGATGAGCGGAGATATGCCTCCACAGGAAGAAATGGAGAAGATGGAGAAATTATTCGAGGTGCTTAACCAGAATCTTGGGATTCGCCGTCTGTTCGATGCTGAACGCCGTCTGAGTGTTGTAATCGAGGATGTAAACAAAATCATTACCGAGAGCTTGTCGCAATTGTATGGCGAATAAAAGCTTTTATTAAGCGAAGGTTTACGTAGAAAGCTTCAGCAGTGACAATCTAAAGAGGGTGTTTCCGAAGCCGTTTGGCATTGGAGACACCCTCTTTGTTTTTGTGGCTAGTGTATAAGTACACTAGCTAATCTTGTTTACCTTCGATTGCGCAGAGAAGAATACCAGCAGCCAAACCTAGGCGGCGATCAAGCATTCCTTTGGGATCGTCGGAAAAGTCAGCGATGATTTTTGTAACGAATGGGTTGAAGTTTGTTTTGAAAGTCGGAATCGTTGCATTATCCATCTCGATATTATATTTTTGAGGGATAATAGAAATGAAGCGGCGGAGTAGGGCCATCGCGGTGCTGTCTTCCTTGATTTTTCCAATTTCCTGATCATGACGATCGAGAATCGTCCATTCATCTTTCAAAATGGATTTAAGTCCCTTACGGCGTAGAGCACCAACATGCTCGCCAGTCTCCGAATCATGTACATCATAAGTAGCACTAAAGTCGACCGCACTGCGGGCTTTTATGCGCAGAAGTTCCTTCTGCATAGACTCATCAGTGAACAACGCAATATCCTCTTTCAACTTAAAAGCTTTCATTTGCGAATAAAGCACAAGCTGCTCCGCGTTATCATAAATATGAAGCTTCGCACCCATGATCGAAAATACTTTTTTTCGAATTATGTATTCGGTATGATTATAAATTGCATTCAATTCGAAATCGCCTCCCTAAATGAAATTATCATCTCATATATAAGCTCTGCTAGCTACATAAATGCATACTATTTTATGTTTTTCACTGTATATTTTTGAATAGAAGTATATTTTTTAGTGGACTTGTCTCATATTACGGACTTCATGTTCATAGAGTAGAGATATAGATTCAATCGAATATCTTGTCTACGAAGGAGTTGTTAGTTATGAGAAAAAGAAACAAGTTTAAACATGGTGTCTATCTGTTGCTGGCGTTAGCTATGCTTTTGTATGCACTGCCGAAGCTATCACTTGCGAATGGACCCAGCTGGGTATTTGGTTTTGGAGTGGTCTGGTCACTATTCGCCTTTACGGTCATCGCGGCACATCTGCATTTTATTATTGGGGTTGATGAGGAGAAGACTAAGCGTCTGGAAGCTGTGCGAAAAGCAAAATTGGAACAGTGGCAATCTAAATGGAATGAAGAAACTAGAGTTACGCAAAGATCATAGATTTGGGGTTGCGCCCTTAAGTTACTAGATTGGAATTTTCCGGGGAAAAGCACCGAACTGGCGTAAAGAGGGGTATAAATCCCCTAGATTCCCGTGGAAAACGCTGAATTGGCGAAAAGAAGGGTATAAATCCCCTAGATTCCCGTGGAAAACGCTGAATTGGCGAAAAGAAGGGTATAAATCCCCTAGATTCTCGTGGAAAACGCTGAATTGGCGAAAAGAGGGGTATAAATCCCCTAGATTCTCGTGGGAAGCGCTAAATTAGCTAAAAGAGGGGTATAAATCCCCTAGATTCCCGTGGAAAACGCTGAATTGGCGAAAAGAAGGGTATAAATCCCCTAGATTCCCGTGGAAAGCGCAGAATTGGCGAAAAGAAGGGTATAAATCCCCTAGATTCACAAAAAAGCCCACTAGCTAAAGCCAGTGGGCTTTAACAATACCCCCGCGAAGCAGGGGAATTAAAGCTATCTTCCACCCGTAAAAGGATTGATCTCATCCGAGAGATCTTTTCCGGCTTTCTTTTCTTCTGCAGATATCCGTTTACCTAGAGCTGCGAAGTACCACACCGCAGGAATGAGAACCGCGAGTATAAAAAGAAATTGCATAATACCATCCCCTTTCATATCTAGATCATAACATATTTTTCCTTTTTTCTTAAGGGAATATCCTCTATCCATCTGCCCAGTTTGTCCAACAACGATTACTTTTTATGGATCAAACATTTTCTTCTTTGGTAACTGTATACAAGGAGATAAATGGAATCCTCAAGCTCATGAATAGGTTGTACTGTGCCATTCTCTATGTGTATAATAGGTACAGTATAGTACAGATCGGAGTACGGGGGTGTAACAGTTGGAAGGTCAAGGCGATGCAATTACTAAACACGAGCAACTGCTGCAGCATATTGAAAGTCTTAAGGTAGGGTCTAAAATATCTGTTCGTAAGCTTGCAAAAGAAATGCTGGTCAGTGAGGGGACTGCATATCGTGCAGTTAAGGAAGCTGAGAATCTTGGGATCGTCATTACGAAGGAACGGATTGGTACAGTACGTGTCGAAAAGAAGCCTCGTAACATTTCTGAACAGCTGACGTTTGGTGACGTGGTTGATATTGTGGAGGGTCATGTTCTCGGCGGGGCTAGCGGACTGAGTAAACATCTACATAAATATGTAATCGGGGCGATGAAGGTCGACGCGATGATTCGATATATAGACGCAGACAGTTTGCTCATTGTGGGTAACCGCGATGATGTTCACTCCTTGGCGTTGGAGCAGGGTGCCGGAGTTCTGGTTACAGGTGGCTTCGGGACGAGCCGTGAAGTTAAGGCGTTAGCGGACGAGCTGGACCTCCCCATAATTTCATCAAGACATGACACATTTACAGTGGCTTCAATGATTAATCGCGCGATTTTTGATAGATTAATTAAGAAAAAAATTATGCTAGTAGAGGATATTGTCGACAGCAAACCACGACTGAATACGTTGAAAATTTCAAGCACCGTTGGTGAGCTGCGGCAGATTTCAGAGGAAACTGGAGAGCAACGTTTTCCCGTTACGGATGAATGGAACCGAGTGATTGGTATTATCGGCCGACGCGAAGTGGAGGACCTGGCGGAGGGGCAAAGTATTGAAAAAGCAATGGTTCGGAGTCCGGTTACCGCTGCACTGCATACCTCACTAGCCTCAGCCGCGCAGATTATGATGTGGGAAGGCGTCGATTTCCTACCCATTGTAGATCGTAACCGCAAATTGGTTGGCTCCCTAACTCGTAAAGAAGTGCTGCAAAGTCTGCGTGATGTACGTAACACACCACAGCTAGGAGAGACCTTCGACCATCTCATCTGGAACGGTTTTGCGGATGAGCGGGATGAAGAGGGACGATTGTTTTTTCATGGCTTTATTACGCCCCAGATGGCTACAGACCTTGGTACCATTTCTGAAGGTATATTGTCTACACTAATGACGCTCTCTGCGTTTAAGGCAGCTAAGGATATTACAGGAAACGACTATGTATTAGATAATATGTCCACCTATTTTATTCGGCCGGTACAGATCGAACACGCGATTATTGTAATGCCGAAACTGCTCGAGATTAGTCGTCGTACATGTAAGCTTGAAATAGAGATCAGCTATTCGGATACCCTGGTAGCGAAAGCAGTCCTAATGCTGCAATCCATTGATCACGGCTAAAATATAACGAATCCTAAATATGCTAAATAGACTGCCCTCAACGATAATAGTGAGGGCAGTCTATTTTATTCTTGATAACTATCCAGGCCTTAGTTTAGGCTTTAGACTGATGATCCTTCTGGCTGCGGCTACGACTGTAATAACTATAGCTACGTAGTCCTGAGAAGATGTTGAACACACCGATCAGAAGAAAGGCAGCTTCAATAATAATATTAACGGTGGAGCCGCGAAACAGAAACATGGAAATCAGAGAGAGCGTGACGAGCATTGCGCCCAGCATCACATTCATGACGGAGCGTTTTAGACCTTTATCTTGGGGGTTTAAGGCACGGCGAGAGGATAAGCTGAACACAGCGGCACCGATTACAAAGATCACCAGCAGGACAAACAATAAGTATTTGATAAATAAAACCATGGACAGCCAGCTCCTTTATCTTGTCGTGCAAAAGCCTTGAAGTAATTTCCACTTTTGTCTGTCCATTATTGTATCACACGATTGTTGTCAGTTGCGCTTAAAAGGACTGATTTCTACCCAGATTTGCAGAACGCCTTCCATGACGAGCATTGTACGGATTTTGACGGAATACTCCTTTTCTCGCACAATGTATAGCTTTCCATCTAATAGAAGCCTAACTAGCTTGCTGTCTGTATCAATGTCGAACATGCTACGTCCGCGCATTGGCTCCAGATCTGAGCGTATTTCACTAAGTATTAATTTTAAAGTTACGGGGTCAACTGGGGTTGAGCCTTCTTGGGCTTTACTTTCCTCCGATCGAATTTTGATCTCTCTGATTACGGTAGATGTATTATTGTATTTTTTGAGCGTTTTAATATCTTCTTGATATTGCTCAATGTCTACGCGTAAGTCTTGATTTTGCAGCCACAACACATTATACCCAACATGGAAAATAGCATTGTATATGACGGCTCCCACGACGATTCCGAGTACGAATATGGCTGAGATTTGGGTGAATCTACGAAAACGACTGAAAGGTGGAACTCTCACTGGCTTACCCCCTGCCGCATACCCATTTTACTAGCTCACTGCCCATATGGGCTCCGAGAAAAGCGAAGGCAATATACATGATTTGTTTGATGGCAGGGGAGAGATTGCCTCCAATCATGTTGCTTTCAATGACACGCAGAGGATCCATAGTCCCACCTACAGCGGCGGCTAGTGCCCATATTTTTATCCGGTCTGACACATCCAGCATCGTTTGCGTCGGCGGTTGGAGGGATACTACGGCGCCGATTCCGCCGAGCATAGCTCCGCCGATTACGATGCCAAAGGCGATAAAGAAATCAAGGATGGCTTTGCTCATAAAAATGCTCATAAAGGCCCCTTCCCGGACAAGGCATCTATAAATGTTGCCTGTCCATGTGCTCTTAATCCATTCTATGGGCGGGTCCCCCTTTAATATGATAAAATAGTTTCATCTTATGTTTGATTTTTGTAGTAGAAAGGAAGTGGGATGATGAGCCCTTTCGTGCATTTGCATGTGCACAGCGAATACAGTTTACTGGACGGGGCGGCGCGCATTACCGATCTCGTGCGCCGGGCCGGCGAATACGGCATGAAGTCGCTGGCGCTTACGGATCATGGAGTGATGTACGGGGCGATCCCCTTTTATAAAGCGTGTAAAGAGAATGGAATCAAGCCGATTATTGGCTGTGAAGCTTATTTAACCGCGGGCTCTCGCCGTGAGCGTGGCAGTCGTAAAGATCAACCGATTTATCACCTGATTCTGCTCGTCAAGAATGAAACCGGCTACAAGAACCTGATGAAGCTGATCTCTATCGGCCATCTGGAAGGCCATCACTATAAACCTCGCATTGATATGGAGGTTCTGGCCGCTCATTCCGAGGGGATTATATGCCTTAGTGCTTGTCTAGGCGGCGAAGTGCCGCAGCATTTGTTGCATGGAAGAGACGATGAGGCGCGCAAGGCTGCGCTGCGATATAAGGAGATTTTTGGCGAGGACTTCTACTTGGAGCTTCAAGATCACGGAATTTCCGAGCAAAAGAGAGTAAATCCGAAGCTGATTGCGCTTGCTAAGGCTTGTGAGATCCCACTTGTAGCTACCAATGACGTCCATTATTTAGCTAAAGAAGATGCTGAGGTACAGGATGTTCTGATCTGTATTGGAACAGGTAAAACCGTGGATGATGAGGAGCGCCTCAAGATCGGAACAGATCAGCTATTCTTAAAAAGCAGTGATCAGATGGCGGCGTTGTTTCCGCATGTGCCTGAAGCTATCAGTAACACGCTATTGATCGCAGAAAAATGTAATTTGGAGCTTACCTTCGGTCAACATATTCTACCTGCTTATTCACCTATTCCAGAAGGTAAGGACTCCGCTGTTTATTTGCGAGAGTTGTGCTATAAAGGGCTCGAAGATCGTTATATAGACACACCGCTGTGGGCGTCGGCTGAGCAAAAAGAGACCGCTGAGAAGCGTCTTGCCTATGAGCTTGGTGTTATCGAGAATATGGGGTTTAGCGATTATTTTCTGATTGTGTGGGATTTTATCGCCTATTGTCATCGACAGGGAATTGCTACTGGACCAGGCCGGGGTTCCTCCGCGGGGAGTCTCACTGCGTATTCACTACGAATAACCGATGTGGATCCGCTTAAGTATAATTTGCTCTTTGAACGTTTCTTAAATCCAGAACGGATCACGATGCCAGATATTGATATCGATTTTAGTGATGAGCGTCGTGACGAGGTTATCGCTTATGTGGTGGAGAAATACGGAAAAGAGCATGTGGCACAGATTATTACGTTTGGAACAATGGCAGCAAGGGCTGCTGTTCGTGATGTAGGCAGGGTGCTGAATTTGCCTTATAACGAGGTAGACAAAGCCGCCAAGCTTATCCCAGGACAATTGGGGATCAGCCTTGCTAAAGCGCTGGAGAGTACACCGGATCTTAAAGCGATGTATGATAGTAACCCGAAGATCAAAGGTTTGCTGGATATGGCAATGAAGGTGGAAGGTATGCCTCGCCATGCTTCGACACATGCTGCCGGGGTTGTCATTTCCAAAGGCCCACTGACCGATGCTGTGCCGCTTCAGGAAGGCAACGAGAGTACAGCGTTAACCCAATACTCTATGGAGCATTTGGAAAGTGTTGGGCTGCTGAAGATGGATTTTCTGGGCTTGCGTACTTTGTCTATTATTGAGCGTTGTATGAATTCAATAAAAGAAATGAGCGGCAGTGTTCCTGATTTCCGTACCGTGCCAGATCATGATCCGCTCACGTATGAAATGCTAGGTGCTGGTGAGACGACAGGGGTTTTCCAGCTGGAGTCGGCGGGCGTTAGACGAGTGCTTAAGGATCTTAAGCCTAACGGTTTTGAAGATATTGTATCGGTTCTAGCGCTGTATCGCCCGGGTCCGATGGAATTTATCCCGAAATATATAGCAGGCAAGCACGGGGAGATTGAAGTAGAGTATCCTCATCCAGATTTGAAGTCTATTTTAGCGGATACCTATGGGATTATTGTATATCAGGAACAGATTATGCAGATTGCTTCGCTTATGGCTGGATTCTCGCTTGGTGAAGCGGATCTGCTCCGCCGAGCGGTCTCTAAGAAGAAACGCGAGACGCTAGATAAGGAACGCGGCCATTTTGTACAGGGGAGCTTACAGCAGGGGTATAACGAAACGGATGCGAACGCCGTCTATGATATGATCGTACGATTTGCCGATTATGGCTTCCCTCGTGCGCATGCGGCGGCTTACGGAGTGCTGGCTTTTCAGACGGCCTATCTTAAGGCGCATTATCCGGTGCAGTTTATGGCATCAATGTTGACCGCAGTGATGGGCACCCACCGTAAGGTGGCGGAATATGTGCTAGACTGCCGCCGCACGGGCATCGGCGTATTACCGCCGGATGTGAATGAGAGCGGCGTGCTGTTTACTCCTGTTCCGGGCGAAGGAACAGGAACAGGGCATATCCGCTTTGGGCTCGCAGCGATTAAGAACGTCGGCACACTTGCAGTAGAGAACATTATGGCGGTCCGCAAGGAGCGGCCGTTCGACAGCCTGCTCGATTTCTGTCGACGTGTGGATCTGCGAATCTGCAACAAGCGGGTAGTGGAGTCTTTGCTGCAGGCAGGAGCTTTTGACTGTCTGCCGGGTCATAGAGCCCAGCTGCTAGCTATGCTGGACGAAACCGTTGACGCTGCGCTGAAATGGCGCAAGGAGCGGGATGAGCTGCAAATCCAGTTGTTCGACGATTTGGTGGAGACACCGAACTGGGAAATTCGGTATCCGGATATCCCTAAGTTCACAGTAGGACAGCAGCTGGAGATGGAGCGTGAGCTGCTGGGTCTGTATCTTTCCGGTCATCCACTCGACGATAGCGCCGAGCTGCTGGACGAGCCAGGGATGCAGCGGCTAATGGATCTTGGCGAAGCTGCGGATGAGAGCCAGACGGTTACGGCCGGAATGGTCGTATCCGTTAAGGAAATTACGACGAAGCAGGGGAAATCGATGGCCTTCATCGAATGGGAAGATCAGATCGAGCGCTGCGAGGTCGTGCTCTTCCCAGAGGTGTGGAAGCGAAGCCGCAGCTTGATTGCTAAGGGCGCGCTGCTGGCCTTGCGCGCCAAGGTGCAGCAGGAGGACGAAGGCTTCAAGCTGCTGGCCGAGGAAGTGGCGCTGTTATCCGCGGAGACTATCCGCGGCCTGCTGCAGCGCCGTAGTGCCGCCGCGTCCCGCTCGTATAGCGCGGGACGCTCGGCCTCAGCAGGAGCACCGCCGCGCGGCGCAGCTCCTGCTTCGCGGGCCAGCGGTGCCACCACTGGCCCCACTGGGAGACCTGCAGGCGGCGCTGCTGCGCCAGCAACACCTGCACCGGCCGCGGCGACAGCGCCGGCCTCAGGCCAGCGTGTCTTTATCAAGATCACGCCGGCCGCCGAGAATGCTGCGCAGCTGTCGCGCCTGAAGGAGCTGCTGCAGAACCATTCTGGCCCAGTAGCAACGATTCTGTTCTACGAACGGGATCAGAAGCTCCTGGCCCTTAGCGATAACTATCGGATTAAGCCTACAGAGGAGCTGTTCGCGGCTATCGAGTCTATGCTGGGGGCAGGTACTGTAAGAATAAAATAAGAACAATTCCATCCTTTTCCGCATACATTAGGAAACCACAGGGCGAATCCCTGGGCGGAAAGGGGAATCACATCATGTCCTATCAAATGGCAGTTGATCTGTTGGAGCGTAGAGGCGTATCACTTTCTTCCATCGCTGAAATCGTATATATTTTACAATCGGTTTATTATCCCGGTTTATCCAAGGAAGAATGCCTTTCCAGTGTGAAGTCTGTCTTGGGAAAAAGAGAAGTGCAGTACACGTTAATGACGGGGATCGCACTGGATGAACTGGCAGAGAAAAGACTGCTTCCGCAGCCGCTCCAGGCAGTTATGGAGGCGGACGAATCACTTTATGGAGCGGACGAGACTCTTGCACTTGGTATCACAGGGGTTTATGGGATGATCGGACTGACAGGATTTGGGTACTTGGACAAAATAAAGCTTGGAATCATTGGTGAATTGAACGATGATAAGGGAAGTATTCACGTGTTCTTGGATGACCTTGTTGCGGGTATCGCGGCAGCTGCTTCTGCTAGAATCGCTCATCGGCATGAAGGAGCAAAAGTATATCCTCTAGTCATGGACACGGAATAATTGACCCGATTCATTTCATTTGAATGAGTTCCTCAGTCTTGTTTCCTTTGCCCTACTCCTGTTGCGGGAAAAAAGAAAACTGTGTTATCATAATTCCATTATACGGGATACGGCTGGGAATTAAGATTGGGGAGGCCTTGCAAGGCATGTGGACGGTAATATATATCGCGCCAACCGCCAAAGTGGCGGATATGATTAAGAGTAAGCTGACTGAAGAAGGTTTTTTAATAAAATGCCGTCCAATCAATATGTCCAAGCAGCAGTTTGAGATATTGGTTCCTTCGGGTGAACTGGAGGAAGTACAGGAAGTCCTTAATCTTATTCTGCATCCCTGAATTTCTAACAAGAGAAAAGTCATGACAGCGGCAAGCTGCATAACGCAAATAAACGGCTGAAGAGGTGCGGGTGTGTTCAAAGATTTATTTCAGAAGAAACGGAAGTACGCGACTATTCCTTCAGAACGTCTGGAGCGAAGCGGCGAGTCTGCAGAAGGCGAACGCCCCAAACGGGAAATTCCTGAAGGATTAATGAGCAAATGTAACAAATGTGGAACGATCCAGTATAGCAAGGAATTAGAAAAGAATCTAAAAGTATGTCCTACTTGTGGTCATCATCTGCGCTTGAATGCTGTTGAGCGTATTGCTATGACGTTAGATCCAGAGGGCTTTATTGAGTTTGACAGTGAAATGTATTCTATAGATCCACTGAAATTTCCAGGCTATGCTTCTAAATTGGAGCAACAGCAGCTGAAATCGGGACAAACTGATGCCGTGATTACGGGACAGGGATCTATTAGCGGACATCCAGTAATCGTAGCTGTGATGAATTTTGAATTTTTCTCGGGCAGTATGGGATCTGTAGTAGGTGAGAAGATTACCCGAGCGATTGAAGAAGCTATGGAGCAACAGCTTCCACTCCTTATTTTTTCTACCTCAGGCGGAGCCAGAATGCAGGAAAGTATTATAAGTCTTATGCAAATGGCGAAGACCAGTGCAGCGCTTGCGCGATTCAATGAAGCGGGCGGCCTTTATATTTCTATAATTACGGATCCGACTACCGGCGGAGTATCTGCGAGTTTTGCTAGTCTTGGCGATATTATTATTGCAGAGCCTGGGGCGGTATTTGGTTTCGCGGGACGTATAGTCATTGAACAGACGATTCGCCAGAAGCTACCGGATGATTTCCAGACGGCTGAATTTAATCTGCAACATGGTTTGATTGATATGGTTGTGCACCGTAAAGAAATGCGCGCCACACTGACCAAAATATTGGAATTGCATGATGTGAAAGGGGGATTTTAGGTTGGCAGGAGAGTTGCCTTTTGAAATGCCTCTGGTTGAAATGCGTAAGAAAATTGCCGAGCTAAAGCAGTTTGGCGAAGAGAAGGGTATTGATTTTACGGACGAGGTAGCAAGACTGGAAGAACGGTACCGTGTGCTTGAGGAGGAAGTATATTCTAATATCTCTCCTTCCCAGAAAATGCATCTAGCCAGACATCAAGGACGTCCGACTTCCCTTGATCTTATGAACCAGATCTTCACAGATTTAATTGAGCTACACGGTGATCGAATGTTTGGAGATGATCTTGCTATTGTAGGCGGTATCGCCAAACTGAACGGCATCCCGGTTACGGTTATTGGTCAACAGCGCGGTAAAGATACGAAAGAGAATATTTTACGCTTTTTCGGCAGTGCACACCCTGAGGGTTTCCGTAAAGCGCTACGTCTAATGCAGCAAGCGGACAAGTTCAAACGTCCCATCATAACCTTTGTGGATACGAAAGGTGCATATCCAGGCAACACAGCCGAGGAAAGAGGACAATCCGAAGCGATCGCCAGTAATTTACGTGAGATGTCTCAGTTTGGTGTCCCTGTAATCTGTGTGGTCATCGGAGAAGGTGGAAGTGGTGGAGCACTAGCACTGGCAGTTGGTAATAGAGTGCTTATGCTGGAGCATGCCATCTATTCCGTAATATCCCCGAACGGTGCTGCTTCGATTCTCTGGAAGGATGCTTCGAAGGCTGATCAAGCGGCGGAAGCCATGAAAATAACGGCAGCTGATCTGCTTGAAATGGAAGTTATTGAAGAGATTGTTCCTGAACCAAAAGGTGGCGCTCATCGTGATTACGAAGCTACGGCAGCTGCAATTAAGGATGCGTTATGGCGTCATTTGCAGGAGCTAATTCCTCTGAATAGTGCGGAATTGAGGGAAGATCGTTATCTTAAATTCCGTAAAATTGGTGAGTTTGCAGAAGCCCAGCAGGAGCAGATTTCTCTCGAAGAAGAAGTAGAATCTGAAGTGTAAGAGGTGCGTTTTCATTTGCACTTTAAGACATATAATCATACTTAGCGGACCATATTGCAGTTAGTGTAAAATATACATTTTATTGGAATTAAAATAATCTCGACTGACTGCCGAGATTATTTTAATTTTTTTTGTGCGTGCAGATAATTCGACCTCAAATTACTGCAAAAGAGCCTACAACATTGATTTTGTGTCTAAGTTGCAGTAATATTCATAAGGGCGTAGTTAAAGGCACATGTGACAAAGTTCCTATTTAATTAGTTAGCCTTGTAGTAGATTTTGTAGTTGGAAAAAGTGAGACAGAGAGAACGAAAAAACGGAGGAAAACCTAATGCGGAAAAGTAAAATTGTATGTACGATCGGACCTGCGAGTGAATCGTTGGAGAATATCAAAAAATTGATTTTGGCTGGTATGAATGTGGCCCGTTTGAATTTCTCCCACGGCGATTTTGAAGAGCATGGTGCTCGGATCCAAACGATCCGTCAAGCATCTAAAGAACTGAACAAAACGGTTGCTATCCTGCTCGATACAAAAGGACCGGAGATTCGCACAGGCAAGTTGGAAGTAGAACCGATTGAACTAGTTCAGGACGAGTACCTGACACTAACCACGGAAGAAATCCTTGGCACCCAAGAACGTATTTCCATCACGTACAGCGAGCTTCCTAATGATGTTCAAGTAGGATCCACCATCCTTATTGATGACGGTCTGATTGGTTTGACAGTTGTCGACATTCAAGGTACAGAAATCAAGACCCGTATTGTAAACGGTGGTACGATCAAGAGCAAAAAAGGCGTTAACGTACCAGGAGTAAACATCTCCTTGCCGGGTATTACGGAAAAAGACACCAACGATATTCTTTTTGGTATCGAACAGGACATCGATTTTATCGCCGCTTCCTTCGTTCGCAAAGCTAGCGACGTTCAGGAAATTCGTGAGCTGCTTGCGAAAAACAATGCTTCTCACATCCATATCATTTCCAAAATCGAAAACCAACAAGGTGTTGACAACCTTGATGAAATTTTAGAAGCTTCTGACGGCCTGATGGTTGCTCGTGGTGACCTTGGTGTTGAAATTCCAGCTGAAGATGTACCTTTGGCTCAAAAATTGATGATTCAAAAATGTAACGTTGCTGGCAAACCAGTAATCACAGCTACACAAATGCTGGATTCCATGCAACGTAACCCACGTCCTACTCGCGCTGAAGCAAGTGACGTAGCAAACGCTATTTTCGACGGAACAGATGCGATCATGCTTTCCGGTGAGACTGCTGCTGGTAAATATCCAGTTGAGTCCGTACTCACAATGTCCCGCATTGCTGAGAAAGCGGAATCCGCTTTGGACCACCGTGAAATTTTCTCGAAACAACAAACTGCACAAGAGACAACAGTTACAGAAGCTATCAGCCAATCCGTTGCGATTTCCGCTTTGGATCTGAACGCTAAGGCTATTCTTTCTTCGACTGTTACAGGTCATACTGCACGCGTTGTTTCCAAATACCGTCCTAAAGCACCAATCATTGCGGTTACGACACAAGAAAGAACTATGCGTCAATTGTCCCTCGTTTGGGGCGTAACGCCAGTATTCGGTAAAGTAGCTACTTCCACAGATGAATTGCTGGAAACAGCAATCAAAGGTGGTAAGGATTCCGGTTTGGTTCAAACTGGCGACCTCGTTGTGATTACTGCAGGAATTCCACTTGGACGTTCCGGTTCCACTAACTTGGTAAAAGTAAGCACAATCGAGTAGTACTCGGCTGACTTTGCTTGATTCGTAGTTTTTACTTAGCTAAGCAAAAACGCTTATATTTTAAATAAAAGAGCTGTCTCGAACGTAGTGAAATTCTACAAATGAGGCAGCTCTTTTTTCTGTTCATCTACATATTCGATTGAAGATTACACTAAATCCAATTATGCTGTTAATATATTCGTTTGATGTTAAAAGAGTCCCCTCGATAGCTTGGACAGGAAGGAACAGCAACGGTGATGTTATTCTGGACCATGATACCGCCCTTAGAAAGAGTTAGCTTAGGTCGTTTTCCATTGATGCGGCAGCAGGAAAAGTAGGTAGTACAGACGCGTGCCAGCTTTGTGATGGAACCATCGACCTCAGGTGCCTCCATAATCCATTCGGCGGAGGTTTGTGGACCGGTATATCGCTGGAGCGTTCGGAAGGTCCAATTTCGGCTTAAGTTTCGGAGTGTGATAGACCACTTCGTGTGGCTTATTTTCGTGATCGTACCCTTCATATGGTCTCCTGGGTGTACTGAAAGAGGGATTACGGTTTCATTATCCGGTAGTATTTCCCACCAGGCGTAATAACGGGCAATCCCATTTACGAATTCATGACCTGTTCCCGTCTGGATAAGATCGCTGTTCTTGAATCCATCGATGCCAATCCATGCGGAGGAATAGGTGGATTTATGGGTTGGTTTTACGTATGGGACGATCCATTCGCCGGAAATGCGGTTGAAGGCTCCTTTTCTACCAGTAATCGTGTAGCCACTCCAGTTCTTCGAAGACCAGCCGAAGACAGAGCTCTGTCTATTACTCGCATTAGATTTGTCTGTTAGACAGCGATGATTTACGATAAGAGGATTATGTTTTATGTTCAACTTGTCCACCGCCTTTATAGTACTGCTATATTAAATGCGATGATTACATATGAAGTACGGGTGTTCTGTTAAAATATAAAAATATAAACGTCATTTCTTCTTGATTAAGAAGTTAGAGAGGACTTATAGCACAAATGGAAAAATTGTTGAAGCTGCGTGGTTTTTATCTCTTTTTAGGATTGGCCGGCGGTTCATTTGGCTCCTATCTTTCGCTGCTGCTTGTCCACAATGGACTTAATAGTGGTCAGATAGGTATACTAATGGCAACAGGCACGCTTATCGCGATCACGATTCAGCCAATATGGGGAATTATCTCTGATCGGTATAATCAGACGCGTTTAGTACTAATCCTAAGTGTGGCGGTACCGGCCTTGTTAGCGGTCTTTTACCGTTCAGAATATTTTATAGTATTACTTATGGTGTATACCGCTTCAACGATCTTCTCCTCTACACAGGCTCCTATAGCCGATTCTTACGCGATTTCAGCGGCGAATAGAGCCGGGGCCACTTATGGTAGCATCCGGCTTATGATGAGCATCGGGGCGGCTGTGGGGGCGTATGCAGGGGGATTGTATGTATCCACCTTCTCTGTATCCACGATATGGCTGCCTTTTCTCTTTTTTAATCTGATTGCGGTCCTAATTGCGTTTACATTGCCGAAGCAGGCGGAAGAGAACCATATGATGAGACAATCGTTTACTCAGGGGGTAAGACAACTGCTGGGAAATCGAATCTTCCTGGCGTTTTTGGGTGGAAGCTTTCTTGTGAACCAGACGATGGCTGCTTTTGGTACATACTTTGTAATCGCTTTTCAATCTGTTGGAGGCTCTACTCGCTATGCAGGGATTGCGCTCTTTCTCGCATCAGTGACGAATGTGCCTTCCATGTTGTTTGCTTCTAAGGTGATCAAGAGAATAGGGCGTGAGCGCACCTTGTTCCTTGGGGCACTTATTTATGTATTGCGGTGGGGTATTCAGGTTGCTTTTCCACATCCATCGGTAATGATCGGAGTGCAGGTGCTGCATGGTCTTTCGTTTGGGTTCTTTTATATTGCTGCGGTCGAATATGTATCTCAAATCACTTCTAACGAGATGCAGGCCACTGGCCAAAGTGTATTTAATATGGTGTTCGCAGGTTTTGCTGGCATTGTCGGTAATTTACTGAATGGTTTCTTACTCAATCAAGGCGGAGTAGGAGTAATGAACCTGTCTTGTATGTTGAGCTCAATAGCTGGGGCGATGCTGCTGTTATATGTCGCTCGGAGCTCTCGGAGCAAATTATCGACGCCTTCAGATGGGGCCCAGGCTTAAACGCTTCCCTGCTGCTATAACGAAAGGAGTATTTTAGATGGAATTAGAGCGAGCTGGCTTGCCCAGCCGATGGTATAAATCGACTCTGCGTGTCCGATATCAGGAAAGTGATCAGATGGGCGTCGTGTATCATGCGAACTATTTGAACTGGTTTGAGTCTGGTCGTACGGAGATGTTTCGTCAGGTTGGCTTTACTTATTGTGAACTTGAGAAACAAGGCGTCTTGCTTCCTGTCACTTCAGCAGATTTGCAATTTAAAAGTCCGGCGCGATATGATGATCTTATCTCCGTGTATGCGCGAATGACTACCTTCTCAGCGTTAAGAGTCGTATTTGAATATCAGGTGCGGAGGCTTTCGGAAGAAGAAGGTATACATTCAGATGATTTAGTGGCTACTCAAGGGGAGTTGCGGTCGATGGATCCACCTGGGGAGCTACTGGTTACCGGCACGACAAGTCATGTTTGGGTGAACCGGGAATGGAGGCCTGCTAGGCTGGATAGAGCACTTCCAGAGCTCTTTCACGCAATAAAAGAGGCGCTGCGGGAAGAAGGAGGTTCAGTATGATTAGAAACAAATGGTTATGGGCTGGACTATTTATTATTCCTGCTGTGGAATTATTCGGTTTTATCTACGTAGCAGATCAACTTGGAGCATTCAAAACGCTGCTGCTTATGCTGACCACTTCGGTAATCGGTCTACTAATGATGCGATTCGAAGGTAAGAAGGTGCTGCAGGACAGCAGAACACATATGCAGGAGGGCCGCGTTCCTGGTCGGACGATGCTGGATGGTTTATGTATTTTTTTCGGAGGATTGCTGCTGATATTGCCGGGTTTCGTAACCGATATTGTCGGGTTCACGCTAGTATTTCCATTGACTCGGCCTTTGTACCGTATATTTTTGCTGAAATGGATTGAGAAGAAGATGAAGAATGGCACATTCACCTTTTACCGTCGTTAGTAGCCTGTTCAAAAACAATAACAGAGCGGACCCCTGTCATTGATGGAGGGCCCGCTCTGTTTGCTATGTGACGAATCGATGATTATCGATGACTATCTTAATCTGCCGCTAACAATGTAGCTGTGTAAAGCTCGGAATACGCCGGCTCGGTTGAAGGCAACAAGGACTACTAGGACAACGGGGCCGATGATTAGCCCTAGCATACCGAACAACTGTAGACCTGCGAACATGCCAATCAACATAGCAAGGGGATCAAGTCCGATGCTGCTGGCGAGCACCTTCGGCTCAAGCACCTGACGAGTAATAAGGATAACGGCATAGAGTATGGATAGTCCAATGCCCAGTGCCAGATTGTCCGTCATATAAGAGTAAAGCGCCCAGGGCAGCATCACAATTCCAACACCGAGATAAGGCAGCAGATCCACAAAGCCAATCATTAAGCCGATAGCGAATGCAGACTTCACACCGAGCAGCAGCAGACCAATCACGACAATGATCGCTGTGATGGAGATCAGGATAATCTGGGCGCGAAGATAACCGAAGAGTGCTCTGCGTAAATCCCTCCAGATATCTGACACAGGCTTTAGGAATGCTGTAGGCAGCCAGCCTGTAAGTTTATCATTATTACGCTCCCAGCTCGTACTAATGAAAAAGGCAGCAAGGACAACCACGATAAGAATCGTACCCAGACTAGGAAGAGCGGAGATCAATTTCAATATTACATTAAAAAAACCTGTGACCACTTGCGTGACTGCGTAACCAACAGTTTCCGTTGTTCTGCTGATATTGCTGTCAATCGTAGCATGATAGTCAGGATTATCTCGGTAGAATTGATTAATCTGATTGATGATATTCTGAATGCTTACATTCTGGCTCCAGGACAGCAGGAGATCCCTCCATTGGTCGGTGTGGAGATTAAAGGTCTGTAGCAGAACGATCAATTCTTTCACGAGTCTTGTAATCATCGCGGTCAGGACTAGTGTGGTTCCTCCTATGTAAAATAGCAGAGAGAGCGACACTGCCAGCCAGCTTGGTAGCTTGAGGCCTTTAAGAATAAGTACTAATGGATGCATGATATATGCGAGCAGCCAAGCGAGCAGCAGAGGGTATAACAGCGGAAGCAATAGGTAGATTGCCAGCAGGAGGATGGAAGTAGCCAGAACGACCCACAGGCCGCGCAGTATTCTTTTTAATACCAAACGATCCATATCGAGACCACACCTTCTTCATTCCTGCAAATACAGGGGAATAAAAGCTCGTCTTCATATATATTCATAGAACCTATTTAAAGACTAGGATGCAGGATAAATATCAAAATGGGCTGGAATCTCTAAACTGAAATAACAACAGTGAATCAGGGGTTTAGAAGTTTTTTTCTATCTCTCTGATAAAATCATTTGATGCGCTGCAAAGCTTCCATATTGTTCACATAACCGACAAAATCCAGTATGATGAATAAAGATACGAAGTATGGAAGCGACGCAGCACTCCTGACGGTGATGTCCTTAAACGCACTTATTAGATTTTTTAATGCTTTAAATTGGAAATGTTTTCATGAAACGAACATTGTTTTATACCTTGTTGGCAAAGGAGAGATATGCTATGACAGCTACCAAAGGCTTGGAAGGTATCGTTGCAACAACTTCATCCATTAGCTCTATTGTGGATGGTGTACTCACTTACCGCGGTTATGATATTGATGAGCTTGCAGAACATGCTACCTTCGAAGAAACAGCTTATTTGTTGTGGTTCGGTAATCTGCCGACGGCGCCAGAATTGGAAGCGCTCAAGCGGGATCTCAGTGCTTTTGCACCAATTCCTGAGCAGGTAATTGAGCAAATGAAGCTCTATCCAAAAGACGCCAACACCATGGCAGCGTTACGGTCGGCTGTATCAAGCCTTGCTCTCTATGATGAAGCAGCTGACGACATGAGCAGAGAAGCGAACGAGATTAAGGCCGTAAAACTGCAGGCACAACTCCCAACAATTGTGGCAGCACTGTCGCGTATTCGCAAAGGGCTGGAACCTGTGGCTCCGAAAGAAGGCGTTTCTATTGCAGAGAACTTCCTGTATATGCTGTGGGGAAAAGAGCCGGACAGCGTCTCTGTCAAAGCGCTTGATACCGCACTTGTTCTGCATGCGGACCATGAGCTAAATGCTTCCACTTTTGCAGGCCGGGTTACAGTTGCGACATTATCTGATATTTATTCTGGAGTTACCTCCGCAATTGGCGCGCTCAAAGGCCCACTTCACGGTGGAGCGAATGAAGCCGTTATGAAGATGCTAGAAGAGATTGGAAGCTTGGAAGCGGTTGAACCGTTTATCCGTAAAAAACTGGATAACCGTGAGAAAATCATGGGCTTCGGTCATCGAGTATATAAGAATGGTGATCCACGTGCAAAGCATTTGATGAAGATGTCACAAGAGCTGGGCACTATGAAAAATGACACTACCCTATACGACATGTCCGTTAACATTGAACAAATGATTACGGGGCAAAAGGGACTTAGACCCAATGTTGATTTCTATTCGGCTTCTGTTTATACGCAGCTTGGCATTGAACGGGAGCTATTTACTCCGATTTTTGCGATCAGCCGGACTTCAGGCTGGACCGCGCATATTCTGGAGCAATATACAGATAACCGCATTATTCGTCCACGTGCAGAATACACAGGCATGATTGAACAGAAATACGTTCCAGTAGACGAAAGATAGAGCAGTCTTGCAGGCTGCTCCTAAAGTTTAGTAGAATGAACCGTAGCGATTGTGTTTTAAATTTTTGGTTTTTAATTACGATGAGAGTTTTATTCGATGCTTGTTAATGATACTTATTCACACAAAATTTTAGGAGGAATACACTCAAATGTTGAAACTAGAAAAATTCGATCTACCTACAGAAGGCGAACAAATCACAATTAAAGAAGGAAAGCTACAAGTTCCGAATAATCCAATCATCCCTTTTATCGAGGGTGACGGTACAGGCCGTGATATTTGGAAAGCTTCCAAGCGCGTACTTGATGCAGCAGTATCTAAAGCCTATGGCGGCACTAAGCAAATCGCTTGGTACGAAGTATTTGCTGGCGAGAAAGCCTTCAATACATATGGTGAATGGCTGCCAAATGATACGTTGGAAGCAATCCGCGAATACTTTGTGGCTATCAAGGGCCCGCTTACAACTCCAATCGGAGGCGGTATTCGTTCATTGAATGTAGCCTTGCGTCAAGAATTGGATTTGTACGTATGTCTGCGTCCAGTTCGTTATTTTGAAGGTGTTCCTTCTCCTGTTAAGCGTCCTGAGCTGGTGGATATGGTTATTTTCCGTGAGAATACGGAGGATATTTATGCAGGGATTGAATATCAAGAAGGCTCTGCTGAAGTGAAGAAAGTAATCGAATTCCTGCAAAAAGAGATGGGTGTTAACAAAATCCGTTTCCCTGAAACTTCTGGTATTGGAATCAAACCGGTATCCTCCGAAGGTTCGAAACGATTGGTGCGCGCTGCAATTGAATATGCGATCAAGCACGGACGTAAGAGCGTAACGCTGGTTCACAAAGGCAACATCATGAAGTTCACTGAAGGTGCCTTCAAAAACTGGGGTTATGAAGTGGCTGAGCAAGAGTTTGGAGATAAGGTCTTCACTTGGAGTCAATATGATGTGATTAAGGAACGTGATGGTGAGGCTGCTGCTAATGCTGCTCAGAAGGATGCTGAAGCTGCTGGCAAAATCATTATCAAGGATGCTATTGCAGATATCGCGCTGCAACAAGTTCTGACTCGTCCAACTGATTTCGATGTTATTGCTACGTTGAACCTGAACGGGGATTACCTGTCCGACGCACTTGCTGCACAAATCGGCGGCATTGGCATCGCTCCTGGAGCGAACATTAACTACATTACTGGCCACGCTATCTTTGAAGCTACCCATGGTACAGCTCCTAAATATGCAGACAAAGACGTTGTGAATCCTGGTTCTGTAATTCTGTCCGGCGTAATGCTCTTGGAGCACTTGGGCTGGCAGGAAGCAGCGGACCTGATTTATAAAGGTATGGAAACTGCTATTAACAATAAGACCGTGACTTACGACTTTGCTCGTCTGATGGAAGGTGCAACAGAGCTGAAATGCTCCGCATTTGCAGACGAAATTATTAATCACCTATAAGTTAGATCTGCCAGATCATTATCTGTGTAGATTGAATAGGATGTAAGGGGAGGGTCCCAAAGGCCGTGAAAATGGCTTAAGGACCTTCTCTTTTTTTAAATCCTAATAAGGACGCCGAAGGCGTTTATGCTTGCTATAATAGAATTTATAAAATTTCGAGACTGCGTAGAAATGTGAAACGAATTCAAGGGATGGGCCTATTCAACTTGTGGCCATGGGGAGCCTTGTTTTAATAAGTACACGCCTCTTTGGGAGGTATAACGGACCGAGCGGACCTTATCCTCGGAAATGCATGTTTTAGTCGAGCTTACGGACAAATGTATGCGAAAAACCGAATACAATGTGCCGCCGGTAACGTAAACGAACCAAATGTATGCGAAAAATCGAACACAATGTGCCGCCGGTAACGTAAACGAGCCAAATGTATGCGAAAAACCGAATACAATGTGCCGCCGGTAACGTAAACGAGCCAAATGTATGTGGAAAACCGAATACAATGTGCCAGCAGTAACGTAAACGAGCCAAATGTATGCGAAAAACCGAATACAATGTGCCGCTGGTAACGTAAACGAGCCAAATGTATGCGAAAAACCGAACACAATGTGCCGCTGGTAATGTAAACGAGCCGAATGTATGCGAAAAACCGAATACAATGTGCCGGAGGTAACGTAAACGAACCGAATGTATGCGAAAAACCGAACACAATGTGCCGCCGGAAACGTAAACGAGCCAAATGTATGCGAAAAACCGAATACAATGTGCCGCCGGTGACGTAAACTAGCCAGCGCCGTTATCCGCCCTGAATCACCCGGGAATGGGCTTGTTATTAGGGAATAAGTGCAATACGGTCCGTAAGCGGAACCTCACTACGAAAGTGTATAGGATACGAGTATGCAATTACGGATGTACTCAGCTTGTAACTCTACTTCCAAGGACGCCGAAAGCGTTTATACTTATACCGATAGATTTATATGATTATTTTTTGTACAATAATAATATATTTTTAAGTGTTTCAGCGGTACTTCTTTTGGGGTACCGCTTAAATTATAAAAAGAGGAAATTAAAATGAAATATAAAGATTTAATTGAAAAAATGACTTTAGAAGAGAAAGCATCCTTAATGTCAGGCAAAGATTTCTGGACTACGCAAAATATTGATCGTCTTGGGATTAGCAGCATGTTTCTTGCTGATGGACCTCATGGGATTAGAAAGCAGGCGGTAGCTTCAGATAAGGTGGGACTTAATGAAGGTATTCCGGCAACATGCTTTCCAACGGCTGCGACCGTAGCGAATAGCTGGAATGTAGAACTGGGAGAGAAAATTGGAGAATATCTCGGCGAAGAAGCTGTTGCTCAGAAAGTTAATGTTCTCCTAGGGCCTGGTGTTAACATGAAGAGAAACCCTTTGTGTGGAAGAAACTTCGAGTATTTTAGCGAAGATCCATATCTTGCCGGTAAAATGGCAGCGGGTTATATCAGAGGTGTTCAATCGCATGGAATTTCAGCCTGTGTGAAGCACTTTGCTGTGAACAATCAGGAAGAAAGACGGATGGCTATTGATACTATCGTCGATGAAAGAACGCTCAGGGAAATCTACCTGACTGCATTTGAAATTGCAGTGAAGGAAGGTAAGACCAAGACGGTAATGACTTCCTACAATAAGTTAAATGGAACTTACACCAATGAGAATATGCATTTGATGCAAGATATTCTACGAGGTGAATGGGATTATGGCGGAGTTGTTGTCACCGATTGGGGCGGCAGTAATGATCGTGTAGCTGGCTTACTCGCCGGGAATGAGCTGGAAATGCCAACAACTGCAGGAGAGACGGATCAAGAAATAATACAAGCCATTCATAACGGGAAGATCAAAGAGGAAGTACTGGATGAATCTGTGGACAGACTTCTTGAGCTTATTTTCACAACAGAGGAAGCTTACAAGAAGCTCCATGTAGAGTTTGATGTAGAGAGGCATCACAGAGTAGCACAGAAAGCTGCGGAAGAGTCCATTGTTCTTCTAAAAAACGAAGGAAATATACTGCCACTTAAATTTGGTAAAAAAGTTGCCGTAATCGGAGATTTTGCCAAAGACGCACGTTACCAGGGGGCAGGATCATCTATAGTGAATCCTACCATTTTGGATCATACTTTAAATTGTTTTGAAGAATCGGGTATTATCAGCATTGGATTTGAGTCGGGTTTTGAACGTTACGGAAAGAAAAATATAGAAAAAATTAATAATGCATGCACTCTGGCTGAAAAGGCAGACGTCGTTCTGCTGTATATTGGTCTGGATGAGGTTACTGAAGCTGAAGGACTTGATAGGCAAAGCATGAGAATCCCCGAGAATCAAATTGAATTATTAGACGCCTTGTATAAAGTGAATCCGAATATTGTGGCGATTCTTTCTTGCGGCTCCGCAGTAGAAATGCCGTGGCTTGATAAAGTAAAAGGACTGTTACACGGATATTTAGGCGGACAGGCAGGGGCAAGATCAATCCTTCGGGTATTATCTGGGGATGTAAATCCTTCGGGAAAATTGGCAGAAACCTATCCCCTACAATATGTGGATACACCCTCTCTTCTCCATTTTTCAGGTAAAGAGGTCAGTGTAGAGTATAGGGAAGGGATATTTATTGGTTATCGGTATTACGATACTGCGAATATCGGTGTGCAATTCCCGTTTGGCTTTGGACTAAGCTATACAACCTTTGAATACTCAGACATCGAGGTTTCCAAGTATGGAGTAACCTTCAAGTTAACCAATGCTGGAAGAGTTGCCGGAATGGAAATTCCACAGCTTTATATTGGATGTAAGTCCAATGAAATTTTCAGACCTAATAAGGAATTAAAAGGATTTACTAAGATATTTATAAATGCAGGTGAAACGAAGACGGTAATGATTCCATTTGACGAAAAGACCTTCCGTTATTTTAATGTGAAGACAAATAAATGGGAGATAGAAGCAGCAGAGTATGATATTATTATTGGAGCATCGAGTGCCGATATTAGATTGACAGCTACGATGTTTGTTGAGGGTACAGGAGCACCCATTCCATATGATAAACATAAGCTTCCATCGTATTATTCTGGTAGAGTAAACGATGTCGGGTTAGAGGAATTTGAAAGTTTGATAGGATATAAAGTACCTGTTCCGACATGGGACCGGACACAACCACTTGGGTACAACGATACGATTGCGCAGTGCCAGTATGCAAAGGGAGGATTTGCAAGACTAGCCTACCATGCTATTGTATTTGCACATCGTTTTTTCAGGAAAATAGGAAAAAGAGACACAGCTAACCTAATTATGATGTCTTTTTATCATATGCCATTCAGGGGTATTGCAAGAATGACAGGCGGCGTTGTGAATATGCCGATGCTGGATGGGATTTTGATGATAGCAAATGGTCATTTCTTTAAGGGCTTAATTCATGTGTTGAAAGAAAGAAGAAAGATGTTAAGAAATCACAACAGTGTGAAACCAATCGGAATAGGTAGTAGGAAAAAAATATGAATAAAGACGCATTGGAATGCTTCATCAAGGTCTACGAAAAGAAGAGTTTAACTTCTGCTGCCAAGGACTTGTTCATTACTCCACAAGGATTAAGTAAGACTATAAAGACGCTCGAGCTGGATCTAGAAGCAGAATTGTTCTTCAGGGCTCCGCAAGGAATGGAAGCTACTGAATGCGGAGAACTATTATATGCACGGGCTAAACATATCTGTTATCTTATGGATGATATTAAAAAAGAAATAGGCATTATGAGCGGGGGAAAGAGCACATTAAGTGTATTGGCTACTTTCTCCACCACATCTACAGTGCCTCCGGACATGTTGTTTAGGTTTACTGCTATGTATCCGGAATTTCAAATGAAGCTAAGAGAGTTTCCGGATGAGTATCCGCTCGGCAGGATCTTTCAAGAAGAATTTGATGTCGGCATCGTATTGGGAGAGCAGGAAATAGACAATGTGGTCTATGAGTTGATTCAACCAGGTGAAGTCGTGGCAGTGGTTTCAAAAAACCATATGCTAGCACAAAAAGATGAAATCTCAATCCTGGACTTAGAAAATGAACAGCTAGTCGTAAAGTCTGTGGAAAAAGGGAAAGAGCACAGCCTTATTGATAAGTGCCTAGAGCATGGGTTTACACCTCATATTATTCATGAGTTTAGCAATATTACAAATGCACATATCCTATGTGAAGAGAATGGATACGTAGCCATTTCAGTAGATCTTATTGAAGAATTCTACAAGAATGAGAATTTGAAAATTATAAGACTTGTGGAAAAAATTCCCCAGAATATTTATTTAGTCAGCAGAAAAAGAGATATTCAGTCTAGAGCCGTTTCACTATTCTTAAGTTACGTAAAAGAATATATCCATGAGAACAAGCCATTTTGATGTCAATACGACGATCAAGATGGCTTTTTTATGAGGTAAACTTCTGGTTTATGCCCCCTAACTATTGGTTGATGGCGAATAATGTACCTAGTTTGTTAAAGTGTAAAATATAAAGGGTTTCACAAAACAATGAAAAGCTATAATGAAAGCGCAATTTTCGTGAAGCGTGAATCCTTAAGCGAGGAAACTAAGGGAGGCTTAAGTGAAAGCACAATAATAAATGTAATGTTCATTCAAATGAATCGTGAATTAACTTAGAGAGAATAAAGTATGATGAGGGCAGCGAAAGAAAGGGGCATAAACATGAAGAAAATATCAAAAACGGCCGCTATTAGCACATTCGTAGTAAGTATTTTATTAATAATAGGCCTTATCGTAGGTAACTTTTATGCAGATAAGTATTCTCAGATTATCTCGATCTATTTAGGTCATTCCACTGACAAAATCGTAGCTTCTGAAGATGATAAAGAAGTGGACACTGAATATTATAAGAGCGCATTTAATTCCGCAGATGAAGCAAAGACAAAGGGCGAACAGCTTAGTCAGGAAATCGTCGAAGAAGGTATTGTGCTACTAAAAAATGATAATAATGCTCTGCCGCTAAAATCTGGAACGAAAATCAGTTTGCTCGGTCAAAACTCTGTTGATCTTGTTTACGGAGCTGGTGTTTCGGGATCAGTTGATACAAGTGAATCCGGAAATTTATTGACCTCGCTTACAAAATCAGGGTTTGAAATCAATAAAACACTTTGGGATTTCTATAAGTCGGGTGACGGATCTTCTTACAGAAAACAAATTCCAGACCTTTATGGTGAAGGGCCTTTTGCCGTGAATGAAGTCCCACAGAGTGCTTATAAAGCTGATGTTATTAAAAGCCTCGCAGATTACAATGATGCTGCTGTAGTAGTAATTGGCCGTTCCGGTAATGAAAGCACGGATTTAACAACCGAAGTACTACCTACAGGATCTCATTATCTTGAAATTGATCAGAATGAAAAAGACTTGTTGAAGCTAGCTAATGAAAACTTTGATAAGGTCATCGTATTAATAAACTCCTCTAATACTTTAGAATCAGGCTTCTTAGAGGAATATGGCATTGATGCAGCTATTGTTGTAGGTGCTATAGGACCGCATGGTGCTGATGGTATTGCTGAAGTTCTAAACGGTAATGTCAACCCATCCGGTAAATTAGTAGATACGTATGCTTATGATGTGTTTAGCGCCCCAGCGATGAAGAACTTCGGTAAATACAATATTGCAAACAGCAAAGTAGTGATGGGTAACGCCTTTATGGTTTACTCTGAAGGTATTTATGTTGGTAATCGCTATTATGAAACCAGATATGAAGATGTTGTTCTTGGTAATGAAAGTACAACAAATTACGATTACAGCAATCAAGTCCAGTTCCCATTTGGATATGGTCTATCTTATACGACTTTTGAATGGTCTGATTACAGCGTAAAAGAAAAGGATGACAAATACGAGGTCTCCTTGAAAGTTACAAACACAGGTTCTGTTGCAGGTAAGGATGTTGTTCAGATTAACATGCAGTCTCCTTATACAGAATATGACAAAGAAAACAAAATTGAAAAGGCTTCAGTAGAGCTCGTAGGATTTGAAAAAACCTCATTGCTTGAGCCTGGTAAGTCAGAAACAGTCAATATTGAGATTGATAAAGAAGAAATGAAAACCTACGATGCAAACGGTTATGGCACATACATTGTTGATGCGGGAACCTATTATTTTGCGGCAGGCAGAAACGCACATGATGCGTTGAATAACATCCTTGCAGCAAAGGGTAAGAAAACAACAGATGGTATGGACTATGACGGTAATGTAGCTATGGTTAAAGATTTCACAGTCGACAAGCTGGATTCTACTACGTATAAAGTATCCGCAGCAACAGGAAATGAAATTACAAATCAATTTGCTGATGTAGATATTAAAAAATATGATCCATCATTTGAATACCTTTCAAGAAATGACTGGACTGGAACATGGCCAACTACATATGCAGAGGGTTCTATGACTGCACCTAAGGAGCTACTTGCAGACCTTGAAATTTCTCACACAGAAAATCCTGATGCTGTCATGCCTGTAACAGGGAAGATCAGTGAGGAATATGGGAAATTAAGTGCTGCCATGTTTATTGGAAAAGATTATGACGATAAGCTTTGGGATGTGCTGCTTGATCAGTTAACGATTGATGAAATGACTGAGCTAGTTCGAATGGGAGGATATGCAACATTGCCTATCCCATCAATCAACCTACCTGCAACGATTGATAAGGATGGTCCTGCTGGGATTTCCAGTACGCTTGTTGGTGGTAATACATCGGCTGTGGCCTATCCAGCAGAAGTTGTTATGGCTTCTACATGGAATGTTGATCTGATTCGCGAAATGGGTGAGCTAATCGGTGAAGATAGTCTTAGCAATAAAGTAGCAGGCTGGTATGCGCCAGGTATTAACATGCATCGTACCGCATTTGGAGGAAGAAACTTTGAATATTTCTCTGAAGACAGCTTCCTATCAGGCAAAATGGGAGCAAGTGAAGTTGCAGGTGTTCAATCCAAGGGTGCATTTGTAACTATGAAGCATTTTGCTTTAAATGAGCAGGAAACAAATCGTATGGGCGGCGCTATGTTTGCGAATGAGCAGTCTACTCGTGAACTCTATCTACAGCCTTTTGAAACAACGGTTCGTGAAGGAAATGCACTTGGTGCGATGGCGAGTATGAATAGACTTGGCGCTCGTTGGTCGGGTGGTCATAAAGGACTTATGACGGAAACACTTCGTAACGAGTGGGGATTTAAAGGGTTTGTAATCACCGATCAGGCGTCTTTCCCAATCTTCTCCTACCAAGATATTCTGGAAGGTCAAGAAGCAGGTACTAATCTCTGGTTGAATACGGATGCTAATCTATGGAATCTTTCTAAGGACCAGTTAACAGCTAGTACAGTAAGCAACATCAGAGAATCGACTCACTCTATTCTCTATTCAATCATTAATAGTAATGCTATGAACGGAATCTCTGTAACTTCTAAAATTGTATCTGTCTTGCCTTTATGGAAATACTGGCTGATCGCTGCAAATATTATTATCGGACTTGGTGTACTTATTGCCGTTCTGTTGGTTTCAAGAAAACTTGTAAGACAGAAAAAAATTAGTATGTAAGTTCACCCTAGGCTTGAATCAGCAGGAAAAAATCTTATGGCGGTACTCCTATTTGGGGGTACCGCTGAAATGCAAAAGAGGTATTAAAAATGAAATATAAAGACTTAATAGAGAAAATGACGTTAGAAGAGAAAGCGTCATTAATGTCAGGTAAAGATTTCTGGACTACCCAGAACATTGATCGTCTTGGAATTCGTAGCATGTTTCTTGCTGATGGACCTCATGGGATACGAAAGCAGGCGGCGGCAGCAGACCATCTGGGTCTGAATGCCAGTATTCCTGCAACTTGTTTTCCACCCGCTGCGACCGTAGCCAATAGCTGGAATGTAGAACTGGGTGAGACTATTGGAGATTATCTTGGGAAAGAGGCGGTTGCACAACAAGTCGATGTTCTTTTGGGACCTGGTATTAACATGAAGAGGAATCCTTTATGCGGAAGAAACTTCGAATATTTCAGCGAAGATCCATATCTTGCCGGTAAAATGGGTGCTAGTTATATCCGGGGCATTCAATCGCATGGAATTTCTGCCTGCGTGAAGCATTTTGCCGTGAACAACCAGGAAGAAAGACGGATGTCTATTGATACCATCGTCGATGAAAGAACGCTTAGGGAGTTGTATCTGACTGCATTTGAAATTGCAGTGAAGGAAGGTAAGACGAAGACGGTTATGTCTTCCTACAATCAGTTAAACGGAAGCTACACGAATGAAAGCATCCATTTGATGAAAGAGATCCTGCGTGATGAATGGGGTTTCGATGGAGTCGTTGTCACTGACTGGGGTGGTAGTAATGATCGTGTAGCCGGATTACTCGCGGGTAATGAATTGGAAATGCCAACCACGGCTGGTGAGACTAATGAGGAAATCATCCAAGCCATTCGAAATGGAATAATTAAAGAAGAAGTATTAGATGAGTGTGTAGATAGGCTGCTGGATCTTAATTTTACAACAGAAGCAGCTTTGAATAAATCGCAAGAGATTGATTTCAAAAAGCATCACAAGGTCGCACAGCGGGCTGCGGAAGAGTCCATCGTACTGCTGAAAAACGAAGGAAAGATATTACCACTTCAAAAAGGTAAAACGGTTGCTGTAATCGGTGATTTCGCTAAAGAAGCACGATATCAGGGCGCTGGATCATCTATTGTAAATCCAACAATCCTTGATAATATATTAGATTGTTTTGGTCAATCGGGTATTGTTAACATAGGATATGAGCCAGGCTTTGAACGTTACGGAAAAAAGAATATTAAAAAACTAAATAAGGCATGTACTCTTGCCAAAGAGGCAGATGTTGTTCTTTTCTATATGGGTCTAGATGAAGCTACTGAAGCTGAAGGCCTGGATAGAGAAGACATGGAGATTCCAGAGAATCAGATAGACGTTCTAAATGCTTTGTATAAAGTGAATCCCAATATTGTGGCTATTCTCTCATGCGGCTCCGCAGTAGAAATGCCATGGATTGATAAAGTAAAAGGATTAGTACATGGATATTTAGCCGGACAAGCTGGCGCAAGAGCTATACTTAGTGTTTTATCAGGTGAAGTGAATCCTTCAGGAAAACTAGCAGAATCCTATCCAATTCAATATGAGGACACACCTTCCTATTATCATTTTCCGGGTAAGGAAGTTAGCATAGAATACAGGGAAAGTATTTATATTGGCTACCGTTATTATGATTCTGCAAATAAAGAAGTTCGTTTCCCGTTTGGATACGGACTCAGCTATACAACATTTAAGTACTCCAATATTCAAGTAGATAAGGATAGCGTAACCTTTGAGTTGAGAAATACCGGTGGTGTTGCTGGCATGGAGATAGCACAGCTGTACGTAGGCTGCAAATCCGAGGCTATATTCAGAGCTAAAAAGGAATTAAAAGGATTTACTAAAATCTTTTTAAATGCGGGCGAAACCAAAAAGGTAACTCTATATTTTGATGATAAGACATTCCGCTATTTTAATGTGAAGACGAATAAGTGGGAAGTTGAAGAAGCAGAGTATGAAATCAGTATTGGTGCTTCAAGTGCGGATATCAGATTGACAGATACTCTTTTTGTCCAAGGTACAGGAGCACCAATCCCATATGATAAGGATCAGCTTTCAACCTACTATTCGGGTAGAGCCAATCAAGTAGGTGCAAAAGAATTTGAGCACTTGATTGGTTACAAACTGCCTGTGTCCAAATGGGATCGATCACAACCCCTTGGTTACAACGATACGATTGCCCAGTGCCAATATGCAAAGGGAGGGATTGCGAGATTTGCATATTCCGTAATGATTTTTGCACATTGGTTCTTAAGAAAGATCGGTAAGAGGAGCACTGCCAACATAATTATGATGTCTGTCTATCATATGCCATTCAGAGGTGTTGCGAGAATGACAGGCGGAGTTGTGAATATGCCGATGTTGGATGGAATTTTGACCATTGTAAATGGTCAATTCTTTAAAGGTTTAAATCAAGTATTGCGCGAAAGACGTAAGATGACGAGAGTCGCTAAGGAGAAAAATCCCCTAGCAAAAGCGATAAAGGAGTCGTAGAATATAATGAACGATATAAATATCGAAACTAAAAAAACAGGTGCAGGAGCGATGGGTTATTGGAATAACTACAAGGAAAAGCACCCCAACATTGCTCAGTTCTTCGTCTTCTTTTTGCTAAGTACTGGAATGACTATATTACAGCTTGTTTTAATGCCTGTATTTAAAGGGATCTTCGCTCAAACATCATTGGTAAATACAAGCTTCCAATGGCTTCAATTTGGGACTAACTTTGATGGAAGTGATTATTATCTATTCGATTATGGATCGGGCTCACTTGCTTCTGGAGGTGGAGGTGGACTTGCTTATTTCCTAGCCGTCCAAATTACGATAGGCCTTGCACAGATCATTAATTTTTTCCTACAAAGAAACATAACCTTCAAATCCAATAGCAACATTTGGTCAGCGGCCTTTTGGTATGTGCTTGCGTACGTTGTAATCACGATAGGTGCAGCAGCAGCTCAAGGCTTCTATAAAGCTCCTGTCTATAACCTATTGATGAACACATGGGAAATGGGCTCGTTCGGTGAAACAGCAGCGGATCTTATTACAATGATGATCAATGCTTTGATTTCTTTCTGGGTATTCTACCCTATATTTAAAGTGATTTTTAAACAAGAACCTGAAAAATAGGAAATGGTAAAGGTAGTGTTAGTATGAAATTATTATCAGTAGTAATTCCTTGCTATAATTCACAAGAATATATGAGATATTGCATCGAATCCCTGTTACCTGGAGGGGAGAATGTAGAATTACTGATAGTAAATGATGGTTCCGTTGATCGAACTGCAGCAATTGCAGATGAATATGCACAAAAATATCCTACTATCGTTAAGGTAATTCATCAGGAAAATGGCGGACATGGCGAAGCTGTAAATGCAGGTATCCGAAATGCCTCTGGATTATATTTAAAGGTAGTAGACAGTGATGACTGGGTAGATACGAGAGCCTATCTCAAGATATTAAGTACATTGAACGATTTTATGGTAGAAGAGAAATCAGTAGATATGATTCTTAGCAATTTTGTATATGAAAAAGAGAATGCAAAGTACAAGAAAGTTATGAAATATGAAAATGTGCTACCAGAAGGGGTCATTTTCTCCTGGGATGACATTAAACGGTTTCGTAAAGGGCAGTATATTTTGATGCACTCTGTTATTTACAGAACACAGCTGCTAAGAGATTGTGGACTGAAGCTTCCCAAGCACACTTTTTATGTAGATAATTTATTTGTATATGTGCCGCTTGAACATGTTAAGAACATGTACTATATCAATGTGGATTTTTACAGATATTTTATAGGCAGGGAAGATCAATCCATCCAAGAGTGTGTCATGATCAAAAGAATTGATCAACAGATTAAAGTAAACAAGCTTATGCTTGAACAGGTGCAAATTAAAAATATTAAAAATCCAAAGCTCCATCAGTATATGCTCCATCAGCTTGAAATCGTGACCGTTATATCGGCCATTTTGGCAATACGATCAGGAACGGCGGAGAATCTAAGCAAGAAGAAAGAGTTATGGATGTATATTAAAGATAAAGATGTTGAGTTGTATCGTCGTCTTAGATATGGGATGATGGGTGGATTAATGAATTTGCCTGGTCGTCCTGGACGCAGTATTTCAGTAGGCGCCTACAAAATAACACAAAGATTAGTTGGCTTTAACTAGGCATTGCAAGAATTATAAAATCGTAAAAACGAGTGTGGAAGAGACTGCGATCTATCTCGCCGTAGTTTTATCTCAAGCACTCGTTTTTCTTTATTTTCATAATAATGATGATTGGACAGTGACATTTATGAATACTAAATATGACTTTCTAATTGTGGGTGCGGGCTTATATGGTGCAGTATTTGCTCATGAAGTGAAAAAAGCTGGGAAAACATGCTTAATTATCGATAAACGCGACCATATTGCAGGAAATATTTATACGGAAAAAGTAGAGGATATTCAGGTGCATAAATACGGCGCTCATATTTTTCATACCAGCAATAAGGCTGTATGGAAATATGTAAACCAGTTCGCTGAATTTAACAGATATATTAATAGTCCTATAGCGAATTATCTTGGTGAAATTTATAATTTACCGTTTAATATGAACACATTTAATAAAATGTGGGGTGCTGTAACACCAGATGAGGCCAAAGAGAAAATTGAGCAGCAACGTAAGGATAATTATGTGGAAAGCCCTCAAAATTTAGAGGGACAGGCTATTAACCTAGTTGGTCTGGATATTTACGAGAAACTAATTCGTGGCTATACGGAGAAGCAATGGGGTCGCCCTTGCACAGAAATCCCCGCGTTTATAATACGAAGATTGCCAGTAAGATTTACTTACGATAATAATTATTTCAACGACCCTTATCAAGGGATACCTATAGGTGGGTATACATCTATGGTTGAGCGTATGATTGAAGGGATAGAAGTGGTACTGAGTACAGACTATTTTGCCGAGAAAGAAAAATGGGACAGCATGGCAGAAAAGGTGGTTTACACTGGCCCTATCGATGCTTTCTTTGACTATAAGTATGGTGTTTTGGAGTACAGGAGCTTAAGGTTCGAAACAGAAGTATTGGATACGCCTAATTATCAAGGGAATGCAGTAGTCAATTATACCGATAGTGAGACGCCTTATACCCGTATTATTGAGCACAAGCATTTTGACTTTGGGACGCAGCCTAAAACCGTTATTAGTCGTGAATATAGTGAAGAATGGAAACGTGGCGATGAGCCATATTATCCGATCAATGATAATAAAAACAATGAGCTGTATGAAAAGTATAAAGCTTTAACAGAAGCTCAAAACAAAGTTATTTTTGGCGGTCGATTAGCAGAATACAAATATTATGATATGGATAAAGTTGTAGAAGTTGCATTACAGAGAGTTAAAGGGATTTTAGGACAATGATTTAACAACTTCAAAGAATGGACACCTATGATAGCTTTTCTTATTCTATTATTATGGGTATAATTAAATGTAACTAATATCACAGTTAAATTGGAGGAGATATGATATGGATTGGAACGTTTTGTTTTTCTTACATATGATCGGGACGCTGGCACTTGGGTTTTACCTTGTACTGCCTTTCATTCTAGGTCGTGCTGAAAAATTGTCGCCTGCGGCAAAAGAAGGTACGCTAAGTGCAGTTACTGGATTTAACCGCTTTGCACAGTACGGATTGGTAATTCAACTACTTACAGGTGGTTACATGATGACCAAGGGTGAATATTCTGTAGCGTGGATGATTATTATTGTTGTACTGCTGCTAGCTATGTTTGCACTTGGTGGTATTATGAGCAAGCCTCTGCGTCTTGCCGCTGCTGGAATTCGTGAGAACCGTGACGTTAAGGCAGAAACAGGAAAATTGCGTACACTTAGTGCGCTACTGTCAGTGTCATTGCTTATCATGGTATTCTTCATGGTATTTAACGACATTATTTAATCCGTATCAATATGAGCCCGCTTCCGTAATGGAGAGCGGGTTTTTTGTGCATTTGTTAGAGATCACAGCAGCTCCTTCAATGCGAAGACACCATTTTGCTCAAAATCAGCCCTGACTCCATGTGGTAAAAGGCGATAAAGTTCATCTTTGGTACACCAGTGATAATCAGAATGTTCTAGTGATAAGTGAACTTTGTTCTCTTGGACGGTGCATAAATATGTAAGCAGAATAATTTGTCGGTTCGGATCTGTTAAAAAGGAAGTTGCATATAATAATTTCCCAATAGTTATAATTAGGCTAGTTTCCTCTTCAATTTCCCTCATCAGTGCAGTATCTAGCTTTTCTCCAAATTCGATTTTTCCCCCAGCACATTCCCAAGTCCCTGCACCAATGGAATCATTGGCAGCACGTTTTACGAGCAGTATTTTACCTTGATGAAGGATAATCCCTTTAACACAAACAACGATGTGCTGGTTATGCTCGTTCATTTGCGGCCCCCCTTTCTAATTCATTTTATTATATTTACATTTTTGAATAAAAAAACATATTTTTTTGAAATCGCATGGCACTTGTATGAAAAAAACGTTTTCAATTCACGTAGTGATAGAGTAATATTAATATGTTTAGAGATTGGATTAAAATAACAATTATTTAATTAACTGATGGATTACGGGGGAGTTTGGATGGGCGGGAAGTTAAGAAGAATTTTAAGTGTAAGCTTGGGTCTTAGTTTATTATTCAGTTCGTTGGGTTTTGCATCCGCGGCAGCTAGTAGCCCGATTAAAGATTATGAGGGTCACTGGGCGCAACAGCAGATCGAGAGCTGGTTAGAGAAGGGTTTGTTAAAGGGATTCGAAGATGGATCGGTTAAGCCCAACCAAAGTATTACTAGAGCTGAATTTGTTGCCCTTGTGAATCGTGTCTTCGAGATTACAAAGAGTCAACCGGTGAAATTTACTGATTTGCCTGCAACCGGTTGGGTGTATGAGGAATTCTCCAAGGCAGTTACGCAAGGTTACATAAAGGGTTACGGAGATAAGGTTCGCCCGAATGCTCCCGTTACCCGCCAGGAGGTTGCGGCAATTATCAGTAAGCTGTTGTTTTTGGAAGAGCCAAACAACCTAGATGTATTGGATCAATTCAAAGATCGAGACCAGATATCGGCATGGAGTGAGCGCAAGGTAGCAGCAATGATTAATAGTGGAACTATGAAAGGTTACCCTAGTGGAAATTTTGCTCCAACGCAGGCGTTAACTCGTGCCGAAGCGGTAGCTATATTGGAATCCTTGAATGCACCAATGGGTGGTGGATTTCTTATTACCCAATCTGGAGTCTTTGGCAGTAAAGACCCTGCTCAACTAACGGGTTATAATAGTCTAACAGTGAGTACTTATGGGGTTAACCTTCAGAACGCTGTTATACACGGGGACTTGCTTTTGGATGAAGGCATTGGTGAAGGTGAAGTATCTTTAGATAATGTAACTGTAAAAGGAAAAGTCATTGTTAAGGGTGGCGGTGTTAATTCTATACACTTCAAGAATTCTACCATAGAGCAAGTAGTCGTTCAGAGAAAAAGCGGAGTTGTTCGTCTCGTAACTGAAGGAACAACCCAAATCAAGAATATATTTGTACAGACTGGAGCGATTCTTAATCTAGGTGAAGGTACTACAGTGAGTAAGGTTATTCTGGATGCACTCACAAAGGTAATTGGACAGGGTCAGCTATTATCTGTAACGGTGAACGACAGGGCCAAAGGATCTTCGTTTGAGAAAAAGCCTGACTTGGTAGAGGGGTCTCAGAAGGATTCCATCACTATGCCTACTCCTACGGTTGCACCTACTGTAGGAGCGGCTGTTGGCGGTTCGAGTGGTGGTGGAGGCGGTAACGGTAGTAGTGGCGGGGAAACACCAACAACTACACCGATACCAACGCCAACAACCACCCCAACACCATCGCCAGTGGTAAATGTTCCATTAGTAAACGAGATAACTTTAGTACAAGAAGCTGTATATAAATATACGAACGCTGCTACTATTACTGTTAATTTAAGTAAGGTGTCGCATGCATTACGTACTCAAGCTGAACATGCAGAATATTATTTCACTACCGCTCTCGAAGGTTCACCAGATCTGGATAAAGCACAAGGATGGTTTCCTATTGATATGTTTGTATCCTTTCCAATATATCCAGATCATATAAAGGATTACATGACGATTATTTTAACTGATGAGGATAGTGCACCCATTGGCTATAAGTCAATAAAATTAGATCTTAATGCGAAATATACTACTCTTGATATGTCTACAGTAACTAAATATAGTGAGGGTGTAAACATTACAGGCGCAAGCATTTCGCATTACATTAATAATAGCATCTCGCTAGATAGTGTATTTGTTCAGCAACATCCTGAAGTGAAGTACTTTACTACAACCCCAAATACAGCATTCTATGAAATTGTAGGCCCTAATAAGGGTTTTAATGTAGAGCATATTTCATCTACGGTAGCATATCTTAATGAGATTTCTGAAAGTTATAGCGCTGTTGAGATTTCGTATGAAAGTTTTGACTACGATGAATCGCCATTTTATACTCAACCGAATTTTGAAGAAGAATATATGGTGATTCTATACGATTCAGAGTTAAAGGTGTTGGGTTACTATCAGGGCAAAGCTAACTTGACTGACCAACAGAAAGCAGATAATGTGGGTTTTAAAATTGGCAAGCTTCCTGCTGTAGATTTGTTAGTATTGAATGATGAGGCAGCTGTAAACTGGGTATATGATCGATATTTCAAGCTTACCGACGATCAAAAGAAACTGATTGCGGGAGATCTTATAATTAAAATTGTAGAACTTAAGGAAAAATTGCTTTTACTGAAGCAAGGCTAATTCTCGGTAAACAAAAAAGGACTGTTCCGAATTGCCATTACAGGCTTAGCGGACAGTCCTTTTTTTACGTAAACATAAGGAACGATCAAGGGTACAAGCAACAAGGTGTAGCTCAAAGATGCTGATGGTTGACTAACCAGTAACGATTACCGACGACGAATAAACCTGCAAAAGTACATCTTTTAATGATACGCGGAGGGCTAAAGCGATAATTCCTGCAAATCTGTAGTTATTCTTACATCAGATGAAGTCTCCGAGCTATAAGTGAGAATATACCTGTATATTTGCAGTTTTAGGATTTATGAAGAGAATATCTGCTCAAAAAACTGTACTCATGCAGGCTTTCATCCAGCGAAAGGTGCGGATGAATAAGAGGGAATACCATTTTCATAGTGGGATGTGAGCCGAGGGTTCATGAAAGTTTTTTGTGATTAAAAAAACATCAGGTTGTTTGATTTTATCTGCATTGTGGTAAGAATTTATCGTAAAGTGGTTTGAGAAATTGGGCAAGTAACGTATAAACATTAACACTTGAGCCATCCTAAGATGATCAGTTGACTATCAATTGCTTACCGAGAGGAGATAGGGATTATGTCAAACAACCAGAAAACTACGAAAACCTTACCCCCGCAAGAGCAGCATCATCAGCCGGGAATTGAAAGTGAAATGAAGCCATTGCCGAAATTTGAGCCGGCTAATTATAAGGCAGCAGGTAAACTGCAGGACAAGGCGGCGCTTATTACCGGAGGAGACAGCGGTATCGGACGGGCAGTTGCTGTTCTTTTTGCTAAAGAGGGTGCAGATGTCGTCATATCATATCTGAATGAGCATTCTGATGCAGAGGAAACGAAACGTCAGGTAGAGCAGGAAGGCCGAAAATGTATTCTAATTCCCGGAGATATTGGCGAGGAATCTTTCTGTAAGGATCTCATAAAACAGACAGTTGAGGGACTTGGCAAACTGGATATCCTCATCAATAATGCGGCGGAGCAGCATCCGCAAGCTAAGATTGAAGATATTACGTCCGAGCAGTTAGAGCGAACATTCCGTACGAACATTTTTGCGATGTTCTATTTGACCAAAGCGGCCATGCCTCATCTTAAAGCAGGATCTGCTATCATTAATACAACTTCGATCACTGCTTATCGTGGTAGTCCACAATTGCTGGACTATTCGTCAACTAAAGGAGCCATTCTGAGCTTTACGCGTTCCTTATCTACGAATCTGGCGGAGAAAGGCATCCGGGTAAATGGTGTTGCACCGGGTCCAATCTGGACACCGCTTATTCCATCTACTTTTGATGCGAAGCAGGTTAGCGAGTTCGGCGGCACACAGCCCATGAAGCGACCGGGACAACCGGAGGAACTGGCCCCAGCTTATGTGTATCTAGCCTCTGACGACTCGAGTTATGTGACCGGACAGGTTATCCATGTAAATGGTGGCGAGGTTGTAAACGGATAGTAACTCATTCAAACCTAATTGTTTATACAAAAAGAGCTCTAATTCAGGATTAGCTGGATTAGAGCTTTTTGTATTTATCTTGGAATTTAGTTTCCCGCTGAGAGCTCATCAAGAGACATTTCAAAGCTTGGAGCCATATGAGTCAGGAAGTAATCTACTTCCTGTAGCCCGAGCCCGCGCAGCTTCGCTGCTGTTTGCTCCTTCGCCGCTGCGAATTCACGGTTGCCCGCAGCAACCTCCCACACACACTTTAAGTAAGCATCCAGTCGATCGGCTGCCTTAACGTAGCTGTGCAGCAGGACGTCCTCTGAATCGGGAGGGCTGTCTTCTGGCTGCATGAGCTGTGTGTAAATGACCTGAAGCTCAGGGGGAATCATGCCGGTTAAGCGTTCCGCAGCAACTCTTTCCATTTCGCGGAAGCTGGTAAGTAGGCGAGGGTTATTGTATTTCACTGGCGTGGCAATGTCACCTGTGAACACTTCGCTGGCATCATGAAACAGAGCCATGGTTGCTGCTCGTTCGGCGTTTAATGAACGTCCGTAATGAACATTACCAATAGAACAGAGCATATGAGTGAGCAGGGCAACATGAAAAGAATGCTCAGCAACGTTCTCAGGTGCGGTGCTGCGCATAAGGCTCCAACGCTGAATATATTGAAGCCGATATAAATAGGCGGAAAAATGGTAGTTCAATTTTAAAGTAACCCCTTTCATGCGGTGCTAGGTATGATATTATTATATTAATTGTATCAGATTTTAGATAACCTGGATCTGCTGAGAGGAGCTTGAATGAATATGCAGCATTTTGAAGACAGCATTTATAATCTAATTGTAGAAACGTCCACGAACTTGCCGGGTGATGTACGCCGGGCGGTTGCCAAGGGGCGCGCGCTAGAGGACCGAGCTACCCGGTCAGGTCTTGCTTTAACAACGATTGCACAAAATATCGGAATGGCTGAAGCGCAAGTGTCACCGATCTGTCAGGATACGGGGATGCCAACCTTTATTATTCACACACCTGTGGGAATCAATCAGATTGAGATGAAAAAAGATATTCATAACGCCATCGTACGGGCGACCAAGAATGGCAAGCTTCGTCCTAATTCCGTAGATTCACTGACAGGTGAGAACAGTGGAGACAACTTGGGGGCAGGTACACCAGTCATTCATTTCGAACAATGGGAAGAAGATAAAATAGACGTTAGACTTATTCTGAAGGGTGGAGGCTGCGAGAATAAGAATATTCAATACAGCCTTCCAGCAGAATTAGAAGGATTGGGCAAAGCAGGCCGTGATCTGGACGGGATTCGAAAATGCATTTTACATGCCGTTTATCAGGCACAAGGGCAAGGATGTAGCGCTGGTTTTATTGGCGTTGGTATCGGCGGAGACCGCACGACTGGCTACGAGCTGGCTAAGAAGCAATTGTTCCGTAAAGTGGAGGATGTTAATCCAATAGAGGACCTCAGCAAGCTGGAAGATTACATCATGGAGAATGCCAATAAACTGGGCATAGGAACGATGGGCTTTGGTGGAGAAGTATCGCTGCTTGGTTGTAAAATTGGTGTTATGAATCGTCTGCCTGCTAGCTTTTTCGTATCTGTTGCCTACAACTGTTGGGCGTTCCGCCGTCAAGGCGTGCTGGTTGATCCGTCAACGGGCAATATAGAGAATTGGCTATATGAGAGTGGAACAGGGATCTCGGTAGATGATGGAAGGGTTCAGGCATCCGAACCAGAAGTCGCAAGTACAGGTGATAACAATGCAGCTACTGAATCTCGTGAAGTACGTCTGAGCACGCCGATTAGTGAAGAGGATATTCGTAGCTTGCGCGTTGGGGATGTAGTTATTTTATCCGGTGAAATGCATACGGGCCGTGACGCACTGCATAAGTATCTAATGGATCATGATGCTCCGGTGGATTTAGAAGGTGCGGTTATCTATCACTGTGGTCCTGTAATGATGAAGGACGAAGAAGGCTGGCATGTTAAAGCAGCGGGTCCGACTACTAGTATCCGTGAAGAGCCTTATCAAGGCGATATTATTAAAAAGTTCGGTATACGTGCTGTCATCGGAAAAGGTGGAATGGGTCCAAAAACATTAAAAGCCCTGCAGGAGCACGGCGGTGTATACCTCAATGCGATCGGCGGAGCCGCGCAGTATTATGCGGAATGCATCAAAAAGGTCAATGCTGTGGATTTCATGGAATTTGGCATTCCTGAGGCGATGTGGCATCTGGATGTGGATGGTTTCGCTGCTATTGTAACTATGGATGCCCATGGAAACAGTCTGCACGCAGATGTGGAGAAGGATTCCGCAGCAAAACTAACCCAGTTCAAGGAGCCCGTGTTTAAATAAGTTGGGTTACTGTCCGGTGAATAAGTCATTAAGAGGGGAGTTCCTCTGATATGGCTTTTTCTCCGGTTTGATCTGAATATAAAAATTTACATGTTCCATGATATAAATTATCCTTATATTTCTCGCATAACACTTACCAGTCCTATTATATGGACACCAAAGGCGTTTATGCTTGTCTAAAGGAGGTCCACGAATGGTACCACATTATATTAGAAATGGTCTTCTTAACGTTACCCCGTATTTCATCGTCGAGGGTGCAGATCAATTGATTGACTTTGTTGTGAACTGCTTTGATGCAAGAATTAATGATATGCTGCGGAATGATGAAGGAAAGATTAGACATGCCGAGGTCAGAATAGGGGATTCGATTATCGAGGTTTCCGAAGCCAATGAGAAATATTCGCCAGTACAGCTCGCTATTCATCTATATGTAAGAAATGTGGATGAGACCTTCCGTAAGTGTTTGGACGCCGGGGCATCTGTCATTGAAGAACCACTGGATAAGTCTTATGGAGAAAGAGGAGCGGGCATTAGAGATATTCAGGGTAATCAGTGGTTTCTTGCAACCTGCATAGCATGAAATCGTGAGATTTTACAAAAGTAATACAAAGTAACAGTCCAGAGATGATCAACCTGGGCTGTTATTTTTATATAATCTATTATAGTAAGGACTTATTTCTCGAGATACTAGCACTGGTTTTTTGGAGAAAATGAAGTTAGGATAAAAGATACAATGAAAAAGGGAGAGGCACACTTTAGATGAAACCGTTTCGCGCTCGTCTTACGATGATACTTATGGCCTTAATCGGTATTTCCATGATTGGCACTGGATTTACGATGGCTCATCTGTTTAAGAGCTCCCACATAGCTGCGCTCGAAGAGAACATGTCCCGGGAAATAAATCTGCTCGCAGGCACGTTGCAATTTGTAGATATGGACGCTCCCAATGCGATTCCGTATTACACGGAGCAGGCAGAGCATATCGCTAAGCTCTTGGAGTCCCGGATTACTTTTATTAGTAAATCAGGTGAAGTTCTAGGGGACTCAGAGAAAAACCCTATGGAGATGGACAATCACGCTAATCGTGAAGAGGAAATTGTCGCTGCTAAAGAAGGAATTGGACGAGCCATTCGTTACAGCGAAACTTTGGATCACGAGATGCTGTATGTCGCTGGGAAGGTAACCTCGGATCAAGGATTTGACGGCTACATTCGGGTCTCTATGGGACTGGATGCGGTAACGGAAGGACTTAACCGTGCTTGGATGATTATGGCTGGAGGTCTGGTTGTTTTGTTCTTGTCGGCAACTATTGTCAGCTACAAAGTTGCATCCAGCATGACTTCACCGCTTGAACAAATTACGAGAGTCGCCCGGCGTATTACGGATCTTGATTATGATGCAAGGGTCCACTTGAAGCGCAAAGACGAAGTTGGTCAGCTGGCAACAGCGATTAATGCTATGGCAGATAGTCTTCAAGCTCAGCTCAAGACGATTCGTGATAATGAAGATCTGCTGCAAAGCGTACTGGACAACATGACAGGCGGTATAATAATGATCAATGCGGACGAAGAAATTGCCCTGCTGAACCGAGCTTCGGAGCGGATGCTGGATGTTAGCAACAGTGAAATGGCGGGTCATTCGTACAAAGAACTGAAGCGTCATTATGAGCTAACTCGTCTGCTTGAAGAAGGGGTATCGAGTAAAGAACCGCTTCATGAAGAACGAAGTATTTACAATCCGAGAGAGCGAATTGTGCGCATGGACGCGGTACCGATGATCCAGGATGAGACGTACAGAGGGATGCTCTTCCTTTTGCAGGAGGTAACAGAAATTCGTCGCCTGGAGCGGATGCGTAGTGAATTCGTTGCTAATGTATCGCATGAATTGAAGACACCAGTTGCTGCTGTTAAAGGCTTTGCCGAGACGTTGCTAGGTGGTGGGGTTAAGGATGAGAAGACAGCCCGTTCCTTTTTGCAAATTATTTATGATGAGAACGAACGCTTAAATCGATTGATTGGAGATATTCTGGAATTATCTAAAATCGAATCTAAACGTGTGCAGCTCGATTGTTCGCCTGTTCATATTATTGAATTCTTTGATTCAGTGCTTGGAACAATCAGCAAAGTGGCTGAGAAGAAGAATATTAGTCTTAATGTAGAAGTTCCTGAGGAGCTGTTCATTGAGGCCGACGAGGATAAACTGCGTCAAATTTTTATGAACTTGCTTTCCAATGCGATTAATTACACGCATGATGGTGGTAGCGTAAAGGTCTATGTTAAGAATCTACTGAAGCCAGATGGCTGTGAAAATGTTCAATTTACCGTTACCGATACAGGTATGGGGATTCCCAAAAAGGATCTACCGCGTATTTTCGAACGTTTTTACCGGGTGGATAAGGCAAGATCCAGAAGCTCTGGCGGAACTGGGCTGGGACTGTCTATTGTAAAGCACTTGGTGGATCTACATCATGGAGTGATTTCGGTTGAAAGTGATCTGGGGATTGGAAGCTCATTTACTATTGAACTGCCGCTCTTGCAGGAAGAAAAGGCGGATTAGATTTCTGTGAATTCACCTTTTCGATTTTACACCAAGTTAACAATCTGGTGATATGATTGTTTTGTTGTTGTTTTGTAAAAATCAAACTATATGGAAGACGGGGGAACCTATGGCTCAACGATTGCTTGTCATTGAAGACGAACCGACACTGGCCCGGCTGCTGTCCTATAATTTAACGCAGGAAGGTTACGAGGTGACAGTAGAGGATCATGGAACGGCAGGATATGATCGTGCGACGAGGGAACCTTTTGACCTGATCGTATTAGATCTGATGTTGCCAGGTATGAATGGCATTGACATCCTTGATAAATTGCGTGGACAAGGTATCCGCACACCTATTATTGTGTTGACCGCCAAAAATGCGGAAGAAGATGTAGTTAGAGGACTGAAATCAGGTGCTGATGATTATATAACCAAACCTTTTGGGGTATCCGAGCTGCTTGCAAGAGTGAGCGCTGTATTACGTCGAATTTCTGGTCTTGCTGAGGAAGCACCACAAGAGACACCTATATCTGCTTCAACGATCATTTTGGGACAACTAGAAATCTATCCTGAGAGATATGAGGTCTCCCTGGGTGGGCATAGTATTAACTTACGGCCTAAAGAGTTCGAAGTGCTATTATATTTGGCTCGTAAGCCAGGCGTTGTGTTGACAAGAGATGATCTAATGAATGCTGTATGGGGCTTTGATTATATTGGTGGACAGCGTACGGTGGATGTCCATGTCAGTTCACTCCGTAAAAAGCTAGAGCTGGATCCGGAATCGGTCCATATTGATTCGATTCGAGGCGTAGGCTATAAACTGGTTGTTAATAAAAAGAGAGCTCCGGTCATTTAGGGACAGGAGTTCTATTTTTTCTATTCAATTCATAAATAAGTATGGCTTGGAGTACTAGTTGGTTTCTGGGGAAATACTGTGATGTGGATCCATTCATCTCACTGATTTTACATTGCGTTAACATTTCTCTCCAACTGTATTTACACTAAAAGCTTATCATGGAGATCGAAGATGATGAGAAGGAGACGTAAACACTAATGAAATCCATCATTGACATAGAGAATCTAGATCTCTACTATGAGTCGTTTCACGCACTGAAGAACGTAAATCTGCAAATCCCGGAGAAACAGGTTACCGCTTTTATTGGACCTTCCGGTTGCGGGAAATCTACGTTGCTTCGCACATTGAATCGTATGAATGATATGATTCCTGGCACACGTATAGAAGGAACTGTAAACATCGGTGGCAAAAATATTTATAGTGATGAGGTAGAGGTGGAAAGCCTGCGCAAGCAGGTCGGTATGGTGTTTCAACAGCCGAATCCTTTTCCAAAGTCGATTTACGACAATGTAGCTTACGGTCCCCGTCTACATGGCATTCGTTCCAAAAGCGAGCTGGATGAGCTCGTAGAAAAAAGCTTGCGTCACTCCGCCCTATGGGAGGAAGTGAAAGATTTTCTGAAGAAATCTGCTCTTAGCTTGTCCGGTGGACAGCAGCAAAGGCTATGTATTGCTAGAGCGTTAGCAGTACAGCCAGATATTCTGCTTATGGATGAGGCAACCTCTGCACTCGACCCTGTATCCACGCTCAAGATAGAAGAACTTGTTCAAGAACTAAGAAATGATTATACCATTGTTATGGTTACTCATAACATGCATCAAGCGGCACGTGTATCAGGACGAACCGTATTTTTCTTAAATGGTGTAATTGTAGAGGCGGCGGACACAGAGGTGCTTTTCTCGAACCCTAAAGATTCCCGCACTGAAGATTATATTTCCGGACGTTTCGGCTGATCAGAAGTGAAAGGGTGTTCGTCCCTGGAAATGGCAAGCTGACCATATGTTAATGAGGAGGATCGTTCTTATTATGATTCGCAGAAAAGAATTTGATAAAGACTTGGAAGAGCTGCGCAGCCTGCTGCAGCAGATGGGTGAGCATGTTAAGAATGCTCTTGAAGGTGCAATTAATGCTCTGCAAAATCTAGATACAACGCGTGCACAGGAAGTCGTTGAAGCGGATTTACATCTGAATGCCATGGAAGATAAAATCATGGAAATTGGCTCACGTTTAATTATTACCCAGCAGCCCGTGGCTAAAGACTTGCGCCGTATTATCGTTGCCTTCAAAATTTCAAGCGATTTGGAGCGTATGGGTGATCTCGCACTTGATGTAGCTAAGGCGACCATGCGTCTGCAAGGCCAGCAGCTGATTAAGCCACTTATAGACATTCCTCGTATGGCTGAAATCGTGAACATTATGATCGATGAGGCAATCCAGTCTTACCTGGATGAGAACACAGATCTGGCTTATAAAATGGCACAGGATGATGATCAGGTCGATCAATTGTATGGTGCGATGATCAATGAGTTATATACTTTTATGGTATCAAAGCCGGATTCAATATCCCAAGCTATGTTATTGACTTTAGTCGGCCGTTATATCGAACGGATTGGCGATCATGCTACTAACATTGGTGAGAGCGTAGTTTACTTGGTTACCGGTAAACGACCAGATTTGAATGAATAGCTTTGATTCAAAAGATATTTGGTACTTGTCGTAACTTTGGAGAATGTTTGGACTTTCGGCCGCTGTTGTCCCCAGATTTCTTGATTTATACCGTTTTTTACGGTTGAAATCCGGAGACAAAGGCTGTCGCTAACGCTCCTACAGTTCCAAACTTCTCCTCCATTACTATCGTACCTTCACATCTTTTTTATTTTTTTTAGGTAAACGAAGTAGCCGTCCTTTTATAGGGACGGCTACTTGCTGTATTATCCCATATTAGCTCTTTATGTTACTAACATTTCAGCTAATCCCACTGTTTAGGTGGGTAAAGCGTTTCTACTTGGACAGGCCATATGTTAATATGTAAGGAGTAAGCATGAAAAAGGCGAGGTGCACTATGGAAAAGTTGATACTTATAGATGGAAATAATATTATTTACCGTGCTTTCTTCGCGATGCCCCCGCTGACAAATACAGCAGGGCAACAGACGAATGCGGTTTACGGATTTACAACGATGCTGCTTCGTTTGATTGAAGAACACAAGCCAACACATATGATTGTTGCCTTTGATGCAGGGAAAGTCACCTTTCGGCATGAAGGTTATGAGGATTATAAAGGTGGTCGGCAAAAGACACCACCGGAGCTCTCCGAGCAGTTTCCGCTACTGAAAGAATTACTCCGTAATCTAGGGGTACCGCAGTTTGAAATTGGTAATTATGAGGCCGATGATATTATTGGAACCATCTCTCGCCAAGCGGATGAAGCAGGACGTCAGGTTATGATCGTTTCGGGAGACAAGGATATGCTTCAATTGGCTTCTGAACACACGACCGTTGCGTTGATCCGCAAAGGGGTTACTGAGGTCGAGCTTTATGGACCGGAACAAATTCGTGAGAAATATGACCTAACACCAGAGCAGATCATTGACCTTAAAGGGCTGATGGGCGATGCGAGTGATAACATCCCGGGAGTGCCGGGTGTGGGTGAGAAGACTGCTCTGAAGCTTCTGCATCAATTTGGATCGGTGGAAGGCGTATTAGCAGGAACCGGTGAGCTTAAGGGTAAAATGAAAGAAAAGCTGGAGACGCATGCGGAAGATGCTGTAATGAGTAAGAAACTGGCGACAATCTATCGTGAAGTACCTCTTGAGCATTCTTGGGAAGATATGGTCTTTAACGGGATTTCAGCGGATACAGCCGGACCCGCCCTTGCCAAGCTGGAATTCAAATCACTTTTAGAACGGCTGTCTCTTAGCGCTTATGCTCCTGTTGCTGATGGAGAAGAGGGGGCGGGGGAAGTTGAGGCTGCTTTACTTGATATAACGATCGTTGGCGAAGAAGAACTAGAGGCGCTGAGTGAAGCACTGCCTAGTATTTCGGCGCTACATGTGGAATCAAACGGGGATAATCCGCATCGTGCTGAGGTGATCGGGGTAGGGTTATCTTCTCTGGAGCGGCATTATTATGTGCCATTTGAATTACTGCAGAAACCAGCTGCTGCGAAGCTACGCGAATGGTTAGGAGACGAGAAGGCTCCGAAGAGCGGGTATGATCTTCACCGTGCTGATTTAGCATTGCACTGGCATGGAATTGCTTTTGCAGGTGCAGCCCATGATGTGCAGTTGGCTGCTTATTTACTGGATCCGACTGAAGCTAATCAGAACTTAAACGATCTTACCGCTAAATACGGCTTGCCACGGCTGTCTCCTGATGAAGAGGTATTCGGAAAAGGTGCTAAATATAAGATTCCTGAGCTTGAAATCTTAGGGAATCACGTCGCACGTAAGAGTGCCACGGTACTTGGCATCGCCCAGAAACAACAGCAGGAATTGATCGAAACGGCGATGACCGGACTGTTCGAGGATCTGGAAATGCCATTATCACGTATTCTTGCGGATATGGAGAAACAAGGGATTGCAGTCAATGAAGGAGATCTCAAAGAGCTCGGTAAAGAATTCGAAGCTCAGATTTCCAAGCTGGTCACCGAAATTTATGAAATTTGTGGCACAGAGTTTAATTTGAATTCACCAAAGCAGCTGGGTGAAATTTTGTTTGTAAAACTAGGTCTCCCGGTAGTCAAGAAGACGAAGACCGGATATTCCACAGACGCTGAGGTGCTGGAGAAGCTTGCACCGTATCACGATGTAGTACGTTTGATTCTACAATATCGCACGATTGCAAAGCTGCAATCCACCTATGTTGAGGGGCTGCTCAAAGAAATTTCCCCGAAAACTGGGAAGGTGCACACCTTCTATCGGCAGACGATTGCCGCGACAGGACGTCTTAGCAGCCAATTTCCGAACCTGCAGAACATTCCAATCCGCTTAGAGGAAGGACGTAAAATCCGCAAAGTGTTTGTTCCCTCCGAACCGGGCTGGTCCATTCTGGCGGCGGACTATTCGCAGATCGAACTGCGAGTGCTGGCGCATATTTCCGGTGATGAGCGGATGAAGGAAGCTTTTCTTCATGATATGGATATTCATACAAAGACGGCGATGGATGTGTTTGGAGTCACCGCTGATCAGGTTGATAGCAACATGCGTCGTGCGGCTAAAGCCGTTAACTTCGGCATCGTGTACGGCATCAGTGATTACGGTCTGTCGCAGAACCTGAATATTCCTCGCAAAGAAGCCGCTCAATTTATTGAGCAGTATTTCGAGGTATACCAAGGCGTACGTCGATATATGGACGATATCGTAGTGGAGGCACGGAAGCATGGTTATGTAACCACACTACTGGAACGCCGCCGTTATCTGCCTGAGATTAATGCGAAAAACTTTAATCTGCGGTCTTTTGCGGAACGTACAGCAATGAATACACCTATACAAGGAACTGCTGCTGATATCATTAAGCTGGCAATGGTGCATATGGACAAGGCGCTATTCGAGCGTGGGTTAAAAAGCCGCATGCTGCTTCAGGTGCACGATGAGCTTGTATTCGAGGTGCCGGAGGATGAAATGGAGCTCATGAAGACGCTTTTGCCGGAAGTGATGGGTGGAGCATTGCAGCTATCTGTGCCGCTTAAAGCAGAGGTAAGTTTTGGTAGCAACTGGTACGAGGCGAAATAGGCTCCCTTTAAGGTGTGCATATCAGCTATAATGTAGTTGAGGTGAAGACATCATGCCGGAATTACCGGAAGTAGAGACAGTCAAGAGAACACTGAATGAGTTAGTTAATGGAAAGCAGATAGAGAGTGTAACCGTTCGGCTGGCTCGGATTATTCAGCGGCCGGATGATATTCAGGCTTTTGCCAACCTGCTCGCAGGTCATAGTATTGTTAATGTAGAACGAAGAGGAAAGTTTTTGCGCATCGTACTAGACGGTTTGGTGCTGGTGTCTCATTTACGGATGGAGGGCCGTTACGGACTTTTTTCGAAGGATGACCCACTGGACAAGCATACGCATGTGATATTCCATTTTACGGATGGTACTGAGCTGCGCTACACGGATGTTCGTCAGTTTGGTACGATGCATCTTTTTCAGATCGGTGAAGACCTGCAGCTTCCGCCCCTAAATAAGCTTGGACAGGAGCCACTGGAGCCATCTTTTACTCCGGAGAGGTTTAAGCAGATTGTATCAGGCAAAAGCACAAAAATTAAATCGCTGCTGCTGAATCAGGAATATATCGTCGGGATAGGTAATATTTATGTAGATGAGTCGTTGCACCGTGCAGGAATTCATCCTGAAGTGAGCGCAAAAGATCTCTCTGATGCTCAGCTTGAACAGCTGCATCACGCTATTGTCGCGACTCTGACGGAAGCGGTGAACGCTGGTGGCTCATCTGTAAAATCGTATGTGAATGGTCAAGGTGAGAGCGGCACTTACCAGCAGCAGTTGTTGATATATGGTCGTAAAGATCAGCCGTGTAATCACTGTGGAACGATGATTGAGAAAACTGTTGTAGGTGGCCGCGGCACGCATTATTGTCCAAGCTGTCAACGTAAGGCAGAGATCTGAAGAGGTAATTAGGTTGGCACCCACTACTTGTCCCGCCCATATACTGTGTGAAGAATGCTCAATAGAGAACGGAAGCTGAATAAAGTGAATTCTTCAGTGTTCCGGTTCTTCACAGGAGGGATTGCGGGTGCTCAGCCCATTTTTTTCACTGATATTATTAGCTTTTGCATTGAGTTTGGATGGTTTTGGCGTTGGTATTACATATGGACTGCGTAAATTAAAAATACCATTGCTCTCCGTTCTGATTATCTCGCTTTGTTCGGGGGTAGTTATTTGTGTATCTATGCAGGTAGGTGTGTTGCTTGCTAAGGTAGTATCTCCACATGCGGCTTCTGAGGTTGGCGCTGTTATACTCGTGTTAATGGGGTGCTGGTCGCTCGTTCAGATGCTAATGCAGAAAGAGAAGGAACAGAGTGGTGAATGTGAAAATAATGAAGAAAATGTGCTAACCACAGCGGCTTGTGCAGAGGTAGCTGTTGATACGGAAGATGTTGTAGCAGAAGCAGCCATAGCTCAGGTGCAGTCAAAGTCGGCTGTCTTTTCTCTTGAACTACGGCGGTTGGGGATTGTTGTACAAATCTTACGTACGCCGTCATCAGCCGATATGGATGATTCTGGGAGTATTTCTTCCATGGAAGCAATGCTGCTTGGGATTGCACTCTCGCTAGATGCTTTTGGAGCCGGACTAGGTGCAGCACTACTCGGGTTCAATCCGATATGGACATCACTTACAATTGCTATGTTTAGTGGTACATTTCTATTGCTGGGCATGAAGACTGGATTAAGATTCGCCGGGAACTACTGGATGAAGCATGCTGCTGCACTACCCGCGTTATTATTAATTACAATGGGAATACTGAAGCTATTATGAGGTGAGTACATGATTATTGGCTTAACCGGAGGCATTGCATCCGGAAAAAGCACGGTGTCCGCACTGCTTGTGAGCAAGGGAGCGAGGCTGGTTGACGCAGATGTGATCGCCAGAGAAGTTATGCTCCCCGGTCATGAGGTGCTGGCTGCGGCTGTGAAACAATTCGGAAGTGAGATCCTCTCTCCGGACGGCACACTGAATAGGGGCAAGCTGGGGGACATTGTATTTCGAGACCCAGCGGCCCTGCAAGCTCTGAACAATCTGACGCATCCTGCAATCCGGCGGGAAATTAAAGAACGTATGAACAGCATGGAGGAAGAAGATCCAAAGAAGTTAATCATTGTGGATATCCCTCTTCTTTTTGAATCAGGACTCGAGAACTTGTTCCATGAGATAGTGGTGGTCTATGTTCCTCGTGAGGTACAAATCGCTCGATTAATGGAACGTAACGGACTTTCAATAGAAGAAGCAGAAGCACGCTTGAATGCACAGATGGATATTGAAGCGAAGCGTAATAAAGCGGACTATATCATTGACAACAGTGGCGATCTTGCGCACACTGAGCAGCAGGTTGCTGTTTTTTGGGACAGGCTGGGCTTATCATGAAATGGTTACGTAAAAAAAGAGTCCTTCTTCTGTTATTCATTGGTTTTACTGCGATATTGTTTCTGAGTACGAACTGGATGTCCTGGTTTTATCCGATCCATTATAAAGATGAGATCCGTAAGCACAGCATTACGTACGATATAGACCCGTTTTTAGTAGCTTCGATTATCCGAGTGGAAACGAACTTCAAAACTGGACGAGAATCCAAAAAAGGTGCTATAGGTTTAATGCAGCTTATGCCGGATACCGCCAAGTGGGCTCTTGAAAAGGCCAAGCTTCCAGATGTATCTATGGAGGAGTTAAAGCATGAACCCTATGCAAATATTGAACTAGGTACTTGGTATCTTTCAACACTATCCCGTCAGTTCAAAGGTAATCGTACAGCAATTATCGCTGCTTATAATGCTGGGCCAGGAAAAGTTAAGCGCTGGCTGGACGAAGGAGTCTGGGATGGAACGGATGCTTCGATTAAGGATATTCCGTTTGGTGAAACCCGTCATTATGTACAGCGTGTCAATTATTACTATGATCAGTACACGGATATTTACAGCGAATTCTAAAACCGTGTTATGTATAAAAAGAAGCATTAAACGACCTGTTGGTCGTTTAATACTTCCTCAGTAAGCTTATGTCGACAGGTTATTTGTATTGACCTGCCAATTGTTGTTCTGCCAGGGTTACAAGACGTTTAGTGATGTAACCACCGATCGAACCATTTTCATAAGAAGTTTTATTGCCTTGGTAACCATCTGGGGAAAGCGTGATTCCTAGTTCTTGGGCAACTTCATATTTAAGTTGTTCCAAGGCACCGCGGGAATTTGGAGCTACAAGGTTATTGGAGCTGTTGTTTTGGCTCATTGCTGTTCACCTCCTCTGTTGGTAACTGTATTATGTGCCGGACTTGCCATAATCATTACAACAAAAAAACGGTGATTTCTGGAAAAAATGAAATAGCTCTTCAAAAGCCGGATGTTTAAAGGTCCGGGACAAAAAAACATTATGTAATAGGAAGTGATGAAGCTTATGAAATGCCCTTACTGTGACCACACAAATACTAAAGTACTCGACTCGCGACCAGCGAATGAGAATAAGTCAATCCGCCGCAGGCGTGAATGCGAGGGATGTAGCAAAAGGTTTACAACCTTTGAAATGATTGAAGAAACACCGTTAATCGTGATCAAGAAAGACGGCAGCCGTGAGGAATTCAGCCGTGATAAAATTCTGCGTGGTCTAATCCGTGCTTGCGAGAAACGACCAGTCTCTGTAGAACGTCTAGAGAAGATCGTCTCTGAAGTGGAGAAATCCCTACGTGGCATCGCTGTAGCAGAAGTGGAGAGTCAACAGATCGGTGAATTTGTTATGGAACAGCTCTATCCAGTTGATGAAGTCGCGTATGTTCGCTTTGCGTCCGTATATCGCCAGTTCAAGGACATTAACATGTTCATGAAGGAACTAAAGGGTCTGCTGTCTAAAAGCACTGGGGATCTGGATAGATTGTAGAGTTGTGGCTAGTTTACTGACTATAAAAAAAGTGTTGACAGCGAAGGCGATTTTTTATATTATATAGGAGTCGCCTACGGCGCTTGAGTTTGTCAGAATGACTTAAATACACCGAACTGAATTTTAGAAGTGTGTTTACATACACCTAAAAATTTATGTTTGGGGCCATAGCTCAGCTGGGAGTACAAGCTGGTTAGAAACACTACCCTAAATTAACCGAATTTCGATTATCATTAATTGGGTAAAATGTAAATATATGGGGAATTAGCTCAGCTGGGAGAGCGCATCGCTGGCAGCGATGAGGTCAGGGGTTCGATCCCCCTATTCTCCACCAGAATACTTCATATTATGGACTCTTAGCTCAGTTGGTAGAGCAGTAGACTCTTAATCTATTTGTCCAGGGTTCGAGCCCCTGAGAGTCCATCCTAAGAAAACGGCAGAAATGCCGTTTTTTTGCTATTTTCGAACCTACAAACTCGAATTACCAAACATCAAACACATAAAACACAGCAAGGACAACCGCCACCTAGGCACCCAAAAAAATCGCTTTTGCTGCTCGTTCTTTTTGTTTAGTTTGTCACTATCTCACAGCTCACTGCTGGCTCCTCCATGGGGTTTACTAACTTAGATATTAAGATGCAATATATTACACGTTCGGTGAAGGCAATGAAAAGCAAAGAGTTCTCGACGGGGTGTCTGTTGAAATAAACGAGGGTGAGTTCGTTGCCTTAGTGGAATGGATAGTATAGGACAGGGTAAGGTCATTTTTGACGGTAAGGACATATCGATACTCAAGGGAAATGAGCTTGCGGATATACGCCGAAATCAAATGGGATTTGTGTTCCAGCAGCCAACCTTATTGAAAAACTTGAATATGCTCGATAATATCATTCTTCCATCTATGCGAGATAATAGAAGAGATGTTGCAAGAATAACAGAGAGTGCACGGTTATTTATGAAAAAGGTAATGCTGTGACAGCAGCCGTACCCATTGTGGTTGAGGCATTTGATGAAGACTAACTTTTTCTTGATAAGAGAAATCCCAGAATGCTTTGCTACATAAGGATTTCTATCGCTGTTCCCTAACGTACAAAACCTCGTCGCTCCACTGGCAGCGACGAGGTCAGGGGTTCGATCCCCCTAGGCTCCATATTAACAAGACGGACATCCATTAGGGTGTCCGATGCGAGGGACATCAGAATTCTTAATCAGTCGCGAATGAAGCCGTAATCGAAGCCATGACCTGTTATGAGTAGCCGGGCGGCTGCACGTCGACGTCGACCAAGCAGTTGGTATATTAATTGTCTGTGGAAGCCCAGTCGGTATGGCAATTTACGCCGAGCATATGGCTAAAGACAATCCCGACTACAAGAAGTTGGCAGGCTCGCTGGTAAACCGTTTCCATCTTCGAACGCATAAAGCACAAATTATCGTTCCCATAAACGCTATAACACTCCAAGAAATAATAGTAAATTTCCAACCCAGATGTTCGCTTAAGGTTGCGATGCCATAAATGGATATGGCGCTGCCGAGGTAAGTGAATGAATTTAGAATACCCGACATAGTCGATACGCGCCCGTATTTTTCAAAATGCAAAGGCAGATAGCTGAGCAGCATCAAATTTATGCCGTGCATACAACCTGTTATGATGGCCATAAGTGTAATGGATACAACTGCATTCGAGGCAAATAGCGTGATCAACACCATACAAGCGATAAATCCAGTGCCCCAAATGTAGGTTGAGGTCTTTAATTCGTTCTCAACAAGCCGTTGAACAAATGTCGCGAAGGCAACACTCACGATCGTAAAGATGGGAAGTATGGCTGTACTCAAAATCGATATGGAAGTGCTCAAGTGGTAGACGTCTTGGATGTAGGTCGGCATCCAGGTTGTAATACCATCGCGCAGAGCGCCTTGAAACACAATGACCAACATAATCGGCAGTAGACCCGATGCAAAAATGAGGGTGCTCGTCTTTGTCAAAACCGGATTTCGGATGGATATCTCTTCGACTTTTGGTTCAGGTACAGTAAATTCTTTTACGCCAAAAAACCAGACCAAGGCTATCAAGAATCCCACAATAGCAGGAATGATAAAGGATAATCGCCAACCGGAAATCAATATACAGAATGGTACAAGTAAATAGACGGCAATTGTTCCGGCAGAAGCCGCCGTAGCTACGCCGATACTTGTTTTCCGGTAGTTCACATCGGATAGGGTTTGCGCCATAATACGCACTAGCGGCGGCCATAGCATGGCTTGAAAAAGTCCGTTGAAACACCAAATGAAGATCATAAGATAAATGTTACTCATAAATGAAATCGTAAGATTACAGATCGCGGTTGCCAATAGCCCTATAAAAATCATATTTCGAGGTTTTATACGGTCGCCCAAAAAGCCGCAGATCGGTTGACCGACTCCATAGGTTATAAAACTACCGGTAACTGCCATACCGGCAAGCTGATTGGATATCTTAAGCGAATCTACGATTTCAGAAATAGCAGCGCCATAATTGATCCGTGTAATATAGCTTGTGAAATAGACTAGACAACATAGTGTGCTGAACGTAAAGAACTGACGCTTCGTCAGTTCTTTATTGCCTATACCAGGCATTTGCCTTCCCAATCCACATTGCTCTCTACACCAAGAAGTTTTGTTATGGTCGGCGCGATATCGATGATATTGGCGTAAGGAATGAATGTTCCGGGAGCAAACGATTTACCTTTCACAAATAGCGGTATCGTCATATCATCAGGCTTATTCGTACCATGATTCCGGTCGTGACCACCATGATCAGAGGTTACGATAATCGTATAGTCTTCCGGCACCGCACATGCGGCTTTTTCGATGCATACCCAAGAATCATAGACTGATTGAATGTATTCATCTGACATCCAGCCATACTTGTGGCCGATTACATCGACAAGTCCCAAATACAAGAAGGTAAAATCGGGTAACTGTTCATTTATATATTTGATTGCTTGGTCAGTTAGCATCTTGTTAGTAGCCTCGTATGTATAGGCTTCGCCTGATATAAAACAACTGTAAGCTAATGATCCGGGACGAGCCACATCTTGAAGCTCCGACCAGTTGTGGAAAAATCCGCACGTTTTTTTATTCGCACTCAGTTGTTCGCAGAGCCCTGATATAGGCCGAACCTGGGGAGTGTATATATTATCCAATATACCGTGACGCTCTGGAGGGACACTAAGAAACAACGACATGTGACACGGCAAGGTCACGCTTGGCATAACCGTTTGCGCATCGAGGGTGAAGCTTCCCTTAGCCTTCATTTCTTCAATAAAAGGATGCCCGGATTTTTCCAAACTATCAGGTCGCATACCATCGACCAAAATCAGCAATACTTTTTCACTCATAGGAATCACTCCTGTTAGTTAATAATTTGAATGTCATTCTTTTTATAAAGCGAGTACATATGATCTGGCAGTTCATGGTCGGTGATGATTTTAAAGGATGTCGATAAGTCACAAAGCTTGATTGAAGCAGTTGATTCGAACTTCGAGCTGTCAGCAAGGATAAACACCTCGTCTGTATTGCGGATATAAGCCCGTTGAATATCAAAAAGCTCGTGGACAAATACGCCAATACCATTGCGCAGCGAAATGGCCGACGGAAAAACAAATGTTTTTGAAAAATGAAGCCGATTAATCGCATCTAATGCCATATGACCGTAAAATGCTTTTTCTTCACGGAGGTATTGCCCACCAATTTGAATCAATTCAAACCCATCCGTATCACTCAGAGACCCAAAGACCTCCGGGGAATTTGTGATAATCGTGAGATGGTGAAAATGATCTCTTAACAGCGGCACTAACTCCATAGCGGTGCTTCCTGAATCAATGGCTATCGTGTCGTAATTGCGTATAAACTGTATAGCGATTTTTGCGAGATATTGCTTTAAAGCTTTGTTTTCCGACATGCGATTTTCAAGGTTTGCAAAGCTATGCATCTTTTGGTTCGATACAGCTCCGCCATGTACGCGTTTGAGCGCCTGTTGGTTTTCAAGATATTCTAAATCGCGCCGAACGGTTTCAATCGATACGCTGAACATCTTAATGAGCTCTGAAACGGTAATGGACGATTTTTGTTCAAGCATCTCCATAATTTTTAAACGTCTTTCATTTGCAAACAAATGCAATCAACTCCTCACATATACACAATATGTTATATCGCTTATGTTATAATCTGTCAAGACTATGTTTACTTCAGCATGAGTGCTTTTGCGGCCAACAATAGACTCTGGTCGGGACGAGCGACTTAGGTTATTATGAAAGCGCAAACATATATTCTGAGTAGTCATGAAAACTACAATTTAGCTACAGAGCATAAAGGCATTCTGAACGGAGGATACGATGGAAAACTGGTTGGGTAAATCGTTAAAGCAGAAGCTGAGCTTGTTGATTATTATTTCGGTATTGGTACCCGTGTTGTCTCTGGGACTGTTCTCCTATTATATTGCTGAAAGCTTAACGGAGGAGAAAGCGAAAAGCTCAGGCATTAATACGCTTCGGCAAATTGGGGCCTATTTGGAAAATATGGTAAGCGATGTCGAGAATCTATCACTATTCCTCATCGGCCACCCTGATGTCCAAAGCTATTTGAAAACACCGGAACGCGATTTGCTAAAGCAAACCTCCATCATTAATTTACTTACAACATTATCGATTTCCAAATCATATATCGCCAATGTCATGATCGAAGCAAATGAAGATAATAAGCCGTCGGTTTCCTTCAGATCTGTCCTCGAATCAGAATGGACCGATATTCAGAGCGAGTATCCCGGTTATTATGAGGAATATCCAAAATGGTGGTCTCCGGTGCATCACTTTGTTACGTCGGACGGCAAAGAGGATGCCATTACGATGTCACGACCGATTCGCAGCACATCAAAATATTACAAGATCGGCATGCTTAAAATTAGCTTGACACAATCGGTTATTTCTAGCCATTTAAAGCAAGCTGGACTAGAGGGTGAAGGTGTCGCCCTGCTATTGGACGAACAAAACAGGATATTGGCTGGGCCGGAAGGGTATTCGACTAACAAGAACTTGAACGAGTATTTCCCCGGAATAGTTGATTTCAAGGGAAGGTCGGGTTCGTTCGATTACCGAGAAGCGGAGGAACGGAGTACAGTACTGCACTATCAGATGCCGAATATTAACTGGAGGCTCGTAGGCATCATTCCAGCAAAAGCTTACAGAGCGCAGAACCAGTATTTTTTAACTTTAACCGCAATTGCAGTCAGCATTTCCATGCTCTTTGTGATCGCTTTCGTACTTGTACTTATTCAAAAGGTGACGAAACCGTTGTCTGCATTAACGAAGTTTCTTAGAAATTCCAGCCCAGACGAGCCGCTGCCGACGCTGCCCGTCACATCGATCGATGAGGTTGGACAACTGATTATTAGCTATAATCGGATGAGCTCGCGAATTATTAATCTAACCGATGAGGTGAAGCACAACGAAGCGTTGAAGAAGGAAGCGGATATGTCGGCGCTTCAAGCGCAGATCAATCCGCATTTTCTATACAATACGTTATCGTCTGTCCACTGGATGGCGCTAATGAAGGGAGACGAAAAAATCGCGGATATGGTCGGCTCATTGAGTGATTTTCTTCGTTTCAGCTTAAATAAAGGACAGGAATATTGTGCAATCAGCCAAGAAATTTTGCATGTAGATCATTATGTGAAGATCCAGTCCATTCGATATCCAGATAAATTTGATTACGAGGCGAATATTCCGGCGGAGCTTCTGGATCTGAGAATGCTGAAGCTGCTGCTTCAGCCGCTAATTGAAAATGCGATGATTCATGGCATTTTGAAAAGAGAGGGTAAAGGAAGCATTATCGTTAAAGCGGTGTCAGCGGGAGAGCGTATTACGTTTATCGTTCAGGATGACGGTGTCGGCATGAGCAGGGAAAGATTGGAGCTGCTGAGGGAGAAGATAAGCGCAAACTTGGGTATTGATCCGCTGAAGAATAATGACTCGGCAGGCAGCAGCTACGGATTACGCAACGTGCATAATCGGCTGCAGCTTCATTATGGGCATGAAGCCGGTTTGCGGATCGAAAGCGCAGAAGGAAGCGGCACTAAAGTTAGTTTTACGATTATACCGCTCCAATCAGAAATCAAATAGGTTGCAACCTTTGTGGGAAGGAAGGAGAATCTGCACATGAAGCTTTTGATAGTAGATGACGAAGTCATTATTAGGACCGGCCTTAGCACGGTTATTAAATGGGAAGAGAATGGCATTGAGCTGCTCGCACCGGCTGCTTCCGCGGAGGAAGCGCTGATGCGCATTCCGATAGAGTGCCCTGACATCATACTAACCGATATTCGCATGACGGGAATGACGGGATTGGAATTGTCTCGCGAGGTTAAGCGGAATTTTCCATACATTGAAATTGTTATATTGTCTGGATTCGATGATTTCGCATATGCACAGCAAGCGATGCGGGAAGGAATAAGTGATTATTTGCTCAAAAATAGCCGTCCTGGCGATATTATGACTGCGGTTATGCGCGTGAAGCAGCGTATCGTCAGCAGACGGGAGGCAGTGCTTCAAGAAGCCATCCATCAAACGGCGTTCCGTTGGAAGCAACTAGATCGGTTTCTTCGCGGGGACAATCTCCTGACGGAGCGTGAAAGTGAGGAACTGCTGATCTATTATCCTGAGCTGAGGCTCGGATCGGATATGGAGAAGCTAGAGCTATGGCTAGTTACATCTGCGTCTCCACTGACAGTGAAGGAGGAGACAGAAAGTGAAATGAATGAGGCGGCTGCGATGATTAGGGATTCTCTTGGCTGCGTCATTCTGGAGTGGGAATATGGATGGCTGCTTATTTTCCGCAGGGGGCGGCCGGGCGCGAAGCGATTGGTTAAGGCGTCGATGGAGCGGGCGGAGCACGTTTATCGCCAGCCTTTTTTTGCCGCATGCGGTGTATGGGCCAGCAACGTGGCAGAACTGAGAGAGTCACTTCGCACTGCCGAACAAACCGTCTCGTACCGCTGGTTGGCAGAGGAAACAAGAATGCTGGCCTATGAGGATATTAAAGACCGGAAAGGAATGCGGACCGTTTGTACGGAAGAAGTGGAGAAGAAGCTAACCGCCGTTCTGAGAAGCGGGAGCCGAGAAGTCGTACAGCAGTGGATTAAAGGTGAACTGGCGAGCATTAGGAAGGATGCGGAAGCGACACCTAGTTCCGTTCAAGCATATTTACATTCCTTGATCGTTGGGGGGTACCGCTGGCTAGAGCGTGCAGCAGCATCCGTTGGTCAATCGATGCCGAAGCTTCCACAGATTGAACAGCTGGACATGAAGCTGCTTACTGCGAATCCAGAAGAAACTTTGCAGCAGATGCTGCTTGCGATCCATGCGCAGTATGAGCGATTAAACGGCAGCAGAAATGAAGCCATTGACCGAACTGTAGCCTATATACGCGAGCATCTTGCAGACAGCTTGTCTTTGGCGCAGGTAGCGGCATGCGTACATATGAATCCGAACTATTTTAGCAAGCTGTTTAAGCAGGAAACAGGTAAAAACTATATTGAGTATGTAACGGAAGCAAGAATGGAATGGGCTAGCCGTTTGTTGAGGGAAACGCCGGCGAAGGTGAGCGAGATCGCTAAGCGGGTAGGTTACGAGGATATGAAGCATTTTAACCAGCTGTTTAAGCGTTACAGTGGCGAAACCCCTTCGCAATATCGTTCAAGATGAATCGACTAAGGTGAAAATATCCCCCGTATGGGCTTAATTTTCCCCCCTACGACTTCTCGTCTGTCTTATCTATACTAGGGTTATCACTAAAGGGGGAATATTTGAATGAAGAAGAGACTTGCGTTAGTAACGACAATTATCTTGATGATTGCCCTTTTGGCAACCGCTTGCAACAATAGCGGAAAAAAGGAGCAGAGCAATGAAGACAAGAAAAGCTCTGGAGAAAAAACTAAAATTTCAATATGGCATAACTTCGCGGGTGACGACCTTCGTGCCAAAGCGGTTAGAGACCTGATCGACAAGTATAAAGAGGAGCATCCAGACGTTGAGGTAGACGTGCAAGCGATCCCAGTTGACGGTTATCGTCAACGCCTAAGCACAGTGGCTGCGGCAAATGAAATGCCAGACGTATTTTTCGTTTATGCGGGCAGCCAATCTCAAGAGTTCTATGATGCCGGTAAGCTTCAACCGATTACAGAGTTGATGGATAAATATCCAGAATGGAAGAACAGTTTCTTGGCAGGGGCATTCGACCGCTATGAGTTTGAAAAAGGACAAATTTTCACAGCGCCGCTCGGTATGTCAGCAACTTCGTTCATGTATTATAACAAAGATCTTTTCGAGAAGCACAGTGTAAAAGTGCCGACTACTTGGGAAGAGATGATGACTGCAATTAAAACATTCAACGACAACGGCATTACGCCGATTGCCCTCGGGAATAAAGCACCATGGGTTGCACAATCGACGATTATCGGTTCGTTGGCTGACCGCGTGACGGGCACAGAATGGTTTTTGAAAGCAGCCGCTCAAGATGGAGCGTCTTTTACAGATCCTGTGTTCATTGATGCTTTGGGTAAGTACAAAGAGCTCGTTGACAATAAAGCGTTTCAAGATGGCGCAAACAGCATCGACAACACGCAAGCAGAGCAATACTTCATTCAAGGCAAGGCAGCTATGATGATTAACGGCGCATGGTCGCTTACGAATCTTGCAGCATCCGCAACTCCTGAGCAATTGGCACCTATCGAAGTCACAACAATGCCTGGTATAGAAGGTGGAGCAGGCAAAGCGAATACGCTTTCCGGAGGTGCCGGCGCTGGCTTCGCGCTTAACAAAAATACAAAAGACGCACAGAAGCAGGCAGCACTTGATCTGATCTACGCAGTAAGCGGACCGGATGGGCAAAAGGCGATCGCAGAAAGCAACTCGATGGTTATGTACAAAGTAGATCTGGATAAGTCGAAAGTAAGTCCACTTTACTTCAAAGCTTACGAATTGGCTGTGAATTCTGAAATTACGCCGGTATATGACGCCTATTTATCTGCTGAAGCAGGCGAGGTGATCAACAACGGTCTTCAAGAGCTTATGATGGGCGGTAAGCCGGAGGATGTAGCTAAAAAACTTCAGGATGCGCAAGCGCGTTCGACTAAAAAGTAATCAGACAAAAGTACGTAAAGGAGGCTGTCGCCATGCCTGCATCATTGCGCAGCAGAAGCTTCGTCATCATGGCGCTGCTTCCTGCACTACTCATTTTTATCGTCTTTGCGATCGTCCCGATTTTTTGGTCAGCTTACTACGGTTTCTTTGAGTGGAAGGGACTCGGTGCTGCTAAGCTTATCGGGTTGGATAATTATCGAATGATACTAGAGGATCATGTATTCTGGAGAGCGCTGAAAAACAACCTGATCCTTGTCGTCTCGGCAGTAATAGGTCAAGTATCGGTCGCATTGCTGCTGTCATTGCTCCTGCTCAAGAACACGATGTTCAATCGGTTGATGCGCTCCGCCGTATTTCTCCCGATGGTGCTGTCTACAGTCGTCGTCGGTCTCATCTGGGGCTATATTTATCACCCGCAAATCGGTTTGTTGAATCAATTATTGGAGACGCTGGGATTGGAAGCATGGCGTCGACCTTGGCTAGACGACCCTAAAATCAATATGTTTGCCGTATCGATCCCGATTAACTGGGCGAATATCGGCCCGTATCTCATTATTTTCATCGCTGCACTCCAAAATATCTCTTCAGAAATTGAAGATGCTGCGAAGATCGACGGGGCGATAGGCTGGAGGAAGCTATTTTTCGTGACGCTCCCGATGATTTGGGGAACAGTGGTTGTAACCGTCATACTGTGCATATCTGGAAGTTTGAAGGCATTCGACCATGTTATCGTCATGACGCGCGGCGGACCTGCACAATCGACAGAATTGCTCGCCACATATATGTACAATAACACCTTTACGGTATACCGTTACGGCTACGGCTCTGCGGTATCCACAATGATTATTCTGATTAGCGCCGTGCTCATTGGCCTAAATCATATCATCACGAAGAGACGCGGCTAATGGGCGGTCGGCTAATGTTAGCCCGGCCGATGAAGGAGTGAATCGCTATGCAAGCAATGATAGACGCTCGGTCGGAGAAGATGAGAGGCTCGCTGTGGCGTAAGCCGATTTCCGGAATTGCGAAAATCATCCTGTTATTTTATGCCATAATTACATTGTATCCGCTATACTGGTTAGTAATAAGTGCATTCAAGTCGAATCAGGAATTTTTCAATCGTCCTTATTCCTGGCCGCAGCATTGGCAGTTCGATAATATAACTCGGGCATGGGATCTTGGAAATATGGACCGGGCGGTGCTCAACTCCACAATAGTTACTATCTCGGCACTACTGCTAACCATTGTGCTCGGCATGCTTGCAGCTTATGTGCTTGCCCGATTCCCATTCAAGTGGAGTGGAGTTGTAAAAGGATTGTTCTTGCTCGGCATGCTCATTCCAATTCATAGCACACTCGTTCCGTTGTTTATTTTCATGAACAAGCTCGGGATGCTGAATACGTACTGGTCACTCATCCTACCTTATACGGCATTTGAATTACCAATTGCAATCTTCCTCGGAATGGCCTATATCGTATCCATTCCGAGAGAGATAGAGGAAGCGGCGATGATCGACGGCAACGGCTGGTGGGGAATCTTCGGACGCATCATTTTCCCGTTATCCCTGCCGATCGTGGCTACGATTACAATTCTTGCATTTTTGAGGTTTTGGAATGACTTCTCCTTCGCGCTCGTCTTTATTAATTCTCAAGCGTTGAAGACGCTGCCCCTCAGCTTGTCGCTCTTCTCCGACGGATTCGGAACGGACTACAGCTTAACGATGGGCGCGATGTTTATTGCTGCAATACCAACCATCCTCATCTTTTTGATCTTCCAAGAGCAAATTATGAAAGGCATGGTTGCAGGCTCGGTCAAAGGTTGACACCCTTGATCGAGTTTTTGGTATGACTTTATAATTATTTCATTCTTGTGGAGGGATTGATAGTGAAGTTACATTTTATAGGAGAATTGAGCGAGCTTCAATCAGGGCTTCAGTTGCTGCTTACCGAACTTATGACAGAATGGTCGGAGGATGGAATTCCCGTTTCGATAGAACCGTCTTCAGGGGAACTGGAAGTTGGCTATGATGGTAAAAGCGCTTATATTCGTTATAGTGCTAAACATCAATTTTTCCGCGGCTTGGGACTGTTGATTCAGAAGATTAGTGGCGGAGAGCTATTTCAAATTACAGAGCAACAACAATTCGATGCGATCGGTCCGATGTTTGATTTATCGCGTAATGGAGTGCTAACCGTTGAAAGCTTCAAGTTTATGCTGCGCAAAATGGCGCTGATGGGCTTGAATAGCGTCATGCTCTATTTAGAAGATACTTACGAGATAGAAGGCGAGCCCTATTTTGGCTATATGCGCGGCCGCTACTCGGCGGCGGAGTTGAAGGAAATCGACGATTACGCCGATCAATTTGGCATTGAAGCATTCCCGAGCATTCAGACACTGGCTCATTTGGAGGAGTTTCTGAAATGGGAGCCGGTAAAGGAATATAAAGATACAAAAGGCGCGTTGCTAGTTGGAACGGAGAAGACCGATCGTCTGGTCGAAAATATGATTGTCAGCATTAGCGCACCGTTCCGCAGCCGGAAAATCCACATCGGCATGGATGAAGCGGAAGAGCTTGGACGCGGCAAATTTTTAGATCGCAATGGATATATGAGCCGTTTTGATATTATGACAGGTCATCTGGAGCGGGTGCTCGCAGTAACTCGACGCTTAGGGTTGAAAGCGGTGATGTGGAGCGATATGTTCCTGAAGCTGGCTTCGGCGAACGGAGAAGATTATTACGGCCATGAGACGCAAATATCAGAGGATATGTCGAGCCGCATTCCTAAGGACATAGATATGGTTTACTGGGACTATAACCACGTCGAGGAGAAGGACTACGAAACATTGATCGCCAAACACCGGCCGCTCGGTAATAATCTTATTTTTGCGGGTGCTGTGTGGGTATTCAATACGTTCGGTGTCAATTACGGGCTATCCTTGCCGGCGACCGATGCAGCGCTGACGGTATGCAAGAAGGAAGGCATCCGGGAAGTTTATGCGACGATGTGGGGTGACGACGGAATGGAGAGCAATCCGTACATCGCATTGCTCGGCTTGCAGTTTTATGCGGAGCATGCTTATTCTTCGTCGACGCCGACTGACAAGGCGCTAGCCGAGCGCGTTCGGTTCTGCACCGGCATCGAGGCGGATGCTTACATGGGACTGAAGTATCTGGACGAGACACCAGGAGCTGCGCCAAATAATCAGAAGCAGAGCAATCCGTCTAAGTTTCTGTTGTATCAGGATGTTCTGCTGGGGTTGTTCGACAAACAGATTGATGGGCTAGATATGGCGGCTCATTATGCATGGGCGGAAGGCGAAATTGCAAGCCGCAGAAAATCCGAGGCAGAGCTAGATTACTTGTTCGAGGTGCCACAAAAGCTGTGTGCGGTGCTGAAGCAGAAGAGCGAAATCGGTCTTGAGCTGAAGCGGGCTTATGACAGTGGAGACAAGGCAATGCTTAGGCGGATTGCAGAGGATGTTTTGCCCGAAATCTCGCTGGGTGTGCAAAAGCTTCGCGCCGCACACCGGAAGCAATGGCTATCGATGTTCAAACCGTTCGGCTGGGAGGTGCTCGATATTCGTTACGGCGGCGTCGTAAGCCGGCTGGATACAGCGAGCATGAGGCTATTAGAATATGCGGACGGAAAGCTCGAGCGGATCGAGGAGCTGGAGCAGGAACGATTGCTGTATAGCACGACGAACCGCTTCACCGGCAAAGGTGCAGGCTGGTGCAGCTATTATTACCGTATGGCGTCGCCTAACGTCTTTTTCCATGTGATCAATCCATTCTAGCTTGAAGAATTATAGAATAAGAAAGATAGTCCATCCTACAAAACGGTAGAAATGCCGTTTTTTTTGTTGTTCAACCAAACAAATATCAATCCGTGTGCTCCGCCCCGACACTTACCGTTAATCTGAACGTCGCGACTAACCATAATTTTCCCGAATTTCTACTTCATCTGACGGTTGTGGACACCACAGCCCTTATTTGCTCGAATCGGCCTATTGTGCAGAGCTAACGGACCGTATAGCTCTTATTCCCTTCAGAAGGGCAATATTTCATTCGAATATCCGCATATAAGTGCAACTGAGTCCGTAAAAGTAGAAAAACAGCGATTATGGAGGAAATAAGGGCTGCTCGGTCCGTAAGCGCTGATATTCACAAAAAAAGCCGCCTTAATACTCTCCCTCCTCAAGATAAACTCGGATGGGTGGAGTATTAAAAGCGGCGTGTGCTTCACTACCTATGATTCTTAGAATATCGCGACCAATACAGGAAGCAATAAGGAAAGTAATATCTGAGTGTACCTACTTAATTTACCAAGCTACCAGTAGATTGTTGTTCTTTCCATACCATCGTAATGACAAGACCAATAAACATAATAACTGCCGCAAATAGATAGGGATAGTTGATGTTTACATCAAATAATATACCGCCTAATGCGGGTCCGATGATATTGACAAAGCTGAATGAAATTAATCACAAGTCTGGAGTTGAAAAACAGCAGACTATTTATAAGCTATGGTCTTAATTGAGAAGTACACGGCATCCATCTTATGTGAAGTATTTATTATTGATTGTTCAACACCAATAGATTAAATGTGAAAGTATGGTTCAACTATTATTGTGAGAAATTCGAGGCTGCATTTATTCAATTAGCTCGGATTTCCGCAGTAGTTTGTGTACAATCACGGCGGCTTCCGCTCTCGTAATGAAAGCCTTCGGAGCGAGCTTCTTGCCGCCGCGGCCGGAGATGATTCCAGTATGAGACGGTTAATGAAGACAGCCTTCGGCAAGCTGAACAGTACATTCAAGACGTTATGCAAGCCGAAGCCGATTATGAACGAAGCTATTTTAATCCCCAAATCGGACAATTGCATCAAATGGACATTCCTGCTCACCACGACCGAATCGCATTTACCATATCGACCTGAGGAAGGACGATAGCATAGCTGCCCGCGCCGCTTTAATGCGGCTGCTAATTTCCCTTATCTTAAAACAAGGAATGTTGATGTTCTCTAGCCCGCTGCCTTATCACCAAGAGATCACTAAACGGATGGGCTTTCAGCAGGTTGAGGGAGCTACTCATTACGATTTTGATGAGCAAATTCCTTCACCCACATTTATGCTGGACATTCGCGGAGAGAGGCAAAAGGCATATTTCGACCGTTGGGTCCAGAGTGCGGGCTTATCTCTGACTCCGGAGTTACCCGACAATTTATTCGGCTTCACTTCCAAAGAGCGAGAGGTCGCTCTGCTTGTACTGTCTACCGATTCCAGCGCGGAAATCGCGAACAAGTTGAATGTCACTCAAGTTGCGGTCAATAAGCATCTCGGCAGAATCTATAAGAAAGCCGGCTTTGCGAGGAAAACGCAATTGCTAAAGAAGCTGATGGAGCTCTAACTCTATCAGGATCGCCTGCAACTTAAGATTAAGAAGAGTAAGATATATCGCAATTTGGATATACTGGATACTCTAGAAAAGTAATTATGGGAGATAATGCGCTTCCGATTTCAATCCTGTTTATGAAATTGCACCAATATTATGTTGAAGGAATCACAAGTGGTTCTGTAAAAGGGTAAGATCTGTTGCGGGGATTATTCGATATAGATATTCAAAATGAAAGACACCCGGTTTTGTTTGACTGGGTGTCTTTTTGCTGATATTAAATATACGAAAAAATTTTTTTGTCTCCTATTTACTTGTTCTAATGAGTGTTCCACCACTTAATTTACCAACCCACCAGTGGATTGTTTTTCTTTCCATATCAGCGTAAATCCAAGACCAATGAACATAATGACAGCGGCAAATAGATACGGATAGTTGATGTTAATGTCAAAAAATATACCGCCTAAAGCAGGACCGGCTATATTGCCGAGGCTCGTATAGGTTGAGTTCATTCCAGCAACAAAACCTTGTTCTTTTTCTGCCGTTTTTGATAAATAGGTCGTTAAGGCTGGGCGCAGCAAGTCAAAGGCAAGGAAGATGAGGCAGGTTACGGACAGAACAGCGAAATAGCTTGAAATCATGGTGGATGCTATCGCAAATACGACACCGGCAATTAAGCATAGCTGGATGAGCTTTTTTTCACCGAGCTTATCTACCATTTTACCGAACAAAAAGATCTGCACAACCACCCCAAATATGGAGCTTACGGTAATGACGGTTGCGATATCTCGCGGTGTGTAGCCAAATTTATGATCAGAAAATAGACTGAATACAGTTTCATAGGCAGATAAACCAAACGCAAGGACAAATACGATTATAAACGCAATAATATATGCTGGATGGAACGAACGTTTGAGATCAGAGATAAAGCTGGTATCTTTTTTAAGCTTACTGATTTCCAGAAGTTGCTCTTTGGATAGTGGCTCTTTCAGTATAAATATCGACGAAATACAAGTGATTAAGGCGAAGCCAGCAGCGAAGTAGAAGGGGGCACGTATACCAAGCTCAGTAATAAAACCTCCGATACCAGGGCCGATAATAAAACCGATGCTGATTGCCGCGGACACGTATCCCATTGCCTTGGGTCTTTCCTCTATTGAAGTAATATCTGCAACATAGGCAGTGACGGCAGGCATAATGAATGCACCAGCAATCCCTCCAAGAATTCTGGCGATATAAAGAACGGATACATGTGTACCTAAACCAAAAATCAATTCCGATACACTGAAGAGTATTAGGCCGATTATAATCATTTTTTTTCTGCCATAAGTGTCAATCCATCGGCCTGCTATTGGAGACATGACTAGTTGTGCAAATGCAAATGCTGCAACTAGATACCCCATCGTTTTACCTGACAAATGCATAATATTAATGAAGGATGGCATAACAGGTACGATAAGTCCGACGCCTAGAAAAACAATGAATATATTACTTAGCAGAATGAGTAAGACTGCTTTTTGTTCTTTTATTGGTTTTTTCATGATGTAATACCTCTCTTTGTAAAATCACAGCTGTGAAATACCTCTCCAAAATACGGTCCATGAGGCATTTAGTTTTTCATTTAAACGGATTTCATTATTGCCATACACAAGCTCTAGCATGATCGAATCTACTACACCTAAAAAGGCAAGAGTAGGGATGGATGCTGCATCTTCCACGATGACTTTGGCATCGATCCAAGCTTGGAATTTACTTTCTAATGCTGTTTGAATCCTTTTTTCCGTATCAATCACTTCCTCATCAATCGCTTTAGCAAGATGGGGCGGTGGGAAAAAAGTCATACGCAGCCAAAACTTTAACTGCTCGTTCTTTTGAAACAAATCCATTACCAATTGCAGATATCCTAATAAATCTGTTTTAGGATTTTGGGTACCCACCTTACACAAATATTGTAGTTTCGATGAGATTTCTGTCTCTTTGGCATCTTGTAAAACTTGCAGGAAAAGATCATCCTTCCCTTTGAAATGAGCATAAAGAGATTGTTTTTTCATCCCAACCAACTCGGCAATTTGTGATAGAGAAGCTCCCTCATACCCATGAGTTGTGAAACATTTCAAAGCGATGTCTTTAATTTCTTTTCTTTTCAAAAAAACCACCTCGATATTAACGAACGTTCGTCAGTTATATTATCAAAATTAATTGTTTTGTGCAAATGAAATTTAACTTCTGCGTAAGAAGGATAGCTCGACGATCATTAGGAGATTCTTCCCTTTTAACGTAATCTAAATTCTCAAGCTGTTTGAGAAGACGACTAACCAAACTAAAGGAGTTGATCCTAAAGAAGAACTCCTACTATAGTGTCAGCTCTTTTTCGTTACGAATCAGCTCGTATGTGTTGTCGAAAGACGAGAATAACCTCGGATTTAATTATTAAGTAAATGGTTATGTGTAACATTCTAAGTACTTTTGTCGCCATGCAGGAAGTAGAACAAATTTAAGGGAATATGTTTCTTCAATATATATAGGATGAAAGTAATCGTTATAAGCTTATCTTTTAAAGGGGAGGGAACATATGAGGAAGAATTGGCGGATGTCTAGCACTTTAAGGCTTTTTTTTATACTTGTAGTCATTCTGCCGATCATCTTATTCTCCATCATTATTCTAAATATTTATAAGCGAGATATTCTTCAGCAAAATACATCGCGATCTCAGCAAACGGCTCAAGCGATCTCCTATTCCGTTAGTCAGGAAATTAAGAGGTTGACGGGTCTGTTTGCTTCCATCGGTATGGACAGGGATGTGATGGCAAAGCTTTATGATATTAATAGAAAGACTGGAATCGAAAAACAGCAGGCTAACTCTGAGCTAAAGGTTCTAATTGAGAAGTACACGGCATCCATCTCTGGTCGTGTGTTATCGGTAAATTTCCTTTTTAAGGACCACAAATCGTATTCGTACTTAAAAAACTTGAATATAGATACTTCCTATTTTCGTCAGGAAATGTGGTTTGAGCAGGTGCTAAATAATCCGGATAGCGTTCAGTTTCTGGGGATGCTGCCCAATGTTGTCTATGGTAATTACAATCCTTACAATATGGTTGCTGCCTTATCTCCAAGTGTAATCAATCCTTTATCCAAGCTAGAAATGATTCTTTTTACATTTGAGAGCAGTGCCTTTGATCATATTTTGCAATCGCGTGACAACACGGAATCAACCTTATACATCGTCACTGAGGAAGGCCAGATTATCTCCTCGAATACCCTTGCTTTAAGAGGAAGCGAATTTCCGATGCACTGGTTTGCAAATCGTGGACCCCAGGATAAAGGTTACTTTGTGGATGCTAATGGTGAAACTACGAATCTGATAACGTATGCCAAGGTCGATCGGACAGGATGGTGGCTTGTCCAGTCCATTCCATATGCTGATTTAACAGCCAATTACGTTAGTGTGAATTATATCGTTTGGGTTTTTGCAATAATGATCATCGGGGCGTTTATTCTTGTATCATTTTATTTCGTATCTAATGTTACTAAACCGCTTAATGAGCTTCTTCGGCAAATGGACCTGGTAACAGAAGGTGATCTAAACGCTAAATTTATTGCAACCGGTAGCCTAGAATTAATTAAGTTAGGACATTCCTTTAATCATATGACAGAGCGTGTTCAGGATTTGTTACGTCATCACGAAAGACAAGAAGTGGAGAAGAGGAAGGCGGAGTTTGCGGCACTTCAGTCTCAGATTAATCCTCACTTTTTAATAAATACACTCAATTCAATCAAATTTATGGCTTTAATTAGTAAGGCAGATAACATCCGGAATATGACGCATGCACTAACTCGCCTTTTGGCTTCTTCTTTTAATCGTGGTGGGATTTTGACTACGATTGATGAAGAGATGGATCATTTGAAGCATTACTTGTATATCATGGAGATTCGTTTTGGTAGACCGATCCAAACGGAATGGGATGTAGATAAGGAATTAGGGAGTTATTGTATTTTAAAGCTGCTATTACAACCTATCTTAGAGAACAGTATTATTCATGGACTAAAGAATGTTGACTATCCTGGCATCATCCAGATCATAGTGAGAAAACAAGGGGAAGATCTACTAATAACCATAGCGGATAATGGTGTAGGTATGTTGGAGATGGATTCTCAAGGATCTGACAGCGATGGCATACGACGTCACCATTCATTCAGTGGTATGGGAAACAGAAATGTAAATAAACGAATTCAGCTTCATTACGGGAAGCGATACGGTTTAAAGTACCAGAAGAATAAACCTCAGGGAACGATAGTATCGATTAGACTACCGTTAATCGACACACCGGAGGAAGAGATACAGGATCAATTGTTAGGAGAAGGAGGATGAAGAAAAATGCTGCGGAGGATCATAAAAGATCATAGTCCAGAGGGAAAACATCATTCATATGTGACTTCAGAGGAGATATGATGGTGTTCAATATTGTAAGCGTATTTCATATTGCTTATAAACTTTTTTCGAAGGCTGTGATTAAAAGAAGTGAAAATAATACTCCGTGTGTCCTTAATAGGGATCATTTCTCTTATTTTTATAGGTGGCTTCTTCGCTTTAAGTAAGTTCAGTTCCCAAGGAGGGGCAATAAAACGACAACAGGGAACGGTGAATGAGGATCAACCGATTAAAATAAAATTCGGCATGTGGGAAGCGAAGTCGGATATCAAATTTTGGACGGAAAAGGTAAGAGATTACTCTGAAATTAAGCCTAATGTAACGGTTGAAGTAGAGACGATTCCCGATAATAGCGGTCAGTATTTAAAGGTTCGTTTAGCAGCAAATGATTTACCGGATATTTTTTATCTAAAGCCAGATGACCTAATTACTTATAAAGCAGCACTATTACCACTGGATGGATTAACCGCAGCAAATAACAATAAATATCCGGCTAGATTAAATCAATCGATTCTTGGTTTACCGCTTGTGTCATTCTCTGAATATGTCTACTACCATCCAAGTATATTTAAAGAGGTCGGCGTAGAGATTCCGCAAACGATGGATGAATTTATGGATGTGATGATGAAGATCAAAGCGCATGGCAAATATATTCCGATTGCGATTGGAGGAAAGGATAATTGGACTTTTTATCCTTTCACTGAGTTCGGACCGCCTCTATTATCCAAGGATGAGAACTATTTATCGGCTATCGCTCATACGAATCGTCCTTTTGGAAAAGATTCTCCATTTGAAAAGGCGGCAGTGATGATCAAAAAAATAGCAGAGAATGAACTAGCAGGGCCTGATGCGCTCAGCATTGGTGTGGATCAGGCAACGCAGCTGTTTCAAAGTAATAAAGCGGCAATGCTTGCACTCGGCCAGTGGTACCTAAGAGATCATTTATCCAAAATGAAAGATGATAGAGATCTAGATGCGTTCTCATTGCCTTGGAGAGAGACAACTTCGGAGCGCTTACAGGCAATCACTATGCCAGATCAATATATGGCCATCAATAAAAACTCAAAGAATACTGAAGAAGTTGAAGCGTTTCTGGAATGGGTGTTCAGCCCAAGCGTTTACCAAGTGTATATTAATTATTCGCAAAATTCATCGACAGTGATCAATATCGAATCGTTCCTGCCGTTCTTCAACAAAGTACAAGAGGATCATCCATTTGAGCCGTTTATGTACTTGGGGATCGATGAGAAGTTTGAAAAAGTAAAAAATGCCATACAGTTCGATGAAAAGCTGGCTGCACAAGAGATATTCTCAGGAGCTGAGGTGTCCGATATTCAAGAGAAACTGAATGATGATTGGGAGAGCGCGGTTCAGGCTTTGAAGTAATCCTATAGATCAATTATGGAGGGATTTATGATGAAATTTAAAGCTCTCATTGTTGATGATGAACCATTAGCTAGGTTAGCCCTTCGGGAATATATATCCATTGCTTCGAGTGATTTTGAGATTGCAGGTGAAGCAGGAGATGGCAAGGAGGCATTAAGCATGCTGAAAATCCATCAGGATGTGGATCTAGTTCTGGCGGATATTCAAATGCCAAATATGAATGGAGTAGAGCTTCTCGAAGCATTGAATAACACTACTTTTTCGAATCAACCGCTAACCATCATGCTCAGTGCGCACGGAGATTATTCTTTTGTAAGAGATTCCTTTGTGCTCGGCGCCTTTGATTACATTGTTAAAGCCAAGTTAGATGAGAGCTATATTGCGCCGGTTCTGACTAAGACCGTGGATGAGTTGAAGCGACGGCAGAGCTCCTCGAGGTCAGTATCTACCTCAGAGGACGTAGAATCATCGATCTGTTCTGTTCTGCATCGGCTCTGCCTAGCGGATTCCTTAGAAGTGATGGATGATGATGTAGCTCCTTCGTTGGAGCTTGTTCGAAAGCATATGGGGGAAAAGAATCTGGAGGTTGCGCTTATTAGGCTATCAGATGCCGTTCAGTTTGAAGATTCACACCGTATGATTATGCAGACCATTCGAACGGTAACGAATCGAAGTAGAAATGAAGGGATCTGCAAGGTATGCAGATATGATGACAGGCATTATGTTTTATTCTTCTCCTTCCCCGAGCAATGCAGCATCATTGCCATTCGTAGATTGACAGATATTATCTTGTCTGAAGTGAGCATGAGATTAAAGCAATTTATTAATTTGAAGCTATCTATGGGCATCAGTGATATTGTGGATGGACTTCAACAGTGGAACCGATTATTCCGCCAAGCTGAACGATTAGCGGGATTAAGTTTCTACCAAGGCTACAATCGATTATTTTATCCGGAAGCTGAAAGGCGTCCATTGATTAAGGAAAGTGATTGGAAAGAAGAATGGTACTTGGTTAGAACCGAAATGCTGAAGTCATTAAGTGATCCGGATGTGGCGAAATGGCAGGAGGTATATGAACACTGCTGTAGCTTGTTGGTCCAGCGACACCCGTGTTCACCTGATCAAATCAAATCAGACGTAGTCGATATGATCTGGGAGGCAAGTGCATTAATTTACCAAAGAGGGATTTCTTGGGAGAAGCTTCATGATAAGCTGCCGTATCCCATTACGGATCACATATATAAGCAGGAGACCTGGGAGAATACGGTGCATTGGTGTCGACTGTTCTTGGATCACCTTCATCAGAAATTGCATCCCAAATATCAACCGAAGGAATCCTTCCTTAGCCCAGTTGTTGCTAAGACAAAAGAGCTATTAGAGAAAAACTTTAACGAAGACGTTCATTTATCGAATATAAGTCAGATTGTCGGTGTAAGCGAAAGCTATTTAAGCAAACAATTTTCCAAAGAAATAGGCGTTAATTTCATTCAGTTTCTGACGAATCTGCGAATTGAAAAGGCGAAAACGGCGTTGGAGAGCGGAATGAAAATATATGAGGTGTCGGAGCAAGTAGGGTACGTTAATCCAGAACATTTCAGTCGTATTTTTAAAAAAATTACAGGCATTAGCCCCTTAGCTTATCGCAGAGAGAAAGAATAACAAAAATAATCAATGTTGAACAAAATAAATCATGTGTATCCGATTTCAAAATCCATATGATTAGGGTGAGTTAAAATTTATACGTGAAGGGATGTTCTTATGAGACGCAAACTATTCACATTTGCACTAATCTGTACGTTATGTTCTTCCATGTGGTTGAGTACAGTCCAAGCTGAAAAAGTCTCTGACTTTGAGATGCAGACATCAGCTACTGAATCTACAAATTCTACGTTCACCGTCACATTGAAGGGTAAAGATATTCAAGACTTATATGCATATGAAGCTAAATTCAATTTTGACCCGAAAGTGCTTGAGATTGTAAAAGCAGAAACGAAGATTAAAGGCTTTTCTGTATCTCCAATCGTTAAAAACAATGAAATTACGATAGCCCATACGAAAATTGGAAATGTGAATGGCGAAAAGGGTAACTTGGATATTGCCACGATCACCTTTAAAGCTAAAAGGGCTGGTACAACCGCAGTAAAATGGACAGCGATTAAAGTTCTTGATCGTAATCTGAAGGATCAGGAATTTACCCCGAATCAAACCTCATCATTCACCAAGATTTTCGGCGATATCGCTGGACATTGGGCGAAGCAAGATATCATGGAAATGGTCACTAAAGGAATCGTTGAAGGCATGGATGCCGACAGCTTTGCCCCGAATAACAACATCACTCGCGCTCAATTCGCAGCTCTTATAGCCAGAGCATTAGATCTTAAAGAAGGTTCTGGAAGTAATCCGTTTACAGATGTGAAATCAGGAGTTTGGTATGAAGATACGGTTAAGAAAGCTTATGCAGCCGGAATTATTAGCGGTTTGTCCAAGACGAAATTTGCTCCGGATAAAAGCATCACCCGTGAAGAAATGACAACGATGCTGATGCGAGCAAAAGCTTATGCTGCTGGCGTAAAGGTCGAAAGTATGGCTTCAGATTCCACTACTGCGTTTAAAGACGATATTAAAATTAGCCCATGGGCTAAAGAATCAGTAGGATTTGCCTTGAAATCGGGATTAATGAAAGGTAGAACGCAAACTACATTTGCACCAAAGGAATCTGCTACAAGAGCAGAGTCGGCCGCAGTTATTAAGCGATTGTTAAATGCTAAGTAATAAAAAAACATAAAATGATGCACCTCCTTATGAAAGGAGGGCTCATTATGCCTTTGTGATGTTAAAAACATACAATTAAAGGAAATATGTGAAGCGGAAAAGTGCATTCTACTTATATTTAAGTGAAAAGAGGTCGTAGGGATGAGAAAACGTTACAAATCGTTTAGCATTCTATTGGCGTTCTTACTAGGGGTACAAATTGCATTACCGTCGGCAGCCGTTTTCGCGGCTCAAGAATCGGACGTGTATTTCAGGGATTACAATGATGGCAACATCAGCGGTTGGGCTCCAGCTAAGGGAACAACTACCTTTTCGGCGGATCAAGGTGCTGTTAAGGCGGTGACACAAGGGGTTGTTATTTTAGCAGATCAAGATACACCTCCGGTTGCTAACGCTGAATATGAAGTGAAGTTAAAATTTAGTCAGCCTGCCACACGATTTGGACTGGTCTACCGATTCGTGGATAGCAATAATTACAATGTTATTCAATATGATGCGGGCTCTTGGGGCTGGGATGCCATGAAAGATGGGACGGAATCGTATGGAAATATTGCGGCTCCTAGTTTTACCTTTGCTGCCGATCAACAATATACCCTCAAATTGCGATATGAGAAAGGTAGCGTAAATTTATCGATCGATGGCAATAACGTGCTTACGACGAGTCTTCCTGCTTTATCGACAAGTGCAGGGAAGATTGGACTTCGCAGTTGGTTTAATAACAAAACCCTATGGATTGACGATGTGAAGGTAACTCCAATTATATCCACTGATCCTGTACCAAGGCCGATTACGATTACGGAAACACTAAGCTCGGATACGATGAAGGTTGAGATCGATAAGGAATTCCCACGGGTTAAACAATACACATGGTTAGACAGCGGCGCGGAAATGTATGGACAGTTAAATGGATTTAATGAAATAAAAGTTAACGAAAAGTCCTATTTCGTTGTCGCTTCTGATTTTAGTAAAAAAGCAGCCGATGCTACCCATGGTGAGACTGCAGCTTACACGCTTCAAATTCCAGAAATTAAAGTGAACCTCAAAGTTGAAATGGAAGTCCAGGACAATATTCTTCAGTTCAAGGTGGCCAGCATCGAAGAGAATGGTACCGAAAAAGTGAAGACGATCGAATTTCCTGATCATGACCTTGTCTCTGTAATTGGAACCCAGCCTACAGCACAGGAAACGGCTGTTCGGATCACTGGGGGCTGGAACATTGTACAGGACGAATTTAATGATCTTAAGACAGGGGCAGCGAACGTGAGTGGAGGCCGTACGTATGCATTCGTTAACTCTGACGTCTTAGCTGCAAGTGTAATCACCAATGTAGTAAATGGTTTTGATAAGGTACGTATTAAGGTAGCTGATGATATAACACTTCAAACGAAGAAAGCAGCATTATCAGGAGGGTCATGGGTTTATCGTGGAAGTACTGTGCTTGATCCAGAGCCACTGCCTTGGGCTAAGGTTGTACTGACACCAGATGCGAATGGAGACCAAATTGTAGACTGGCAAGATGGGGCCATTGCATATCGTCAGAATTCAGATGCTCCAACGGGAAGTGAAATGATCCGTGACAATATTTCTTATATCAGCATGAACATTGGTTCAACTACAACTTCTCCATTCTTGCGTGCTTTTGATAATGCGAAGAAAATCTCTAATCTCACGGATGGCTTTGGACAGTTGATCCTATTCAAAGGATACCAAGCGGAAGGACATGATGACTCTCACCCAGATTACGGTGGCCATATTGGTATTCGTCAGGGTGGAGAGAAGGATTTCAATTATATTTTGAGTGAAGGAAAGAAATACAATATCCGCGGCGGTGTTCATATTAACGCAACGGAATACGCGCTGGATGCTTTTGGAACCAAGATGGAAAATATGAATCAGCCATTGAGTAAAGGTTGGGGCTGGTTGGATCAGACATTCTATGTAAACAAAACCAAAGACGTGGAGTCCGGTGAATTAAAAAGACGTCTAGATATGCTGAAAAGCGATACGAGCGACAACCTTTCCTTTGTGTATGTGGATGTATATGACGGTGCTGATTACAATGCGAAGAAACTCGCAGATTATATTAACGGTAACGGCTGGATGCTCGGAACAGAATTTGCTGGTCCTCTGTTTGAGCAGGCAGCTTGGGTTCACTGGGGAACGGATCCAGGGTACCCTAACCAAGGTGATGATAGTAAGGTTACTCGTTTCCTCCGGAATCAATCGCTGGATGGCTTCTTAACAACTCCTTTGCTGAAAGGAAATAAGCAGGTAGGCGTGGGTTACTGGCAGAACAGTGCTCCATTCTACAGCTACCAATCAACAAGCGCGGCATTCTTCAATCACAATCTTCCAACAAAATATATGCAGCATTTCCCGATCATCAAGATGACCGATAACCGCATCGACTTTGAAGAGAAGGTTGTAGTTGAACGTAAGCAGGACGGTAAGATTCATTTAAGCAAGGATGGTCGTGAAATCGCTATCATGACGGATAGCAGCAACATCAGTGACAGTACGGTCTTTATTCCATGGAGTCCTGAGACAGAAGATAAAATCTATCACTGGAATCCAGCAGGTGGTCAAACGACTTGGAGTCTTCCAGAATCATGGAGTAACGTAACGACTGCACAGTTATATAAGCTGACAGATTTAGGACGTGAGCATGTTGGCGGTGTAGAAGTAACTGGAGGTAAAGTCATAATTACAGCTCAGCCGGGGATTGGATATGCTCTGTATAAGACAACAGCTGCTGAAGAGCCGGAAATGGTATGGGGCGAAGGGAGTTCGGTTAAGGACCCGGGTTTTGACAGCCAAACATTCGGTAGCTGGAAGAAATCCTCCACAGCTGCAAGCGATGATCACATTAAATTGGTGAAGAACAGTAACGCCGATGACCAGCTTCAAGTGAAGGGTCCGGGTGACGCAGTAATTCAGCAGGAGATTACCGGACTTACACCGGGCAAGACGTATTCTGCATCGGTATGGGTGAAAGTGGATGGGAAACGCACCGTGGAAATCGGTGTGAAGCAAGGGGCTGACAAGGTTTTTAATACGCTGAATAACACGGAGCATGGCTTTTTAGCCCAGCAGCACAAATATGTGAGCACGAATTTCCAACGGATTAAGGTTACCTTTGATGCGGTTAGTGAGACAGCCAATCTCTATTTGAATGTAGAAGATGGCAGCTCGACTGTAACCTTTGATGATGTAAGAGTATGGGAGAATCCAACCAAAACGGACGTTGGTAATTCTGTATTGTTCGAGGATTTCGAGAACGTTGATGAGGGATGGGGTCCCTTTGTTTATTCTAAAATAGGTCCAGTTCGTACGCATTTAGTTGAAAAAGGCGACAATCAGATCATGACTTATGTTCTGGATGGTAATTGGTCGCTTAAAACGAATGAAGAAGGAACAGGTGAATGGCTACGTACATTGCCTCACACGCTCGGGATGAAGGAGGATAACCGCTACCAACTGACGCTGGACTACAATTCGGATGAGACGGATATGTACACAGTGGCTATTCGAGTGAAGGAGAATGGGGTAGTTCGTGATTTAGTAAGTGAGAATTTGAAAGAAGGACGAAATACGCTGGATCTGTCTTTTACAACCGAAGGGGCAAAAGATGCTTATCTGGCCATTATCAAAAACAAGCTGAACAATCAGAAGGAGTTAACCGGTACGCTGGTGGTCGATAACATTCGCGTCGATGATGAGGGTGCGATCGTTCCAGAGGAAGGTGAGCTCGTTTCGACGATTACGTTAACGCCAAACAAGATGGATCTGAACAAAGGACAGTCAGGTTCTGTTAGCGCTCAGGTTAAACCAGCAAATGCTTATGACCGGACACTTCTCTGGACTTCTGACCAGCCGGGCATTGTATCCGTGGATCAGACAGGAAAAGTTACTGCACTTCAAGCCGGTACGGCCGTTATTACTGCTACTGCGAAGGATGGAAGTAAAAAAAGTGCAACATCGACGATTCATGTGTATATGCCTAACACGCAAATCCCACAATCGCAGATGACTGCAACGGCAAGTAGCTTCCAGCCTGGAGATGACCCAAGTCATGCGATTGATGGAGATGTATCTACAATCTGGCATACGAAATGGAGCCCTGCACATTTACCGGAGTCCATTACTTTGGATCTCGGAGGCAAATATAACATTAATCAGTTTAACTATACTCCGAGAACAGCTGCTTCCAACGGAACAATTACAGGCTACAATCTGTACACGAGTGTTGACGGAATGAATTTTACACCCATCGCGAACGGATCATGGCCACTCGATCAGACCACGAAAATGATTCGCTTTACAGCAGTAGAAGCCACACATGTAAGACTTGAGGCTATAGCAGGCGTGGGTACCTTTGCATCTGCTGCAGAACTAAATGTATTCAAGACAGAGGATGGATCAGAAGTAGTAAAAGTTACAGGCGTCGCCATGGACAAAGAACAGCTAGAGATTAAAGTAGGTAGCTCGGGCGAATTGAACGCAGTGACAGAACCTCTGAATGCTACGAATAAAAAAGTACTATGGAGCAGCAGTGATGAAGCTGTAGCAACCGTTGAAGAGCAAGACGGTCATGCTCTTGTTAAAGGCTTGAAGGTAGGCGAAACAATAATTACGGCAACAACGGTGGATGGGGACTTCTCTGCGACCAGTCGGATTATCGTAACAGAAGCAGACGGAGAGCCCCAATCTTCCTCTACTTTGACAGCGCCAAGTCAAGTTCAGCCAGGAGAAGTGTTCAAAGTTCAATATGGACTCCGGAATCTGTCTGACAAAATATTTGCGCAGGACATCGCCCTAGAGTATGCCGCGGATGTTATGGATTTCGTTGAGGCGCGTTCGTTAATTAGTGGGGTAAGTGTTATCGATTCAATCCACAGCACACCAGGTAAACTTCGCTTTATTATTGCAAGTGAAGGTGCGACCAATGGCATTAGTAACCGTGCAGATGTCCTTGAATTAACCTTTAAAGCGAAGGAAGTTAACCAAACGGTGAATGGTGTAATTGCCGTTAAGAGTGCAATCATTTCAGATGATCAGGGTAAGGAAATTTTGGCATCCATCTCTTCCGTAAATGTAGAGATTGGTAAGAAAGGAACGCAAGGCGACATCAACGGTGACGGTAAAATAACGATCGGTGATCTGGCAATGGTTGCAGCGCAATATGGCAAGTCTACCTCAAGCCCAGATTGGGAGAAAGCGAAGAAAGCAGATATCAACGGTGACGGCAAAGTCGGATTGGAAGATCTGGTTATTGTAGCCCGCAAAATTGTAGAGTAATCAAGGTAACAGACCAGGTACATGTGTGAGTAATTAAACATGATGTACCTGGTTTTTTTCAAAAAGGATGATTTAACTAGTAGGAGGATGAAGGATGAAAAAATGGTTGTACGCTCTTACAGTTTTTTGTCTAGTGTTTTACTCTACTCCACTACCATTTGCAGCAGCAGCTGAAGCAGAGAACGCTAAACCAAAAGTGATACCAAGTTTACAAGAGTGGACTGGAGGTAGTGGTTCTTTCAAGCTGACAGCCAATTCCAGAATCGTAATTCCTACGAGTGAATGTTTATGCGAACTACCCGCTACCGCTGAGGTCTTTCAAGAGGATCTTAAAGAATTAACCGGATATGATTTACCAATTGTTCAAAAAAAGCCTGCTTCTAAAGGTGACTTCCTGCTTACGCTCGATAAGACAGCTGATGAATCGATTGGCAAGGAAGGCTACTACTTTGAAGTCGGAGATTACGTGGAAATACATGCAAACACCGAGACCGGTGTGTTCTATGGAACAAGAACGGCTCTGCAAATTTTGGAGCAGGATCCCGAGAAGTCTAGCATTGTAAAAGGGGTAGCGAAGGATTTTCCTAAGTATGGAGAACGTGGTTTTATGCTCGATGTAGGACGCAAATTTTTCACGATTGATTTCCTAAAGGATTACGCCAAATTTATGTCCTATTACAAAATGAATGATTTCCAGCTTCATCTGAACGATAACGAAATTTTTAAGGATAACAGCAGGGAGCATTGGAACAAATATACGGCTTTCCGCTTAGAAAGTACCAAATACCCGGAATTAACAGCAAAGGATGGACACTACACGAAACAGGATATGCGTGAATTGCAGGACATCGCCAACATCCGGGGGCTTAACATTACGCCGGAAATTGACACCCCCAGCCATGCTCTTTCATTTACAAAGGTCAGACCGGATCTGGTTAAGGATAATTTGCCTGTCGATCATCTGGATATTACACGTCAGGAAACGGTCGATTTCATCAAGGATGTATGGGACGAATATTTAGATGGGGAATGGTTTGATTCGGAAACGGTTCATTTTGGAGGCGATGAATTCGCGCCTAATGACCGGACTACTTTTGAGAAGTATCGTGAGTTTCTGAACACAATGAATGAACACATGAAGAGTAAGGGGAAGAAATCAAGAATGTGGGGCAGCTTGAGTGCGTTCCCTGGTACAACGGTTGTAGACAAGGATATTGCCGTAAACGCCTGGAATAACGGATGGCAAGATCCAGTGGCATCGGTGAGAGATGGGTTCAAAATTATTAATACGGTTGATTCCACGCTCTATATTGTACCGAAAGCTGGATATTACCATGACTATCTGGATTCACAGTGGTTGTTTAATAACTGGGACCCAACGCACTTTGGTGGAAATACCAAGCTGCAGGAAGGTGAGCCGAACCTGCTCGGTGCGATGTTCGGGACTTGGAACGATATGATGGGCAAGAAGGTAAGTGAAGCGGATGTCCATGATCGTGTGAAGAAAGCAATGCCTGTTCTGGCGGAAAAAATGTGGAGAGGCCAGTCCACGGACAGCACATTCACCGAGTTTCAGCAGTTGTCAACGAAGCTTGGCGAAGGTCCTGGAACGAATTTATTACATGAAGTGAATACGGCCACTGATCTTGTTATTCATTATCCATTTGAAGAAGGCACGCAGACGGTCTCTGATCAGTCCGGAAATTCCTATGATGCTACATTAGGAGCTGGCGTTACTCGAGTGGATGATGGAAAGACAGGAAAAGGCATACGGTTTGCAGGGACCTCAGATCATATTCAAACACCACTTCAAATAAAGGGCTTCCCTTGGACGGTCTCCACATGGGTTAAGCTTGATGACCAACAAGAAGCGGATGAAAAAATACTGATGGAATCCGAATATGGTGCACTAAAGCTGAAGCAGAAAGGGACACCCAATGCCGGATTCACCCGAGAGGGCTATGATTACAGCTTTAATGCAGCGATTCCAGTTGGGCGGTGGGTACATGTTGCTTTCAGAGGAGATCTGAATGGAACCTCCTTGTACATTGACGGGGATCTAAAGGGCTCTGTTGCTGTAACAACAATGCTTCCTACGGCTATGATCGGCAGTTCATCGAAAGCATTCACTGGACTACTGGATGAATTCAAGATATTTAATCGAGTGCTATCGGGGAAAGAAATTGCGGAGGAAGCAGGATCACCCGCTTGGACGATCAATTTGGCTGCTCACAAAACAGCAGTAACTTCTTCTGTCGAAGTGCCTCAATTCCCAGCTAGTCTTACTGTGGATGAGATCGATACGGGTGCTTCTCGCTGGTCCTCCAAATATACAGACAACGAGTGGATCTACGTTGATTTAGGCCAAAGTACAGACATTAGTAAGGTTATTTTCAAGTGGGAAGGTGCTTATGCCAAAGGCTACAAAGTTCAAGTATCCGATCATGCAGACAACTGGCGGGATGTTTATACGACTAACGCTGGAGTAGGCGGAGTAGAAATCGTCAAATTCCCAACTGAACAAGCGAGATATGTTCGAATGTTAGGTACGAAGCGAGTGGGAACCTATGGTTACTCCATGTATGAATTTGAAGTCTACGCGCCTAACCCAGAGGATCCTGTAGAAGTTCCAGAGCCTGTGAGATATTCAGCGAGCTTTGAGAATAATTCGCTCGAAGGTTGGGAGCATGTTATCGGAAAAGGTGTCGGAAGTATGGAGCTTGTCGAAGCACCTGATCAAGTGGGTGAGCATGCGGTTAAGTTCACCTCGAACAATGTAAACAATCTGTTTATAGATCAGCAATCTCCGATCATTGGTGATGGTGAGATTGAGTTCAAGATTACACCGCAAAGTAATGTTATCCGAACGGGTGTGCTTTTACGGTATGTCAATAATGACGCTTGGGCCTCTATAGGCTTTGATCAAGGTGCTTGGTATTGGGTGAACGCTCAGGATTCCTATGGTTTATTGACCAATGCTCAGGCCGCTCAATTGAAAAAAGGCACGACATCGACCGTAAAAGTGAAGTTTGAAGGGAAGCATGTAACCTTGATTGTAAATGGAACGACCTATTTTGAAGCGGCTATTGCGCAGATCCCAACAGATGCAGGAAAAATGGGAGCTAGAGTATTTGGTCCTTCTGTTACCGTGTTCGATAATTTCAAGTTCAGCAATAACGTTGCTGAAGTTCCAGTAACCGGTATCAAGCTGGATAAAGCAGAGATTTCGATGAAGGTCGGAGAAACACACACGCTAAGTGCGTTACTTCAACCGGGGAATGCAACGAATAAACAGGTGACCTGGAGTAGTAGCGATGAGGCTATTGCGATTGTTCAAGTTCAAGGCGGGAAAGCTGTCATAACTGCGTTAAAGGCAGGAACCGCAGATATTACAGCGACTACCGTATCTGGCGGATATAAAGCGGTGAGTAAGATTACGGTGATTAAGGAGATTTCAGGTGAAGTGGCAACAAGTATAGCTGCTCCGAAAACCGTTCCTTATGGTCAGAATTTTGATATAACCTTAGGCCTCCACAATGTTACAGAGGCAGTGTATGCCCAAGATATCACACTTGAATTCGACGCTTCGCTAATGGATTACGTGTCCGCTATTTCGTTGGTGGACGGTGTGGGTATCCTTGAGACGAAGAATACAGAAGGAAATGTGCGTCTGATAGTGGCTAGCCAAGGTTCCGGGAGTGCGATTAAAGGCGATGTTGATGTTGCTAAAATTACCTTTAAGGCTAAGGATCTGACAGAACCCCAAGCCGGACGTATGGCTGTAAAGAGTGCAACGCTGGGTGATAGCAATGGACAGGAAACGAGCGCAGCTATTTCCTCGGTTCAAGTGGACTTTACAACAGCAACCGATCCTGAGCCTTCTATAGATGTGAACGGTGATGGAAAAATCAGCATCGGCGATTTGGCTATTGTGGCTGCTAACTATGGCAAGACTTCTGCAGACCTAGATTGGGATAAGGCGAAACGTGCAGATGTGAATGGCGACGGAAAGATCGATATTAGTGATCTAGCATTTATCGCACAGAAAATACTGCAGTAATAAACGCAGACCAATAGCAACAAGAATCCAAGCGGCAAGACAAGGAATTCAAACTACAGTGAAGGCTGTATCCTGTCTTGCCGCTTCATTTGAATGGAGGGAATGGATTGAGAACAATTTATAATCGCTTTGTGTGGCTGCTTGCATTGATGATCCTTGTGGCTACAGAGCTCATGATTCGCCCGGAAACCGCCCATGGCGCTTCCGTTGGCAACATTTCTGACTTCGTAAAGAAAGATGATAACACGTTTGAAATCACGTCAGGCTCTGACAAGATTAAAGTGATTTTTCAGCGGGAGGATATGTTCCGGATTTGGCTTGGCGTGAATGGGCAATTCAAGGAATTGGCAGGAAAAAGCACGGAAAAGCCAATAGAGCCAATCGTCATCAAGGATGATTTCGGACCTGTTAATGTAAGGTGGTCTGATGAAGGCATGTATTACAAGATGGAAACAGGGAAATTCGTGCTGCGAGCCTACAAAAATCCGTTAAAGTTCGCCATGTATAAAAGTGACAACCAAACGGTGGTATGGGAAGAATCGTCTAGCTTGAACTATAACGGACAGTCGGCCTCACAACAGCTTATCCGGGGTGAGGATGAATATTTCTACGGCGGCGGTATGCAGAATGGATTCTTCAACCATCGTGATCGCAAAATTACCATTGCTAACAACTATGGGGACTGGGGAAGCGGCACGGTTTCGAATCCTGCACCATTCTACTTGAGCACCGCAGGCTACGGAGTGCTTCGCAACACGTTTCAAAGCGGCACTTATGATTTTGATTCGACCGTCAAGCTAACGCATAACGAAAATCGGTTTGATGCTTATTATTTCTACGGTGAGACAATGAACGATATTTTGAACGCTTATACAGATCTTACAGGTAAACCGTCCTTGATTCCTCGTTGGGGGATGGGACTTGGTGATGCGGATTGTTACAACAGAGATCCAGAAAAGACCCTCGATGTTGTTAACCTAATTGCCAAAAAATATCGAGAAAATGATATGCCAGGAGCCTGGATTTTACCGAATGACGGATACGGTTGCGGGTATACGGATCTAGGTAACACCGTTGACGAACTCCATAAGGAAGGTTTTTATACCGGATTATGGACTCAAAATGGTGTTGATAAAATCGCACAAGAAGTTGGCGTAGAGGGTACAAGGCTTGCTAAACTCGACGTTGCCTGGGTGGGACCTGGATACGATTTCGCCTTGGGTGCCAGCAAACAGGCGTTTACAGGGATTGAAGATAACTCTGATGACAGAGGTTATGTCTGGTCCGTTGGTGGCTGGGCAGGTACCCAGCGATATTCTACCGTATGGTCCGGAGATCAGTCGGGCAACTGGGAATACATTCGATTCCATATCCCGTCGATGATCGGGGCAGGATTATCTGGGATGCCATACTCAACCGGTGATATTGATGGGATTTTCGGAGGAAGCGCTAAAACCTACGTACGTGACTTGCAGTGGAAGATCTTTACTCCAATTCTGATGAACATGTCTGGTTGGGCAGCCAAAGATAAGCAGCCTTGGGTATGGGGTGAACCTTATACGAGCTATAACAGAGATGCATTGAAGCTAAGACAGCAATTGACTCCCTACTTGTATACCTATCTCAATGAGTCTTACGAGTCAGGAGCTCCGATCATGCGGGGAATGATCTATTCTGATCCGAATGATCCGAACTCGAAGGGAACGTTAACACAGTATCAATTCATGTCCGGGGAATCGTTCCTCGTTGCGCCAGTATATACCGACACGACGATGCGAAACGGAATATACCTTCCGAAAGGAAAATGGATCGATTATTGGACAGGAGAAGAACATTACGGTTCAAAAATGTTAGACGAATACAATGCTCCACTGGATCGTTTGCCGCTTCTAGTAAAGGGTGGGGCTATCATCCCGATGTATCCTGAATCGTTATACGACGGTCAGGTTCCTCCTGATCCAATTACTTATGATATTTATCCTTATAAATCATCAAGCTTTACGCTGTATGAAGATGATGGTACATCGAAGGAGCATCGTACAGGCAAATTTGCAAAAACATTAATAACCTCCACCGCTCCAGAGCAAGGAAGTGGAGATTTGATGATTAAGGTTGGAGCAAGCGTAGGTGACTATACAGGCAAATTGGAGTCACGTAAGAATCAGTTTACGATCCATATGCCAGATCACCCGGCGGCTGTTTCTGTAGATGGAGCATCCTATTCTGAATTGCAGTCCAAAGCAGCATGGGATGGAGCATCAAGTGGCTGGTACTATGCTAAGGATGATAAAGGCGGCATTCTGTACATTAAAACGCCATCCATATCAACGGATAAGGAATTTGATGTGAAAGTCGCAGGCTTTTCAGCAGATACGACTCCACTTGTAGATGCTGTCAAAATTGAGCTGCCTCAGGAGGACACAGACCCAAGTCGTATTCCGCAGGAAGATATGATTGCGACTGCAGCGAATGCCGGTTCGGATACGCCGGCAGCTAATGTGCTGGATGGCAGCTATGAATCGATATGGCTGTCCACACCAAATGCTGGAAGTAAGCAAAGCATCACTTTAGACCTGGGGATTAAACAGTATGTGAATAAAATGAAATACTTGCCAAGGCAGTACGGTGGCAAAGACGGCACAGTTACAGGTTACAAGCTGTATACGAGTATGGATGGAACCAACTATACTCTCGTAAGCAGTGGACAATGGAACGATGACAAACTAGAGAAGACGGTGAATTTTGATACAGTAGAAGCTGTTTTTGTGAAGCTTGAAGCAACAGAAGCTGTTGGGGGTGTCGCATCCGCTGCAGAGATCAATTTGTATCGTGATCTATCACAGCCTTCACCGACAGCGATACCTAAAAATGAGATGACAGCCTCAGCGAAAAGCTTCCAGTCCGGTGCGGAAGCAGCTAAAGCGATTGATGGGAATCGGAATTCCGTATGGCATACGAAATGGGATGGATCCGATAAGCTCCCGCAATCCATCATTCTCGATTTAGGTAAGGTTCGCAAGATTAGCCAATTCCGGTATGCACCACGACTGGATGCTGGGAATGGGACTATTACTTCATATAACCTTTATGTCAGCACGGATGGAGAAACATATACAAAGGTATCCAGTGGTACATGGCTCAGAAACAACTTGAAAAAATACATTCTTTTCGAGAGCGTTTCCGCCCGCTATGTGAAGCTTGAAGCAGCTGTTGCACTTGGAGGGTTCGCTTCGGCTTCGGAGGTTGATGTCTATGAAGCGCCGAAGGCAGCACCTGAGGTTCGATTGATTTCAGAGGGTAAATCTGCTGCAGCGGACAGTGCGGATCAAGCGCATCCGGCTGGCCTCGCTAATGATGGGAATATGGAGACATTCTGGTCAGCAGCGGATACGAACAATGGTCATAGCTGGACGGTTGATCTCGGTTTGATGCATTCTATTAAATCCTCCGAGGTTTCTTTTGAACACAGTAACAAGGCTTATCAGTACAAAATTGAAATTCGGGAGACCGAAAACTCCAATTGGATTACGGTAACGAATCGAACGAATAATCAGGAAACTGATACGATTCAGGATACATTTGGAAGCCAAGGTAGATACGCTAGAATTACGATCACCGGACTGCCAGATGCTCAATCAAAGGCTGCTATTCGAGAATTCAAGCTGTTCGGCATCCCATTGGAAGACGGACAGAAGGTTACTGGCATAAAGCTTGACCGTGAGACACTTTCACTCAAGGTGTTGGACGCACCGGTTCAATTGAAAGCGGTAATTGAGCCTGAGAATGCCGGTAATAAAACTGTTAAGTGGGTAAGCAGCAATCCTGGTGTTGCCAGCGTGGACAGTAAGGGAATGGTCACACCAAAAGGGCAGGGCACGACATCGATTACCGCGACGACGGAAGAAGGCGGTTTTACAGCAATAAGTGAGGTGACGGTTACTGGACAGAGCAACCTAACCGAAATTCCGCAAAGTCAAATGAGTGCAGAAGCTACAAGCTCTGAAGCAGGCTCAAACGATCCGAATTTGGCATTGGACGGAGATCCGGATACACATTGGCATACGAAGTGGTTTAACGTTGATCCACTTCCGCAATCCATTATGGTGAATCTGGGTGGAGAGTATACCATCAGTAAGCTAGGATACTTACCTCGGCCAGATGAAGGCAATGGCACAATTACTGCTTACAACGTGTACACAAGCACCGATGGTGTGAATTACACGCTCATGACCAGCGGGAACTGGCTGCGAAACAAACAGCTCAAGGAAGTGAATTTCGCTCCGGTGAAAGCGACTCACATTAAGCTGGAAGCTGTAAAAGGCGTTGGTGAATTCGCCTCCGTAGCTGAGATTACGGTGTATCAAGTGCAGCAGGAAACGGCTCAAGTGCAGGCCGTATTGAGTGCTGATCCATCCGTTACTTCCGGCAAGCCTTTTGTTGTCCGGTATGATGTGAACAATATCTCCGGGAAGGTATTTGCACAGGACATCACCATTCAGTTCGATGCTGACCGCATGGATTATGTGTCCGCTAAATCACTGATTCAAGGGTTGGCGATTGTTGAAGAGTCAACCAAAACACCTGGAAAGCTTCGTTTGATTATGGCGAGTGAAGGTGCGGAACACGGATTAAGCGGAAATCAACAAATTGCCGAGCTGACATTCCAGGCAAAAGAAGTATCTGAGACGGTGACCGTTAATATCAGCGTGTCAGATGTACTGCTAGGTGATGAAGACGGAACAGAGACCACAACTGCACCAGCTACAATCTCTGTAGAAGTGAAACCAGAACAAACAGGAGTATCAGGCGATCTTAACGGCGACGGAAAAGTCAGCATTGGTGACCTGGGTATCGTTGCTGCACACTACGGCAAAGATTCATCAAGTCCTGATTGGCAGCAAGCGAAGCGTGCTGATGTGAATGGTGATGGTAAGATCGATATTACAGATCTTGCTCAAATAGCGAGACAAATCGTAAATCAATAACACACGCTAACATCCTAAACAAAATTTAAAAGATGAAGGTGAAGGTGAGAAGAGGATGAGAAGTATCCGATTGTATCAAAAGGTAGTTATGGTGACCCTTATGGCTGTGATTTTAAGCTGGGTATCCATTACGAATCCAGCAGTGAACGCCGATGCATCTGAATTAGAGACTTCAGCAACTTTAGTTGGAAGTAAAGGCGTCGTTGCACCTGGGGAGTCCTTCACTGTGAAATACGGAGTCACTAGTGTCTCAAGTAGTGTGTATGCACAGGACATTACTTTTGAATTTGATCCTGCTGTCATGGCATACGTTCCAGATTCTATCCGCTCTCTCGTGGAAGGTGTAATTATTGTCAACGAACCATCTACAAGTACCCCTGGCAAGTTGCGGGTTATCTTGGTAAGTTTGGGCACTCAATATCCGATTACCAGCGATGCTGAAATTGTTGAACTTGGTTTCAAAGCAGCAGATGTAATAAAAGACACAGACGGGGTTATCCGGCTTACTCAAGCGATAATAAGCAACGATCAAGGTGTAGAATCCGGAATCAAACCGGCATCCTTAACGATTCAGATCAATACGGAATTACCTGTAGACGTGAATGGTGATGGCAAAGTGAGTATTGGTGACTTAGCGATTATCGCAGCGAAGTATGGCGTAGATTCGAGCAGTTCGGATTGGGATAAAGTGAAACGTCTCGACCTCGATCGAAGCGGTAAGATTGATGTCGCTGATTTGGCGATGGTAGCGAAGAAATTAGTGGAGTAGTAACAATCCAGATTAAAGCAGCCCGAAGACGAAGTACGGTGATTGTTTCTCGCTAACGTTTCGGGCTGTCTCATTCGAGAGGAGATTAGCAAATGTCAATCGGTAAAAGCAGATTAGTCAAAAGGACAGCAGTTCTACTATCTGTATGGATTGCTTGCTCACAGCTACTTAGCAGTATACTTCCGGCTAATGGGGTCCTAGGTCCAAAAGTGTATGCAGATGTACAGCCGGTAGTTGAGACAGCGGCTGCGGCAGGTCATGATTTGTCATTATGGTATCGTGCACCGGCAACCAATTGGGAGACGCAGGCTCTACCGATCGGAAACGGTCACATGGGAGGCATGGTATTTGGTGGTGTTGAGCAGGAGCGGATTCAGTTTAATGAAAAGACCCTATGGAGCGGTGGGCCTGGAGCAGATCCGAATTACCAATATGGTATTAAAGACGGTGCGGAGCAACATGTTGAGACTATAAGACAGCTTCTAAAAGAAGGAAAGATTAATGAAGCCAAAGCTCTTGTAGGGAACATTACTGGGGTTATGGGAGCCGGTGATAGTTCTTTCGGAGCGTATCAAGCATTTGGAGACGTCTTCCTAGATTTTAATCGTCAGTCAGCCTATACCGTAACAGCGAGCTCGGATAACCCACAATACGGCGAGCCTATTTCCAATCTAACCGATGGTTCGGTAGATACGAAATGGTATTCAGGTGATGGAGCACCACCTTTTTGGGTGCAATGGGCATATGAAGAAGCTAAAGTAATTACCGGCTATTCATTCACTTCAGGAAATGATGTGCACGACCGGGATCCGAAGAACTGGACGCTGAAAGGCTCGAATGACGGGCAGCAGTGGACCCCACTAGATAACAGATCCAATGAAGAGTTTGCGAGCTACAAGCTGAAGAAATCATATACCTTTTCCAATACTACAGCATATAAATTTTATAAATTCGATCTTGTAAGTAAAGGCGGAACAAAAATTCAGTTATCCGAGATGGAGATGACAGGCGCATCGGGTAACAGTGGTGCTCAGACGTTCTCTGATTATCGGCGTGAGTTGAATCTGAATGACTCGATGGCAAGAGTGTCCTATACTTCAGGCAACGTGAAATACAAGCGGGAATATTTCATCAGTTATCCGGATAAGGTCATGGTGATGAGACTGACAACGGAAGAGAATCAGCCGATGACCTTTGATGTTCGCCTTACTGGTGCCCAGCCGGCCAATTCGGTGAGTGGAGAAGGAAAAAAATTGATTCTAAGCGGGAAGGTGCCAAGTAATAAGATGGCATACGAAGCTCAGCTTCAAGTGCAGCATGAAGGAGGAACTGTAACAGCGAAGGCTGGAAAACTTACTGTGAACGGGGCGAATACCGTCACGATCCTGATGACCGCTGCCACAGATTATGCCAATAATTACCCTACGTATAAGAGTGACAAGACGCCAAAAGAGGTTGTTGAAGCCAATTTAACTGCAGCGTCCGCCAAATCATTTAATCAGTTGCGAGCATCCCATTTGGCAGATTACAAGGAACTATTTGATAGAGTTTCACTTGATCTTGGTGGAGTTGCTACGAATATCCCTACGAATGAACTTTTGAATGGTTATAAAACAAATGCCACTGACGCAGAGAAAAGAAGCTTGGAGGCATTGTTTTTCCAATATGGCCGTTATTTGCTTATCGCATCCTCCCGTGAAGGCTCCCTGCCTGCCAATCTACAAGGGGTATGGAACCAAGTAAATAATCCACCATGGAACAGTGACTACCACACGAATATCAATGTGCAGATGAATTATTGGCCTTCCGAAGTTGTTAACTTAGCGGAAACGGACATTCCATACATTGATTATATCGATTCTCTACGCGAGCCGGGTAGGGAAACAGCTCAAAGACATCATGGAATCGAAGGGGAAGGTTGGGCTATTCATACTGTCAACAATCCATTCGGTTATACAGCACCAGGCTCTAACTTCTATTGGGGCTGGTCACCGGCTGCCAACGCCTTCATGGTGCAGCAGGTGTGGGATCATTATGCATTTAGTGGAGATGAAGATCTTTTAAGAGGCCAAGTATATGACATTATCAAGGAAACAACACAATTTTGGGTGAAATACCTGGTGGAAGATTCGGACGGGAGTCTAGTATCCTCACCTTCCTACTCTCCAGAGCAAGGGGAGATATCCATCGGCGTGTCTTATGATCAGGAATTAATTTGGGAATTATTCACACAGTTCATCAAGGCTAGTGAAATTTTGGGTGTAGATGAACAGCTGCGAAACGAGGTTATGGAGAAACGAAGCAAGCTCTGGATGCCGCAAGTCGGAAGCTGGGGACAGGTGCAGGAGTGGAAGAATGATATCGATAGTCCTACAGATCAGCACCGCCATATCTCGCATTTGATCGGCTTGTATCCAGGAACGCTTATTAATGAAGTGGATAATCCTGAATTGTTTGCAGCAGCAAGAGTAACCTTGAATTCTCGCGGAGATGGCGGAACGGGATGGAGTAAAGCGAATAAGATCAATTTATGGGCACGTCTGCTAGATGGTAACCGTGCACACAAACTGTTAGGTGAGCAGCTTAGAGGCAGCACGCTCGACAATTTATTCGATACACATCCACCGTTCCAAATCGACGGTAACTTCGGGGCAACCTCCGGAATTGCGGAAATGCTTCTGCAAAGCCATGCTGGAAGTATCGATTTACTGGCTGCATTACCAGACGCATGGTCTACTGGAAACGTCAAAGGGCTTGTGGCAAGAGGTGGATTTGAAGTGGATATGCGCTGGGAAGGTACGATCCTGAAAGAAGCGCTGCTCACTTCTAAGCAAGGTAATAAAGCCTCGGTTAAATATTCTGGATTTGTACAATCCAATAAATTCAAGGTCGTCCGTGTGGGAAGCGGGGAATCCATCAACTTCACGGTGGATAGGGACTTGATTGAATTTCCAACGGTAAAAGGAGAGCAATATAAGATTGTATCCAGTGTAAAACCACCTGTGCTGCCAATAAAAGTAGATGATAAAGATCCGTCGATTGTATACACCGGAACGTGGAGTCCTTACAGCGATGCAGGCGATTACAAAGGCACAGAAAGCTATAGTAATAAGCAAGGGGCTTCAGCGTCGTTCACGTTTACAGGAACATCGATTAAATTTATCAGTGCTTTGCAGGTAAACCACGGACATTTTGATGTGTATCTCGATGGGGGTCTAGTCGCTGAAGGTGTGGATGGATATGGTCCATCGACGAAGAAACAGCAGATATTATTCCAACAATCCGATCTCTCCAAAGGGGAGCATACGATTAAGATTGTCGTGAAAGGGACGAAGAACAATTCATCTTCAAATACCATTGCGATGATTGATGCCTTTGAATATGTACCTGTCGAGCTTGATGAACCTACTGCGATAACTTTAAGTGGACCTAAGTCGATTAATCAAGGGCAGACCTTTACTGTAGACATGGGTGTTAGCAATGTGACAGATGCGACCTATGCGCAAGATATTCGATTGAAGTACGATGAGAATCTCCTCGAGTACATCTCAGGCGAATCGGTGAACGATAGGGTTCAGGTATTGGAATCTAAGAAAGATCCGATCGGAACCATTCGTCTAATCACGGCTAGTACAGGTACTGCTATAACAGGTGATGCCAAGGTGCTTGAACTGAGCTTTAAAGCGAAGTCAGTGACGAAGGCTGAGTTAGCGAGCATAGAGGTAACCAGTGCTGTATTTGCTGACGAGAATGGACTGGAGACGGAAGCTGATCTCTCAAACATTGAGGTCGAGATTAAGGCAGATGAACAGCCACCAGTAAAATCCGGAGACTTGAACGGGGATGGAAAAGTGAGCATCGGTGATTTGGCGATTGCAGCTTCTCACTATGGTAAAGATCAGAACAGTGCGGATTGGCAGACAGCTAAGCGTGCAGATCTTAACAATGACGGTAATATCGACATTATGGATTTAGCGGCAATCGCACAAAAAATACTGAATTGAGAAAAGGACACCTGAGTTTTTACTCAGGTGTCTTTCTTTTGTAAACAAAAAAAGGTTCTTAAGGACAAAAAGTATCAACTCCACATCAAAAGAGATCATGTGGTTACGTTTTTATAGCCTATATAATGGAAAAGTGTTAACAGAATATAAGTCAGAATTGTGAAATCGAGAGCATACAGAAGTGAAGCAAGAATATTCGAGGGGGATGGCCAATGAAAAGCAAGGGTAAAAAGAAAGCGGCATTAAGTCTAGTTATGATGTCCATTGTATTGTCTCTGGCAGGATGTGGCGGGGGAACTAATGGAGCGGCGGAAGCTCCTGCTCCTGAGAAGACGGCTGCGGCGACGCAGAAAGAGCCAGTGAAGACAGACGCTCCCAAGCCCGAAGAGCCGAAAGTAGCTGGGGACCTCGAAATTCAATATTTTGTCGGTGGTTATGGGGACGGTTGGTGGAAAGAAGTGATTGGTGAATTCAAGAAGAAGTATCCGGATGTCAACATTAAAGAATCCGCAGGTTCTCAGATCAACGAGCAAATGAAGCCACGCTGGATCCAAGGTAATCCACCAGATGTCGTATATATCGATGGAGCAGGATCGAATGAAACGCAAATGGTGCTCGATGACCAATTGATGGATATTTCAGATTGGGTTAAAGATGCGAAAAATGTGGATGGCGAACCGCTTACGAGCAACTTGATCGCACCTCCACAAGATTACAGTGGCAAAAACTATACGATTCCACTCGTATTCGGTTCATGGGGAACCTTCTATGATGAAACCCTTTTTACTGAAAAGGGATGGGATGTTCCAAAAGATTGGGATAGTTTCCTTGCCACTAGTGAAAAAATCAAAGCGGATGGCGTATATCCTTACATCCATACAGGCAAATACCCATACTACGTCGTGGGAGGTCTCTTGAATACAGGTTTTGTATCTGAGAATGGAGACAATCCGCAAATCTTAAAGGACCAAGAAGCAGCTAAAGAAGGTTCTTTCAAAAATGATGCTGTAGCGAACACCTTGAAAAAGATCGTTGATATGAGGGACAAAGGGTATTTCGATAACGCATCGTTCGGTATGAGTCATACAGACTCCCAAATGCTCTTCTTACAGCATAAAGATGCAATGATTCCTAATGGCTTGTGGCTCGAAAATGAAATGAAAAAAGATGTTCCAGAAGGTTTCAAATTCGGATTTATTCCTTCCGTTATGCAGAAGCCAGGCGGTAAATTTGTGGCTATTCCTTACACTAGTAACATTGCAATTGCAAAGAAGGCTAAAAATCCAGATGCAGCAAAAGCATTTATTGAATTTATCTTTACGAAACAAGCCGCAGTTCGTTGGGCTGAGCTGACAGGCGCTTTGATGAACGTCAAGGCAGATCTGGAATCTTCAGGCGCAAGTGATGTTGTTAAAACGGCAATGAAATATTTCAACGGTAGTGACACGATCGTTGCTCCTGTATTTAAATTGGCCGCGGACATTGAGCAGGCTGAGAATGATGCAACGATTGCATTGCTGCAAGGTTCTATTACACCAGAAGAATGGATGGACCGTATGGAGAAGGCGGCAGCCAAAGTCCGTAAGTAAATTCATGACTCTTCTTTCTAAGCAATCAGAGGACATAGGTGCCTCTGATTGTTCTTTCAAATTTAAGGGGAGGATGGCTTACGCCTATGAAGAACAATAAATTGTGGAAACGTAACTTGTTTATTGCGAGTTTCTTGCTGCCTACGTTTGCTATCTTTTGTTTATTCACTATTTACCCGTTGTTTCGAGGCTTGTACCTAAGCTTCTTTGATTGGTCTGGCGGCTCCGAATCGATGAATTATATCGGAATTGATAATTATAGACAATTATTCTCGGATGAGATCATACCAAAGGCCATTTCGAACGATTATTTCTTGATTTTTTGGAAAGTCATCTTAATTATGTTGTTTGCAACGTTTTTCGCAGTATCATTGACCCGTCTTAAACTGAAAGAATACGGTTTTTACCGAGTGGTGTTTTTCTTTCCGAATATCATTTCCGTAGCCGTTATCGGTGTATTGTGGAGTTTTATATACAATCCCCGTCTTGGATTCCTGAATGCGTTCATCTCGTTATTTACAGGAAAACCTGTGGAAACGAACTGGTTAGGTGATTCAAACCTCGCGATGTGGTCACTTCTTCCTCCTAGTGTATGGGCCGGTATTGGATTCTATATGCTACTTATCATCGCTTCTATTCTAGGTATTTCTTCCTCGCTATATGAAGCAGCCAGTATCGATGGTGCTGGACAATGGCAGCAGTTTACTCGAATTACTTTACCGCTAATCTGGGAGCAATTCAAAACCTCTATCATTCACATCGTAATTACAACACTAAACGGATCCTTTATTATCGTTAAGCTGATGACGGATGGTGGTCCGGATAATCAGACACAAGTTCTCGGTTATTATTTGTATCAGATGGGCTTTAAGCAGTTCCATTTAAGCTACGGGGCAACCATCGGGGTGCTGATATTACTATTATCTTTAATCACAACTTTAATTTTGCAGCGCATTCTTCACAGGGAGTCCATTGAAATGTAAGGGGGAAAATACTTTGAACGATAGTCCCGCCAAAAAACCACTTTTACTAATATCAAAAATTGCAGTTCGATTTTTCCTCATCTTGTGGAGCTTGGTAGTCTTATATCCGGTTCTTTGGACATTCCTGACTTCCTTAAAGGATAATCAGCAGGTTATGCTCGGGAAACCGTGGGATTTCCCGTCTATTTATCGTTTTGAAAACTATGCAAATGTGTGGAGCAGAGCAAACTTTGGAGATTACTTCTTAAACTCCATTATAGTAACCGTGGCAAGTACACTGTTATCGCTTATTATGGCTGCTACAACAGCGTATATATTAGCTCGGTTTACATTTAAATCTAGAGGCCTGTTTTATTTTGTATACGTTGCTTCGATGATGATTCCAACAACACTCGGATTGATCCCGTTGTTTTTTCTTCTCGGAGATATGCATTTGTCTAACTCCTTATTAGGGCTCACGCTTGTTTATTCCGTCGGAACGATTGGCATCCTTCCATTCGGTATCTTCTTTTTGGTTGGATTTTTCAAGGCACTTCCCCGTGAGCTTGAAGAAGCCGCAACAATTGATGGATCTTCACTATACGGCGTTTTCTTCAAGATCATGTTGCCATTATCAAAGCCCGGTTTAATCACGGTAGGAATCATGAATGCTTTAACGGTGTGGAATGAGTACATCATGGCTACGGTATTGATCAATGATCCAGTGAAATACACCATTCCTGTAGGAATAGCCATTATGCAAGGGGAAATGCAGTACAGAACGGAATGGGGACCATTGTTTGCGGGTCTGTCCATTTCTATGATTCCCGTCATTGTGTTGTATGTGTTGTATCAACGTCAAATTACTGGTGGATTAACAGCAGGTGCGTTGAAAGGTTAATTGCTGGTTTTTATTATAGGAGGTGGTAAGGAAATGCCGAAGAAGCTTCTCAGTATCTTCATTACACTTATGGTGGTAACCGGCTTATTCTCCAGCTTTGCAGCTGCAGCGGATGTAGCTTCTGATCTTCCGCAAAAAGATGCGAAATTAACGGAATCCTATGAAATCTATCCATTACCGCAGCAACAAACCGAGGAAGAGACAACTTTAAACATCACACCAAATGTAAACGTTGTTATTGAAGATTCGATTGACCAGCCTACAAGAAAGCTGCTTCAAAAGATATTGGATTCCAAGTCACTTCAGGTCACTGAGTCAGATGCTGAAGTAGCAGGGAAGACCAATATCTTGTTGGGAACTAGAAATTCATCAGGGTATGTAGACAACTACTTCACTCAGAATATTCCATATGAGGCGGATGCCTTCAATGAACTGGATGCTTATGTTCTTAACGTTAGCACCGAGCAACAGAATAATGGCGTTATTGCGGTATTAGGTAAAAATACGGATGCTGCTTATTATGGTCTGGCAACGCTTAAGATGATCTTCGATCAAATCCCTGATAAGCAGATTCGCAATCTCATCATCGAAGATTTCGCGGATACGCGCTCAAGGGGATTTATTGAAGGATTTTACGGGTTTCCATGGTCGCATGAAGATCGAATCAGTTTGATGCGTTTCGGTGGAGAGTTGAAGATGAACGCTTATATTTTTGCACCGAAAGATGATAGATATCATAACTCGGCATGGAGAACACCGTATCCTGCGGCTGAGCTTGCCAAGATCAAAGAACTGGTTGATGTCGGTCATGAATCCAAGACCCAGTTTGTATGGGCGATACACCCCGGGTTCAGTATGATTAATTGGAATAATTATGATGCAGAGCTCCAAACCTTACTTGCTAAGCTTGATCAATTGTATAGTGTAGGCGTCCGTCAATTTGGATTATTCATGGATGACATCAGCACTTCACAATCGTTAGTGGATAAGGACAAACATGTGAGGCTTATTACAGATGTCGCGAATTGGGTAACGTCCAAGAAAGATGTTAAGTCGTTGATCTATTGTCCTCCTTACTACAATAAAGGCTGGACTGGAACGACTGGCAGACCTTATCTGGAAGCTTTAAGAAATGTACCAGAGAATGTAGATATTATGTGGACCGGGAACGGTGTCGTTGCTCCGGTAAATGCGGCAGATATGCAGTGGCCTAAAGATGCTCATGGAAGAGATCCATACATGTGGTTAAACTGGCCGGTGAATGACTACAAAGATGCAAGACTTTTGCTCGGTAAAGCTGATGTACTGATTCCGGGTACGCACAATATTTCTGGCCTTGTATCAAACCCGATGGGTCATGCGGAACTGTCGAAGATAGGCTTGTTCGCGGTAGCAGATTACAGTTGGAATGTGGATGAATTTAATCAGGATCAGAGCTGGCTGGACTCATTTAAACACATTGTACCTGAAGTCGCTAATGAGCTTAATACAATTGCATATCATATGAGTGATCCTTCGCCAAGTGGCCATGGACTTGTAGTAGGCGAATCGGAAAATATCAAAGCTGACCTAGCGCAATTCTTAAGTCAATACTCAAGTGGTCAGCCAGTAGAAGCGACTGGAGATACATTGATTCATGAGTTTGATCTTTTATTGAACGCAATCGCGTCGTTTAGAGCTAACAACACGAATGAAAGTATGGAAGAGGAAATTGATCCATGGCTGAATAGCTTGCAAAATGTTGTTCTTGCCGATAAATCGGCAGTTCTCTCTGCGATAGCGATCCAGAAAGAACATGTAGATCAGGCATGGGAGGAGCTTGCTAAAGCAACAAGCGCTTTAAGCTTATCCAAAACATTCAAAATCACGAAACTTAATTTTCCAGATGTGACGGTTGAGGCAGGGGCAAAGCGGTTAGTTCCTTTCGCTGAGCAGCTGATCAATAAATTAGACGCTCAGATTTATACACGGGTGGACCCTGAATATGTTAAACCTCTAGCTGTAAGCTCTTATGGTTCTCCTTCAGGACTAAACCTGATGGTAGATGGAGATTTATCAACGAACGTCTATATTCAAACCCTTCAAAAGAATGGGGATTGGTATGGCGTCGATTTCGGCAAGACCATTAAAGTGGAAGAAATAGCGATTACACAAGGTAGAAATGACGCGGATCACGATATTTTCCAAAGGGGGATTCTCGAGTATTCCTTGAACGGTCAAGAATGGACTGCGATCGGAGAAGAGCGTTCCGGGACTAAAATTTTAGCTTCTGGGCTTAGTGTAGATGCTCAAATGGTTCGATATCGCTTAACACATGCAGGAATCCCTGGAGGAAAGACTGATTTATGGACAGCAGTTCGTGAGTTTTCCGTAAATGCAGGTAAAGATAAGGTTTCGATTTACAGCGATGTGACAGAGCTGAAGGATACTACTGTTACTGTAGCTGATAACTCTGTCCAATTATCGAACCTGAACGGGATCACGTTAAAGCCATCCCAGTATGTAGGCATTAACTTGAAATCCATTGAAGAGATCACGCAAGTGGCGTTAGAAGCTTCTAACGGAGAAGTCCAGTTGGAATCCTCAAAGAACGGTGTTGAATGGGAACAAGTTAGCGAGGGAAATGGGCCGTTTGCTAGTGCAGCTTATTTCCGGATCACGAACAAGGGGAATGAGGACATCACTTTAGATCTGACAAACCTCGAGATCAAGCTGAACAAATTCTCGCCGGCAGTGATTACTCATAATTACGGAAGTATTTATCAAGGTTCAATCAATAATGTATACAATGCTTCATTAGAGAACAAGGTTTGGTTCGGCGCGGTTCAATCGAAAGGGAAATACGTACAGATTGACATGGGCGGGGTGGTAAATGTCCAGAATGTAGCGGTCGTTATTGGTGACGGAGAAGGAGATTTTTTCCGTCAAGGAGATCTCCAGCTGTCGCTAGACGGACAGACATGGGATACGATCCATACGTTTAGTAAGCCGAGCGATCGGAGTTTGAATTTCCCAGAGCACGAGGTGCCATACCGTTATAAGCGAGTTCAAGTTGACGGCGGCAAGCCAGCCCGATATGTAAGATTGATTTCAACAGAGACTCATGATGCTTGGCTCGCGCTCAATGAGATTTTGATCAATGAAGGGATTGAAAGACCGGGAACTGCCAATCCGGCTATTCAGGCTGAACCTGCAGGGAATATAGGAAGTGAGGCGTCTCTGTCCGTTGACCAAAAGCTATCCACCTTCTATATGCCGGGTGCTGGAAATGCGGGTTCCTTAAATTACAAGTTGTCGAAGGACACGAAGGTAAAAGAAGTTATTATTTTGCAGAATCCATCGGATATTTCAAATGCTGTAGTGTCCATGAGAGATGCGAGTGGATGGCATAAGGTAGGCAACCTGTCTCGATCCTATAATACATTTGATACCTCCAAGTATAGTAATGTGTTTGAAGTGAAGGTCCAGTGGGAGGGTTCGGCAAAACCCAAAATCCACGAAATCATCACAGTGAAAAAAGACGGGAATGGTGAGGTGGATCCATCAGATAAGATGAGTTCTGTTCTGTCTGGGGTAGACACTGTAGCTGGAGGTAGAGATTTTCAATTGGCGTTTGGGGTGAAGAGTGTATCAGACGCTGTATATGCGATGGATGTAACCATGAACTATGATCCTAAGCTGTTGGAATTCAAAGCGGCTACTTCCTTGCGAAATGGAATTCAGGTGCTTGAAACTGCTAATAGCACTCCAGGAAAACTGCGACTGCTCGTGGTTAGCGAAGGTGCGGGCAACGCTGTGACTGGTAATGTGCAGCTGCTATCCTTGGATTTCGGGACTAAGACAGTAGCGGAAGCTACAGAGAGTACTATTCAGATTGAAAAAGTGATCGTAGCAGATGCTGAGGGCAAGGAGAGCGAAACTGTTACGTCGAGCCATAAGATCAGGATAACTGCAGAGGAGCCGGAGCCAGGTATTACTGGTGACATCAACAAAGATGGCAAAGTGTCCATCGGTGACTTGGCGATTGTCGCTGCTAATTATGGCAAAGATGCCAGCAGTCCAGATTGGACTCAGGCCAAACGTGCCGATGTCAATAAAGATGGTGTGATTGATTTGACAGACTTGGCGCTGGTAGCCCGTAAGATAACTGAATGAGTCAAATACTCGACATGGCGAAAAAACCTGCAAAAGTGTATTTTTCTAGGTTAGAAAGGTCGCTTAAGCACTGATTCCTGCTAATCAGCAGTTATTTTTTCTCCCTGAAGTAGTATTCAACTGATAAGCATGGAAATGCCTGCACATTTGCAGTATTCGGACTTTAAAAGAGGTTTTCTGTTCAAAAAGCTGCACATTTGCAGGCTTTCTATGATTAGGTGAGCAGCGAGTTTCAACAAACATCATGATCGAAAAAAAGGAGTGTCACAGCAGCCATTTTATGGCTTTTGGGACACTTCCTTTTTTTTGCCTAGCTATGCTCTGCTAACTGTACCTCGAAGCCATCCGGGTCCAGTATATAAAAGAATCGCAGGTGGGGATTTGGAGTGATCGGTCCGCGCGCTACTGGGATGCCTTGGCTGTTCAAATACTCTATAGCCTCATCGAGAGAGGCCACTTCGAAACCAAAGGAAACGCCGCATTCCGGCTTCAGAGCCGGGTCGCTTCCCTGGATAAGCTCAATTTTGGGCTGGCCCACCGTACCTAACATAACAATCTGTTTTCCTCTACTCTCAAATCTTCGGTCAATGGGAAGCCCCAGAATCCTGTTATAAAAATCAAGGGAAGCCTCCAGGTCGCGTACCCTGAGCGTTACCCAATTCATGCTCAATTTCATAATTATAATGTCCTCCTATATATATTTCTTATATTTCTCAACAAGCTAGTTCTTCGTAATTATACGCTATCTTGAACTGAAACGGATGGCTTTGAGATTTATCGAAATACATAATTTATAATAAATGATGCTATAGATCTAAAATATACGGTAGGTCGTTCAGATTCAACCACCAGCTACGAATTAGCCATACCATGGCGTGAGCTGATCTTCGACATTACACAGGTGAAGCAAGGAATGAAGCTCAAATTTTCGCTGTTGGTTAATGATAATGACGGCGAGGGGCGTAGAGGCTGGCTGGAATACAACAGTGGCATTGGCACTTCGAAGGATGTTAATGCATTCGGGAACCTGCACCTGACAGATTAAGAGGATCTAATAAAAATTGAGCTTCTGTAACTATCGGGAAACGGCAGAGATGCCGTTTTTTTCTCTATTTTATTGTCGCTTAATGAACGAAAAGATAACAAATAAGGTTTGCATTGACACATCCAGCTTTTGACATTATGATATGAATGAAAAAATAATTATTCATTCATGGAGATGCGGAAAGTGGAAGATAAAAAAACAAAGATTTACGATTGTGGGAAAGAGCTGTTTAGCAATAAAGGCTTTAAGGATACGAATGTCTCGGACATTACAAAAAAAGCAGGAATAGCCATAGGGACCTTTTACAACTATTATCCTTCTAAGGAAAAGCTTTTTATGGATATCTTTCTTGAAGAAAATGCGAAGCTCAAAAAAAACTGTATGCAATCCCTCGACATGACCCAAAGCCCATTGGTAGTAGTTCGGCAGATGATGGCACTCAATGTGGAAGGCATAATATCCAACCCCATTCTAAAGGAATGGTATAACAAAAGTGTATTTGGGAAAATCGAACAGCTTTATCGAGAAGAAACGGGCATTCAGGTGACCGATTTCTTATATGATAGCTTCCATGAAATTGTGCAGCAATGGCAAACCGAAGGCAAAATGCGAAGCGATATGGATAGTAAAATGATTATGATGATGTTCGCTGCCATGATCAATGTTGACACTCACAAGGAAGAAATTGGACTGGAGTTCTTTCCACAACTGCTGGACAATATGATGGAACTAATCATGAAGGGTCTGACAGACTGCCACTAATAGAACTATTGAGGCAGTTTTTTTATCTCTTGAAATGAATGAATACAAAAATATTCATTCAAAATTGAGGAGAGGGGCATGCGAATGAATGTTGCAAGAAGTAAAAGGAAGATCTCATTATGGATGGTTATACTGATCATTTTAGGCGTGATTGTAGTCATCGTATGGGGAGGGATTCTCTTAAGCGCTCCAGGGAGGCGTGAAGTTCAGAAGCTTACTATCGACGTCATTGATTTCCAAAAGCTGCGTGATGGAACCTATGTGGGAGAATATATCGGCACAAAGGATCATTTCAGAGATACCAAGGTTCGGGCAACAATATCTGAGGGTCAAATTTTAGATATTAAAATACTTAAAGGTGCTTTGGATAAAAATGGAAATTCACTGAAACTGAAGGGTGGGATAAGCATTGGTGATTTGTTTAGACATGTGATTGAATCACAATCCCTTCAGGTAGACGTTATTAGTGGTGCAACGCTCACCTCTAAAGCACATCTTAAGGCATTGGAAAATGCACTGGAGCAGGCAAAGACGAAATAATTCGTTTCAGGAGGGCTAAGATGAACATTGCAGTCATATCGTATTCATTCACAGGCAACAATGATGCATTAGCTGGCAGTGTGGCTAAAGAACTTTCGTCTGAATATTTTCAGATTTCTGAATCCAAGCCTCGAACATTGAGTACCATTACAATGGATATGATTTTCAGCAGGATACCGTTGGTACAGCCATCACCAAATGTATTAGTGAAGTATGATTTACTCCTCTTTTTTGGGCCGATCTGGATGGGGCAAGTGGCCACACCACTCCGCCCCTATTTAAAGCATTTGAAAACAAATCCGAACAAGTATGGTTTCATCTCAATCAGCGGCGGAGCGGACGGACCCAACACGAAAGTACCAAGCGAACTCAGAAAAAGAACTGGTGCTGATCCCGTTGTATTTATAGATCTGTATATCGCTGACTTAATATCGACAAATCCTAAACCGACACGGAAAGCTACTTCAGCTTACAAGTTAGATCCTGCGGATATCAAACAATTAACCACTACAATAGTAAAGAAATTAAAGGATTTGACTTAACTGAAAGTTCACCCATAAATAAACGGCAGAGATGCCGTTTATTTATGGTCTCCTCAAATGGTAGGAATTTGTCTATTATTAAAGTGTCAGTTCAATTCACTAGGTGGTATGATAGGAACGGGAGGGAATTTAAAATGACTAATGAGATAACAAATGAGAACGAGGAAATAATTAACGAGAACGAGGAAATAACCAATGATCCAGAAATGTCTGAGGAGGATATGAATAAGCTAGTGATGGCTGTTCATCATAACGGTCTCGTAGCTTTGAGAGTGCACTTTCAAGACGTTGAAGGACAAGTGTTAAATATGGAGGCCTATGGCCCGGTTTTTGTTTTTCACGTAAAGAGTGAGCTAGATCATGTATATTCTTGTGGCTTTTTTCTGCGTGAGTTGATTGCAAGATTCCAATCGGGTAAGGATCCTGCAGCATGGATGGCCTCATTCTTCGTTGATCTGATGAAGATTGAGGGAGGCAAAACGCTTCCAAAACCGCCTTCAAGTGAAGAAGAAGCTAAAGCAATCATAGACAATGTGCTAGTTCCACAATGTATTAAAGAAATCACTGAAGAATTTGCGCCAGAGGATGTACATGTCGGCCTAGCTTGGAACGAAAAACTCGGTCCGGTCTTCGAGGCTGGATTTCCAGCAATAACCGATGGGAATAACGTGTGCGCGTTCCCACTGCATTTATTGTTAACCCACTTGCAATTGAATCGGGATCCTTCCGAGCTGCTTGTACAAGGTATGTATAACATCCGTAAGGAACATGGATTGGAGTAAAACAGGCTCTGAGCCCTGCCATCCAAACACCAAAGAAACGGCAGAAATGCCGTTTCTTTGGTGTTTCTTTTGATCTATTTATCCTGCCGTGTTAACGATCAATGAATTTGTCATTCTTAACTTCAGAAGCACTTTTAAATTCGATAGGTATACGGGCTGGTGCTCGACGACTTCATTTATGAAATCATTATAGAATGATTGCTAATTTTTGGATACCATTCAACCAATGTCAAAAATATATAAACCATAAAGCAAAATTTGAACATTTCAATCCTAGAACGGGGATCCTACACTAATAGTAGAGTAGACCCATAATGTTCTATAAGAAAGGATGTCATGTTCTCATATGCCAACAGGTATAGATCATACAGCTTGCAGACCGTTTACGATTTCAGTTACGGATTTTGGTATTATGCCAAACACAGGCGCGGATGCGAGTGTTGCAATAAGGTTCGCATTACAAGCCGCAGCACGTGTACAAGGACCTGTAATTTTAGATTTTCCTGAGGGAAGATATGACTTATTTCCAGACCAAGCTCTGCGTATCCCCTACCATATTTCCAATACGGCTAGTGAGGCTGAAGTTTCTACACGGAATAAAACGATAGCTTTATATTTGGACCGTCTTCAGCAGGTGACGCTGGAAGGGAATGGATCACTTCTTGTGTTTCATGGTAAACAGACTATGATTGCGTTAGAATCTTGCCAGGATATAATGATTCGGAATTTTCATCTTGACTATGATCAGCCTACTATTGCCGAAATGACGATTACCCGAGTAGGATCGAACGAAGTGGATGTTCAAGTGCAAACGGAAGCGAAATATGAAATCATTGAAGGCAAAGTGTATTGGCTTGGAGAAGGTTGGCGTTTCCATCAGGGGTATATGCAGGAATATGATCCCGTTTCAGACACGGTATGGCGAATTATGAATGTATGTGAGGCGGCAATCGATGTAGAAGAAATCGCACCACATCAATTGAGAATGTACTTCACGGATATACCAGCAATTATTGAAGGGCATACCCTGCAAGTGCGTGATGGACTTCGAGATCAGGTGGGCGCGTTTATACACCGAAGCCAGCGTATCCATTGGCATAATGTCCATATGCATTACATGCATGGCTTGGGCATCGTGAGTCAGTTCAGTGAAGATCTATACTTTCGGCAAATGAATTTTCAACCTCGTGCGGAGACGCAACGGACGGCAGCATCTTTTGCCGACTTAATGCAATTCTCGGGTTGTCGTGGGTTAATTACGATTGAGGATAGTTCATTTATGGGCGCGCATGATGATGCCATTAATGTTCACGGCACCCATGTACGCATCATGGAAGTACTTACACCTAATCAATTGCTTGTTCAATTTATGCATCAGCAGACCTTTGGACTCGAGGCCTTCCAAGTAGGGGATCAGATTCAATTCATTCGCGAGACGACATTGCTTCCTTTCGGACGCAATACGGTGAAATCTGTTCAGATCTTAGATCCGCGCAGATTAATCCTTCATCTTGAGGGCCCTATAGAGGAACACTGGGTTGAAGGGGATGTGATTGAGAATGTGACGTGGAATCCGAACGTGCAGATCCGTAACAATCGATTCTCTCGTTTACCCACGCGTGGCATCTTAGTGACGAGCTCGGGGGATATCTTAATTGAAGATAATGTATTTACTAGGACGGGTATGAGCAGTATTCTGATTGCAGATGATGCAAGCAGCTGGTTTGAATCGGGAAGAGCTGAGCAGGTGACCATACGCAGGAATCGCTTTATTGAATGCGGTGGAAAAGAGCATCCATTTATCTATATCATCCCGGAAAATAAGGATATTCAAGTGGAACAGCCTGTTCATCAGAATATCCGTATAGAGCATAACTATTTTCAGCTCACTGAGGGTCTACTTCTTTATGCGAAGAGTAGCACAGGGATAGATTTTCAGCATAATGAAATTTCACGTGGTAAAAACCTTCAACCCCAAAATGTGTTCCGTTTAGAAGGCGGCATGGAGCTGGAAAATGAGAAGGATAACAACGAAACGCTCATGTTCTTCATGGCGTGTAGTGAGGTTTCCATTCATGATAATCAACTTCAAGATCAACTTGTTCCACGAAGTATCATCACGCAAGGGATGTCGGAGCAGCATATTAGGGCGACTTCGGAGCTAGTTATCGATCTTCGAAAAGAATAGTGGGCGAACTTAAAAGCTGCATGCAGATCGAATCTGTATGCAGCTTTTGTATGGAAGAACATTTTAAGAGGATGTCTTAGACATTTCTTGCTTGAATAACGATGGCGTCATGCCAGTAATCACTTTAAATACTTTGCTGAAATAGTATGGATTACTATAACCGACCATCGTCCCGATATCCTTAAACTTATGATTTGAAGGCTCGAGAATCAATTGCTTGGCTTTTTCAATACGCAGCTTCGTTAAGTATTCTATAGGAGAGATACCTTTGATCTTTTTGAACTCTCGACTAAGGAAAGAGGAGTTGAATTTTACCATGTCGGCGATATCTGCAATGGCCAGCTCTTCCGCTAAATGATCTTGGAAATATTGATCGATCTTTTCAATCGCATGTTTAATGGTCTGAGATTCATCCTCTTGTGCTGTGCTCACATAAAAGAAACGCTCGAATAGAAACATAACATTTCGATAGAGTGAAGAATAATTTTTGGAGATCGATATGATCTCATTGAGTTCTAATTGTATCTCATGGCTAACTGTGCCCTGGTGGTGATACGCTTGATACGCCCATTGAACCATATGGGTTAAGCAAATATCGATATTCGCCTGCGTGCATGCTGCCTGTTTCCACTTTTCTAATGTATTCCATATTTCTTGTTGGAAAGCTTCTTTATTATTATTTTTAATGTATGAGATCAGCTTCTGTTTCTCGCAAAATTTCTCTGGGTCGACCTGTGAGGCATCATTGAGTGAATAATTGTTAACCATAATTAGCTTGGAAGAACCAAATTCAGCATGATGACTCAGAATCATTCGGGTCAACTGATATTCCAGCTTTAAATTCGCTAAAGAATCAGCACGATTGCTAATCGCACAGGTGAATGTATGTAGATGATAAGGAGCTAGTGCCTCTTGAAGAGAGTGGAATAACCTCTCGCTCGAAAAATCCTGATTCCGTTCCATTCTACATACGATAACTACCTCATTCATCGCATCACCTTCGAAGATCCAAGTGTCCTCGCGGTGCATATTCTCGTGAATTGTCAAGAAGTTCATCATGTCAAATCGGAACCAAATATCGTGATAGGGATGACTCAGATCCAAAGTAAACTTCGAGATGGAGCCTGCACAGATGATCATGACAAAAAATGAATGGTTTAAGGACATCGCCTTCAGCGCATCCGCTTGAAGCTGACGACCACGCAATACATTGTAGATAAGCTGCTCTTCTTTGGCTCCGAATGTTTCTTCAGCAAGCTCCATAACATTCTTTAATGTTGCATCCATAGACTGCTGTGAAACAGGTTTTAAGAGAAACTCCTTTACGCCTAGACGTAGCGCCTCACGAGCATTCTGAAAGTCATCATATCCGCTAATAATGACGAAAATGATATCAGGGCATTGCTGCTTAAGTGTCTTAATAAATTCCAGACCATCAATTCCCGGCATGCGAATATCAGTAAATACAATATTGGGCTTAAGCTGCAGACACATGTTAAGTGCAGAAAGCCCATCGGTTGCTTCACCAATAACTTGCAGCTTTTCACTATAGTTCTCAATTTTACGTACCAAATTCCGCAGAATCGGATGCTTGTCCTCTACAACCACTACGTTAATCATGCAGTAACAGCTCCTTCGCTCAAACTAGGTTGTACACCAAATTCAATGCGATACCCTTGTTGCTCGCCATTCGAAATATCGAAATAAAATGATTCCCCGAATTGCGTTAATAACCTCGCATAGGTATTCAATGTTCCCATTCCGGAAACCTGAAGGTTTGCTAATAGTTTACCTTCTATGAAATTATCTTTGTAAAGTGCAATTTTGCCACGTAATTCTTCTAACTTGTCTTGGTCAATGCCGTTCCCATTATCATCAATGCAGATGCTCCAGGAAGTAGCGTGCTCGTAATGTCCAACGATTCGTATGTTCCAGGGTGGAAGCTTTTTATCGAAACCGTGATTTACAGCATTTTCAACAAACGGCTGTAGGGATAATTTCGGTAATCGAAGATCTAACATTTCATCCGGAATATGAATCTCATTGAATAAACTTTCATCATAGTGTAGCTTCAATAACTCTAAATAGTAATCGCAATACTTCAATTCATCCGCTAGACGAACTATAGTGCTTGATGAAGAACCGCTATACCGCATCATTTCGGAGAGGCGATAACACATGTCAGCAGCGACTAAGGAGTCTGTTTCTTCACAATGAATAGCAATAACATTCAAGGTGTTATATAGAAAATGCGGATTAATCTGTGCTTGAAGTGCAGAGTAGTTGGCCTCAATGTTTCGAATTCTAGATTCGTATTCGGTATTAATGGAGGAACGCAACCGTTCAAGCATAAGTTCGAAGGAGCGATGCAAAATCATGACCTCATCAAAACCATGCGAGTCATCCATTGGAGTATTGAACGTTAAATTGTTCATATTCACGGAACGAATTGACTTCGTCAACATAAGCAATGGGGACATCAGCTTTCGAATGGCCACATAATAAATCAATAGTACGGTGATAAGAATGATGAGACCAACGAGCAAAAGACGTTTACGATAATGTTCTAAATTTTGCTGTAATAGATCCCCATTGTCGACAATGACCGTTGTCCAATGCAAATAGTCAGAGGTATGTGCACTAATTAAATTAGATTCATTATTTAGTTTAATGGAGCCATTACCAAGTGTGTTTTGTGCAATACGTTGAGACAATTGCTGAATCATTTTCGAGTTTTTTTTGTTCGATTCATATTGCAGTGGATAGATTAAAGTGCCTGATTCATTAAAGATCAGTACTTGCTTATCGGAAGTTTGCTTGTCTACAGTTGTAATCTTCTGTAATGACTTGTAAGGGAGTTGGATTTCAACCATACCAAAATCTGTATTATAAGCTGTCCTAAACTTTCGAACGATCGATATGACATTTTCAGGTGAGGTTGACCATATATCGGGGTGTGGTTCGAATGCTGTAAAGAGTTGATCTGTTCTAAAAAGCTTACTAGATTGACTTGTATTCGAATAAATTTCTGGCAGTGTCTTCACAAGATTTTCGCTACGAAAATACGAATAGAAAATGTTTTTCTCCGGAATAAAGACAACAACCTTATATAAATCGCTTACAACATTGTAGATGGCGTTGAGGTTATGTGCCATTTTGGAAAATGCGACATAACTGTCATCGATTAGCTTTGAGTTGTTGCTGCTTAAATTAACCATCACTTCAAGATTCTCTTGGTTTGAAGTGAATCCTAGAGCAGCATAATCGATTTGTTTATATAACGTGTCCACTTGGTCTGAGACCTTCTGTGTGGTTGGAATTAGTCCAGCGAGCTCGGTGTTCAATAGAGTAGATCTTAAATATGAGTTTAGATAAAGCATAAAGGAGAGAAGTAGAGCTAGAAAGACAACCATAATGATAAGAAAGAGTTTATGCTGCAATCTTAGCTTTTTAAACATCGTATGTCTCCCTGCACAAGAGGATAGGAATTGCAAGATCATTATAATCTAAAAAATATAAAACAGAAAGTCATATATTCACATTTCAACTTTGCCACCATTCCATTAGATTAGTGATGGAGAGAGCATTCCTCCTAAATTATGATCTGTGGAGAGGTGTTAATATGGCTAATAAATATGAAATTTCGATCCCAACTCAAGAAACCAAGATACTACAGGGTCACTTGCATATGGGAGAGGTAAATCCTGATGGGCTTGAAATCAATGTCAACAGCTTATATTTTACAAAAGGAAATAAGCCATGGCTTCCGGTTATGGGAGAAATTCATTATTCCAGATATTCTGCTGCGCATTGGGAAGAAGCGATTCTAAAAATGAAGGCTTGTCAGATTGATATTATCGCATCCTATATGTTCTGGAATCATATTGAAGAAATTGAAGGTCAATTTGATTGGACAGGTAACAATAATATTCGCCAGTTTGTTGAGATCTGTAGGGAAAAAGGTGTTTATGTATTTCTACGCATTGGACCATGGGCACATGGCGAAGCTCGCAATGGTGGTTTTCCGGATTGGTTAATGAAGAAGGAATGTAAGAAACGTTCGAATGATCCTGAATATCTATACTATGCTAGACGATTCTATCAACAGCTTGCTATGCAAACGAAAGGTTTATGGTTCAAGGATGGTGGACCGATTGTAGGTATTCAACTGGATAATGAGTTAACTCATGATGGGGAGCATCTTCGAACACTGAAGAAAATGGCAGCTGAAGAAGGGATGTCGGCACCCATCTATACCGTTACGGGCTGGGGAGGCGAAGGCAATGCAGAAATTCCTCAAGATGAGGTCATTCCAATGTTCGGAGGGTATCCTGCTCATCCTTGGGATCAAAATACACGAGAGCCTTCTCTAGGTATGCATTATTGCTTCTACCATACACGCAATGATGCTCAAATATTGCCGGAATATCTCTATGAGTCGGCTCCATCTGGGAAAAGCGTAGATTCTTATGATATTTCACGTTATCCCTATGCAACTTGTGAGCTTGGTGGTGGTAATCAAATGTCGGATCATAGAAGACTAGTCATTGAGGGGGATGATATTGGCGCAATCTCATTATGTAAGCTTGGGAATGGTAACAATCTACTTGGATATTATATGTTCCACGGCGGGTCTCATCCGATTGGGAAATTAACAACATTTAATGAGACTAGAGATAGTGGATATCCGAACGATATTCCCACGGTTTCATATGATTTTCTAGCCCCACTTAGTGAATATGGCAAGGTTAGAGAATCATATCAACTCTTAAAACGTCTGCATCTCTTTATTCAAGATTTCGGTGGAGAACTGGCGACAATGCCATCCTATTTGCCAGAAGCTCAGCCGAGCAGCCCAGGTGATACCGATACGTTAAGATATTGTGTTCGTTCGAATGGCCATTCGGGATATGTGTTCCTGAATAATTATCAGCGGCATCTAACCTTAGCAGATCAAGAAGATGTTTCTCTCCACATAAGGCTTCAGGATGAGACGATTTCTTATCCAGCATTTGATCTGAACAATGGAGAATATCGAATTTGGCCGTTTAATATCGATCTGCATGGTGTGCTCCTGAAATGTGCTACAGCTGAGCTATTATGCAAGCTCGATGTTAGTGAGAAGGAGACTACCTATATCTTCTTCGGTGGTGAAGGTCATGGAGCGGCAACTTATGTAATTGAGCCTGATAAGATTGCGATTTATAGTGCACCGAATGAATCCGTTGTGCATGCAGAGGAAGGATTAACCTTTACTGTTGATCGTCCAGGTCTGGATAGTATAATTTCACTAGTTCTCTATAATGGCACTCGAGTAAACATAATTACATTGACCGCCTATCAGTCCCGTCATTGCTTTAAAGGGGTTGCATGGGGTAGCGAGCATATCGTGATCTCATCAGCAGATATTACCTTCGATCAAGATCAAATTAAGGTCATGAGTAAGGAAAGCCCAGCAATGGATATCAAAGTTTATCCTGTTATGAGCCACGAAGTATATATTGGGGAAACTCTATTGGATGCTAAGGCTCAAGGTGTCTTTAGTTGTTATTCGTATGAAATTCCGAAAGGCTATAACAAAGTAACTTTTCAACAAGTAAGCTCTTTCCGCGATGCTCAGCCAATCACAGGTTTGCTTGTAGCGCAGGATCAACATAGAAACTATGTGCATATGCGTAAAACTTTTGATTACGAGTCTGGCAGCCCGATTAAAAGTGCCTTTCTATCCTTCTGTCTGGAAGGAAGCATCACGATCTGGGTAAATGGAGTCAAAGTGTACTCCAGTTCATGCTCCGGCGAGAAGCTAAGTGTAAATGTTAGACCCTATGTACAAGAAGGGAATAATGTTATTGCCGTGCGGTATAGAGGGAAAGGGAATTCGGGCTGGATCGGTAGATTAGAGATTGAAAGCATGAATAGCGATCGTTTTCATATTTCAACAGACTCCACATGGCAAATTAATAATAGGGAAATAGATTCTTGGAATAATGTTGATTTTGATCATTCAAGTTGGGATTATGCGGTTGCTGTTACGAATTCAGAGGATAATGTTCTTGAAAATTGCAATCATATTCGTCGGGATGAGCCTGCCATTTGGAACATTCAGCTCGAGGCAGATCTACAGGATCATCTTCATGATCTCATGTTAGAGATTGATTATGAAGGCGATAAGGGACAATTAAGATGGAATGATCGATTGATTGCAGATAACTTCTATAATTGTCAAACATGGCAGATTGGTCTGAGTCAGTGGTTACCAGAGATTCTTGATCTTTCTTTAGAATTAACGATACTTCCTCTTCACGAAGATAGCTATGCCTACTTTGATCAAAAGCCGAAGTTTGAGGAGGAGGTATTACGAAATGTGTCGACTGTTCGACTGATCCCTGAATTTTCTTTTGTCGTTCATGACAAAAATCCTGAAACTTCTAGGATCAAAAAAGTATAAAGTAACCAGTCAAATTCCTTCATTTAATTGAATGAATATTTAGATTATTGTTTATTTAACGGTTACGAGATACTATATTTCGAAATCGATCATATTGTAGGGGGTAATAAAATGAAAGGTTTACAAAGAAAAAGTTGGTTTGTTTTAATGTCGAGCCTTATGGTTGTCGCATTAGCAGCATGTGGATCCAATTCATCGAACGAGTCCTCTAAGACCAACAACAAACCTGCAGAAGAGCAAACACCTACGAAAACAGAAGCACCAGCACCGGAAGAAACAAAAAAAGATCCGGTAACAGTCAGTTATATCGCCGCAGCTAGTCAAATTGCTGTTGGTAACATTAAAGACTTGATCTCACAATGGGAACAAAAATCAGGAAATAAAGTCGATATTCAGGCGATTCAAGATGATCAATATGATAACTTGGTTAAAGCAAAATTGTCCGGGGGCGGGGATGTTGATATCTTCTTCGGTCAATATCAGAAATATGATGTAACGAATCAACTATTAGAAATCTCCGGCGAAGCCTTCGAGAGCCGCTTGAATGAGGTTGCTTTGACCGGCTTGAAATTCACGGACGGCAAAATTTATGCCTTCCCATATCCGGCAGCACAAGGAACATGGGGAGTATTTTACAACAAGAAAGTATTCGCAGATTTGAATCTGACAGTTCCGAAAACGCTGGATGAGCTTAATAAGAATCTTGCGGCTCTCAAATCAGGAGGAAAAACACCATTCTATTTCGCGGCAAAAGATGGTTGGACGATGCTCCAGCATCGAAATGCTGTTGCAGGGATGATTGGCGCAGATGCTCAAGTATGGGATAAATTGAACAAAAATGAACTTCAGTGGAAAGACATCCCTGACTTCGTACTCCAATATCAACAAGTTCAAGATTGGTCGAAGGCAGGATATTTCAACAAAGATTTATTGACTGGTACGTATGATAAACAAGTAAAAGCATTGGCAGACGGTGAAGTTGCTATGGTTGTTCAGGGAGGTTTCTTTGTTCCAGAGGTTCTAAAGGTAAATCCTGAGGCCCAAATTGGTTTCTTCCCATTACCGAACAAAGATGGTTCTGAGACGGTTGGGTTATCTGGTGGTACGCAAGTTTTCATTGCTAAGGAAAGCAAACATGCCGAAGAAGCAAAAGATTTGCTCCGATTCATGGTTGATCAACCACAAGCACAAAGTGCTTTGGAAGCAGCACCTGGTATTAGTCCATTTACCGATGTAGATGTATCCGATAAATTGCCAGAAGCGTTGAAAGAAGTACAAGATTTCGTAAACACAGGTAAGATTGCAAGACATGGAGACGACGCGTATATCATTCCTATGCCATATGATGATTTGGTTGCTTCGTATGCGGAGTTGCTAGCTGGTAAAATCACTGCAGATCAATTCGTGCAAAAACATCAAGATGCCTATGTCAAAAATGCGAAAATTGCTAAAATTCCTGGATTCTAATTATTAGTAGTAATAGTGAGAGTTCAAAAAGTACGGTTTTCAGCACCGAGAAGATTGGATGAAGGTAGAAACTGAGGAGCGGAGCGTAGTGGAATCTACGTGAGCACCGGAAGTTTCGGCTGAATTCAAGATTCGATGTCGAATCATCTTCTTGGAATGCTTCGTGATCAAAAGCGGACTTTTTGAATAACCTCTAATAGAAATAGAGGAGCTGTATCTGATCTGTGATCAGGTATAGCTCCACCTTAGGAGGATGGAGGAAGCCTATATGCAAAATATGTACAAGAAAAAGACATACCCTGTATATTTTCTCATTCCGATTTTAGTAATATTCGCAGTGTTCTATATATCACCGGCTGTATTAGGCTTATTCTATTCATTAACAGACGCGAGTATTAAAACCTCTGGAGTTCATTTTGTTGGATTTGAGAATTATCAGACTTTATTCAGTGATAGTGCTACCTTTCTGACAAGTATATGGAATCAATTTAAATTCGCAATTCTGGATGCGTTGGGAAAAACTATGATTGGTCTGTTGCTTGCGCTACTTCTAAATAGAAAATTCAAGGGAAATAGTTTCCTTCGAGCACTCATTTACATTCCAATCATGTTCGGTGTCATCATGTGTGCGCTGATCTTCAACTACATTTTAAGTTATGATGGTTTCTTGAATACATTTCTGGCGTGGGTAGGGTTACCTAATCTTACACATGATTGGTTGGGCGATTTCACCTATGCTATGTATACGGTTATTGGAGTAGATATCTGGTTAGGCGTTGGATGGTCGATGATGATGATCTTAGCCGCACTGCAAACCGTATCTAAAGATTTGCTAGAATGTGCAGAGATTGATGGTGCGGGTTCTTTCCGGAAATTCCTCAGTATTACATTGCCAAGTATTTCACCGACGCTGAGTTTAAGTATATTATTATCGGTTATATCTGGATTGAAGGCCTTTGATATCATCTATGCGATGACAGGCGGTGGTCCTGGACATGCGACAGAAGTGATGTCAACGTATCTCGTGAAATCGATGTCATCGGGTTCCATTGGATATCCTGCAGCAATTAGTGTACTACAGTTCATAATTATTACGATAGTTGCGTTATCGATAAACTCCTTTACGAATAGAAAGGAGAAGAGTTAACATGACGATTCGATCTAGATTTATGCAAACCTTCACGTACATCATTGCGATAATTGTATTTCTTATTTATATGGTACCTTTCTTACTCATTCTAAATACTTCTGTAAAAAACGAAGCCGAATCGAAAGTCATGGACTTTTCACTTCCTTCATCCTTTCATTTTAGTAATTATATCACGGCGTTTACTGATGGGCAGATCTGGCGAGGATTATCCAACGGACTATTCGTCGCTATTACCGTAACTGCGGCTACAGTGATTTTATGCTCATATTCTGCTTTTATTATGCAGCGTCATCAGACAAAGTTTACAAGATTCACCTATCAATTTTTATTAGCTGGAATGATTGCGCCATTCTCCTTTATCCCAGCAATCAAGCTGCTTCAATTGTTGCATATGGGCAACAATTATTCCGGATTAATTATGGTCGATATTGCGAGTCAAATTCCATTTACCATACTTCTATATTACAGCTTTATGTATGGCGTACCTCGAGAATTAGATGAAGCAGCAAGTGTAGATGGTACTCGTCCGATTGGGTTGTTCTTCCGAGTTATCTTTCCATTGCTAACACCTGTCATATCAACTAATGTCGTTCTGACATTTACGACGATCTGGAACGACTTCGGTAATGTGTTGTTTCTTGTACCGAAAGCATCAATGTGGACAATGCCTATGGGGGTATTCAATTTCCAACAGCTATATACTTATAACTATTCGCTTGTAAGTGCGTATATCATAATGGCATTAATTCCTGTTCTTCTGATTTATATATTCGGGCAGAAATATATCGTCTCAGGCATGACAACAGGTGCTGTTAAGGGATAGTTTACTGCAAATGGAGGAGATCTAGCGATGACCAAGAAAATTACTGCCGCTTTACTTGGAGCAGGAGGACGGGGTGCTGTTGCTTACGCACCTTATGCTCTTCGCTTTCCTGATGAAATCGAATTTGTAGCTGTGGCTGAACCGGATGCGGAACGTAGAGAGAAATTTGTTGGGTTGTATAATTTAAGTGAAGAGAACACGTTTCTAACCTGGCAACAATTATTGGATGGACCGAAGCTTGCTGACGCCATTCTCATCTGTACGCAAGATCAAATGCACTTTGAACCGACGATCAAAGCACTAGAGAAAGGATATCATGTATTACTAGAGAAGCCCATGTCCAATAATCCAGAAGAGTGCTATGTAATGGGAGAATATGCGAAGAAGTATGACCGAGTCTTTGCCGTTTGTCATGTACTGCGGTACAACGATTTCTTTGTAAATGTGAAGAAGTTGCTTGAAGGTGGCGAGATTGGAAGCTTGATGACGATTCAGCATCTTGAGAACGTAGGATACTGGCATCAAGCCCATAGCTTTGTACGTGGGAATTGGCGGAATTCAGCCGAATCAAGCCCAATGATTCTTCAGAAATCATGTCATGATCTTGATATTTTATCGTGGCTTGTAGGGGAAGAGTGTACAAAGGTATCTTCATTTGGTTATTTAAGCCATTTTAAAGAAGAAAATGCACCTGTTGGTGCTCCTCAACGTTGCACGGATGGATGCCCTGTGAGAGATGAATGTGCATTTTATGCGCCAAGATTCTATCTCATTGATAAGAACGATTGGCAGGGCAAATATTTACGCTCTTATCTAACAAATGATACGTCACCCGAAGGAATCATGAAAGCACTTCGTGAAGGCCCGTACGGCCGATGTGTATATCACTGCGATAATGATGTTGTGGATCATCAAGTGGTTAACCTCGAATTTTCGAATCAAGTAACAGCATCATTTGTGATGAATGCATTCTCGAACCTTAGCGAACGAATTATTCGATTATATGGAACCAAAGGGGAGATCTATGGTGATATGGATCGAAATGTGATCCAAGTTACCCACTTCACCTCTGGGATTACGAAGGAGATTCGTATTCCTGCCTCCGACACAGGCCATGGTGGTGGTGACGATGGGATTATGAAAGATTTTGTAGCCTTGGTGCAATCGGGTGAGGGCAGCCATTCGCGATCATCTGCCGTCGTATCTGTACAAAGTCACTTAATGGCTTTTGCCGCGGAGACTTCACGTAAAGAACAGCGTGTAATCCAAATGTCAGAATACGTAGAGAACTTAAGACAGACGACTACTGTCTAGTGCAGGAGGACTTCATGACACAGATGACTATGAGTTCAAGCCAAAGACTATGGTACCAACAACCCGCTGCTAACTGGGAAGAGGCATTACCAATTGGGAACGGGCGAATGGGGGGCATGGTGTTCGGAGGTGTTCACGAAGAGCGAATTGATCTGAATGAAGATACCTTGTGGTCGGGATTTGTTCGCGACACGAATAATTATGATGCGATTCGTCACTTGTCACGAGTAAGAGATTTGGTTGATAAGAGGCATTATAAAGAAGCAGAAGAACTTGTTGAGCGTCATATGTTGGGGCCGTGGAATGAATGTTACTTGCCATTAGGGAGCCTTCATATTCAACATCTAGAACATCAAGGCACGGCAAGTACATACGAACGCTCGTTGAATGTAAAGACAGGGATTTCATCTACTGTCTTTTCTCTCCTTGGTGATACATTCAATCGAGAAGTGTTCGTGAGCGCCCCAGAGCAGTGTATGGTCGTAAGTTACTCTAGCTCAAGGTCAGAAGGAATACCAATTTCCGTGAAACTTGAGAGTCAACTTAAGTATCATATTGTACAACAGTCAGGGAATTCAACGACTCTGTTCCTCGCTGGGCGGTGTCCAAGTCACGTTGAACCGAACTATATCGAAGACCATCCTCAGCCTATTATCTATGAAGAAGGTAAAGGATTGCGATTTGTTGTAGGCATGAAGGTTTTATTGGATAACGGTACTGTGAAATGGAGTGAGCAAGGTGATGCACTAGAGATTCGAAACGCAGATAGGTTCACTTTTTTACTCACTGCAATATCAGATTATTCCGAGATTCATACGGAAGGGTATAATCGTGAACTAGATTTGGAAGCTATATGTGTAGAGCGTTTGGAAGCAGCAAGTCTATTATCATATGACGAGCTAAAGAATCGTCATCTCGTTGACTTTGAAGCTTTATCGAGTAGGGTAGAGCTATTTCTCGAAAAAAATGAATGTTCAGCGCTCCCAACAGACCAACGCTTACATGCAGTACAACAAGGTGCAGAAGATCCTGATTTAGCAGCCTTATACATGCATTATGGTCGATACTTACTCATATCCAGCTCCAGACCGGGTTCACAACCCGCCAACTTACAAGGTTTATGGTCACGTGAAATAAGAGCTCCATGGGGGAGTAATTGGACAACGAATATTAATATTCAAATGAATTATTGGCATGCCGAAACATCTAATCTTCGTGAATGCCACATGCCCTTGTTCGATTGGACAGAGAGACTTGCTCAAAAAGGGAAACGAACAGCACTCATTCATTATGGAAGTAAAGGGTGGGCTGCACATCATAATGTAGATATTTGGATGGATTCTTCACCTGCAGGAGGCCAAGCGGTATGGGCGTTCTGGCCCATGGCAGGAGCGTGGTTATGTGCACATTTGTGGGAGCATTATGCGTTTCACCAGGATGATGCATATCTGTTGCAAAAGGCGTTCCCGATAATGAAAGGAGCGGCTGAATTCTATCTAGACTGGTTGATACTTGATTCTGATACAGGTCGGTTCATTACTAGTCCCTCGACTTCGCCAGAGAATAAATTCCTCACACCAGAGGGTGAACCCTGTGCAATCTCGAAAGCGTCTACATTGGATTTGATATTAATCCGTGAACTATTCACTAATTGCATGACCGCAATTGAAATATTGAATCAAGACCATGAATTAGGTCAAGAGTTACAACGAGTGCTTCGCAATCTTCAGCCTTTGCAAATAGGAAATGACGGTCGACTACAAGAATGGATGGAACCTCATGTGGAGCATGAACCTGGACATCGTCATTTATCGCATTTATATGGCCTGTACCCTGGTGCGGGTATTCAGTTTGATCGGGACGAGGAGCTTACGAAGGCCATTCGCGCTTCATTAGAATATCGCTTGGAGCATGGGGGGGGAAGAACAGGCTGGAGCTGCGCGTGGGGAATGGCATTATGGGCAAGACTTCGTGATGGGGAAGAAGCGCATGAGAACTGGCTTGCGCTATTACAGAGTTCAACATTCCTGAATTTATTCGATGGGCATCCCTATATGATCGATACACGAATTGATTACTCCCGCTCGATCTTTCAGATAGATGGTAACTTGGGGACGGCGGCAGCAATTGTCGAAATGCTCGTACAGAGTCATGCCGACGAGATTCACCTCTTGCCTGCACTGCCTGCGGCATGGTCAGAAGGGCAAGTTCGGGGGCTACGTGCTCGCGGGGGCTGCACCGTGGATATGTCATGGCAAGACGGTAAAGTTACTGATATTAGACTAGTCTCAGAGCATGGAGGTAGTTATTGGGTAAGGACAGCGGTGGCATTAAACATCGGTGCAAGTGTTATTCAATCACTTCGTGTACATGAGGACTACCGATATGAAATACGATTGCAAGCAGAAGAGCAATTGTTTTTAAAGGCTATGTCATAATGCACAGTTGCAATATACAGATGAGACCTACAACATGTTTGAAGTTGGGGTCTCTTTTTTTAAAAGTAGCTGAAAGGAGGTGAGAAGGAGGGATTTTCACTTGCATTGGACAATGAACTGAAACGAAAAGGAGCTGAGAACACGTGGAATTAATGAAGACTGCAAAAGGATTGTGGATAGCTTGTTTTGTGACATGCTTATTAATCATTGGATTAGGGAGTCCATTTACAACCCAAGCTAAAGCTGATCCTGCATTAAGATTAACAGTAAACAACACGCATCCACTGAATATGATCGGATTTTATTACTCTGATTCTTCGGATCTTGTGCAATTATGGAATTCAGTACCTGACAACCAGAAGCCGTATTCGACCATATTACTTATTGCTGAGAATTCATTAAACAACACGGCTACGGTAAAGAACTGGATTACAGCACGGTTAGATGAAGCCGAAGCTAATAACATATCTGTTATGGTGCAAGCCATTAATGGTGAGACGAAGAAAAGCACTGCCATTCCAATCAGCTGGTTCGAAGGCTTAATGCAAAATTACACATCATTAAAAGGCTTCAATGCAGCAGAATTATACAACTCCATTCCATGGTATGGACAAACGGAAGGAAATCATTCGCAATATTTGGCGGATCTACTGAACATGACATCGCAATATGGTGGTCTATTTGTATGGTCAGATACGAATATCTTTAGCGCGAATGGAACGGTACTAGACTGGATCCAAAATAACTCTAATTTAATTGAGGCGATGCGCGCACATAAAGATAATTTCGCCTTCATTTATAAAGAGTCCTTTACGGATCGTTCATCTGACAGTCTCGGCTTAGGGTTATTCTTATCTGGGTTAGCAGGGAACTGGGGAACAAGCTCAGATTGGTGGCACTGGCAACTTGCCGGGTATGGTCAATTATTCGGGAATTGGAATAGTGCGAATGGGGATTGGAAGCAGATCTTCACGTATCCTGAATCCATGTATGTCATGGATATGATTCGTGCTGCTAGTGAAGGAGCAACCATATTTAAATCTGAAGCTGGTTGGTATTCGACATCCAATCAAGGGCGTTTGACTCCGGGATACGTGCACGCAACATTGCCGTACTTAAATAAAATCCTTGATGGCAGTATTCATATTCCAACTAGAGCAGAGGTATTAGCTAAGAATAAATTTGCATATATTGGGCGTCCAGCATTTTCTGTACCGTATGAATCCAACTATTCAGCTATTTTCATGAAAACAGGACGATACGGCATTATCCCACTGCTTCCTACGAATTCGAATGCAGCAGAATTAGCGAATTTCGAGAACACATCGACAGTAGCGAAGAACGAGGCATATTTCCAATCGTTATATCCTGAAGAAACATATGCCACAGATACTTTCGCCTCTCGAAACGGAAATACCTGGTATTGGATGAATAGTAGTGAGAATACAGACATTTTCCAAAGTTCGACCCTTAAGCCGCAGGTGAATACGAGTGGGTATTTCAATATCGGTGCTAATCCGCACACCTATGCCGTCATTACCGAATCTGCGGATACATTCAATGTTCATCTGAATAATTATCGAGTCAATAAAAGCTCCATCTATAATGGAACGAGCTGGGATAAGGCTGCGATCAATAGTTACATCTATAATACGTATTCGACAACTCCAGATGATACTACGTTAAGAAATACAATTATTAAAGTGAGTGGGAATTATAATGGTGATAAACCGACACTAAGTATAACAGGAGATAATGGCTTTACTTACACAGAAACGTGGAACGCTTCTAGTAATCTCTATACCTTATCCATTATGCATAACGGTCCCGTTGATTTGGTTATTGGCGTGAATAGCTCCGTGACTACCGCTCCAACTATTCCGACAGGGCTCGCCGGATCCGTTATCGATAGTCATTCCGTGAACATCACTTGGGATTCTACCGCTAATGCCATTGCCTATGATGTAGAAACAGATGGTGTCGTCAGCAGTTCTTTAGATGCCTCAAGCATCATAAGTGGTTTTCCGGAAAATACGACACATACATTTAGAGTAAGAGCAAAGAACACTGTAGGTGCTAGTGCGTGGAGCGCACCAGTGAGCGTCACTACGTTACCTAACGTGGCATTGAATAAACCTGCAACAGCACAGGTAACGGCTTCCGGATATTCTCCTGCAGCTGCGAATGATTCGAATCTATCGAACTTCTGGGATGGAGGCAGTTATCCGAGCTGGTGGCAAGTGGATCTACAAGGAAATTATAATATTAATAATATTGGTATCAATACGTATGCCGATGGAAGATATTACAAATATACTATTCAAGCCAGTACAGACGGGACCAATTGGACTAATATTGCGGAGAAAACCAATAATAATCCTGCAGCACAAGTGGCAGACTCCTATAATGTCTCCACGATCGCTAGATATCTACGAGTGAATATTACGTATAATTCGGCCAACCAAAGTGCGCATATTAGCGATTTTCAAGTGCATGGCACGGCAGTGAGTACGAATGTGGCACTCGATAAACCTGCAACGGCACAGTTTACTGCATCGGGATATTCGCCGTCTTCGGCGAATGATTCGAACACATCAAGTTTCTGGGATGGAGGCAGTTATCCAAGCTGGTGGCAAGTGGATCTAGAAGGTATTTATAATATCACATCTATTAAACTTTCTAACTATTACTCGGATACGAGATATTACCATTATACGATTGAGGCAAGTACAGATAACACGAACTGGACGCAGATTGCAGCCAAGACCAATAATACCGTAGAAACTTCCAGTGGAGTGACGATTCCAGTGTCGGCAACAGTAAGATATGTTAGGGTGAATATTACCCACAATTCTGCTAATGGAAGTGCTCATATTAAAGATATCCAGATATTCTAACTAATCGACTCTATTCATGATAATGAAGACCGCCCCCTAGAACATACTCTGGGAGCGGTCTTCATTATGATGTGGTGATGCAGTTAATTGTAACGAGAGGATCCATTGCCTATATATTCAGTTGATGGTCAAAAAAGTATAACGATTATAAGCAAAAGTCTTCATTGTCTTTTCTTGTCATTCATAAGAAAATTACGAGTAATAGAGAAGAACCAAGTAGGTAATTTCCTAGCAAATTGGTAAAGGAGTGTGAGGCAATGAGACGTAATAAAAGAATTCCGCAATGTTCTACTGCAGGTTTTTATGAAATAAAAGATAGTCCAAGACATGTGTTTAACTTTAATCCCGGATGGCGCTTCTATAAAGGCGAAGTCAAAGGGGCACAGGATGAGTATTTTAATGATAATACATGGGAGGCTGCGAGCCTGCCACATGGGCTTGAGATCCTCGGTGAGAATGCTAGTGGAATGCGCAATTATCAAGGTCCTGCATGGTATCGCAAGCATTTCACACTTCCTGAAGCCTTACTCAATAAACGTATTGTTGTACATTTTGAAGCCGTCATGGGTGAAGCGAATGTATGGGTGAACGGACAGATGGCGGTTCAGCATTGTGGAGGCTACCTTCCTTTTGCGGCGGATATTACTCATTTGGTCTATCATGATGGACGACGCAATGTCATTGCTGTGCGTGCGGATAACTCAGACAATCTGACATATCCTCCAGGGAAGCCGCAGGATTACTTGGATTTCAGTTATTTCGGTGGAATCTATCGCGATGTCTATATGATTGGAACAGAATCACTGCATGTATCTCATCCTCTCCTAAGTCAGACGATTGCTGGTGGTGGTGTCTTCGTCGGTATTCACGACATCGAAGGAAACGACGCTGAGATAGAAATTCGAACAGAAATTATTAATGAGGATGATCGTGTCCGCAATATTATACTGCGCACCACGCTGGAAACGATGGAGGGTACGGAGCTCATTGCTCTTCAAGAAGAAGTAGGTATACCAATGGGAGAGACAACAGCATTCATACAGCAAATCAATGCGGCTGATATTCGATTGTGGCATCCAGACGATCCGTATTTGCATTTCATACGCACGGAATTGTGGGAAGGTAATATGTTAATTGATAGTCTTAGAACTCGCTTTGGAATTCGGTTATTCGAAATGCGAGATCACGAGGGATTCTTCATTAATAAACAACGTATCGTTGAGAAATTAAGTGGTGTCAATCGTCATCAAGATTATGCATACGTCGGCAACGCTTTACCCGATTCGGGACAATGGCGGGATGCTGTCTTAATTCGCGAGGGCGGCTCGAACATTGTGCGTGCGGCGCATTATCCACTTGCCTCTTCGTTCATGGATGCTTGCGATGAGCTTGGACTATTGGTGACAGTAGCAACGCCTGGCTGGCAGTATTATAATCATGAGGATCCGATATTTGAACAACGTGTACTTGGAGATACACGGGCGATGGTCAGACGTGATCGGAATCGTCCTGCAGTTCTATTATGGGAAACTGCGCTAAATGAAACGGATGATCAACCGATTTCGATGTTGAGGAAGCTGCACCATATTGTACATGAAGAAATCCCATTTCCTGGCGTATATACAGCTGCGGATGTAATAAGTGCGAAGAAAGCGGATTTAGATTTATATTATCATGGAAATGTACCCTATAATAAATGCTCCATTCGACGTGAGTACGGCGATGGTGGCGAAGTGGATAATTTTGTATCACAGAATGCGATGACACGTGTGAAGCGGGAATGGGGAGAGCAGGCGATGCTTACGCAAGCGCTCATTCGGGCGAAGGATCTGAATGAGATGTTCTCAACACCTACGAAGCAAATTGGCGCTACCGTTTGGTGCGGGATCGACCATCAGCGAGGCTACCATCCAGATCCATTCCTCGGTGGCCTCCTAGATGTCTTCCGATTACCACGGTACTCCTATTATTTATTCAAGAGTCAGCACCATCCAGACTTTACACTGGACGGTATTGAGACAGGGCCCATGGTATACATCACTCATGAACTGACTCAGGTTTCAGGTCATGATGTTATCTTATTTTCCAATTGTGAAGAAGTACGGTTGACCTGGCTAGGTGTCGAAATTGGAACACAGAAACCAGAAGCAGGCTATGAAGCAATGCCACATCCCCCTGTTATATTCAAGGATGTATTCGATTTCCATGAAATCTCCACGAATTGGCGGGGACGCACGGGGGAAATCGAAATGGTTGCTGAGGGTTTGATTGCGGGGAAAGTTGTCTGTCGCAAAGTGAGGAAATATCCAGAACGACTCTCTGGAATCAGATTGGAGATTGACGACGTCAACATTGATCTCTCGGCAGATGGATCTGATTTTGTACCTGTACGTGCAGTATTGATTGACAATAAAGGAGTTCCAAAGGTATTAAGCAATGAATTTGTTCATTTCACTGTAGAGGGTCCTGGTGAGATCATTGAGAGCTCCGTTTATGGAGTCAATCCGATGCGAACGCAGTTCGGTGTCGCGACAGTATTAATCCGTGCGACGACCGAAGTGGGAGAAATACAAGTAACTGCAACTAGCGATGGCGTGGGCATGGATCAAATTGTATTGCAATCCCAAGCACCGCTGCTTCCTTTGTTATATGATAAATCGTATGTATGCACTAGCAGTAATTCGAATGCTGGAACAACTGAATCACAGCAAACATCTGCAACGAATATCATGCGGGCGCCTTCAGAATTAGAAATGAGCAAATTAGAAGCGACGATCAAACGATTGAAGCTTGAGTTGATTAGTAAAGAACAGGACATTATGGAGTTGCGAGGAAATACACCAAATCATTTGTATGAGATGAGCAGAACTAAGGAGGTCTTTTAGTGAACATTAGAGCATTGTGTGAAGGGATAAAGCTTGAACCTGCTGCTAGACAGCAGGTTTATGAGTTTCAGATGGAAGAGGAAGAATATCTGGTTTATAAACAACATTTTTATTTTGACAGATTTTCTTTTTTTGAATCTGTGAAACCATCAGTGGGCTATCGAAAGCTGTTATTATATTTATTTGTAAGATTCGCAGTAGATGCTTATGAAGAGTATCGCATTCGTAACATAGAGGATGAGATCTATTATGATACATTCTCAGATATTCAGATCTGGTGCATGCAATGTCAGCGTGATTACGGTGAGTATGGAATTGAAGAATATAACTGGCTGCAAGAGCATGTTCAGCTTCGTTTATTTCGTTTAGGAAGAATGCAATTTCAACCTTTTGCGATGGACCGTGACCTTGTCGTTGATGGTTGTAAAATCTTTACCAATCAAATCGTGCTTAATGTGCACATCCCAGCGGGAGAGCCATTGTCAGTTCAAGGAGTAGAGGAATCCTTTCAGTTAGCCAGCGCCTTTTTTAGAGGGATATCTCCAGTATTTATTTGTCATTCATGGCTGCTCGATCCGGAATTAAAGGAGATCCTGAACCCAGAATCGAACATTATTCAGTTTCAAAGTCAGTTCAACATTTATGAGGTCGATAAAAGTTCCAAAGAAGCAGAAGAAAGAATATTTAATAAGCTAAACGAGAACCCTCAAGAATACGAAGAGAATACCCAATTGCAACGGAGTGCAAAAGCTTTTCTAATGGCAGGCGGTAAGTTAGGAAGTGGTTACGGGATTAAAGTACATAAGTGAGACTGAATTCATGGATTGAATATTGATTGAGCAGCCCCTATTAAATAGGGGCTGTTTTTTTTAACGTTTAATACGTCGTTGGTTTTGTACTCTTGTGTTGATCAGAATCCCTTTTCTTCTTCTAATCGTTCGAACTAATTTCAATTGGAATAACGATACGGGTGAGATTCTTGTGCGAATAATTTTGATTCTACGTTTATAAACTATTCTTCTATTTCTTTTGCGTGAGAATCGCGGCTTTATATAGCTGACTTTCCGTTTTCTTCGTTTTAATTTGGCTCTAAAAGTTCTCCAAGGGGTTAGGTTTAGGAACTTGCGATACAGTGCTAATCCTGCGGAATCTTTATTCCAGCATTTCTCATCCCCGGCGAAATGAACGATTTTATTATTGAAGTCATGATCTAGGATGGCCATGTTAAACGAATTGAAACGGATATCAAGTGGGAGGTAATTTCCTCCAAAAACCGCATTCAGAACATCCTGATCAGGCATGGTGACGTCAGGGAAAGTACGCAAAAAGTTCAGCATCTCTTGGTACCAGCTCGTATTCTGGCGGATATTATTCAAAGCAAATAAGATTACTCCAGAATTAAAATAAAGCTCAGGATTTAGACCTTTGGCACTAACAATTGGTGCAACCTCCATAATGCCCTGATCCCATATCGCCCCCAAATATTTTTCATTCAGCTCGACTTGCCACAGCTCGGTAATGTCCATGTTAACCAATACATCACAATCCAGATAAATAATTTTGTCAGCGGGTATTATCGAGGGAAGTAGCAATCGGTACATGCATGCCTGTGTCCACACATTGATGGAGTTAATATTAGCAAGAACCTGAAGCATATCATCGGGTAAAGTGATCGAATAAAAACTAATCGTATGGTTGTGTTTGGTGGTTAATTTGGTGAACTTTCGCTTGTTAACTTCGGTTAATGATGCATCGTGTAGAATATGAATATGAATTGGGGAAGTTGTATGATGAAAAATTGAAGCCAGAACGACACCAGCATGCTCAGCATATTGTCCATCCTTATCTTGAAAGGCCAAGGCGATTTCGATCATTTGATTTATCCTCTCTCTACATTAGTGTACGAATGTACCATAGTATACGTTTGTCTTGACGAGGGGATAAAGGCATTACACCTACGATATTAACCCAATTTTTTTGCACATGAAAAAACCAAGCCCTGCACTTCAGAGACTTGGTTTGATAGCACACTTTATTATTTTCGCAGCTTAATGCAATCTATGTGATGGTTGTTATTTTTAAATAGAATAAGATCTGCGCGATTTCTGGTAGGCAAAATATTGTGAATCAAATTTACATAATTGATTTCTTTCCATATTCTTTTTGAGATCTCGATAGATTCTTCCAGTGATAACTGTGCATATTTTTTAAAATAAGATTGCTCATCTTGGAAGGCGGTATCTCTAAGCTTAATAAAGCGATCAATATACCACTTCTCTATATTATTCACATCAGCATCCACATAAATTGAAAAATCAAAAAAATCAGCTACAAAATAGTTTGGCATACTTTGATTAATCGTCAAACTAGTCTGAAGAACATTTAACCCTTCCACAATTAGGATGTCCGGGTTCTCGATCGTGATATATTCATTTGGCACAATATCATAAGTTAGATGCGAGTATACAGGGCTTTGAACACTCGAAACACCAGACTTCACTTTAGTTAAAAATGAAATCAAACTACGTGTGTCGTAGCTTTCGGGAAACCCCTTTTTCTTCATGATTCCGCGCTTTTCTAGCTCAGCATTGGGAAGTAAGAAACCGTCAGTTGTAACTAAATCTACTTTTGGATGGGCAGGTAATTGAGAGAGGAGCTTTTGAAGTAGTCTAGCGGTTGTACTCTTGCCAACAGCGACACTTCCAGCGATGCCTATAATAAATGGACCTTTCTTCAGATCGTCATTAAGAAAATGATTCAGAGATTCTTTAAATTTATGAGAGGATTGAAGCTGCAAATTTATCAAATGGGACAGAGGAAGATATACCTCATTTACATCCTCAATAGAGATTTTCTCGTTAATACTTTGGATATCCATAAGCTCTTCTTCTGATAATTGGATAGCGGTGAAATCGCTTAGTTTTTTCCAATCCTCACGTAAATAAAGTGTATATGCTGAATTATTCACCATTAAATTTTCCACATCCCTGAATTTTTTAGAGATTCGTCTGCACTTAGGTATTATAACCGTTCATTCAACTTGATTCCATTCATTGGATTCGACATTATTATGGACATTAAGAGATGTTCCAGCAAATATCTCTACAATACATGGAATGGAATTTTCATTCCGCCGGAGACATTCCTGGTTGACACCATTGATATTCTATAATAATATACATGCATGAGCATGCATTTATTATTCTTTACTAAAACATGGCTTCAATGTTCATAATAAATTTAGTTTTTTATATAGAGGAGAGATATCATGAAGGACTTGTTCACCCCATATGAAATGAAAGATTTGAAATTGAAGAACCGCGTGGTTATGCCACCGATGTGTCAGTATTCAGTAACTAACAAAGACGGGATTGCTACCGATTGGCATTATAATCATTATGTAAGTCGCGCCATTGGAGGAACTGGGTTAATTATTATTGAAATGACCGATGTAGAGCCTGATGGACGCATTTCTGATTACGACCTTGGTATTTGGTCTGATGAGCAGATTCCTGCCTTGGCAAGAATTGTTGATGCTTGTCATTCCTATGGCGCTAAAGTTGGTATTCAAATTGCTCATGCTGGACGTAAAGCTGAAGATGCAGCAGTTCCTGTATCCTCATCTGCCATTCCATTTGATGCTGACTCCAAAACCCCACGTGCACTTACGACTGAAGAAGTGAAGGGTATGGTTGAGAAATTCCGGATGGGCGTGAAGCGTGCGATTCAAGCGGGATTTGATGTTATCGAACTTCATGGTGCGCATGGCTACCTCATTCACCAATTCCATTCACCGCTAACGAATCAAAGAACAGATGAATATGGCAAAGATTTGACCCTGTTCGGAACTGAAATTATTCGTGCAGCTAAGAGTGAAATGCCTGAAGGAATGCCTCTGATCAAGCGGATCTCAGCTCAAGAATATGTCGAGGGCGGATACGGAATCAAAGAAAGCATGGAATTCAGTAAAGCTTATAAAGAAGCGGGCGTAGATATTTTTCATATTAGTACAGGTGGCGAAGGTCCCGTCGGAGCTGCTGGTCAGCCAGGAACGCATGCGGCGTATCAAGTTCCATTCGCAAGAGAGATCAAGTATGGCTTGAACGTTCCGGTTATTGCGGTAGGTAGATTGGATGAACCAGCACTTGCTAATGCAGTGATTGGGAATGAGGAAGCAGATCTTGTTGCCGTGGGCCGGGGAATGCTCAGAAATCCGTACTGGACCTTGGAGGCAGGGGTTGAGCTTCAGAAAGATCCAGGCTTTCCTCGCCAGTATACCTTTGGATTTCCTAGAATTAAAGGATAAGGACTAACGAAATATAATGTATCATTTGGAGAGGCCGGCTTCTTGGAGAAACGGTCTCTTCTCTTTTTTGGATTAAGCTTGGCACAATGAATGTGGAGTGTAGTACTATAATATAGAAGAAAAAATTCTTGAATAGCCATACGCTCGGGAGATGATAGTAAAATGGACGATAATCTTAACAATGACCTTATTACGAATTGGTTAACGTTAACGCATATACAAATGAATGTGGCGAATGAATTGGAAGTTAATTTACAAGCGAAACATGGCTTATCTTTAAAAGAGTTCTACTTGTTATTATTTTTATCTGAAGCCCCAGAGAAAAAGCTGAAATTGCAGAAGCTCGAATCTATGGTTGGTTTAAGCCAAAGTGCCGTTTCACGACTAGTTAGTCGCTTTGAAGCCAAGGGCTGCGGAGCTTTAGAGAGAAAAGCATGCGATAGTGATCGCAGAAGTATTTATACTTCTCTGACTCAAATAGGCGAAAACAAGCTCGTCAGCGCGCAAGAAACCTTTAAAAACACGCTAATTACGGCTTTCCCGGAAAAAGATGTGGAACAGCTTCTAGAGCAAATGCTTCGATTGAAGCAACAATCATGAATCTACAAAAGAAACCTCTGTTTTGGTAAATGGATGTCATTCTCCATTTCCCATACAGAGGTTTTTTGCGTAGGATTTACTCATTCCATTTTCGTTTGGAAAGCTGGTAATAATTATATTTTTCATGTTCAATCGTAATCTCGTTATTGAAGTCGAAGCCACATTTTTGTAGAACTCTATTAGAGGAAGTATTGTGTATCAGAGCAATAGCGTTTAATACATCGATAGAAGTGTGCTCAAACAAATACTTAATGAATCCCTTGGCAGCTTGTGTGGTATAGCCTTTTCCGCGATGATCCTTGGATATGGCAAACATAATCTCTCTGTTAGGAGCGGGTAATTCATCCTTCATTCCTGTACAGCACCATCCAATAAACTCCCCCGTCTCTTTTAAAATAATACCTAAACGAAGACGAAGCTTCCCGATGTTTCCATCCGTTGTGACCGCTTCTAGAAACTTTTGGTTTTCTTTTATTTCGTAGTTTATTAACCAATCTAGCCGTTGTTCTTTAGGAACATTCCAGTCGGGCAGAAATTCTATGATTTCAGGCTGCATGGTAAGCGCATGAAACTCGTCTAAATCCTCCACTCTAAACTCTCGTAACAGTATATCTTTACATTCAATTGTAAAAAAACTCATATTCATCTCTCCTTCGTACATCCAAATCCATTTTATCATGAATAAAAAGGTCGATTTGGTAATCTTTGATTATAAAAAATAGTTTTCTTTTATTTCACATAAATATTAATTGGTTAATATATTAATTGATTATAAAGTATGTTATTATGTTTCGTATAAAGGGTAAATGACCCACGGATGGGTCGGTTTTGTTGTAGTAATCAGTAGAATGGTTAGACTTTTATGATTTCTAATACAAAAGATAACGGGTGATCTTCTATGAACAATGACAACAGTAATAAATCTATTAATGGTAATTTGATAGCGCATTATAAGTTTGATAATCCCGATCATGTAGGTCGAGATTGCTCAGGTAACGGGAATGATGGAATCGCTTCCGGTACTAAGCTGCCATTCATTCATACAGTAGCTGGTAGAACTGCAGTTTCACTTGCTGGTGGAGAACATGGCACATCCTATATTTCTTTGCCTAATGATCTTCTTAAAGAAGTCAGTGACCAAACGGGCATTACTGTCTCGACTTGGATGCTTGTTAGTAGTGGAGGAAGCTTATGGGAAAGACTTTTCGATTTCGGAAAAGGAGAGACTGAACCCTATATTTTTTTAACTCGAAATTTGCGTGGAACTTGCTTTGCAGGTGAGGACTTAGTCGCAGATCCTGGGAAATCTTTTGCCAATGGCGAATGGATACACGTGTCCTTATCGGTTACTGGAACAGAGGGTGGAACACTTAGCAGTGCAGGACCTGTGATATATGTTAATGGTGAGGTCGTTGCGGATGGATCAATCAGTCAAACTTCAAGTGGTACATATGCTAAGCTACGCGCGTGGTTTGCTACATTTGAGGACCAAGTTAATTATAGTAACAATACGATCGGCAAGTCCCAATACGCTGCAGATGTGGATTTTGGCGGCGCTCTCTCGGACTTCCGTGTGTACAAAGCGGGATTATCGCAGGACGAAGTGATTGAGATTATGTGTGAGTCTTTGACAGATGAAGATATCGTTAAGCTCGCAAAAGATAAATATTTAACCTTCACTAGCTCGATCATCACCAAAGATATCGAATTACCAGCTTCGCTAATGGGTGGAAAAGTTGACGTGTCCTGGGTATCCAGTGACTCAGCAATTATTTCTAATGCGGGTATTGTCAATAAAACAGTCCAATCTGCTCAAGGTGTAACACTTACTGCGGTTTTGAAAAAAGGTGATAGTACAGTAGAAAAGAGCTTCACTGTATCTGTACTTCCTGAAGATTTGCCTCCGTACACCTTAACGATCGATGGTAATCAAGAGATTTTGGATGTTAGCGAAGTTCTATATGGCCTATTCTATGAGGATATTAATAACGCAGCAGACGGAGGAATTTATGCAGAGCTAGTGCAGAACCGTTCCTTCGAGTCGTTTGCTTTTGACAGCTATTCGCATGTATGTGGTGTGCATGGGACTTCAACAGGAAGAAATTATACACCTCTTCATGCATGGTCTGGAGACACGGACAAAATGACTGTTCATAATACAGGCGGGTTGAACGAGTTCTTCGGAATCGAAGATAAAGATATGAATGCGCATTATGTGACAGTTGCGGATGGCGCGACGATTAATAATAGAGGGTTTGCAGATTCCAATCAGCACTGCTCGATGTTTATTAAGCAAGACGCTAAGTACAATTTCACCATTTGGGCGAAGGCAGAAGCAGCGGGTACAATTACCCTGCAATTGCTCGACAAAGACGGTAAAACCATTAGTGATACTGCAGTAGTTGAAGTGAACGGTGACGGTAACTGGAAGAAATATGGTGTCGATTCTAAGCTTGTATTAACAGGATCTGAAACTGTACTTGGTCAGCTGGCTTTAACCTTTAACGGTGAGATTTCCATTGATATGGTTTCCTTAATACCTGAAGATGTTTGGGGCGCTGGAGATGAAGAACGTTCTGCTACAGCTCATGCTAACTATAAAGGAAATTCGAACTATAGATTGAGAAAAGACTTAGTGAATGCACTTGTTGATCTTCATCCTACATTTTTGCGTTTCCCAGGGGGCTGTATTTCTGAAGGTTCTCACATTTGGGAGAATGTGTACGATTGGAAAGAGTCCGTCAACGATATCGAGCTTCGCAAAGAGAACTATAACGTATGGGGCTACATGATGACCATGGGTCTTGGATATATGGAGTATTTCCAATTAGCTGAGGATTTGAATGCAACACCACTTCCAGTTATGGCCTGCGGCGTACTCTGTCAAGCGCGTTCGGATTATGCGAATCCCGCTGGAGGTGTGTTAAGAGACTATTATGTGAAGAACTTTACGGATCTGATCGATTTCGCGATTAGCATGGATTTTGACAACAACGAGTGGGCAGCTTTGCGTAAAAAGATGGGCCATGAAGCAGCATTTGACCTGCGTTACTTGGGCGTTGGGAATGAAAACTGGGGCACAGAGTTTTTTGCCAACTTTGAGTATTTTAAAACAACGATTGATGAATATATGGTGAAAAATTACCCTGATCATGAATTGACCATTCTTTCTACGGTTGGAGCACAAGCAGATGATGATGCCTACCAACAGGGCTGGAAATTCCTAAGCGGAAATTTGCAGGGCTCGGAACAGATCAGCTTCACGGATGGTACATCGAGTATTGAAGAGACGGTTACTTGGTATGAGAAACAAAAGAACTACATGGATACGATTGCGGATGAGCATTATTACCGTTCCAATGAGTATTTGTTAGAGAATGCGGATCGTTACAACTACTATTACAGAGCTTATAAAGAAGACGGAAGCTTGGACGAGGCTGAAACTTCGAAGGTTTTTGTGGGTGAATATGCTTCCACGGATAAGAACACATTGGCAGGAGCTGTTGCTGAGGCGGCGATTATGTCTAGCTTCGAGAATAACTCTGATGTGATTAGACTAGCTGCAACGGCACCGTTGTTCAATAAGGTACTGACAGATGGCACCTACAGATGGACACCGGATTGCATTTGGTTTGATGATGAAACCGTATGGTACACACCGAATTACTATGTTCAACAGCTGTATGCTAAATATCTCGGTACCAAGGTGGTTGGCACATCGTTCTCGACATACCGTAACGGAGAAAAGGTAGATCTCATTCCTCACGGCGGCATTGAAGTGGCTGCTGGAAAAGCATCTGTGGTTGTGAAACGGGTGAAGGTTACTTCTAATACAGATGGCAGCGTTTTGTTAGAGCAAGATTTTACTCAGCCGCTGCATGAAGCTTGGAAAGTCATTCCTGGTTCTGTCGGATATACGATTGATCCTTCTAAAGGTCTAGTCTTGAAGGCGCAGAATAGCGGATTGAACGGCTTATATATCCTCAATGACGCGTGGACTAATTATCGAGCTGAGGTTATTGCTGAAAAAGCTTCTGGAGAAGATGGCTTCTATGTAGGCGTCGGTCTGACAGACTTCTCACCAGAAAATAAAGACGTAATCGAATATGCGATTGGCTATAATGGCGATGCCACCGGCGTGAAGGTGTTCAAGCAAGGGATTGAGGCTTATACCCTCGGAGATTATTCCTCAAGTACCGCAGCCGGTAATCTAAGAGCTAGCTGCTATGAAGAGCTTGCGGATCACACAGAATATACCATCACAGTCAATTATGGTGGAGCAGATGGCAAACATTTGATTTGCTCGTATACAGATGGAAAGACGACAAGTAAGGTACTGGATTATAAGCTCGAAGCTTATAACAGAGAGGTATACAATTCCGTTACTAAAGATGATGAGCATCTCTATGTGAAGCTTGTAAATGCGGACGTTGTAGAAAAAGCAACGAAGCTTAATCTGAAAGGCTTAAACGTAGCTGCTACCGGGAAATGGATTACCTTAACCGGAGACGCTTCCATGGTTCATACGCCTAATGTGAATAGAAAAAATGATGAGAAGGTTATTCCAGTTGAAACGGAAATCGTGGTAGATAAAGACACAGCAGTTGTGAAGCTAGCTGCAAATTCCGTGAACGTGATTGTTCTAGATCTCATTTAATAGAAAAGATTGCATTCAGCGCGCGCCGATATCACTTCGGCGCGTGTTGTTGTTTAAGAAGGCTTATAATCGGTTGATGTTTATATAGGGAGAACTGTCCACTTCTTGATGAAACTCTTAATCTAACTTACACTGGTGAAAGTACAATCACCCGAATGTATCTTCATCCAGCGATCCTCCCAGAATATTTTCACCACACAGATGCTTCATTTCACCAGAATATAGTTCATACCCTTGAGCTTAATAGGAGGACGATACAATGATGAAAGCAATCAAAACGGACTGGAAAGCAAATCTAAAAAATCCACAAACGATTATGGCGTTGTTTACTTATCGTTTCGGAAATTGGGTGTATTATCGGGTGAAAAGTGGCCTGATCCGCAAACCTTTGTGGCTCCTATATCGAATTTTGGATGTGCTGTTTGTCCGAATTGTTGCAAATGGAGAGCTTCACGCTCAGGCTCAAATTGGTGATGCGCTTCATTTACCACATGGGTTAAATGGAATTGTCATTAGTCCAAAAGCGGTGCTTGGAAGCCATGCTACTATTTTTCATCAAGTGACTATTGGCGGGAGAAATAATTTAGGAGAGCCAGTGATTGGAGACAGAGCTTTTATTGGAGTAGGCTCCAAAATTCTTGGACCGGTTGTCATTGGTAACGATGTTAATATCGGGGCCATGTCTGTAGTGGTAAAGGATGTGCCGGATAATGCTTCGGCAGTGGGGATTCCTGCTAGAAATATTTTGCGAGATGAACCCAAACCTAAGAATACAAGATAACGGCGGGATGTTCTAGTACATAGCGTATCGCTTTATTTTAATAAGTTACAGGGTATAATTAAAGAATCCAAGTAATCTTGTAATAACCTTCTAGAGATTGGAGTAATGAAATGAAATATAGCAATTTAGAAGAGTGTGTTAATGATTTAGAGAAGCATGGACATTTGGTTCGTATTCATGAAGAAGTGGACCCTTATCTGGAGATGGCCGCGATTCACTTGAAGGTTTATGAAGCCGGTGGACCCGCATTATTATTTGAAAATGTAAAAGGCTCGAAATTTCGTGCCGTATCTAACCTTTTTGGAACCATAGAGCGCAGTAAGTTTATCTTTCGACGTACTTGGAACTCCACACATAATGTAATTGCACTTCGAAATGAACCTGTAAAAGCACTCAAAAACCCTTTTAAATATGTAGGCACAGGATTATCCGCGAGAAAAGCATTACCTATCAAAAAGCCAGGGGGTCTGCCAAGTGGTTTTGAGGAAATTAGTATTTCTGATCTTCCGCTGATCACACATTGGCCAGAGGATGGTGGCGCTTTTGTTACATTGCCGCAAGTGTATTCCGAAGATCCAGACAAGCCAGGCATTATGAATTCTAATCTGGGGATGTACCGTGTTCAATTGAATGGCAATGATTATGAACTCAATAAAGAGGTTGGCATTCATTATCAAATTCACCGCGGTATCGGCGTGCATCAAGAAAGAGCCAATCGAAAGGGAGAGCCGCTTAAAGTGAGCTGCTTTATCGGTGGGCCTCCAGCGCATACGTTATCGGCTGTTATGCCTTTGCCAGAGGGAATGAGTGAGATGATCGTTGCCGGTTTACTTTCTGGACGTCATTTCAGCTATAGCTATGTGGATGGATATTGTATCAGTAATGATGCAGACTTTGTGATCACAGGGGAAATTCATCCTGGTGAGACGAAGCCGGAAGGACCTTTTGGCGATCATTTAGGCTATTACAGCTTGGTGCATCCTTTTCCAGTTATGAAAGTACATAAAGTGTACGCTAAAAAGAATGCCATCTTTCCATTTACGGTTGTCGGCAGACCGCCACAAGAGGATACTGCTTTTGGTGAGTTAATTCACGAGTTGACGGGCGGAGCTATTCGCCAAGAAATCCCGGGTGTTAAAGAAGTTCACGCAGTCGATGCTGCGGGTGTTCATCCTCTTTTATTTGCCGTTGGTAGTGAACGTTATACACCTTATCAACAAGTGAAGCAGCCAGCGGAGATTCTTACGATTGCGAATCGGATATTAGGCACAGGTCAGCTTAGTTTAGCTAAATTCTTGTTTATTACAGCCGAAGAGAAACAACCTATCAGCACACATGATGTTGAGGATTTCTTGACGTATATTTTAGAGCGAATTAATCTTCGCAGAGATATTCATTTCTATACGAATACTACGATTGATACTCTTGATTATTCCGGTACAGGACTTAACAGCGGAAGTAAGGTGATTTTCGCTGCGGTTGGGGAGAAGAAAAGAGAGCTATGTACAGAGGTTCCTGACATACTTGAAGAACTACAGGGATTTGGACATGCAAAGATGGTGATGCCGGGTCTCGTGGCGCTTCAAGGCTCTAAATTCACTACTTACGCTGAAGCAGCGCAGGAAATGAACAAGCTTAGCGAAGCGATTCAAGTACAGGGAGCACTCCCATCTTGTCCGATGATTATTGTGTGTGATGATAGCGAGTTCTTAAGTGATAGAATTGAGAATTTCCTATGGGCGACGTTCACACGCAGCAATCCTTCTCATGATATATATGGCGTAAACAGTTCAACGGAGTATAAGCATTGGTCATGTGATAATGTGATTATTGATGCGCGTGTAAAACCTCATCAAGCGCCACCACTAATTCCGGATCCAACCGTTCAAAAGCATATCGAACGATTATTTGCTCCGGGTGGTAGCTTAAGCGGGGTTCGAATCTAGTTTGGGGTTGGAGATAAGGGTGGATTCAAGTATATGTCCACTTTGCACTGAGATCCCAGAAAATTAGGGAATTTCTCCCTGATTATCTGGGATTCTTGCTTTTTTACTGATAATTGGGGAAATCTTCCCTGATTTTTAACTAATTTGTTGGTAAATACAGATATTACCCTAATTATTAGGGAGGATTTCCCTGATTTCAGTCATTTAGAGTAATTATTTACGAAAATCAGGGAGGATTTCCCTGATTACTCTCAAGACCTTTCACGAGCACTCGGTTCACATTCCACAATGAACATGATATCCCCTCTCATTCATCCATACCTTCCCTAGAATAGAGAATCCTGAAAAAGTACAGTTTTTGACAAAGATATCCTCATCATTTGGTCCAAATACTGTAATGGCTTTTGCAGGAATATTCGCCGATTATTATCCCTGAGTAGCTAACCAATTCTTTTAGCACAAAGGTATCTATCTTCTTATGTGATTACTGTGAAGGATGCTGCTCCACCGATTTATAGGATTTACAAGACTAATTCCCCTATCATCGTCATATGAATCTATACAACGAATGATAGGGAGGATTATAATTATGGATTTGACGGATATCATCTCTAAGATTGTAGTAGTCATTCATGTAATAGCAGCCATAGTGGGAATTGGGCCAGCTTTTGTGCTGCCAATACTGACAAGCTCAGCGAAGACAGGTAGCCAGCTGCGTTTTGTTATTGGCATTATGAAGAAAATAAACAGATTCCCTAAGACGGGTGGAATCACCCTGATTGTGACAGGCATTTTGTTGATGATAATCGATAAAATGGGCTTGTCGGTGTTGTGGATAAATCTTTCGTTATTATTTTTTATCGTGATAGAAGTAATTATTATTGGAATGGTTGAGCCTAGAATGAAAAAGCTAACCCAGCTTGTATTGAGCAGCCAAGGTGAGGAAATCCCTGAAGGCTACGCTGCTGCTATGAACAAGATTGCTCCGCTTGAAGCGGCTGTTCATGTGCTTACTATCGTCATTATTATACTAATGGTAGTAAAGCCGGTATAAGATCGAAGCGTCGATTCTCAATGATCTCTTCATAATCGCGGATGAGTCCATCAAAAATGCTCTCCCACGAGCGGCCGAGTGCCAGCTGACGACCTTCGTATCCCATAGCAGCTAGCCTTTGGGGATGCTCCACACAGGCACAAATCTCACGAATAAGAGCATTCGGGGAACGAGGTGGGGCGATCATTCCGGTGCGGCCGGGTGTGACCAGATCCTTTACCCCACCTTCATTTACGGCAAGGATAGGTAGCCCCGAGGCCATAGCTTCAAGGACAACATTACCGAAGGTTTCTGTGCTGGAAGGGAAGACGAATAGATCAGCTGAGGCATACAATTGGGCAAGCTCTTCACCGTGCTTGTAGCCCGTAAACGTGACATTCTGCGGCGCTTGCGCCCGCATCTCTGATAGAAGTGGACCGTCTCCAACGATGAGCCAATGTACCTGAGATTGCATAGACTCGGGCAATTGCTGCATGGCGAGTGCAAGGGTATTTATATCTTTTTCAGGAGCGATTCTTCCTACATATAGAAGCAGTAAAGGAGCTGTAATTCCGTAGCGCTCTCGGACCTGATGGCTGCGTTTTTTTGGGGTATATAGTTGGCAGTCGATGCCTCTTGACCAAAGCTTCAGCTGATGAAAGCCTTGAGCTTGGAGTGAATTGAGTGTTTCGTAGGATGGCGCAAAGGTAGCATCACAAGACCGATGGAACCACTTCATGTACTTCCAATAGAGCGGAACAATTTTTTTCATCCGGTAATATTTAAGATAGCGGTCAAAGTGGGTATGGTAGGATGCGACATGAGGTAGGCCAAGCTTTCGTGCATAGCGAAGGCCGCATAGTCCGATATTGAACGGAGTTGCCATATGCAGTAGATCAGGACGAAAAGCCTTCAGCTCTGACTGGATGGAGGACATATTCGGCAGTGCGAGTCTACATTCAGGGTATAAGAAGAAGGGAATGCTGGTAATGGGACGTATGGGATCGGCATAGCTGTCTTCAGGTGCAGACTTCGGCGAAAATAGCAGATGCTCGATACCTCGTCGGTTCAAATGGGTAGTTAAGCGCTGAAGCGTAAGTGAAACACCATTCGTTTGCGGAAGAAATGTGTCTGTAAATAATGCAAGACGCATAGAACCCCTCCCTGATACTCTTGATGTCTTGATCATAACAGTCCAATATTTCATGGAGATCAAACGGATGTTAAACAACATATAAAAAATCCACTGCACAAGGTAATGATGTGTGCAGTGGATTTTTTTGATTGTAATGAGATGCTTCTACACTTCTTGGTATATTCGCTCCAAAAAAGCGATGCTCTCTTTCAAATGCGCTTCAGGGGTGCTTTCCAGAATCCCTTGAATATGCGGACGCTCGTATTTCATATAACGAAGAATCGGCTCAAACTCAAGCCATCCCTGACCTACAGGGACAATCTTTATAGCTCCATCTTGCACGATAAAGTCTTTTAAATGAATGATAGCAATTCGATTTCCTAAGATCTCAAGAGCCTCCGAAACGATCTCTTTCTGCAGTAAGTAATTTGTAGGTGACATGAGGTTAGCGCAGTCTAATATGATTTGAAGATTGTTAGAAGGAATCTCATCCAGAAGTCGGCGAGTTAAGGCTGCGGTGTAAAGCGGGTGATGGAGTCCTGCTTCAATCCCAACCGTCACGCCAAAGCGTTCGGCTTCCGCAACCATGGCACTTACCGAAGTAATGACCTCTTGAAATGCCTCTTCCGTAAAATTATCTGGAGTGAAACCTTTCCCAACACTTCCTGTTTCTGTACCTACCAGATTAGCGCCGAAATCTCTAGCCAAGCGTAGATGAGTATTGAACTCGGCTAACGCTTGTGCCCGTTTCTGTGGATCGGCGTCTACAATATTTACATAACAACCAAGCACCGCAATCTGAATCCCAGCCTGTCTAAAGGCATTCCCATAATAACTGGCTGTTCCAGGGCTTATAGCTGTCAGACTCGGGGCGCTGTCAGGAAAAGATTTCTTAAGTGCAAACTGGATATGAGCGAAATTGTATGACTTAATCTTCTCAATTAACTCTTGCAATGGAGCTTGTGTGAAATCATGCGCTCGAACACCTAGATGAATGGGGATACTCATAAGATGTGATCGCTCCTCTTAGTAATGTTGTTTGTGTGGCGCTAATTTATCCCAGTCAAAGGTAACCCCAGTGCCTGTTACTTCAGGCGCAATAGCCATCCCATTGTCTTTGTTAATCACTAGAGGACGTGTGGTGTATTGATCGATAGGGAAGCTATGCATTTCCAGATAACCTGCATTTGGCATAGCGGCTAATAAACTAACATGTAATTCCTGCATCCCATGCGTGGAGACGGAAAGGTTATACGCTTGTGTTAAGTGAGCTACCTTTAACCAGCCCGTAATCCCACCTATGTTGGAGGCATCGGGTTGAGGGAAATCAACATGACCATATTGCAGCATGTGATGGAATTCGGTTAATGTCCGCAGGTTCTCTCCACCAGCAACGGCCATTCCTGTTTCTTCGGCAATCCGTGCATAGCCGGCATAATCCTCAGGAATCGTTGGTTCTTCTAAGAAGAGAATGTCGTATTTCAAAAATTCACGAGCAGCTTTTATCGCTTTTTCCACACTCCAGCTCATATTGGCATCGACCATAAATGCCACATCTGGACCGATCAATTGACGTACCGCAGCCACTCGTTCCACATCTTCAGCTAATGTTTTTTGGCCTAGTTTAATTTTGACAGCCTGGAGGCCCATATCTAAGTATCTTTGATTGTTGAGCAGTAGCTTTTCTAATGGGAAATTCAAATCAATCGCGCCACCATAACATTTGACTTCATTACTTGCGCCACCCAGAAGTTTGTAGAGAGGTTCATCTGCTTTTTTCGCACGCAAATCCCATAAAGCAATATCACAAGCCGCAATAGCAAAGCTAGCCAAACCACCCCGTGCAACATAATGAATACCCCAGTTCATCTGCTCCCAGATACTTTCTACACAACTGGCGTCCTTGCCAATTAAAATATGTGTTAACTCATTAGCAATTAGCGAGCAGATCGCTTTGCCACCAAAACCGCCAGTATAGGTATAACCTACACCTTCACGGCCGTCATCCGTTTTGATTTTGACAATGGGAACTTCGAAGTGAGTATGCAGACCGTGTTTAGCGTCCTCCATGATTTCTGGCAAAGGGATACGATAGTACTCCGTAGTAACTTCTTTAATTATAGACATCTGTGATCACTCCTTGTAATAGTGGTTGTAGGTTTGATATCGGTAAGGCTGTGGATTGACTAATAGCCTGAACCACAAGTCTAGCGATTTGCTGAGCGCCTTCATCACAAAAATGAGTATCATCCGCAACTCCATTGGGGTAATTGGAATGTATTTTTTCAGGCAAATGCATAAATAATTTCTTTGATTCTTCTTTGCCTAATGAACGATAGAGCTCTTGCGAAGCTGTAAAAATATCAAGTAGGGGAGTTTGTGTTTCTTCAGCTACTTGTCTCATAGCCTCGGGATAAGCACCTACAGCAAGCGGGTCAAGCTGTCCATCTGAAGTGTAGCGGCGGCGACTCACTGACGTTAGCAAAACCGGAGTACCCCCTAGCTTCCGAGCGGCTTCTATATATTGAAGTAGATTGTGTCGATATTCAGTGTCGGGATCAGTGTAACGTAAAGGGTCTTCTTTCTTCTCATCGTTGTGCCCAAATTGAATAAACAGGTAGTCACCTGCTTTGAAGTCTTTAAGGATGGCATCCAGGCGGCCGTCTGTTATAAATGATTTGGTGCTTCGCCCATTCATTGCACGATTCTCAATTCGAACAGAAGCTCCAAAATAACTTTGCAGGTATTCTCCCCAGCCAGTCATAGGTTTTTCTCCAGCACCTTTGATAGCTGCAGTGGAGTCGCCCGCAATAAATAGTGTTTGTGTTATAAGTTCTTTTCTTTTAACGTAATGATGCTTACTTAGCCATTTCTCAGAAATGGAAAGCCATTGCTGGCAATGCGGATTGTCCATAGAAAGTCCGAGTCCATGTCGACCTTCTTCAAAGACATGCAGCTCGAAAGGAATCCCTTGCTTCGATAGTGCCGTTGAGAACAACAGACTGTTCTCAACGGGAACACTGGCATCATTTGCTGTGGTCCAAATAAAGGTCGGAGGCATCTGCGAAGTCACTTGGGTTTCTGATGAATAGCCGTGAAGCTCCACTTGTGTTGGGTGGTCTCCTAGAAAATGAAGTCGGCTCCCCTTGTGAGCATAAGGCTCTTGGAAAGTGATTACAGGGTATCCTAGCAGTAGAATATTCGGCTTCTCTGGCCGCGTGGTAGTATAGATGGAAGCTAAGTGTCCTCCAGCGGAGAATCCAATCATCCCTACTTGTTCCGAGATCACATTCCAATCTTTTGGTGCTTCCCTGATCCATTTAAGAGCTTCCTCAACATCATTTAACAAAGAAGTGACGTTGAAACTGCCGACCTGATAATCCAGTACGCCTGCATGAATACCTAAAGTGTTTAGCCATTTCGCTACCGGTGCTCCTTCATGCTGTGCCAAGAGAGTATAACCTCCACCAGGCAATACCAATATGAAGGGACGAGGCTGATCCGTCTCAAGTGGGTAGAGGGTGAGTAGTGGGGTCTCCAGTGTAAGCTCATTTTGTTCCGTGTTCTTCTGACTTAGGCGAATGTTTAACATCGAGTTCAATTACCTCCCTAAAAGATTATATGCACACGTTAACATATTTTCGAAAAAAAAGAGAGACTCTTTTTTTTTTTCTGAATCACCGAGAACAGCATTGCATGCTTACTTTACATGGATTCATCGAAGGTTGATTTCAGTTTAGTGCCAGTATTATGATCCCGGTATTGTCCAGGTGTCATGCCTTCCTGCTTACGGAAAGAGCGAATAAAGTTCTGAGAGTTGTTATATCTTAATTTGGCTGCAATATCTTTAATGGGCATATCGGTTTCTTTCAGCCATTTTTTCGCCATTTTAAATCGGTACATCGTTAAGTATTCACTGAAATAGTATTGGGTCTCCTTACGGAATACACTGCTGATATAGTTGGCATTGTAATGCAGACGAGAAGCACATTCTTCTAAAGTAAGATCTGTATCATAATCATGCTGAATCAGATCGATGATCTTCTCAGAGATATTGTGATATTGAGCATTCTGTCTGCTATTAAAAATCTTGATCATCGGATAAATGACCATACTCCAGAACCAATCCTCAATCTCCGCCACAGTATGCAGATCATGTAATTCCTCAAATATGGAACCGTTGGCATGATAAATTTGAGTTAAGCTAATGCCTGATTCTTGCATCATAATGAGCAAATTATTGAGTAGACGGGTCAGTGGGATCTGATATTCCTGCGGTGAAAGCTCTTGGGCAAAGATGGATTTAAAGAGCAAATGAACAAGCTCCTTTGCTTTATCCGTTTCTGCCAATTTGATAGCGTCCATTAAATCATTTTCTTTATGTGTAGGATAGTTCAAGTTCAGATAATGCTTGCCTGAGTTAATATTTTCGTACTGGATAATGACGCCTTTGCCAAGCTTAATCCGATGCTTCAGTGCTTCAAGGCCCTCTCTGTAGGCGATGGATAGCTTGTCGAAAGAGCTGAAGGGAAGGCTCAGTCCTATGCTCACCTGTAGCTTTAGGTAATTATTTACTTCCTGTTGCAGCTTCTCTGTTAACGAATATAATGTTTTGCGAAAAGACTCGGTATCACTGTCCGGACTCCCCAATAATACAACCACCGCATGGTCCATCATTACAGGAGCAAGTCGTTGTTCAGGGTAGACTAACTCTTCAATCATATTGTGGGCAGCGAATAACAAGAGATTAACATCTGTTTTCTCATAGCTGGAATCTTCGGCAAAATCGATAGACAACGTAATCACAGCCATCGTCTTCCATTCTTCAAGCTGTTTATGGTAGCCGAATTGTTCCAGCTCTTCAAGCAAATCACGCTTCTTAACGTTGCCGTGGAAGGCATTGATTAAGAAGAAGGTACGCACCTGCTGAATGTGCTGACGGACTTCTTTTTCCAGCTGTGATTTGGATTGGAATAAAGAATGAACTTGCTCACCAATAATCTGAAATTCATTCGTGTGTCTGGATTTAATATCTGCTTTACGTTGGCCCATCTGATTGAGTAGTCTTTCAATGGGCGTGTACATACGTCTAGATCCGATCCATGCCAAGAGAATAGACAGCAGAAGCATAAAGGTACACACGATAATCGTAAACAGACCAATTTTTTTGGATTCTTTGGTCAAGCTTTCCATGGATGTGACCGAAAGATAGACCCAGCCATTCATCTGAGATCGCTTGTAAGTCACAGAGTAATCTTTCTTGTGGATGACGGTCTTGAACTGACCTGAAAGCTTGGAGAGATCAGAAATGAATGCGACATCTGTAAATCCGCCTTCTCTCATAGGCTTTCCGATTAAGTTGCGGTCCGGATGGAGCAGGAATCGGCCCTCTTTATCCAGCACGATAATATCGTCGAGTGGCTGTACATCAGAGTTAATGAAATCCTGAAGACTGCACACAGGAATATTAGCTAAGGCAATCGCGTATTTTTGAAGCTTATTGGTCGGGAGCTTCTTGATAAGACTAATGCTGTAGTTACAGCCAGTGACGTTAATGCTTTCCTCGCTATAAAATAAGGAGGATGGGTTCAAGATCCACGAGGTATCTTCGGCAACATTCATTAGGTTGGTGAGCTGCGCATGGTTCTTGTATTCATCCAAGCGATAGACTCCTGAATTTTTGATCATCCAATTTTGCTGTTGATTTAGTAAGATGACATCCTCCAGTTTCGTATCAAAGGACTGCATATTGCGAATTTCATTTCTTAAATCGTTGTATAAAATGAAATCGGTTTCATTTAATGGGTTGTTTAGTGCTTTTTTTAATACACTGGAGTTGATCACTTGGTTTAATGTTTGATTGACAGTTGTTAACTTATGTTCTACATTTGAGGTGATTTGCAAGATAAGTTCCATTTTGCTGTTATTAACATTCTTTTGTATTTCTTTTGACGATGTGAAGTATGAAAAAGAACCGATGAATAACACAGGCAGCATGCTAATCACAAAGGCAAACATCGTTAGCTTACTTAGAAAGCTTAATGGTTTCACGGGACTCAGCACCTTTACTTATGTAGAAGTAGACACTTGTTCTAAGTGTATGAAACCTGGTGGGAAATAACAATAATCATCTTGTTCTGCGATAATCATTAGCTCTAATTATGCCTACAAAATGTAAAATCTTCAAGCTGTAGGGTGAAAATCCTTATAATATCTAGGAGGCCACAGAAATGTTTAGAGTATCTAAGGGTAGAAGGGTAACGTTGTATTTCTGCTTATTTACTATGCTCGTTTTCTCTTTTTTAAGCGCTTGCAACAATGTGGAATCTGCCGACTCCGGCCCAGATGTGTCTCATCCGAGCATCTCAATTTTGGCGCCCCTTCATTTTCCGCAGCAGCCTTCCAAAGAAATTATGGCTGAGATCGAAAGATTGACAGGTGTAAAGCTCGATATAAGTTGGGTTCCAGAGGGAGTCTATACGGATAAGATGAATACGGCCTTGACGACCAACTCCCTCGGAAAGGTCACATTTGTAAAGTTCTCAGACTATAATCTGGTGAAAAATGCAATTCGTTCGGATGCCTTTTGGGAGATCGGTCCGTATCTTCAGGAGTTCTCCAATCTTAAACATCTGGATCCCGCTATTCTTAAGCAAACTTCTGTAGATAGTAAAATCTATGGCCTATATACGGAACGTCCTTCTTCCAGACAGGGGGTCATTATACGCAAGGATTGGCTCGACAATCTTCATTTAAATAATCCGCAAACACTGGATGAACTTTATGAGGTAATGAGACAATTTACATATCACGATCCTGACCAGAATGGTAAACAAGATACCTTCGGATTAGTCGACCGTAATGATCTCGTGTATGGAGTATTTAAGACGTTAAGTTCGTATTTTGGCACACCAAATAATTGGAAACTAGAGAACCATCAATTTGTTCCTGAATTCGTGACCCCACAGTATATGAACACTATGAACTTCATGAAGAAATTATATGATGAGAAAATTATAAATCAGGATTTTGCCCTAACGAGCAAAGAAGTACAGCGCGATAAGTTCATAAATGGCATTGCTGGTGTATTTATTGGCAGTATGACAGATGTGAAGCGGCTATCTATTGAAGCTCAGGATCTGAATCCAAAAGCAGAATTAACGTTAATCAATCGGATCGAAGGACCTGATGGGTATAAAGTGTGGTCGATACCCAATTATAACGGACTGTATCTCTTCTCCAAAAAAGCGATTGCGACGGAGCTTGAGCTCCGGCAGGTGCTCGAATTCTTTAATCGAACAATGGACAAAGATGTAGCGAATATAATGATGTACGGGTTTGAGGGCCGTCATTATAAGCTTGAGGGTGGAAAGGTCATTCTTCCCGAGGAGACCTCAGAACTGCGGGTGCAGGAAGTAAATCCCTTATATTCTTTGATGATTGCAGATATTAGTAATAAGAACATTATGGAAGTGGCCCAGAAGGAGAAATTGACCTCACTTGCGGATCAGCTGAGTAAAGATAATGAATCCTTTCTGGTCGACGATCCGACCGTGTCTCTGAGCTCTTCGACTTTTGATGAGAAGAATGTAGAATTGTCTACCATCATTGTGGACGCTACGTACAATTACATATTAGGCAAAATAACCGCTGAGGGATTCCAGAAGGAAGTTGAGAAATGGAGAGCTAGCGGAGGAGATCTGATTATTAAGGAATATGGTGAGGCTGAGCTTGGGATAGAGAAGTAAATAGGTTAGTTATTCATTGATCCACTGCGGTAGACGCGGTGGATTTTTTTTTGCTGCCCAGAGTTAACGGAGAAGAAACCATTTGGGTGAGAAGTAATGAAGGGAAAGTTTGGAACTGTAGGAGCGATAGCGACCGCCTTTGTCTCGGGATTTACCCTTTGAGGTAATTCGAAAAATCTGGAGACAACAGCGGCCGGAAGTCCAAACATTTCCCGTAGTTACGCCCGACACCCCAAATAAAGAATCTCAAGTTATCATCATAATCATTTGCTCAGATCCCTTTAAGAACGGGGCTTTATGGGGAAATGATTGTTTTCGTAACCTTGCCGAACATGTAACGTGGAACTCGTAACCAATACAAATTATGGAGGTCAAGATGTTATGAAGAAGAAGTCCTTCACCATGTTGTTAACGGCACTATTAACATTCAGTACATTATTAGCTGGATGCGGTGGTAATAACAACAATCAAGCAAGTTCTGCAGGTGGTGAGAGCACCACGAAGCCGGTAGAAACAGAGAAAGCAAAAGAAGAAGTGAAAGTAGAAGGCCCGACAGAAATCAAGATTATGCTTCCATTGAATACATCAGAGACTCCTCCGGATACGATTAAGAATGAACTTGAAAAATTGACCAACACGAAGCTGACTTATCAATTTTTTCCGGCTGATACTTATGAGGAAAAACTGAATTCATCTTTTGCTACCGGTTCACTGCCGCAAGTAACCTATTTGAAGAATCAGACAACCTTCATTCAGATGAAAGAAGCGATAAAGGACGGACAATTCTGGGAAATCGGTACACTATTAAGCGAATTTCCGAATTTGAGCAAATTGAAACCAGAAATTCTGAATAACACGAAAGTAGATGGCAAGCTTTATACCCTATATATCGGGCGTCCACTTGCTCGTCAAGGGATCATTTACCGAAAAGACTGGGCAGATAAATTAGGGCTTGCTGCACCAGCTAATGTAGATGAATTATTTGAAATGGCTAAGGCCTTCACGGAACAAGATCCAGATGGTAATGGAAAGAAAGATACTACAGGTATTATTGACCGTAATGAGTTGACCTATGGAGCTTTCAAAACCGTCTCGTCTTGGTTCGGAACACCGAACACCTGGGGAGAGAAGGATGGTAAATTAGCACCTGAATTTACCTTCGATGAATATTTCGACACGATGGATTTCTTCAAAAAAGCTCGTGATGGCGGATACATTAATCAAGATTTCGCTGCCACCAGTAAAACGGATGCTGTAAATATGTTTAAGGCTGGAAAGGGTGGACTCTATATTGGGGGCTCCATGCAAGATATTGATTCCCTCAATAAAGATACTATTAAGAATAACCCTGCCGCTGTTTTGGACGCACATAGTATGGTTGCAAGTCCAGATGGAAAATATGCTCAATGGATGATTCCAGGCTATAACAACGTTGTCTTGTTCCCAAAATCTGCTGTGAAGGATGAGGCAGAACTCAAGAAGATTCTTACTTTCTTTGATCAAATGATGACCCCAGAAGTAGCTAATTTGATGTATTGGGGAATTGAAGGTACTCACTATACCGTTGAGGACGGTAAAGCGAAAGCTACAGATGACAAAGAATTGATTGAACGTGAAGTAAAGGGTTATAAGGACAGCGTTATCGGCGAAGCTGAAACCAATGGAATGTACGAGAACTATAATACGCTGCCAGGAAGAATTCATGCGGATCAATTGGTTCTTGAGAATGTCAAAGTTGGTGTAGCAGATCCAACAGCTGCTATGGATTCGTCTACCTATACAGAAAAAGGTGTAGAGCTTCAACAGATTATTACAGATGCAACCTACAAATATATTTATGGTCAGATCGACAAAGCTGGATTCGAGAAGGAAGTAGAGAACTGGAAGAGCCGTGGCGGAGAAAAGATTATTGAAGAATACAACGCTTTATACAAAAAATAGTAACCCGAACTGGAATAGTTAAGCGACAAATTGTAGCTGAAGAGGTTGTTGATCTTGTTTCAACAACCTTTTCTATTCCTCACTGGGTTCATAAATATCGTGTTTGAATAAAGAAGGAGAAAGGAAGAATATCATGCAGGAAGTCACCGCACAGACCAGCTCAGCTCCTCAATTGCAGCCTAAGCCTGAGATTTATAAAAGCAGCAGCGAACTGAAAAAGCGGCTGTGGAGAAATAAATGGCTCTACGTTATGCTAACACCGGGAGTACTGTATTTTCTGATTTTCAAATATCTTCCAATGTACGGATTGATTATCTCATTTCAAGATTATAAACCATATCAAGGGATCACCGGCAGTGACTGGGTAGGAATGAAACATTTCAGTAGGTTGTTCACAGAGCCGGATTTTTTAAATATATTAGTGAACACACTTGTCCTTTTTGGATTAAATATACTTATTTATTTTCCGATGCCGATTATTCTTGCCCTGATGTTAAATGAACTTCAAGGCACCTTTTTCAAAAGAACCTTTCAGACGATCTTCTATTTGCCCCATTTTTTGTCGTTGGTTATCATCGTCTCCATTTCTTATGTAATGGTCACTATGGATGGAGGGATTATCAACGAGCTGCTTGTCTATTTTGGATTCGAACCAATCAATTTCCTGCTGAATCCAGGATGGTTCAGGCCCATGTATATTATTCAGGTAATTTGGAGAGAAGCAGGCTGGGGAACGATTATTTATCTAGCTTCCATAGCTGCCATTGATCCAGGGCTTTACGAAGCATCGCGTATGGATGGAGCTGGACGGCTTAGACAAGTGTGGCATATCACTCTTCCAGCGATTAGAGGCGTAATTATTACTTTATTTATTCTGAAAATTGGTTCCGTTCTTGATCTTGGATTTGAACATGTATATCTGCTACTTAACTCCATGAATCGAGAAGTTGCGGAAATTATCGATACGTATGTTTATACTGCTGGTCTGAGACAGGGGCAGTTTAGTTACAGTACAGCCATTGGATTCTTCAAATCAATTGTCGGCTTTGTAATGGTTATATTGGTGAATAAATTATCCAAGAAAATGGGAGAAGAAGGCGTTTATTGATATCTTGTGGGAGGAATCGAAATGGTAGAAGATAAAACAATCAGTGGTAGAATCTTTTCTGCTATAAACTTTACGATACTTGCGATCATTGCTTTAATTACTGTGCTTCCCCTTGTTCACGTTGTAGCAGGCTCTTTCACAACGAGTGCAGAACTAGCTTCTAGTAAATTTGTACTGATTCCAAAGGTATGGAGTCTGGAAGCGTACAAGTTCATCTTTTCGACGAATACAATATTTAAAGCCATGGGTGTATCCATTGGTGTCACGGCAATTGGTTCTGTTATCAGTTTGTTTATAACTTCTTTGATGGCCTATGCTCTTACCAGAAGAGATCTGGATGGACGTAAAGTGGTTAACTTCATGGTTGTGTTCACCATGCTCTTTCATGGTGGGATGATTCCAACGTTCCTCGTGGTGAAGGAATTAGGACTAATTGACACCTATGCATCACTTATTCTACCATCAGCGATTAGTGCCTTTAACATGATCATTTTGAGAAATTTTTTCCAAAATATACCTGAAGGTCTGGAGGAATCAGCTAAAATTGATGGTTGTAACGACTTCGGAATATTATTTCGGATTGTATTGCCACTATCCTTACCTGCGTTAGCGACGATCGGATTATTTTATGCGGTTACGTATTGGAATACCTACATGAATGCGATCCTGTATTTGAATGATAGTGCGAAATGGCCAATACAGGTTCTGCTTAGACAAATTGTCGTCCTTGCCAGCGGTATGGATCACAGCGCTACACTGGATGCTGCTGTTCCACCGCCAGATCAATCCATTAAAATGGCTGTTATCGTTGTAGCTACCTTACCAATAGTTTGTGTATACCCGTTCCTGCAAAAGCATTTTGCCAAAGGAGCAATGTTGGGTTCTATGAAAGGCTAATAAGAGGGAGAGAGAATATTTTTTTGGAAGGAGCTTGGTGATGACTGTCAAGGTACCAACAACACCAATAGAGTGGGCAAAAAAGGCTTGCGATTCTTTAATGGATACGTACAGAGCGGGAGAGCTTCCTCCAGCGCATCGTTGGCATTACCATCAAGGTGTGTTTCTGTGCGGCATGGAGCTTTTATGGAATGTCTATCAAGAAGACCGCTATATCAACTATATTCAGGAATACGTGGATGGTTTGGTGGATGATTACGGTAACTTTTATTTTGCTCGCGATGAGCTGGATGCCGTTCAAGCAGGACAATTACTGTTTTGTCTTCATGAACGGACAGGTAAACTCAAGTATCGCATAGCTGCTGAGAAGCTGAGAAATTTACTGCTTACGTTAAACAAAACATCTGAGGGTGGTTATTGGCATAAGGATAAGTATGCTAACCAAATGTGGTTAGATGGACTTTATATGGCAGGAGTATTCTCCTTGAAATATGCCAATGTCTATGATGAACCAAGCTTGCGGGATACGGTCCTTCATCAGGAAATGTTAATGCGCAAGCATATGAAGGATGAGACAACCGGCTTGTTATATCATGCTTGGGACGAGAGCCGCCGGATGCCATGGTCGAACCCGGAGACAGGCTGTTCACCGGAATTCTGGAGTAGATCGCTGGGGTGGTATGGTCTCGCATTATCGCAATTTCTTGATTTATTGCCTACCCATGATCCAGCGCGAACAGGATTATCTTCTACTTTGCGTGAATTCGTAGATGCCCTTATTCGTTATCAAGATCCGGAGAGCGGACTTTGGTATCAGGTCGTGGATAAGGGGCATGAGCCGGATAATTGGCTGGAGACCTCAGGGTCATGTTTATTCGTCTACACGATTGCCAAAGCCGTGAAGCATGGCATTGTAAGTGACGAGGCTAAGGCTACGGCCGCGGCCAAACAAGGATATGAAGGATTAACTAAAGTCATTCAGTGGGATGAGCATAATCGATTAGTTCTACCGGACATTTGTATTGGTACTTCAGCCGGAGATTACGAGAGTTATGTGACAAGACCTAAAGTTAAAAATGATTTACATGGTGTGGGCGCATGGGTGATGGCTTGTGTTGAGATGCAAAGCTTAATCCAAAGATGATACGTTCGCATCTATACTAGACAATGACTTGATTCTCTGGGACTGAGAATCAAGTCCTATTATTTTGTGGGAGAAGGTAGTTTATGAATGGACTCATTCTAAAAATTAGAGGTTGACGTGTGAAAGAGCGGAGGGGTGGAGGGATTCTGGAGAAACGCCAGTGGTCGCCTTTAAAGCCCTATTTCAACCGATAATCTTTTTTATAATCAGAAATCGGGCTTTAACAGCGATCGTAAGAACCCTCCGAACCCGTAGCGGCTTCTTCACAAACGATCTACCGCTAATTTTTGCTATTGAGTTCTTAAATTTAATGATAATTTGGGGGTTGGGATGAAGAGATCACATTGGGCAATTCATACGGCGGATTCTATCATGACGCGGACACCAAAGCTCTATGAGGATAAAGGCTATAACGGAGGCTGGACCTATGATTATGGCGTGGTATTGAATGGATTTGAATGGCTTTGGAAGCAAACGGGTGATTCAAAGTATCTGCAATTCATTCAAGATCATATGGACTACTTTATCCAGGAAGATGGCAGCGTTAAGGGCTACCACCTAGAGGAGTACAATATCGATCACATTAACAACGGGAAATTATTATTTACGCTATATAAAGAAACCAAGCAGGAAAAATATAAACAAGCGTCTACCTTATTAAGAAAGCAGCTAGAAACACATCCGCGAACCTCGGAAGGTGCTTTTTGGCATAAAAATATTTATCCTTATCAAATTTGGTTAGATGGTCTTTATATGGGTGCGCCATTCTATTTAGCCTACTTGCTAGCCTTTGAGGAAGGGGTGGGGCTTGAAGATGTGACGAAACAATTCATCTTGAGTGAGAAGCACACAAAAGACTCGGAAACGGGACTGCTATATCATGCTTGGGATGAACAGCGTGTTCAACCATGGTGTGACCCCGAGACAGGACTCTCTCCAAACTTCTGGGCGCGTTCACTTGGCTGGTATCTTATGGCATTAGTAGATGTTCTAGAATTATTGCCGAGTGAGCATTCGGATTATCCCGAATTGGTGCGTATCCTGAACGATACATTAACTGCCGTGAAAAAATATCAGGATGCTGAATCCGGAGTCTGGTATCAAGTGGTGAACCTGGGGGAACGCAAAGGGAATTATCTCGAGGCTTCTGCTTCCAGCATGATTGTATATGCTATGGCTAAGGGCATTCGTCTAGGCGTATTAGAGGCTAGTTGGTATGGAACGCTAGATTCAGCCTATCAAGGACTTATCTCAGAGTTTGTTCTTGAGACCAAAGAAGGCTGGGTCAATCTAAATAAAAATTGCCAAGTAGCAGGCTTAGGTGGAGCAGATCAACGCGACGGTACTTTCGCTTATTACATTAGCGAGCCTATTGTAACTAACGACCAAAAGGGTATCGGTGCTTTCTTGCAAGCTTGTGTGGAGTACGAACAATTAAGAGGCTGGATCTGATATAGAATAGGAGTGCTATAGAATGTCCGTATATAATATTGAGGATTTTGGAGCGCTTAAGAATAGCGGGAAGATAGCGACAGAAGCGATTGCGCGTGCGATTGAAGCGGCAAGTGAAGCAGGTGGAGGAACCGTTTATGTGCCAGCGGGTACTTACTTTACCGGTGCGATTGTTATGAGCAGCAATATAGAATTGAATCTAAGCCCTGGCGCAATCCTTTCCTTTAGCACAAATCCAGAAGATTACCCTGCGGTGGAATGTAGATGGGAAGGGGTGAAGCAGCAGGTTCATACTCCTTGTATTCATGGTAAAGGTTTAGTTAATATATCGATTACCGGAAGCGGAACTATTAATGGTAATGGTAAAGCATGGTGGGATGTATTTCGGAAACGACGCGAAGAGCTTCAGTATCCCCGACCGACTTTGATTGGTTTTGATAGCTGCCAGCGGGTAACCATTAAGGATGTTACGTTGCTGAATTCTCCAAGTTGGACCGTTAATCCAGTCAATTGCTACAATGTTACGATCGATAATCTGTCTATTCTGAACCCGGCTGATTCTCCGAATACAGATGGTATTAATCCTGAGTCTTGTACGAATGTTCGGATTAGCAACTGTAATATCGATGTGGGCGATGACTGTATTGCTATCAAAGCGGGAACTGAAGATACGAAAGAGCGCATTCCCTGCGAGAATATCACGATTACGAACTGCACCATGGTTCATGGTCATGGGGGAGTTGTGCTTGGTAGTGAAATGAGCGGTGATATTCGTAATGTAACCATCAGCAACTGTGTCTTTAAACAAACCGATCGTGGCATACGTATGAAATCAAGACGTGGACGCGGAGGTACGATTGAAGATATTCGGATCAGTAATATTGTTATGGAAGACGTCATTTGTCCGTTTACACTAAATCTATACTATTTCTGTGGACCACGTGGGAAAGAGAAGTATGTGTGGGACAAAAATCCTTATCCGATTACAGATGAAACGCCGTGTTTTAGAAGAATCCATTTTGCAAATATCACCGCACGTAATGTGCATGCTGCCGCGGGTTTCTTATACGGACTTGCGGAGCAGTATGTATCAGAGATTACTTTTACAAATGTTGATATCTCCATGGCGAGCAATGCGACTCCCGGGCATCCAGACATGATGACAGGAATCGAAAACATGAACAATCGCGGATTTTTCCTAGGCAATGCGAGGGATGTTCAATTTCAGCAAGTGACGATTGAGAATCATGAAGGGCCTGCATTTTACATTGAAAATGGCGAAGCCATAGAGATCATGAATTGTCGATCGAAGAATACGAGCAAGCCAGAACAGCTAGTAGAACAAGTTACAGTCTCACCTTCAGAACAGAATGTGTATACGTAGGGGAGAGCAGCATGGAGTCTGTTAAACTGAAGGAATTGTTAGGGGATCTTCCGACGGATAAGCCGATTACGGTAACTGTAATGAAGCAAGAAGAGCGGGACGGCTATCGCCTCGAATCCCTGATGCTTGATCTCAATGGAATTGAATGGGTGCCTGCTTATGTAGCCATTCCTTTGGATAGAGAAGGGCCGTTTCCGCTGGTTGTCTTTAATCATTCTCATGGAGGGAATTATGCGAATGGACGGAATGAGTTTGTTCGGAGTAGTTCATATTTGCAACAGCCCTCTTTTGCTAAAGCCCTAACGGAGATGGGGTATGCTGCATGCTGTATCGATATGTGGGGCTTTAATGAGCGTGGCGGCAAAACCGAAAGTGAGCTAGTCAAGGAAATGCTATGGCAGGGGCAAGTCATGTGGGGCATGATGCTGTATGACAATATTCGAATGCTAGATTACATGTGCCAGCGTAAGGATGTTGACGCGTCTCACATCGCAACAATCGGCATGTCCATGGGTGGTTTGATGGCATGGTGGATGGCTGCATTAGATGAACGGGTCGGGGTGATCGTAGACATCTGTGGTCAAGTAGATGCGCATACCTTAATTGCTGTAAGAGGACTAGATCATCATGGTTACTATTCTTATGTGCCGGGGTTATTAAAGCATTTTACAACGCTCGATGTACAAAAGAGGATCGTTCCTCGCCCGCGAATGAGCCTAGTAGGCAGAAACGATCGGCTATGTCCCATTGAAGGAGTAGAACTCTTGGATAAGGGGCTGTCCGAAGCTTACCAAACGGCAGGGAAATCAGAACATTGGCAACCTATCATTGCCAGTGGCGGGCATATGGAGACCTTGGAAATGCGGACCTTATGGCAGCAATTTTTGACGAAGCATCTCTAAAATTCATAGAAGGGAACAGAACCACGATGCTTGTAGTAGGCAAAGAATCTTTTTGTGATTATCACACCATCCAAGAGGCAATAGATTCGCTAGAACGTGAGCCATCTAGCCATGCGGATACGCTGTATATTTTGTCAGGTGTCTATAATGAGACTATTAGGATTTATCGTTCTTATCTAACGATCATAGGAATGGGCACCGTGGAAATAACCATGAATCGTTATGCGAAAGAGCTTGATGATTCTGGCGAAGAAATCAATACGTTTGCTACACCAACGTTATTTCTGGGAGGTAGCCATCTCGTTTTGGAGAACCTTATTATTACGAATAGTGCAGGGCAGGGAGACCATATAGGTCAAGCGGTAGCTGTCTATGCCCATTGCGACCAAACTGTGTTCAGAACTTGCACCTTTAAAGGGCATCAGGACACGTTGTTCACTGGGCCTTTACCGCCTGCGCCAAGAGAACGAGGGGCATTCGGAGGTATTCCGCTGAGAGAACATCATACCCATTATCGCCAGTTGTATCAGCATTGCTATATAGAAGGAACGGTCGATTTTATTTTTGGCGGTGCAACGGCTTATTTTGATCGGTGTGAAATCAGAAGTATACGTCATAATGAGAATCAAACAGGTTATGTAACAGCAGCTTCCACGCCCGAGGGACAGCCACATGGTTATATTTTTAAAAATTGCTTCTTAACAGCCGTCCCTGATATTGCTCCAGTGTTTCTAGGACGCCCTTGGCGTGAGTTCGCAAAGACAGCATTCGTGGGTTGCGAGATGGGCACGCATATTCATCCTTTGGGCTGGGACGACTGGAATAACGCCGCCAATGAGCAAACCGTTTGTTATCAGGAATATGGTGTGAAGGATGCCTCTGTGGTGCGTAAGCAACGTGTTCCCTGGGTAGATTGCTTGGAAAATGGGGAAGAGGCGCTGGAAAAAGAACATGTTTTTGCTGGAACGGATTTTTGGAGGTAGGGGTCAGGTGAATTAGACAAATCGTATAAGTAAAAAAGCGGCAGTCCTGGACGGGAGTAAAGGTCCTAAACTGCCGCTTTTATGTATGCTAACGTATTCCTCTTAGTTTAAACTTGGCACCATGCTAGATGTAATTGGCATTAAATCCTCATCTAATAAATATCTGCTTGACTTCATGCTCATTTATTTCCCGTATAGGTACATAACTATATTTTTTTTTATCATACAGTGGTCGTGGGTGAGGAACATAATATACCGGACGCTTTGCATACCTTTTATCATTTGATTTCAACACTTCATAGCAAAATATTCTTCTTTCTTTAAATGCATTTACTACATTGGAATTGCTTTTTTGCTGTTTAAGCATACCTAATTGTCCCTTCATTCCCCATCCGAGAAAAACGATATTTGCCTCTGAAATGGCTCCAGAAACAAAAGCCCAATTAATATCTTCATAAGTAAATTTCGCGTTATTTAAATTGCTACTTGAACCATCAATAAAACTAGAAATATTCACAACGTATAAGGCATTACAACATTGAACCTTTGCAACATCGATTAACTGCTCTACTGTCTCATCCGTTTGATTATGTGCTGCATTACTAGGATTCATCATAACGGCGGTAAGAATATCTCCTCCTTGTGCCCATCTCTTTTCTAAAAAATAACGTCGTGTGCCATTTATATCGAATACTGCCTTCCCTGTAATACCGGCAAATGTACCAATTTGAAAGGATAATTGTTTACTACTAGCTAGCTGCTCAAACCACAAATTTAATTTCCTCCTTCAACGGACCTTTTCGAGTACAGTATGGAATTCAATTCTTCGATTCACTTATAGTTATCTCTATGAAGATACTTGGAAGACCATGCATACTGAGTGCTTATAGACACCCGTGAATGTGCGCTTCGAGTATTTTTCTTATTGCAGAAGTTTTTTTCCGAAAGAACTACTTTGTAATTATTCCAATCTTATGAGATAATAAAGTTTTTCCGTTGATTCTTTTTTCATGGTATACGAGATATGCCTGATTAAATATTGGAGGTAGGCTTGTTGGCGACACAGTATCCTTTTGAATATGATCGGACTAGACCTTTTATGGAGCAAGTGGGGGAATGGGTCGGAGATGTATTCTATGAAATTCTTCCTGAAGCAGGATTTGAAGTTCGTGATGAACAGATCTACATGGCTTTTCAGGTGGAGCGAGCTTTTGCTGAAAAAAAGACGATTTTTGCTGAGGCAGGGGTCGGAACGGGTAAGACTTTAGTGTATTTGTTGTATAGCATTTGTTATGCGCGTTATAGGGGCAAACCTGCGATAATTGCTTGTGCGGACGAGTCGTTGATCGAGCAGCTTGTAAAGCCAGAGGGTGATATTGCCAAGCTTGCGAAGCATCTGAATATGAATATTGATGCCAGACTAGCGAAATCGCCTGATAAATATATGTGTCTGAAGAAGCTGGATCATGCTCGCAACAATGATGATGGGAGCTTGCCGCTTGAGAGTTTATATGGTACTTTGCCTGATTTTGTACACTCACATGCTCCGATGCAGCAGTTCCATGCCTATGGAGACCGTAGGGATTATCCAGATTTGAATGACGAACAATGGAATAAGATTAACTGGGATACGTTTCAGGATTGTTTTACTTGCGATATGCGTCATCGCTGTGGGCAGACGTTGTCTCGTGAGCATTATCGGAAGTCTAGTGACCTGATCATTTGTTCTCATGATTATTATATGGAGCATATTTGGACTTATGAAGCGCGTAAGCGTGAGGGTCAAATTCCTCTGCTTCCTGAGCATTGTGCAGTTGTTTTTGACGAAGGACATTTGCTAGAATCTGCTGCCATGAAGGCGCTCGGATATAAAATGAAGCATGTCGTCTTTGAAGAACTGATCTCTCGCCTTCTACAGAATGAGATTCGAGAGTCGCTCGCTGTACTTATCGATGAAGCGATTATGCAAAGTGAGCAGATGTTTAAATACATTCGTCGTCAATGCCGTAGTATCCCTGGATCCGATCGAAAAAGCATTGAGCTGAATGCACCGCTAATCCGAGAGGTACACCGTATGCGTAGTGTAATCGCCGCTATTGAGGAAGAGCTAGTATTCGAAAGTGGACTCTATACGATTGACGAATATCAATTGCGAATTGTGGAAGAACGGTTGGAGACTATAGAGATCGCTCTGCGATTGTTTGAGGATTCTGGTGCACTGATCTGCTGGGCGACGGAAGATAGTGATGGTCTAACGCTGTCCGTTATGCCGCGAAATGTTAAAGAAGTGCTCCAAGACAGCTTGTTCACGCAAAAAATACCAATCGTATTCTCTTCGGCTACATTGTCCGTGGATAAATCATTCCAGTACTTGAAGGATAGTCTTGGGATACACGACTTTCTGTCTTTCTCTGTAGACTCACCTTATGATTACGAGCACCAGATGAACGTCTATGTGCCAGAGCTTCGGAGGGGTGATTTTGCTGAAAAAATGGAGATCTCCATGAAGCTGATCCAGCAGACGGAAGGAAGAGCCCTGCTGCTGTTCCGTACTCGTGAGGAGCTCCTGCAGTTCAAGCAGCTCAACTCGCTGAGAGCAGAATCCAGCAGCTATTCTTTCCTCTATGAAGGAGACCAAGAGATCAGCTATTTGATCTCGGCTTTCCAACGGGATGAGCATAGTGTGCTTTGTGCGGTGACGCTATGGGAAGGACTAGATATACCAGGACCCTCACTATCTAATGTGATCATTTGGTCGCTGCCTTATCCTCCGCTTGACCCAGTATTTATGGCGAAACGGGCGGAAACATCCACTCCTTTTGAAGATGTGGATTTGCCTTACATGCTGCTAAGACTTAAACAAGGGATGGGGCGCCTGATCAGAACCGGTACGGACGAAGGAATTGTGACCGTACTTGCGGAAGCAGAAGGAGAACATCCAGTTCATGAATATATAACTTCTGTACTACCGAAGGGTACTAAGCTACAGAAACTTGAAGTTTAAAGTTAATTTAGAAACACAATCGCTCTTTCAGTGAAGTGGCTGCTCTGGCAGTTCCTTTTCACTTGAAGAGCTTTTTTTCGTGATTGTGAGGATATACCTGCAAAAATACATTTTTGTATGAGATAAATATCGCTAACTGACTCATTCCTGCGAATCTGCAGGTATTCTTGCTTCAGAAACACTTTTTAAACTGAATGCATGGGAATACCTGTATATTCGCAGTTTTCGACTATATAAAGATGAATTATGCATTGATAGCTGCACTTTTGCAGGAATTCTGATTCGTACATGGATTGGAGCTCATTAATTTTTGTGTGTACAAATTCAAGCATAAGGATTACTAATCTTACGGATAGTATATTGGTATTTAACTTTCGAGCCATGGCGTATTATTGTTGAGTCATGGGGGTACATACTTCCATCAACTAGAGATTTAAACAAGGGGTGTATGCAACATGGGGGAATCACAGCGATTGTACCAATCGAACAGTAAGAAACAAGTTGGTTTTGCACTTGGTATTGGATTAACCTTAATCATTGCATTAGTTGCAAAATATTTAGCAGGCTTTCCATTTCTCTCTATTATGGGCCAATTGGTCATTGCCATCTTAATCGGAATTATTTGGCGGGCAACCGTCGGGGTGCCGTGCACACTCACTCAAGGGACTGATTTTTCCAGCAAAAAGCTGCTTCGTCTGGGGATTATCCTACTTGGTATGCGGCTTAATCTAATGGATATCGTTGCTGCAGGTCCGCGGGTATTTCTAATGGCTGTTATCGTGATCGTATTTACGATCTCTGTTGTATACGGACTTGCTCGACTGTTCAAAGTTGATAAGAGACTCAGCATCTTAACCGCCTGCGGAACAGCGATTTGCGGTGCGGCGGCAGTGGTGGCGATTGCTCCACAAATCAAAGCCAAAGATGACGAAACGGCCATTGGTGCTGCAATAGTAGCTATTTTAGGTACAATATTCACGCTGCTTTACACTTTTCTGTATCCTTTTCTGGGCTTATCGGATCTTGGTTACGGGGTATTCTCGGGAGCGACTTTACACGAAATTGCTCACGTCATCGCGGCTGCTGATGCAGGAGGGAATGCAGCGGTGGATATGGCGGTAATCGTTAAATTGACTCGGGTTGCCTTGCTCGTTCCTGTCGCTATCTTAATTGGGATTTGGACGAATCGCGCAGAAAGAAAAGCGCAGGGCGGACAGTCCAAAACATCGTGGAAAAGCATTCCGATCCCTTGGTTTATATTAGGATTTCTACTTGTCAGTGGTGTGAATTCCTTAGGGATCGTATCCGCATCAGTGGCAAATGGAATTGTTACGATGGCTTATATGTTAATCGCTATGGCTATGGCTGGTCTTGGCTTAAACGTAGATTTGGCGGCATTTAGACGGCTCGGGATGAAGTCTTTTGCAGCGGGGCTGATAGGTTCGGTCTTATTATCATTACTTGGATTTATGTTAGTTCACTTGTTAGCATTGGCATGATTATAAGCATGTATTCGCATTCCTCCTCTTTATCAATTGTGGCCTGATAGATTTCATTATTGATGAATAATTACATTTGTGAAAATGATGACGTTTCGACTTGGCGGGGAGAGCGAAGCTAGCATTGCATTAGAGAAATCTAAGTGACCATTTCCCGGAAAATAATTGAATCTTTTTAAAGACGCAGGGTGGAGAACTCTGCGTCTTTTTTTGCTGTGGGCTACAGCCATTCTTCTTTTAACAAAGCTTTGAGAAGCTCTACGTTAGCTGCCCCAAGCTTGTCAGCAATTCTCTGCTCTAATTCGATTTTGGTGATCATCATTCTTTGATTGCATTCGATCCCCTTCTGGGTAAGGATGATATTTTTGTCACGCTGATTTCCTTCAACTTCAACCGCCTCTACATAGTCACGGGATAACAGTCCTTGAATGCTTTTATGTGTACCCTGCCTAGAAATATTAATAATTCTACTGATTTCCGAGATCGAGAGCATTTGATGTGCTTCAAGAACGGCTAGGATATGAGATTCAGTTTTGTTGATTTGATCAGGATCTTGGTCGGTCACTATTTTACGTAAGACTAGATGCTTCTCACTAAGTAAATCAATTAGATTCATTTCTTGCAGATGGTTGTCCATGTGAACACTCCTAAATCATCGCTCATTAATCCAAGTATAAGTCATTTGTGTTTATTGTCAACTTGGTTGACTTAATTTAAAACGCTGTGTTATTGTAATCCAAGTTGACAATATACAGATAAAAGGAGCTTGATGATGGGAAGAAACAAAAAAGAAGCATTATTATTTACGTTCATCATGTGTGCATTGATGGTACTTGGAATGAGTATTTACAATGTAGTGCTGATGGAGGGGTGGTCAGGATCTGTAATTACTGATGTGATCATCGGTTACTTACCGGCATTTATAGTCGCATTCATTCTAGATATATTTGTTGTTGGTAAGGTTGCGAAGGGAATCGCGCATAAGCTAGTTAAAGAGAATGATCCGATGATTAAAAGAATCATGTTCATATCCTTTTTTATGGTAACTGGAATGGTACTGTTTATGTCCTTCTATGGCGCAGTTCTACATGTCGGATTCTCCTCAGAATTACCGATGGCTTATCTGTCTGCCGTAGGTAAGAATTTCATTGTTGCACTTCCGTTGCAAATTATTCTAGTTGGGCCGCTCACACGATTTATATTTGTAAAGATTACGCCAGCTGTTACTGCATAGAGAATGTTTACATCACCATTACGTAAATCTACAGGTTTGATAATACTATTACTCTATATTGATAGAAACTATTAATAGGAGTGAAAATCTACTTGAAACCCACAGGTAAAGCAATTGTATCCCTTATGCTTACAGCTGAGATATTGTTAGGCTCCGCTTGGATGGCAGGTCCAGCAGTGGCAGCATCCGTTCAATCAGGTACACCTTATACTGCGGACGGTAAATACGATGTTAGCATTCCCCATATTGTTGTTAATCAAGTGTACGGTGGGGGAAATACTGCCGATGCATCAGGTGGATATTTCTCGAAAGGTTACGTTGAGCTATATAATCCGACGGATTCAGATGTGAGTCTGGCGGGGTGGTCTGTACAATATTCGGATCCTAAGCTCGCTGGACAATGGAGTAAGCTGGATTTGAACGGAACGATTAAGGCTCATTCCTCTTATCTCATTACCGATGATGCCAATAACCAGGATCACAAAAACGATATCAGTACTAAAGGTGATCAGTCTTGGCCGGGGATGTATTTTAATAATAGTGGCATGAAGGTTGTACTGCTAAGTAGTACAGAATTGTTGCAGGTTGTGAATCCATTTCAAACGAAACCAAGCAGCTACGTGGACATGATTGGTACAGCGTCTAACAATAAAAATGCAACGATTGATGGATATGAAGTGGATTACCCGACTGGCGATACCGGAGGTACCTCCAAGAAAAAGTCCGTTCGTCGTGTTGATTTTGTGGATACAGACAACAACAAAGTAGATTTCAAACAAATTAGCTTTGATTCCCTTGATGCTTCAACTCTGGCATTGGCTAAGCCACATAACAGTGCAGATGGACAATGGAGTGTGAAAGTGTCTGAACTAGGCATCTCGACCAAGAGTCTTTCAGAGGCAAAAGCTGGATCTCCTTATTCGGTGACATTATCTGTTTATGGGGGTGTACAGCCTTATTCTTATGAAGCTGCTGGTCTACCGGACGGATTATCGATAGATGCTACATCCGGGAATATTAGCGGAACGCCTTCGAAAGTAGGAGCGGCTACCGTCAGTATCGCCGTGTATGATAGCTCGACGCCTCGCATGAAGACTGAAGCTGTACTCTCTCTAAATGTGGCGGAAGCTGGAGGTCCGGTAACTCCGGATCTGCTTAGCGTAACTAAGATCGGTGGTTATTCTGTAGGAGTGACCAACAAAGATGGCGGCGTGGCGGAGATCGTGATATTTAACCGCGATAATGGCAAGTTCTATCTCGTTAATGGTTCATCTCATCCTGCCACAGTCGATATTGTGAATCTCAAGAACCCTTCTAATCCGCAAAAAGAATATAGTATTAACGTAGAGCAGCTATCTGAAGTGGATGGATTTACATACGGTGACCTAACGAGTGTAGATATCAATACAACTACTAAGCGGATCGCCGTAGCCATTCAAGAAGAAGACGCCATGAAGAATGGTAAAGTTCTTGTACTTGACTATGATGGAAAATTGTTAGCTTCATATGAATCGGGAGTTCAACCGGACATGGTGAAGTATACCGATGATGGCCGTTACATTTTGACAGCCGACGAAGCGGAACCACGCACTACAGCAGGCGATCCTGAAGGTAGTGTAACGATCATTGATACGCTTAAGAACACTTCGATTCAGGTTAAGTTCGATAATCCCGATGTAATTGACGATCTTGTCCATATTCGTGGAGCAGCTGATCCGATAAACAAACAGATTACGGGCAAAGGAGAAAAGAAGGATGTGGTACGTGATCTGGAGCCGGAATTTGTGGTGCTCTCTGATGACCAGACCATTGCCTATGTAGCACTACAAGAAAATAATGCGATTGCCGCCATCGATATTGCCTCCAAGAAGGTTCTTTGGGTCAAAGGATTAGGCTTCAAGGATTTGAGTGTGAGTCTTCCAAAAAATGCTCTGGACCTGGTAAAAGATAATAAAGTGAATTTAGAAAATGTTCCATTCTTCGGTACGTTTATGCCTGATGGTATAGATCAGTACACGGTCGGAGGCAAGACTTATCTGTTCACGGCCAACGAAGGTGACGCAACGGAATGGGATAGTAAAGTGAACGTGAGCACGGTCAAAAAAATGAAGGGCTCGCTAAACCCGGAATCAGATGCGGCAAAATTTCTGAATGAAAATAAAGATAAATACGATAGCGTAGAAGTAATGTCTGACATGGGCAATGATGGGATTTACTTATACGGTGGCCGTTCGTTTTCCATTTGGGAAGCAGATTCTATGAACCAGGTTTACGATAGTGGAAGCGACTTTGAAAAGATTACCGGTGAACGTTTGCCAGAATATTTCAATGCAAGCAATAGTAACACGACTATGGATAACCGCAGTACGAAAAAGGGACCTGAACCTGAGTATGTCAAGGTAGGTAAGGTTGGACAAAAGGCGCTGGCCTTCATTGGTCTTGAGCGAATCGGCGGTCTAATGACTTATGAAGTGACGAATCCACTGGAGCCGAGTTTTGTGAACTATATCAATACACGTGATTTTACATCTGCGAACACCCTGGAGACGGACACTGCTCCAGAAGGAATCGAATTTATCCCGGCGACGTCAAGCCCGACAGGACTTCCTTTAGTTCTCGTTGCGAATGAAGTTGGTGGTACTGTGGCTATCTATCAGTTGAATGTAACGAAGATTACACTGAACCAGACTTCTCTGTCATTGAAGGTTGGTGAAGCTTCGGCAATGCTTGAGGCTAGCGTTGCTCCTGCTGAAGGTGGATCGAATGCGGTGACTTGGAGTTCTTCGAATCCGAGTGTTGCTTCCGTTGATAGCAACGGTAAGGTAAACCCTTTGACAAAAGGAACGGCGGTTATCTCTGCATTCAGCGCAGATGGCTATGGTGTAGCTGAATCGACGGTAACGGTAGCTGCGGCTGATCCGGTCACTACAAATCCGGGGCCAGGTACTACGGTAACGCCTAAAGATCCAGTTAAAGAGGTAACAACACCAGCTGTAACCACAGAAGGTAATAAGATTATTGTAGAGATTAAGGCTTCTAAGGATGCAGAAGGCAAGTTAGTGGCTTCCATAACTTCGGATATGGTTACTGAGGCACTTAAGTCTCTGGCGAATAATGCCAACGGTCAGTTGGTATTCCGCGCTAAGGTAGATACGGCTGCGGGTGGAGTTACATTGAACATCCCATCGAATACTTTTACGGCACTTGCAGGTAGTGCTGCAAAGTCGGTAGTGTTCGAAGCAGGAATCGGTACGATAACGTTGGATCGTAATGCACTCTCAGCTGTGAACACAGCAGCAAAGGGTGAGGACATTAAACTGTCCATTAGTAGTGCAGACACTGATGGGAAAGGCAAAGCTCAGGCTGTGATTGGCAGCCGACCAGTCTTAAGTCTAGGGATTGTCGCAGGAAGCCAGCCTATTTCTAATCTAGGTGCTGGTTTTGCGACAATAACAGTGCCTTATACACTAGCAGCAAATGAGGATGCTAACGCAGTCGTAGCTTATGATTTGACGAATGCGGGTCAAGCGGTTGTACTGGCAGGCAGCAGTTATAACGCAGCAACGGGACAATTGATTTTCCGAACTTCCCAATTCTCCACGTATGCAGTAGGGTACAACAAAGTGAGCTTCTCTGATATTGGAAGCAGCTTTGCTAAGGATTCTATTACTTATTTGGCCGCTCGTGATGTAATCACTGGCATCGGTGAAGGTAAATTCGGATCTAAGAGTCAACTAACCAGAGCAGATGTTACCTTGCTCTTAGCTCGCTTGGCTGGTGCTGATCTTAGCGCAGAAGGAGCAGGAAACTTTACAGATGTTAAAGCTGACGATTATTATGCGGCAGCGGTAGCTTGGGCTAATCGCGAGGGAATTGTTACCGGTGTGAGTGAAGGACAATTTGATCCTCGGGCAAATGTAACTCGCGAGCAGCTTTCTGTTATGATCGTACGATTAGCAAAAGCTATGAACTGGACATTGCCTGTAAGTGGCGACGGTTCAGCTTTTGCGGATCAGAAGTTGATAAGCTCTTATGCTCTGGAAGCAGCCACAGCTGCTCAGCAGGCAGGAATTATTTCAGGAAAGCCCGCTGCAGGTAGTTCGGCGCTTAATTTTGCTCCAAAAGAAAAAGCGACTCGTGAAGAAATAGCTCAAATGCTAGCGAAACTGTTAAAGCTCAGTCAATCATAAGCTATCATCAGATTTCTTGATGATAATACAAACGCTCTCCAATGCCATTATGGGCAAAGGAGAGCGTTTTGTTCTATGACCGCTTTTTTACAGGTTCGAGCAGATTTAATACATACTGATTTCCGTTGCCTTTGGGATTATCGTTTCGGATATGCTCCTCGAGACATAATCTTGAATTGTGGTCAGCTTGATAATCCATGTTATTATCCAAAAAACTCATTAGTGCTTGCCATGAGCCAAAGATATCATCACTGCTTTCGGTCATGGCATAGAGACCGCCGTCGAAACGTATCTCTTTAAGGTGGGCTGGTATTTCAACATTTTCAGGAATGGAGGCACAGAATCCGTAGCCATAAGGCTTATTCTCTCCGCTAGGGTGCGGATTCGTATTCCCACCAAATAGACGTGCTGTCCCCAAGAGATGATTAGTTTCCAACCATTCCACGATGGGTACCATAGCTTCATCCTCTGGTGAGGTACTGACCGCAACATTATAGGCAAATCTCATAGGTGGAAGTGTAATGAATCTTACATGGATAGGTGGAGAGTGTTTAATCGTTGTCATAGATACAACCTCCTCATTCTCATTCATATCATCCAATGTATTGCATGACTCTGCGTTCAACGCTAATAACAAATGGTTAGTTATGGGTTCCTCCATACGTGCAGATATTAATTGTAAAAAAAAGTGGATCTCGCGTTCCTTTAGTGTAAGTTCAGATTTCTCATTATGAATTGAAGCGGACTGCTGAAGGAGTGTTTCATACAAGGAGTGAACGGACATGTTCTGCAGGACGGTTCCGATATCCTTAATACTAATATCCAGCTTTCTTAATAATGCGGTGATTCGAATGGCGAGGATTGCGTGCTCATCATAAATTCGCCAACCCGAGCTAGCCTCTCGGTGACTTTCAAACAATCCTTGTGCTTCCCAGTGACGCAACGTCCGACTCGTCAGCCCTATTTGCGTAGAAAGCTTATCAATGGTCACAAATCCACTCATAGACAACTCCCGTTCTATAGATTGATAAGGCGCCCTATGAGAAGTATTTTAGCACTTAACGTTGCGTCAATTGCAAGGACTTAATTGTGTCTGAATATTCGATATAATTTTACATTTCTCATACAAAACTGTGCCCGGTATTTAATATCCAGCTTCTACAATTTAGATATTAGTAAAAAGTACCTATTGCCATATGAGGCTTTATACGGAGGATGATATTGTTGAAGGCTAGGTCTATGCATCTATCAATGAAATGGAAGTTGATCTTGAGTTTTTCTGCCGTGGTACTATTCTTTTTAGGAGTAGCGCTATACCAAAACTATAAAATCAAACAAGTAGAAATCTCTATGGAAACGCAAAAAATGGAGATGGAAAAAAGAATTACAGTATCAACCATTACTCAACTGCTTCAAGAAATGAACGGTGTGGAGAGCTCTCTAGCGGGCTCTAGCGATTTAGAGTTTACCCAACCTTTTAAAGACAAACAGACAAAGTTAATGGAACAATTGGGAAAAGTGAAATTTGATGCCGATTCGCCAGCATCTAAGGAGTTAGAACAGTTACATAATCAACTTGGAGCATATACAGGCTATTTTGACGGATTAGTAAATACCATAAAGAACGAGCAGCTTGATCCTATGGCCGTTTTGGAACGAATAGATGAATTACATACGAAGGCAGTGGCTATGAGTAAATCCATGCTGGAGACCAATGAGAAACTAAATGCCGCAGCAGCAGAGAACGCAGAGAAGGCCCAAGATTATTCTTTTGATTTATTAAATCTGACAAGCTCTATGGGTGCTTATGCAGCAGTACTAGTATTCATTTTCACGCTTGTTATTGCTGTTATGCTTATACGTTCTTTTCTCAACCCTATAAATAAGCTGCAAGTGGCTCTACGAAAAATTGCTGAGGGAGACTTGCGGCAGCAGATTAATTCGCCTTATAACGATGAGCTAGGGAGTCTGAGTCATCATTTTGACCATATGGTATTGCGGGTACGGGAGATGCTTCAGCAGACGCAATCTGTAGCTTCTTCGCTCGCGACTTATTCGCACTCTTTTCAACAATCCTCATCTATTACTGCCCATACCAATCAAGAAATCGTAAGCACCATACAGGAAATCTCTGTAGGGGCTGAGCAGCAGGCTGGACAATCTGAGCAGAGCGCAAGCTTGATTCAGGAATTGGAACGGGAAGTTTATGAAATTACGGAATATACCGAGGTTATGCTGTCGACCAGTCAAACGGCTAATCACAATACTCGAAAAGGCTCCGAATCCGTCATCGCCTTACGCGAGGTATCGGAACACTCACGTGAATCTGTGAATAAGGTGTATCTCGCTTTAACCAAATTGAGCGACCAGTCGAAGGATATCTCCAGAATAACCAAATCGATTACAGACATTTCTAACCAGACCAATATTCTCTCTCTAAATGCAGCGATTGAAGCGGCACGGGCGGGCGCCTATGGGAAGGGATTTGCTGTTATAGCTGATGAAGTGAGACAATTATCGGATCAGACCAAAGAGTCCTCTGTCCATATCAGTCAGATTATTAATGAGCTGCAAGCCGGGATGGATGAATTTCAGCAATATATGCTGGAGACCAAAGGAAACCTTGAAGAGCAGGATCAAAAAGTGGAAGAAACGTTGTCATCATTTGAAGCGATAGACCTGTCGATTGTTGAGATCAGCAAGCAAATTGGGCAAATCCATGACAAGGTAGATATGACACAGACTATGAATCGTAGGCTTGCGGAGTCCGTTCACAACGTGGCTGCTATTGCGGAGGAAACTGCGGCAGGGGTCCAGGAAGTGAATGCCTCTAGCGTGCAGCAGGACAACGCGATCCGCGACATTGCCCGTCAAGCTGTTGAGATTAATGAGATTTCGCAAAAATTGTTCAAGGAAATCAACGTTTTTAAGATTAATTCGGATATAGTGGATGAGAATATCGCTGGAGATGACAGTGACTCATCTGGCGATGAAACGCCTGAGGAGCGTGCTTATTTAACAATCTCCGCATAAGGTGAGGGTTGAATGAATGCTCGCTCGCACATAGGGATCGACTTGATTTACTAATTCCGTAACGTAAAAAGGTAGCTTAGAGGGTCGGCCATCTTACTACCTTTTTTGCGCGTTAAGTGTACTTAATGCAACTATAAATGTTTGTGTTTACCTCAATGAGTGTTTAATTGTACTTAGTGCAGTTATTTCTACGAGAAATGGCTATTAGCGGTGTTTAGCTAGTTTTTTAATTGCACTGAATACAACTAAAGTCGAGCATAAGCTGAGTTGACTCGATATAGTTGTATAGATTGCAGTTATCTGAACTTTTTAGGTTAGCATTTGAATCGAAAAAAGCTGCCGCCTTCGTAGAAAAGTCTAGTGGGACTTCTACTTAGGGGCAGCTTTTTTTGCATAAGTAAATGAGGAAGGATGAGGTGTGTAGTGTGAGTTATTCCTCGTAGGTTTTGTTTAGGGAGCGGACTAGCTCTGGGAGCCAGTCTTTTAAAATGAGAAACTTGTACCCCTCCGACTGGGCTTTGTTCGTATTCATATACCAGGATTGTTCAATCCCGAATGGTGACATATGCTCGTCTTCGGTTTGGGTCTGGATGATGGCTTGTTTCTCTGTTTCTGCTTCAATCATTGTGAGAATATCCTTAATTCTAACCGTGCCGTCTGAGCAAGCGTTGAAAGGTCCTGTCACAGTGGAGCTACAGCCGAGCCAATACAGGAAATCAGCGGCTTCGTCCGAACGGATAAAGGAGATATGAGCTTCGGGATTTGGAATCCCGATAGGTAACACGTTACGGACATGTTCAATATGAAAATGAAGTCTTCGCGTATAGTCATCTGTTCCCAGTACAATAGGAAAGCGAACGGCGGCGACTGGGAAGGTGGCTTGCTGCATGAAGACGGCTTCTGCAAGTCTTTTTCCCTCCTGATAGGTGAAATCATTTCGTCCTCCGTAGTGGATGGGGTATGTTTCAGGATCAAAAATGTCCTCGGTTAGTGCTTCTTCGCTGGAATCGTATACGGATAGGCTTGAGGTGAGAATGTACCGTTTTGTTTTACCGTCAAAAATACGGGATGCCTGATCCGCTTCATCTGGTGAATAACAAATATTATCGTAAATGATATCCCATAGTGTATCTCCTACCGCCTGAGCGAGCTCGCTTCGTTGGAAACGGTCCGCATGGATTCGTTGGACGCGGTCTCCAAAGGGATCGCTAGTTTCCCCGCGTGTCAGTATCGTTACATCATTCGCGGAATCCTGTTGCAAACGTTCGACTAACCTTTTTCCAAAAAAGCGCGTGCCGCCTATGATAAGAATCTTCCTCATATTATGCCACTCCTAACTAAGATTAATGGTTATTAATAAGTCTATAAAAGGCTTCCGTTAGAAAGCCGGGAGATTGTGCTTTGAAGAGCGTCGCATAAGATATGTAAGGAGACTTAATTCGTGTGATTGTACTTTGTGCAATAGAAATCAAACTACAATGGACAATATTTGATTCTATTGCACTTTATACAATCAAACGATGAGGAATTTACTTTAAACATACTTTTCTTAAGAATCTATTGCAGATAGTGCAGCAGATTCGTTTTTTAGCGACTCACCAACCCACCAAACTCACACACAACCATTCAACTCATCCAACCCAACACACCTATCTCACCACAGCAAACCTAATTTACGCTTTTCAAAACTTATTTTTGTTCGCTTATTACGTAACCTGCTGCATTTAGCTAAGCGTTCTCCAGCATTACGAGATAGCTTTACAAAAAAACTAAGCCGCCATCCGCATTCCAGGCTCGGCAAAACTCCAGCCCGTGGAGCTGAATCCGCCACACTGCAAAGATTGAACGCTCTGGAAGCTCTGGAAGCTCTGGAAGCTTTGGCTAGACACGGCCATTACTGCTTCCTGTTCTTCATCTGCAAGGACAAGCTCAATCAGCTCAGCAATTTGCCCTTGTTCATACGCAACTGATAGACGACCCAAGGTAATCTGTAATTCTGTATCCTGCGATAAGGCGGGGCCATCGGCTTGAAGAAGCTCTTGCCTTACGGCAGGGAGAGCTTGCCGTGCTCGATGCAAAGCAGCTTTGACGGCTCCCTCCGTGGTGCCGAGAATTTCGGCAGCTTCCATTCCGGAGTGTCCGAATACATCTCGAAGTAGGAACACTGCTTGCTGCAGAGGAGATAAATGCTCCCTCAAAGCTTGAAAAGCAGCCTCAATCTCAAATGAACCGTGACCTGCGGCTTCCTCTACCCGAGATTGATCCATTTCCAGCAATCGCGACAACGTCGTTTTTCGCCGCATCATATCTATCCAGGTATTTCTGGCAATCCGCAGGAGCAGTGCCTCAGGATTCGGATGATTCATTTGATTTGTATTGTTCATTTGATTTATTTGTTTCGAATTTTGCATATAACCCAGCACCTTGACCCACGTATCCTGAGCTAAGTCTTCGGCTTCCCAAGGGGAATGTGTCAATGCAAGGCAGTACCGCTTCAGGGCCATTTGCAAAGACTTGGTATTATTCTCATCCGGTTCATGGCCGGCGATAAGCTTTTCAAGGATGATCACTCTGCATAACCTCTTTTCCGGTAAAGTGATTTCGGTTACTTCTAATAATAAACGAATGAGCTTCAAATTAAGATACGCAATAATAAAAATAATATTTTGCTCGCCTAACGTATCCTATCCAAAGACTAATCCGTTTACAGGGTAGCTTTCAAAATATATTAACGGATGGAGGTCGTATACGCATGGCGTACATTCCTTATGTCATTGAACAAACGAATCAAGGGGAGAGATCCTACGATATTTATTCGCGGCTGTTGAAGGATCGAATTGTGTTTGTAGGGGCGGAGATTGAGGATCAATTGGCTAACAGTATTGTTGCCCAGCTGCTTTTCTTATCGGCAGAGGATCCAGATAAAGATATACACATGTATATCAATAGTCCGGGGGGCTCCATCACGGCGGGATTCAGTATTTATGACACGATGCAGCTCATTAAGCCGCAGGTGAATACGATTTGCACTGGTATGGCGGCTTCCTTTGGTTCTCTACTATTGTTAGCAGGGGCCAAAGGTAAACGTTATGCGCTGCCGAACAGCGAGATCATGATCCATCAGCCGCATGGTGGGGCACAGGGTCAGGCTAGTGATATTGCGATTAGAGCCAAACGTATTTTGAAGCTAAGGGAAGTCCTTGTCCAAATTACAGCGGACCGAACCGGACAGACGGTGGAGAAGGTGCTACAGGATATGGATCGGGATTATTTCATGTCAGCTGATGAAGCGGTGGAGTACGGGATTATCGACAAAGTCATCACAAATCTGTAAGACGAAGGAGTGAAGCGAGTGATGCTGGAAGCTTTGCAGGGTAAAGAGGTAACTATTTATTTTGTAGATGGCTCTAACGCTAGAAAAGGCATATTGGAATCGGTAAGTGAGAAGTTCATCAAATATCGAACAGAATTCGAGGAGATGTATATTCCCATTACTTCCGTCTGTTCCATCACACTAGATACTAAAGGACGGGAACGCGCCCGTGTAGGATTTGCACAATAACATCATCAGAGTATGAAAATAGGGTTAGGGGATGGTTCCCCTAACCCGTACTTTCGCGAATTGCCAAATAATGAGCTACATTTGCATGATGCTGAATACCTGTCTCGCCCTTAATCATTTTGATCAAGGTTCGAGTAGCGGTCATTCCAATCTCCGTTCCGGAATATTCCACCGAGGACAGCTTGGGCCGGACGACAGAAGCGATGAAGCTATTATCGAATCCGAACACGGCTACATCCTCTGGCACCCGAATACCGTTATCGATCAAGTAATTCATCGCCCCAACAGCCATCCAATCTGTGGAGCAAAAAACCGCAGTAGGCAGCTCCCCGCTATCCTTAATCCGACGCATAGCGTCGCTTCCATCTTCTACGGCCATTCCACTTTCTACAACCCATTCTTCCCTAAAGGTAATAGCAGCATCCATCAATGCTTGTCGATATCCACGATAACGATCGCCGCCCACCGCATTATCACCAGATACGCGGATCATGGCGATACTTCTATGTCCTTTTTGAATCAGATAAGTAACGGCTTCGTAGGAAGCGGTAACATTATCCAGATGAACAGAAGGGATTGAATCAATCTGAGATTGTTCTCCTACTAACACGCAAGGTGACCCGGATTTCTGGATAATCTCCAGATGCTCCTTATTCGGAACCGAGCCAACATATATATATCCCTCAGCCCCCATGTGGTGGAATAAGTTCAAATAATGAAGTTCACTTTCAACACTGCCGTCTGTTAATCCGACCAAAACATCATAACCATATAGTTCGGCAAGATCACGTATGCCAATATTGAAATCATCCAGCACGGTATTACTATTCTGTGGAATAATGACACCAATCAGAGGGGTATCCGATCTACCTGCTTCTGAACCAATAATATTTGGACGGTAATTCAGTTGTTTCATGGCTTCCAATACACGCTTACGGACTTCTTCGTTCACCGGTTTGCTGTTATTGACAACCCTTGATACGGTCGCTATCGAAACGTCAGCCATTTTGGCTATATCTTTAATTTTTACCTTCAAGAATATCACCATAACTTTCCAGGCTTGTATTCGTTCTAGAATATATCGCAAGCATATCACGGATAGCTTCAAGAATCCAAAAGATTATTGTTGACCGGGAAAATAAAAGATCATATAATGAGCGCATAGGAAAATAATTTCCTAATATAAATCATAAAAAGATAGGTTTTTAGACGGTTATATTAAGTTTTATTATGAAAATCACTAATTCGCGAATTAACTAGGAAAATATTTTCCTGAGCGGGTATATGAATACGAAGGAGCTGCATACATTGAACAGAACATGGTGGAAAGAAGCCACAGCGTATCAAATTTACCCACGGAGCTTTATGGACAGTAATGGCGATGGCGTTGGAGACTTACAGGGAGTTATCTCTAAACTCGATTATTTACAGGACCTTGGCATTAATGTCATTTGGATCTGTCCTATTTATAAATCCCCGAACGATGATAATGGATATGATATTTCGGATTACCAGGATATTATGGCGGAATTCGGGAGTATGGCTGATTTCGATCAGTTATTAAGCGAGGTTCATGCACGGGGTATGAAGCTGATTCTGGATCTTGTCATTAACCATACTTCTGACGAACATCCTTGGTTTGTTGAAGCGCGTTCCAGTAAGGACAACCCGAAGCGAGATTATTATATTTGGAGAGATCCTAAGGATGGAAAGGAACCGAATAACTGGGAGAGTATTTTTAGCGGTTCAATCTGGGAGTTCGACCCTGCTACAGAGCAATATTTCATGCATGTGTTCTCCAAAAGACAGCCTGACCTCAACTGGGAGAATCCTGAAGTGCGTCAGGAATTATATGGTATGGTCAATTGGTGGCTGGATAAAGGGATCGACGGCTTCCGAGTGGATGCTATATCACATATCAAGAAAATTGCAGGTCTTCCTGATCTACCGAATCCAGAGAATCTACCGTACGTTTCGTCCGGTGAGGGTCATATGAATCGGGAAGGAATTCATGATTTTCTACAGGAGTTGAAAAAGGAAACATTTGATCGTTATGACATTATGACTGTTGGTGAAGCGAGCGGAGTAAGTGTCGATCAAGCGGAAATGTGGGTAGGCGAGGAACAGGGTAAATTCAATATGATTTTTCAGTTCGAGCATTTAGCCCTTTGGAATAAGAGTGTTACTGGTGGCTTGGATGTTCTGCAGCTGAAGTCAGCACTTTCTCGTTGGCAAAAAGGTCTTGAGGGTAGAGGCTGGAATGCACTCTTTATCGAAAATCACGATCAGCCGCGTTCCGTTTCTACTTGGGGCAATGATGGCGAGTACTGGAAGGAGTCGGCCAAATCGCTGGCTACGATGTACTTCCTGATGCAGGGAACACCGTTTATTTATCAGGGCCAAGAAATTGGTATGACTAATGTAAGATTTGATTCGATGGATGATTATGATGATGTAGCGATGAAGAACCTGTATCGTTTAGAGACTGAAGCCGGAAAATCACATGAAGAAGTCATGGAGGTGATTTGGAAGAACGGTCGCGACAACTCCAGAACGCCAATGCAATGGAATGACACTGAGAACGCTGGTTTCAGCAGTGGTAAGCCTTGGATGAAGGTCAATCCGAATTTCACGGAGATCAATGTGGAGCGTGCGAAGCAGGACCCTGATTCCATCTATCATCATTATAAAAAGCTAATCGCACTACGGGCTGCCAATCCGGTGACCGTCTATGGAACCTATGATTTGATTTTGCCTGAAGACGAACGAATCTACGCTTATACTCGGACACTTGGCAATGAGAAATTGCTGGTTATGTCTAACCTGACTTCAGAGGAAGCACTGTTCGACCTTCCGTTTGATTTGGAATTTGACTCCAGTGAGTTGCTGCTGAATAACTATGAGGTTGACCCTGCCGAGAAGATCGAAACTGTGGCGTTACGTCCTTACGAATCTCGTGTGTATATGCTGGTTAGCGCACCTGTAGAGCAAGAGGCAACTCTTGAGACTGTGCCTGCTACCGTTTAATCATTTTAATAAATGCAAGAATGCCCCAAAGCCTATGGCAGAGGGGCATTTTTTTATAAAATGGCTATGTTATTTCCTAATGTTGATAATTGAAAAAAATATGCTGGTCGCTTCGTGCCTGTTTACTGTAAATGAGACAAACATTAATCTTCGACGAAAGGCTTCTACTTGCTGAACTAACGGGCAGCCTCTAATTGAGTTATTTTTTTATTACTTTCATAATTCCCAATGCTTTATTATAAATAAATCTTTCCCATCTCGATAGTAAACTATTTCCATTCTCACCGTTCGCGATTTGAGCAGCATGACGTTTATGAAACTCCGCTACTCGTTGATTATGCTTGTAATGAGCTGTGTTGAAACGTTGGTGGCGAAGGTGTGCTTTTGCATTCATTGTTTATTCCTTCTTCCATTTTTTAAAATTATACCATACTGGATAATTCAGCTACAACTAGGAGGTCGTTGCGCTAACGGTGAACTATAGTTCAATTAACAGGTAAATCTGACCGTTGCAGGATATAACTTTTAGACATATTGAGGAGTCGCTGAACGGCATTAAATTGTGCTTGGGTCGAACCGCCCTCAGTTTCAGAGCCATCGATTAGGTTATAGTTATTTCCATCCTCGTAATCGACACCAGTCAAGTACAAACTTGTGTCATTAATAAAAGAACCAGTAGGAAGAAAGTGTCTGACTGGTAGTAGATTAGTCTGTTGATTCATCAGGTCTTCTCCGAAGTGGAGCTGGTCCTTCATAGAGATACCTAACAGATTAGCTACAGTCGGTAAAATGTCGATCTGACCACCGGTCTGGGTGTAGACAGTAGGTTGGCCTATGCCTGGAGCATGAACAATGAAAGGAACGTTGAACATATCTGTATAGCCATACTCGTGTCCAACCATTTCCTCCATTAATGATTTCTCATTGCCGTCAAGGGAATACAGGGATACACCTTGATGATCTCCGTAGAAGACAATCACGCTATCGTCCCATAACCCGCTGAACTTCAGTTCGTCTAGAAATTGTCCCATGGCGTAATCCGCATAATTTTGGGCTAAAATATAGTCGCCGACTAAGGTCCCTTCGTACCGTTTAGGCAACGTCATTTTAAATTTAGATTCTGGCATTTTATAAGGGTGATGAGCGCTCATAGAAATGACCATCGCGTAAAAAGGATCGTCTTCCGCATCCATTTTGACTAATTCAGGAACGGTCTTGGCATACAGCACCTCATCGGAAGATCCAAATGCGATATGATCATCATCTCCATAAAAGGACTGATCGTAGTATTTATCAAAGCCCAGCACCTTGTATAAGGTTTTGCGATTCCAGAATTCCACGCTGTTGGTGTGAAAGGTGGCCGTATTGTATCCATTAGCTTTCATCAGTTTAGGCAGGCTCGGAAGCTCCTTGGTCATATAGTTGGAGGAAGTGGCTACTTCGTGATGAGGAACATATAGCGAGGTGTTCACTACAAATTCTGCATCTGATGTTGTTCCTTGCCCCGCGTTCGTATAGAAGTTATTGAAATAATGTTCGCTAGCTATAAGTTTATTTAGATTTGGAGTCACTTCCTGTCCATCAATGCTTAAGCCCAGCAGAAAGTTCTGAAATGACTCCATTTGCACCACAATTAGATTCTTACCTTGAGCCGCTGCCCAGTACTTTGGTGAGACTGGCTCCGTAATTCCTTTAGTAGCGTCCACTGCCTGTTGCGTAATTTCTTTGCTGTCGATCATTTCTTCCTTTTCCGTGGTGTCGGCAAAAAGGGTATATACCTCGTAATTGAGAATCCCCATACTCTCCGCCTTTTTAGTCTCGTTCATACTGGCGTGATTTGGCCAAATATTAAAGACACAGATCGCAAGAGAAACGCTGATAATCCCAAGCAAAGCAGTCCGGTTCATGCGTCGCTTCATGCCTCTTTCTTTCCAAATTGCAATATATTTCGGACGGAACATAAAGAACATGAAGACTACAATATCTACAAAAATGAACAAATAGTAAGGGTCCAGCAAGGAGTACGTGCTTTCTCCTACTTTGGTTACTTTATCCGCTTGTTCCAAGGCATGGTAAGTAGCAATCACACCGTAATATTTGTAATACATTAGGACGGCAAAATAAATCACTGAGATTAATAAGTTCGCAATCATGTAATACAGAAACTTCCGCTTGGAAGCCATCCACTCAATGAGTCCAAATACGATAAAGAAGAAAGGAATCTCTGTGAGCAGCATGCTCCAATTAGGGCCGTCATTAAATACCACGAACCAGGCCACTGCGCATTTTAAGAGCAGGATGAAGCTAAAGATTAGAAAGGGCTTGTTTTTAATCTGAAAATCTTTTTTCACTCGTTATCATCCTCTCTGGTGCAAAACACACTAAAACCCTGCATAACCCTGTATGTTGTGGGAATCCGTTGCAATATGCCGATGCTTATTATGCTCTTGATGTATTCGTGTGTCAAAAGACGGACGAGAGACCTAGAGCGCAACAACAAGCGATTTAAGCCACATAAACAGGTAAAATCAGCTTCAATCCTAAACTACAGGTTATATCTGTATAATTTGATTTTAAAAAATACAGCTCTCGCAACTTTACATAATATTTCACAGTCTAAACAAGGAGAGGGAATACAGCGGAGGTTTAGTTGGTGCTAGTCAACAGTTTGGTTCCTACAATTCTAAAGGAGTGATCTTAAGTGGGAAGGGAAATTTCAGGCTTTAACGTTCAGGTAAGACGGATTTGTTGTGCAGTTGTTGGGATAGCTATTATCCTAGCTACAGTCTCTCCATTAATAGTTAAGGCGGACAGTGCCGTGAATTTCCCAGATGAAAAGAAGTTATTGTCTGGCATCACAGGGCTGGATGCGGGAGATAGAAGTGCTTATGCCATCACTGCAGATGGAACAGCCTGGGCTTGGGGTGGTGGATACGGGTCAATTGGTAATGGGGCAACCACGCCGGCGTATACTCCAGTCAAAATGCATATCGATCATGTAAAGCAGGTTTCAGGTGGCTATCGTCATAATTTGATATTGAAAGAGGATGGAACCGTGTGGGCTGTGGGAGGGAACGAACATGGACAACTTGGCACTGGAACGCAGTCATTGACGGTTCTTGTAGAGCCGGTTCAAGTGAAGGGGTTAACGGAAGTGATTTCTGTTTCGGCAGGAGGCACACATAGCTTAGCGCTCCGAAAAGACGGAACCGTCTGGGCGTGGGGGGGCAATGAGCAAGGAGAACTCGGTGACAATTCTGGGAAAAATGGGCTAACACCGGTGCAGGTGAAAGGACTACCCTCTATTTTATCTATAGCTGCGGGATCAAATAATTCAGTAGCACTTGGTAACGGCGGAGAGGTATGGGTGTGGGGATCGTCTAAATCTATAGGAATTAAAAAGGACATGGTCTTAAAGCCTACTCTAATTGAAGGGAGTGGGGAGTATAGAGCTGTTGATATTGATGGACAGTATGGAGTAGCTTTGAGATGGGATGGTACTGTTTGGTTATGGAGTAATTACACAGATATGAATCAGGGAGAAGCTTTAAAGCCGATTCAGATTCCGGGACTCACAGATGTCGTATCAATGACAACAGACTCCGCGGTAAAGGCCGACGGGACCGTTTGGCAGTGGTCGATTGGCGATAAGAATAAGATTAATGTTACGCAGACCAGTGGTATACAAAATGCAGTTTCAATAACCAGCGGGAACAGAAATCATTATGTGCTCTTAAAAGACGGTCACGTCCTCGCCTGGGGGACGAATGAATTCGGGCAGACAGGCTTGGGGGTTAGGGATTTTATGATTGATACACCTAAGCCAGTGAAAAAATGGATTCAGGTGCAGTTGAACAATAATGAAATGGAACTGACCATGGCTCCTTTACTGATTAACAATTCTACGTACGTCCCGTTAAGGGGAGTATTTCAGCAAATGGGCGTGAATGTACGTTGGGACGTTCCATCGAGATCAGTCGTTGCGGTGAAGGGATCTACAACGCTAATCTTAAATTCGGTAAATGGACAAACGACTGTGGATGGAAAAGGAATAGCCACAGATCAAAAACCAGTCTTCATTAATGATAGTGTATACGTACCGCTAAGACTGATAAGCGAAATGCTAGGTGCTAAGGTGGAATGGGATGCAGAAGCTTATGCAGTTCGAATCCATTCCAATTAAAGAGGGGTGTTTTGACATTAAGTATTGTTTGTATTGGTGTAACTAATACAAACAATACTTTTTTTGAATGGAAGGATAAAATGATCATTACGCTTTATTTTAAAAGTGATACTTCAGAAAAGAGCTCCCAAACGACGGGAGCTCCAGAGTGTCGAGAAACCCAGTCATTTTCATGACCATGGGTTTCTCTTTTTGTATTTAGACATCGTAAAACAGGAAAACGAGGGGGTTACCCTCGTTTTTCTAGGCGATCTAGATGGATCGCCATCTTCTTCATGTTCTGCACAGCCGCCGTCATCAGTGCCTGTTCTCTAACATTTGGCAGCCCCCGCAAACGGCAATAGCGAAACCCATGGAGCTCTTTAGCATCCGCAAAGCTTCGCTCTATCGTTTCTTTTCGTTTTCGGTATAAATGCTTACCGGACTTACTCAATCGGTTATTTCGTACCCAATCCTTACTATCCTCCCAAACATGTCGGGTCACCACTTTCCGGTGGTTTCTGGATTGTGTACACTGGTCCAGCAGAGGACAACTCTTACAATGCTCCGGATCGGAAGCATAGTGTCGGTAGCCTTTGCGGTCTGTGGTTCGGTAGTTCAGTTCATGACTTGCCGGACAAACGTATATATTTCGCTCCCTATCAAATGAGAATCTCCACTTTGGAAACAAGCCTTGTCTTGGGTGAAACCTCCGGTGAGCTATCACGGCAAAAATCTTTCGGCTTTGTAAACCTCGGCAAATCGGTGTCGTTAAATAACCAGAATCCAAAGCAACAGCTTCAACCTTAAATCCAAAACGTTCCCGCTGACGATCTAAACGCGACAAATAAGGCACGGAATCATGGACATTTCCGGGCGTGACATGCACATCGGTTATGAGATTGTATTTGGTATCCACCGTGCGGTGGTCCAGATAAAAGAAGCCTTCTGGTTTTCCATCCCGGATCATATATCCACTGTCTGGATCCGTCTTGCTTACTTTAATTTCTTTTTCTTCGTTCACTTCCTCTCTAGGTTTTAGGACTTTTTTCCATGCTCTTTTCGATCTGCTGCTACAGCAGTGTTAAGTTCATCGACGTAATCTTTAGTATTTTGCAGCACTTGTTGTTTGGTATATTGGTGTTTATTGGCATTCGCTTTAACATGCGTCGAGTCGCTCACCAAAACACGTCCACCAACCATCCGGTGAGAGATGGCCTGCAACACAATTTCATCGAAAATATCCTGAAAGATGTTCGTGTCTTTAAATCGGGTTCGCCGGTTCCAACTAATAGTCGTATGGTCTGGCACCTTGTCGGTTAGTCCCAGTCCTAAAAACCAACGATAGGCCAAATTGGTTTGGATCTCTCGCTCCAATTGACGTTCGGAACGAATACCGTATAAGTATCCGAGAAAAATCATCTTAAATAAAATGACAGGGTCAATAGCAGGACGTCCATTATCTGCACAGTACAACGGACGAACCATATCATCGATGAAGGAGAAATCAATATACTTATCTACTTTGCGTAGCAAATGATCTTTAGGAACCAATTCTTCAATGGAAACAAACTCGTACGCTTGTTGTTTTTCTCGATTGGCACGCAACATTTAAAACACCATCCGTTCTATAAATAGTTACCTATATTATACAACATTAACGCGGTGTCGCTTTAAATAATTGTGACACAAAGAAGGCTGTCGAGACTTTCTCGACAGCCTGGAGCTCCCAAACGACGGGAGCTCTTTATCATTATAATGATCTGTTTTTTAATCAGTATTGACTTAACTGGTTTTAATGATTTATAGTGAAGTTGCAATTAATTAGACAACTATATATACCACGTACTACCGTTGTTTATTTTTTTATTTGTAGCGTATGAAGACAAAGTCATCAAGAAGGAGGCATTCACTTCTCAAAATTTAATTGCTATTCTCTGTAAGCGAATACATCTTTGCGTTCAACAAGACCAAAAAACATAAGCACTGACAACGCAAGAAAGGAAAAGGAAAATGACAAATAGAAAATGGAGAAAAAACGGACCCATTTTAAGTACCGAAAATCAGAGAGGTTATTTTGATATCCCCTATGGCACAGCATCTGACGCTCAAAAGCTAGATATTTGGCTACCTGAAGGGGATGGTCCCTTTCCCGTAATTGTTTCCATACATGGTGGAGGATTTGTAGCGTGCGATAAACGCCAAAAAGATATGATTGAGCCGATGCTTGAAGGCCGAAATAGAGGGTATGCCATTGTTTCCATAAATTACAGACTGACGGATGAAGTGATATTTCCTGAACCAGTAAGAGACGTAAAGATGGCCATCCGTTTTATCAAAAAGAATGCTGCCAAATTTCATTTGGATCCGCAAAAAATTGCCACTTGGGGTGGTTCCGCAGGTGGTTATTTAGCCCTTATGACAGCGGTTTTTGCTAATGAAGCTCTGTTTGATACTGAACAGGATCCCAACAAAGATATTCCTACGGACATATCGGCGGTTGTTTCTTGGTATCCGGTTTCCGACTTTTCTCGTTTGGATCACGATTTACAGGTGAATTATATTCTCCAGGAAAACTCACTATACGAACCGGTGGATATCAGTGACGAATACGAAGAAGTCTTCCCTATCTCAAAGCGCAACGAATTCCCTTTTCATACAAAGGACGGTGTCTTAGAAAAGTTGGTTGGAGGTCGCATAGAAGAGTTGGGTCAGCAAGTTAAAAGATTGAATCCTATGAGCTATATCAATAAAGATATTCCAAAGATTTTGTTGCAACATGGAGGTGGCGATGATATTACTCCAATGCAACAATCAATCGATTTCGCATTGAAAGTAAATCACCTTTTCGGTAGAGAACACGCTAAGGTTGAGATTTTTCCAAATGCTATTCATTCCTCGGTGATATTTGAAACGAAAACGAATATTGGACGTGTTTTGGATTTTATCGATATTGAATTAAAGAAATGAGTAAAGAAGCAGATTGACAAATCTCGGGTCCATTGCGAAAAAAGAGTCTCTAGACGTTAAAATTGAGGCTGCGAGATGAACAAACGACAGCAGAAGAACGGGGAGCGGACTTACCAAAATCATTAAAATTGCATTGTAACTCGCTTAAGCTAAGCTGTTCTAGAAGAGGGGGAATAGTACATGACAGAACTAAACGCAAGCGCAGCGAAATCTCAAGAATATACTATAAAGAAAGCAGTACCTGTTCTATTACTATTATTTTTATTATGTTTGGTCATTGACGGTTCATTTAAAATTGTTTCGGTAGATATAGCAAAAGATTTTAATATATCTGCGACGATGGTATCCTGGCAAGCGACCTTAGCAGGACTAGTTTTTGGGATCGGGGCAGTGGTATACGCCGCTTTGTCCGATACCATCAGTATCCGAAGACTTATTAGTGTAGGTATTGTAATAATATGTGTTGGTTCAGTGATGGGTTTTGTTTTTCAACATTCGTATATTATGGTTGTTATTTCACGAGTCATTCAAACGATGGGGCTGACATCCGCAGAAACTTTATATGTGATCTTTGTGACTAAACAATTGCCTCTAAATGAACAAAAGAAATTTTTAGGATTAAGTACAAGCAGCTTTGCATTGTCTCAAGTAATAGGATCCTTGACCGGTGGATTTGTTTCTACTTATTTCCATTGGACGACCCTGTTTTTAGTTTCATTGGTAACTCTATTCATTCTTCCTTTTATTCTGAAATATCTGCCAAAAGAAGAGAAAAGAGGTCTGAATGTCGATATAACTGGTTTATTCCTGGTGGGAGTAACTGCAGCAACTCTATTATTCTATATTACTAACTTTAATACTATTTATCTTATAGCGTTTATTGTCGCCCTCGTCCTGTTCTTAACCTATATCAACAAAAGTTCTAAAGCCTTCATTAGCCTTTCATTTTTCAAAAATAAGCAATTCATTTCTTTGTTATTGATAGTTTTTGTTATTTACTCTGTACAATTAGCCTATATCTTTTTGTTTCCATTTCTTCTGGGGAATATTTTCAATATGAGACTCGATACGATTTCGTTACTGCTAATCCCGTCTTTTGTCTTAGCGGCAACGGTTGGTGCGCTTTCCGGAAAAGTAGCGAAAATGTTAGGGAGCAAGCAATGCATCATGATTGCAATGACAGGTATTACCGTTAGTTTGTTGGTAGGTGCATTCTTTATCGAAAGCTCTGTTATGCTGATTAGTTCAATGATTCTATTCGCTTGTTCTTACGCGTTTATGTATGCTCCGTTAATTGATTCATACGTTGGTACAGTTGGGAAGGAAAAGTCCGGTACCGCGATTGGATTTTACAACTTAATTATGGGTGTAGGCGCTTCTATCGGTATTGCTTATGCGGCGGTAATGATGGATAAGCCATCATTACAATTGCTTCCTAACATAAATAATCCGGTCGCTTCCGTATACAGTACTATTTTAGTGGTTCTTTCCCTCGTTACGCTTTTTAGCTTATTCCTATACTGGGTTTTGGTAGGACGTCTAATTAAGAAATAGAGGGAATTCAAAAGCATGGAGAGGAAAAATTTATAATGCAAAATATGAGACAGCAGATTAAGGAAGCAGCTTCATTTGTCGAGGAAAAGATCGGATTTCGGCCGCAGATCGGTCTGATTCTGGGTTCGGGTTTAGGAGTTCTAGCTGATTTAATTGAAGAAGTGAAAGTGATTCCTTACGAATCAATTCCACATTTTCCGATTTCAACCGTGGAAGGCCATGCTGGGGAACTGGTAGCAGGGCAAATTAAAGGTAAACATGTGATCATGATGAAGGGACGTTTTCACCTCTATGAAGGTTATGAAGCACAGTCGGTCTCATTTCCCGTTCGTGTTCTTAGAGAGATTGGGGTTAATCAGATAATCGTTACCAATGCTGCTGGGGGCGTTCATTTCGATTATGAAGTGGGAGATCTGATGCTCATTGCCGACCATATTAATAATATGGGTAAAAATCCGCTTGTGGGTCCGAACGATAAGGATTTAGGAGTAAGGTTTCCGGATATGAGCGCAGCTTACAGCAAGCGTCTTATTCGATTGGCACACGAAGTTGCGAAACGCGAATCATTCGAATTTCGCGAAGGCGTTTACATGGGGAATTTGGGACCAACTTACGAGACGCCTGCAGAGGTAAGAATGGCCCGCCTTATGGGTGCTGATGCCGTTGGGATGTCCACGGTTCCAGAGGTGATCGTTGCCCGTCATGCTGGAATGGAAGTGCTAGGCATCTCATGCATAACTAATAAAGCAGCAGGAATTCTGGAACAGTCATTGTCTCATGAGGAAGTCATGGAAGCCACAGAGCAAGTTAAGCCGAAATTTCTAAATCTTGTGCTCGGGATCATTGAAGAGATGTAGTTGTTTTTCATTATAAGCAAAAAGGAGAGCAATTAACCCATGAAAGAACAATTCGTATCGATTCCTAACGGAAGTCATAATATTCCTGGTATAATGGTAAGCCCATCAGGAGCAACAAAGGACAAACCAGTTCCTATTGTATTGCTGTTGCATGGTACGGGTGGTAATAAAAATGAACTTGGAGATATCTACAAACGACTAGCTGCTCAATTAGCATCAAGAGGATATGCATCTTTGCGGATCGACTTTGCAGGAGGTGGGGATAGTTCTCAACCTTATGTTGAGAATAATTTTGATGATTCAGTCGCGGACACTCTGAAATCGGTCGAATTCATCGCCAATGATTCAGGAATAGATAATAATCGGATCGGTGTATTGGGTTACAGCCAAGGAGGGCGAATAGCGCAAGTAGTAGCAGGCCGCGTGCCAAAAGTTAAAGCACTTGCTACCTGGTCATCCGCGCCGTCAAACGGTGTAGAAGATTTAGAGCTTATTTTCAAACTTGACGATGAAGCCTATGCGAAAGGTTCAGTTATCGTTACAATGCCATGGGGTACTCAATTAGAATTTGGTGAAAAATTCTTTACAGCGATGAAAAATTCACGTGCACTTGATGAGGTTGCCAAATATAATGGCCCATTACTAGCAATTGGAGGTTCTGAAGATCCTGTCGTTCCACCTAAATTGGCAAGGAAATTAGTGCAACATGCTGGAAGTACCGATGCGACTTTGCGTATTATTGATGGAGCAGATCATGGTTTCAAAATATACGTTGGTGACAAATTAAATCCTGATCAATCTATTGCAGAGGGTCTGTTAAAGATAACAACGGACTGGTTTACTGAAAAACTTTAAATATCATGAAAAAAATAGTTGGACAGGACGTTATTCCGGCCCAACTATTTTTTTATATAATTTGTAATCGTGAAAATTATACAGCGAAGATCTATTCTTTTAATCGTTTGAAATTGATTTGGATTTAGTTCTATTTATTTTCCCCAACGACTAAGGTTGCGCATTCCAACTGACGGGATATAATGTATATCGAGGAGGAGTATCTTAATGCCGATTAAAAATAAAGACAAGTCCCATCTATATTTGGATGTTTATGATAAAATACTAAAACTAATTAATGAGGGAGTTTATCCGGTGGGGAGTAAGTTGCCTGCGGAATTGGAACTTTCCAAAATGATGAATGTTAGTAGGATGACTTTACGCCAAGCCTTAAGCTTACTTCAAGAAGATGGCTATATCGTGACGATCCATGGACAAGGAAACTTTATTAAAGATAATACAAAATTACGAAGTGTTGGATTAGAGAAAATAGGGGATACAGTTTCTAATTGTTGTACGGAAGCTATTGATGACATTGATTCCGACTTTCGCCTTGAATTTGTCAACGATTATGATTATATAAAAAAACTGTTCGGTATTAATTCGGCAGTGTGTATTGGATTTAACAGGTGGTACAAAAGTAAAAATGAAATTGTTGCGCACACCTTTTCCATACTGCCAAGTGAAATCGCTTCAAAATTCCAAGTAAATCTTAATGATAAAGAATGCCTTTTCGAATTGCTTGAAGAACGAATTTATGAATATGCACATTCTTCGACAATAGAAGTTAAATTTACAAAATCCGTTATTTCCACTTCGACCCATCGACTCCATTCAAACAATGATTTATATACACTATTAATTGAGAGTTTATATGATTCGATTGGCCATGTTATTCTCCAGAATAAAATATATATACCGACCGAATTCAGTTCGATTAAAATTAATCGGATAAATAAATAGATTATTGCTGAAGCCAAGCGATATTCCTGAAAGCTGGCTTCTATCTATAGTGAGTTGAGTTGAAAATTGAAATTTAATTGGAGGGCGAAAGCCCTCTTTTTATTTTTTTAATCATCTTTATGCCTTGCTTAAAGTAAAACATGAGATTCTTATACACGGATGATGATGAATATTGGATCAATGGGACAACGTATAATAACCCTAATGATCGCTCTGTTATGGTTCCGAAGCGGCTTGGAATTGGAACTACGATTAATATTGGGACAAAAACGGGTAAGAGTATATATTACGGCCTCTTTGTATTCATTGCACTGCTGTTGATCGGGACGGGGGGGGGGGATGGGCGTTCAGGCTGATTTCTCAACACCTACATTAACTTCAGATGGGAATGGAACCGTATCAATTGATTACCAGATGTATATGTGCTTTATAACAATAAGGATGCCACTGAGACCGAGCGCATCTATGCGGATTTGAAGAAAGAGGAGTGAGGTATATAGGTGTATAATATAGTAAACGAGAGTATTTGAGAGTATTAACAGGAATAATTGAATATTTTACACAATAATCGTCGTTTTTTGTCCGTTTTTATTGATTTATTCGAAAATACTCTGTATAATCAGCCTTGTTGATTTTGCAAATGGAATTTTAGGAGGTTTTTATTTTGGGAAAAGCGTTAATTATTGGCGCTGGTGGTGTTTCCAGTGTTGTTGTTCACAAATGCTGCCAGAACCCGGATGTATTTGAAGAGATCTGCATCGCTAGCAGAACTGTCGCGAAATGTGACGCTCTGAAAGATAAATTAGCCGGAGGCCGCACGAAGATTTCTACCGCTCAGCTTGATGCAGATAATACGGATGAAGTCATTGAATTGATTAAGAGCTTTGAGCCAGATGTCGTTATTAATGTCGCTCTCCCATATCAAGACCTAACGATTATGGATGCATGCCTGGCAACAGGAGTGCACTATTTAGATACTGCTAACTATGAACCACAAGATACAGCGAAATTTGAATACTCTTGGCAGTGGGCTTACAAAGAAAGATTCGAAAAAGCAGGTCTTACCGCGTTGCTGGGCAGTGGATTTGATCCGGGTGTAACGGGTGTGTTCACGGCTTACGCTCAAAAGCACTATTTTGATGAGATTCATACCATTGATATTGTAGATGCTAATGCGGGAGATCACGGATATCCGTTTGCAACAAACTTTAATCCTGAAATCAATATTCGTGAAATTACAGCCAATGGCCGCTATTTCGAGAATGGTGAGTGGATTGAAACTGCACCGCTTTCTGAGAAAAAAGTATACGATCTTCCTGAGATTGGCCCTAAGGATATTTATCTTTTGTATCATGAAGAATTGGAATCCTTGGCCGTTAACATCAAAGGTGTGAAGAAGATCCGTTTTTGGATGACCTTCTCACAGAACTACCTGACTCACTTGAAAGTACTTGAGAATGTCGGCATGACTTCTATAGAGCCAATCATGTATGAAGGTAAAGAGATCGTTCCTCTTCAATTTTTGAAGGCTATTTTGCCGGACCCAGCTTCCCTAGGACCAAGAACAAAAGGTAAAACTAACATTGGATGTATCATCCAAGGAACCAAAGACGGAAAGCCAAAAACTTATTATGTATACAATGTTTGCGATCATGAAGAGTGCTATGCAGAGGTTGGCTCCCAAGCCATTTCTTACACAACAGGCGTTCCTGCAATGATCGGAGCTATGTTAATTATAAAAGGAATCTGGAAGAAACCAGGTGTATTCAACGTCGAAGAGTTCGATCCAGATCCATTCATGGAAGCTCTAAATAAATATGGTCTGCCTTGGCAAGAAGATTTCTCGCCAACGCTGCTTGACTAAGCGCGAGTAGTGGATATAGATTTCAGCGGACGGTTATCTTAATATATAAAAAAGGTGTCCCTTTAGTGAACTGCACCCCGTCAAGTAGACAATACAATAAATAAAAGTAGTTTAAGCGGCCTTAGTCCTAAATTCAATGGGACTGAGGCCGTTTAGTTTTGCCTGTAACCGTTCGTTATTGTAAAAGTGAATGTAGCTATCAATATCTGTTTGAAGTTCTTCAAAGGTCTGGTAGGTATGTAAGTAGAACTTTTCACATTTCAATGTTCCCCAGAAGGATTCCATCGGCCCATTGTCAATGCAACAGCCCACTCGGGACATGCTTTGCTTCAGTTGTGCATCGTCCAGCATCTTCTTAAAATTCAGAGAGGTATACTGGAAACCACGGTCACTATGGAGTAAGGATCGGCTCTCCGGCGCTGCCTGCAAAGCTAATTCCAGCGTGTTAAAAACTAGCGAATTATTATTGGAATGGCCCAGAACGTAAGCAACAATGGACTTGTCATACAGATCTTTTATTGCACTTAAATACGCCTTCTTGCCGTTGCCATATTTGAATTCTGTTACATCCGTTACCCATTTTTGGTTTGGAGCTTCCGCCTCAAAGTTACGGTTCAGCACATTCTCTGCGACCTGCTGAGGCGTAGAGCCTATGTACTTCTTTCTCTTTCTGCGGATGACAGACTGGATGCCCTGGAGTCTCATAAGGCGGTACACTCGCTTAGCATTAATAGATTTGTCCATTTGTCTGCGCAAATGTAGGGTCAATTGACGATACCCAAAGGTCCGTTCCACCTTCTCATACAAGAGGAGCATAGCCTCTGTCAGTTTCTTGTTGTCGGTTTCTCGGGAACTGGGTTCACGATTCAACCATTTGTAGTAGCTTGACCGCGAAATCCCAGCGATATCACACAAAAGCTGAATGGAGCAAGACTCCTCTTGCTGAACAGCCTGAATCGCCAGGTAGATGTCCTCCTGACGAACGTGACTTAACGTCTCCTCCTTTCGAGTTCCTCTAACTTTTTTAGAAAAGCATTCTCCGCACGCAGGCGTGCATTCTCGTATTCCAGCTTTTGCATCGCGAGTTTGTGGCGATCTGCTTCGGTAAGTTCTTCAGGCGCTTTGGTGCGTCCTCTGCCGTCTTGTAACGCCTCTTCACCACCTGCTTCGTACTTCTTTACCCAGCTATATACTTGTTGGTAAGAAACGTGAAAATGGGTTGCTGTCTTCGTATAGTCTTGTCCATTTGAAAGACAGTACAGCACAATATCCATCCGCTCCTGCCAAGTGGTTGCGCGTCCTTTGGTCATAGCTCTAGTTCCTCCTAAATTAGCAGTTAAGCTGTTGCTATGACCATTATACTTCTTAATCCAATTGGCAAGTTGGGTTGTGCTTGCAATCTTATACTTGTAGATGATTTGGCTTTGCGACAATTTCTCCTCGAGATAATCCCTAACTGCTTGGAGTTTGAGCTCTGGCGAATACTTTTGATTGTGGGATCGCACCTCCAGGCCTTCGTAACCGTACAATTGATAACGTCTTCGCCACTTCACTACAGATGTTTTGGATAAGTCGTATTTTCGAGCCGCAGCTTTTAAACTAATTTGGCCGCATTCAATTTCTTGGAGAATCGTTAATTTTTCAAGTGCCGTAAACTTTTTTTGTTCCATAAAAATGCTCCCCATACAGCAACAGGTTTTTATTATTTCGCCTGTCTACTATATGGGGAGCATATCAAAGTTAGGGGCACCTTTTTTTGCTCTTTATTGCATCGTGATGGCGATACGCTCCTCTTGTGGGAGCCACTCCACATTTGTCCGAGCTGTTCACTAATAAAGCGAAGTGGCAGATACATCGAACCATTTACGATGAAAGGAAGTGTGGGAAGATTCACGGGTTTATTGTTCACTGTGGTCGCTCCAGTTACACCGTTAATACGGATGGCGAGTGCTGGTTTATCTGTAGCGGAACGTGTGATCATAATTTGTTTATCTACTGTTTTCGCTGCTGTGATGTTCTCTTTATAGGTAATTGTGGCACCTAATTTCTCGAATAGAGATCGAAGGGGGACGAAATTCTACCCATTTCTAGTAATAACACCATTTGAGAGAGAAATAGATTGTCCGTTTAAGGAGATCGAAATAGGCTTTTGCACTGGAACCGGTGCATCATGGCTGAATATTACTGATTCCATTGAAGGGTGTCGCAGATAGATTTATTGGAGCTTCAGGATTTTTGTAATAATCTAGGACAGGCCAACTCCATACGGAGCCGTCTTTCTTAAGTGCCAGATTGTTTTTGATTTGAATAATATCCGTTAAATTCTGGATCGTTTCGAAGCTCTCGAAGTCATCGTATGTAGTGGATACAGTTCCGTCTTTCTTTAGGAGAATAAATCGTGTCCAACCTTTATGTAACCCAGACTCATAATAACCATCTATAGCGGCTACGTTATCGATGCCAGAAATCGGTGTGAAGTCGGTGGTTGTTAGTCCATCGGACGAAAAGGTGGCGGTTAGAATTGTTCCATCGCCTTTAAGGGCGGCAACCGTTCTATTTACAACCGAGAACGTATCCATTAGATTGTCGAGCTCTTGAACTGGGGTCACTTGAACTGTTTGAGCGTATGCTGTTGTTCTCCATTGCCAGACTGAAAGATCTTTTTTAATTACATATTGGGAATTTAAGGATGACTGTACATCATTCAGGTCATGAATTTGAGTGGGTACGGAACGATTGCCTCCCCATACCCAGAAGGAGCCATCTGTTTTAATCAGATAATCCGCTCCATACGATGCGATGTTAGTAGTCGTGGCCGGATTCTCTGCTGCAACTGCGCTTACATTAGATGAGAGACTTAATACTAGAAAAGCACTAACGATGCTGAGCCATTTTTTCATAGGAATACCTCTCTTTTTTTTATTGGTTTACTTCAATATGTTTACACTATAATCCATTATCTTACAATTAGACGCTGGAACTAATGGAAAAGTTTCTTCATATTTACCCGCTCACAAGAAAGGTCTCCTGTGATACAATAATTTAGTCTGTTTTTTAAAAATCTAGTTTTAGCAGGGTCCGTATTTGAGGAGGAAGTCAGCGTCAATGAAACATGCGCCGTTTATTGCAGTGGAAGGCCCAATCGGGGCTGGTAAAACAACATTAGCTTCTATGCTAGCAGAGGAATTAAATTTACCGATCATTAAAGAGATTGTCGATGAGAATCCGTTTCTAGCTAAATTTTATGAGAATATGGACGATTGGAGCTTTCAGCTGGAGATGTTTTTTCTCTGTAATCGGTATAAGCAGCTTGAAGATACTGTGACGCAGTACATAGATAAAGGGAAACCGGTCATTTCGGATTACCATATTTATAAGAACCTCATCTTTGGAGAACGAACGCTGAATGGAACGAAACGGGAAAAGTATCGGCAAATTTATCATGTGCTTACGGATGATCTGCCAAAGCCAAATATCATTCTCTATATTAAAGCCAATTTAGATAAGTTATTAACAAGAATTGAAAAACGTGGGCGGCCTTTTGAAGAGGGAATGGATACTGCGTATTTGGAGCAATTAATTATAGATTATGATGACGCTATGACCTCTCTAGCCATTCAGGAGCCTTCGACCGTAATTATTACTATTGATGGAAATGCAGTTGATTTCGTGGAGAATCCAGAACACTTCACTGAAATTGTCTCTTATATAAAGGAGCTAATGAAATGAATCCATATCATATCCCGGAAAATGCCATAATTACCGTAGCTGGAACTGTGGGGGTGGGGAAATCCACTTTAACAGGCGCTTTGGCTAAAAGACTTAATTTTCAAACCTCGTTAGAGCAGGTCGATCAAAATCCATATCTCGAAAAGTTCTATCATGATTTTGAGAGATGGAGCTTTCATCTGCAAATCTATTTCCTGGCCGAACGTTTTAAAGAACAGAAGAAGATGTTCGAACTGGGCGGTGGTTTTGTCCAAGACCGCTCCATTTATGAAGATACCGGCATTTTTGCGAAAATGCATGCGGATCAAGGTACGATGTCCAAAACGGACTATGCAACCTACACAAGCCTGTACGAAGCTATGGTCATGACGCCGTACTTCCCGCACCCTGATGTGCTAATTTATATTGAAGGCAGCCTGCCTTCCATCCTGTCACGAATTAATGAACGTGGTCGTGAGATGGAAATTCAAACGGATGTTTCCTACTGGGAGCATATGCATGGCAGATATTCGAAATGGATCAACGAGTTTACAGCTTGCCCAGTGCTCCGTTTGAACATTGATGATTATGATGTGAATGATTCGGCTTCGATGTCGGATATTCTTGTAAAGGTAGGCAATGCGATTCGTAAGCCTGTCGACAAAAAATAATAAGAGACGATCAGCAGCGGCACCCGAGTTTGGGTGCTGTTTTTTTATTTTTCTGCTACAGTAAATCCTATTTTTAATGATCCACCCACCACTTTGGGGTGTAACGGACACAGCAGACCCTATATGCTCTAAATACATGTTTTAGTCGAACTAACGGACCCCGGCGCCGCTATTCGCGCCGAATCGCCTGAAAATGGGCTTCTTTTTAGGGAATAAGTGCGATACTGGAGTTAGAATTAAAAGTGGACACCAGTTAACAGACTGACCGATAATGAGTCCACGGAGGTGTGTTCACATGGGAGAACATCGACAACGGTATAACGAAGAATTCAAGAAACAGACGGTGCAATTCATTCAAGATCAAACGAAGACGGTAGGTGACTTGGCCGAAGAGCTCAACATCCCTAAAAGTACTCTTCATCAATGGATGAGCCAATACCGAGAACTGAAGAATGAACCGGTAGCCAGCAGGGATCGAGTACGAGAACTTGAGGCGCAGTTGAAAGAAATGAGTCGCCAACTTCAAGAAAAAGATAATAAGATCGCTGATGTGGAAGAAGAATTAGCGATCGTAAAAAAAGCAGTGCACATCTTCAGCAAACCAAGGAACTAAGATTCCAGTTTATTGAAAAGCATCGCTCCGAGTTCCACTTGGAGAAGATGTGCATGTCTCTACAGGTGTCAAGGAGCGGATACTACAAGTGGCGGTTAGAAAAAACCAATACACAAAAGCTTCGTAGGACTGCCATAATGAAGCGAATTCAGTATCATTTTGCGGATCATCATAAGCGGTATGGGAGTCCGAAGATCACCGTCCTGTTACATCAAGAAGGCTACACCATTACCGAGCGTACTGTAAGCGTGTATATGCGACAAATGAAGCTTCGTTCCGTTGTGTGTAAAACGTATCGCGTGCAAACTACCGACTCCAATCATGACCACCCGATCGCTCCGAACACTTTAAACCAACAATTTAAGATCCTTAAACCCAACAAAGTATGGGTCACGGATATTACCTATATTCCTTGCCGAGGTGGACGCTTGTATCTAGCCAGTGTAATGGATCTTTGTACGCGTGAAATTGTAGGGTGGCGTCTGGAGAACCATATGGAAACTAGCCTGGTTTTGGGTGCCTTGCAAGATGCTTACGCAGCCAAACGACCCAAAAAGGGCCTATTGCATCACTCCGACCGAGGTTCTCAATATACTTCTCATGAATACGCTAAGCAATTGAAGGAATACGGCATGGAATCCAGCATGAGCCGCAGAGGCAACTGTTACGATAACGCCTGTATCGAGTCATGGCACAGCATTTTGAAGAAGGAACTTATCTATTGCAATCCACGCTTCAAAACCAAGGAGCAAGCCTACCAGGCGCTTTTTCAATACATTGAGTTTTACTATAACCGCAAGCGAATGCATGGTGCGCTGGGGTATCTTTCCCCCGTTCGTTTTGCTGAGCAATTTACTGGAAAATCTGTTTCGTGACTGTCCACTTTCTTGACAGAGGTCCATACAGTCCGTTAACCCGACTAAATGTGCTCATTTACCGAAAATAAGGGCCATACGGTCCGTACGTGGAACCTCTCTACGAGGGAATACATGGGAAAATTCGGTATTTTCATTTGACTTCAAATCAGAGTTGACGCAAAATAAGAGGGAGATGATGTAAATTTAAATTTTTCGGGGAGAATTGTACATGAATAATAAATCAGGTCGTCATTCCTTCCGAGAGCGATTGGATCATATGGTGGGTAAACTTCGTACGGATATTCTAAGTGGAGTTCTACAGCCCGGTGCTTATCTTCCAGCAGAAAGTACATTAGCCAAGCAATTTGAGCTAAGTAATAAATCGGTCAGAAGAGGGCTGGATATACTCGTTCAGGAAGGTCTTATTGTCAAAATCGACCGGGTCGGAAGCATGGTTATGGAATCCGTACAAGAGAGAATCCGCATTCATTTTGGCTGCAGTTCCTCGTTGTCCAAGGACTTTCTGCTGGATGATCTGATTGGCGAATTTCATCGGCTACATCCGGGCATCCATATCCTGCCGCTGGCCTTGAATGATTTTGACCATGTGAATTCTGCTGTGGAGATGATCAATAATGGGATGCTCGATGCCGTATCGCTGAATAGTACACAATTCCAGGAAATGGCTGAAAATGGAGCGGCGGAACTGTTGGAATCGCTTGATCCCGATCCCGAATTATATCCAATTGCGACAGAAGCTTTCTATCATGAAGAACAGTTGTATGCCTATCCGATTTCCTTCTCCCCTGTGGTACTTTGTTACAACAAGGCCCATTTTCGGGAAGCAGATCTGCCGGAACCGGATAGCTACTGGACCTGGGATGACTTGATTGAAGCGGCTCGTCAGTTAGCTGAGAAACGTGGACGCCATGCGATTTATTTTGTACCTGCTTCCGAGAATCGTTATTCCGTATTCCTGCTGCAGAGCGGGATTCAAACTGTGGCAGACGGGGCCGAACACCGTACACTTAGTCCAGAGACGGCGAATAGCCTCAGTGTGTATAGCCGGCTCGTGAACAACCATCAGATTTTCCCTAAATACCTTGCTGGAAATCATGAAGATGAGACGATATCTTTGTTTGTCCAAGAGCAGGTTTCAATGATTCTGACGACATTTTTTAATTTAAACGAATTCAAGGAGTTAAAGCTGGACTATGATCTTGCACCGTTACCTAGGCTGAAAACAAAGGATCCACAGAAGACGCTGCTTGTGACGATAGGGGCGGCCGTGGTCGGAAATTCAAGACAAAAGGAAGCGGCTCGCCAATTCGTCAGCTTCCTTGCTTCCGCAGAAGCGCAGAAAATCATCCGGGAACGTACGGTAAGTATTCCAGCTCGAAAGCGGATCGCAGAGATGAGCATCACGGATCATTTGAATCGTCCTTCGAGATATCTGATGTATAGAGAGTTATTTCCCACCTTCTCATACCTTAAGGATTTAGGTCTTCCGATAGCTGATCTCAAAAGCTTTCGTAAATTGCTGAACGCTTATTGGTCAAAGATGATTGATGAGGCTACACTTCATGAGGAATTGAGTGTCCTAATTTCGGAACAGGATGATACTGTCCAAATGATTTAAAAGGTGCTTTTTTCTGAACTTGATGTTCTCTTGAGGATAAATGCAAAGCGTAATAATGGTGCTGTTATGCCATTATTACGTATTTTTTAAAATAAAAGAAAGCAGAAGTTGTACACTATACTTAATCTTCATAAGATCAGAATTAGTTTATTTGCAATGCATTTTTTGTAAGCGTTTTCTATTAAATTTGAGGGATTTCAACATTTTGCGACAGGTACATGTTATATAAGATTACACTAACTAGAGATATTTCTTATTATTATATTGACATCATGTAGGCTGGAAAATATAATAAAATACATCAGATGTATATCAGATAGGGGTGAAGAAATGTCTGAGACTCTGATATGTAAATCAAAAAGAAGTCAGAACAGATGTTTTCGTCTAATTTGAGTAGAAAAAAGGCTGGTGAAAGGAGGATATCCCCTACAAAGGGATTTTTACAGAATTGTTATTCATTTAAAAACTTAATAATGTATAGTTGATTCCTTCTGGCTGATGTTAGTGAATATATCATAATGATTATCTTATTTTTTAGTTATTAATAGGGGGTTGAATTATGAATGTTGCTAAAAGGAAGTTAGTTCTCCTGCTGCCTGTCCTGTTGTCACTAGTTACACTCGTATCTGCTTGCGGCGGCTCGAATACGAATGCGGGCAAAACCGCAGAACCAACTGCGGAGGTTCAGAAGGCTACAGAAGCTCCCGCTAAGGAAGGTAAAACAGTAGGCGGTCTGCAGCTCCCGATTGTCTCAGATAAGCTTGATCTTTCACTTTGGTCACCAAGCGGCGGCAATTTCAGAGGAACTAATTTTAATGAGAAATTATCCTTTCAGCAAATGGAAGAGAACACTAACATTCATATCGACTTTCAACATAGTACAGAAGCCAGTGCGGAAGCCTTCAGTCTATTAATGTCATCTGGTAAGCTGCCCGACATTATCTACAATGATCTATGGGGCACAGATTCCGGAAAATATGGTACACAAGGAGCGCTGCTTCCTCTGGAAGATTTAATTGAGAAAAATGCGCCAAACTTCAAGAAAATCCTCGACGACAACCCGGATATCCGGGGACAAATCACTTCGCCTGAAGGCCACATTTTTTACCTACCTAATCTCGTTCTTGATTCACAGGATCTCACTCAAATGTTCCCGCAAGTGCGGAAAGACTGGATAGAGAAGTTAGGTCTATCTATGCCTGAAACTACAGAAGATTGGTATAACATGCTCAAGGCATTTAGGGAGCAGGATGCCAATGGAAATGGTAAGAAGGATGAAATTCCACTAGTCACAGTCAACTTGGAAAATATCATGATGTTATTCGCGCCTGCCTTTGGCGTCGACTACGGATTCTTTGTGGATAATGGCCAAGTAAAATATGGCCCGAACGACCCAAGATTCAAGGATGTTGTAACCTATCTACACCGACTTTACGATGAACAGTTGCTCGACCCGAACTATCTGGTGGATACCACATTTCAGACACTGACGGAGAAGGTGACTACCGATGTCGCAGGGGCATGGTTTGGTTGGTCTGGCTCCTACATGGGGAACTTTACTACTCTAATGGAAGGCAAACATCCAACCTTCAAGATTGCTCCGGCAACTCCACCTAAAGGACCAAATGGTGATCAACGACATGTCTCCTTCCGCTGGCAGGCAGCAGCACA